>NZ_PPTS01000001.1:0-594828 GCF_003340385.1 Gordonibacter pamelaeae | reverse complement strand
TGGTACAGGGACGGCAGGCTCAAGGGCTTCCGCGAGGAGGGCCGGATGGTGTACGATACGATCACGGGCCGCAGGAGGCGGCTCGGCTACGCCGTCTAGGCGGTCCAAGCGGGCTGCCGCACTCCCAGCCTTCGATTTTGTCCAGCCATTGGGTTCGCGGTGCCGTATCTGGCCGACCATCTAAGGAGAACCTGCGAGATAACGATCGACTTCTCGGGGCGTCGCGCTATACTGGGGCTTCGCCAATCGACCGACCACGTTTACCTGATGGAGCGCCACCTGTGAGCATCGACACCGCCACCGGCAAGGAAGCACCCGCGGACCTCTCGTCCGCGCGCGTGAAGGAGATATTCTCGGCCATCGCGAAGAAGTACGAGCGGTTCAACGCCGTGTCGAGCTTCGGCGCGTACAAGGCCTGGCTCGCCGGCATGATGCGCCAGGCCCCCATCGGCCCGGACGACGACGTGCTGGACATCGCGGGCGGCACGGGCGATGTGGCGTTCTCCGTGGCGCGCGCGAAGCGGCCGGCCCACATCCAGTGCACCGACCTCGTGAGCGAGATGCTCGACGTGGCGCGCATGCACTATGCCGACGGCAAGGCCTGCGGCGTGCCGGTGGACTTCGAGGTGGTGGACGCGCAGGACATCCCCTACGCGGACAAGTCGTACGATGCGATCACCATGGCCTACGGCATCCGCAACATGCCCGAGCGCGACCGGGCGCTCGGCGAGATGTTCCGCGTGCTGAAGCCGGGCGGCTCGCTCGTGTGCCTGGAGTTCAGCACGCCTCCGAACGCCGTGTGGCGCGCGCTGTACGGGTTCTACCTCAAGCACCTCATACCGTTCTGGGGCGGGCTCATCACGGGCGACCGCGAGGGTTTCGTGTACCTGGCGCGCTCGATCAAGGCGTTCCCCGACCAGCAGGGCTTGGCGGCCATGATGGAGAAGGCCGGATTCGAGGATGTGATCTGGAAGAACTACACTGGCGGCATCGCCGCGGTCCACGTGGCGAGAAAACCGGCGCGATAGGGCCGACCTGCGCGGCACGGGGCTTTGGGACATCCCGAACGCAACCGACTTGCGTGCAGAGCGGGCGAAATCAAGCGTTGGGTATGATGCGGAGCATGCCGAAAGGCGTAGGATGGCATCATGGACTCGAAAACCGCTCATATCTCCGAGGGTGCCGTTGCACTTGAGGAGCTCGACGCATGCGACTCGCTCGAAGGGGTTGCCGAGTACGGCAATCTCGACGCGCCCGGCGCAGGCGGCGACAACGTTCCTGCCGGATCGCTTGGCGCAAGTGCAGCTCCTCGGGAAATCGGCCAAGGCCAAGGCGGGACAGGGAGCCGCGAGCGTTTATGGTCGCCTTTGTTCGTGATCGTCGTGGCGGGCACGCTGTGCTGCTTCATGGTGGGCCAGGGCCTCAACTCGGGAACCTCCGTGTTCATTGCGCGCATGGGCGGCAGCACGGCATTCGCCGGCGTGCTGGCCGCCGTGTTCTCGGCCGCGGCCGCAGCGGCGCGCATCGTGTGCGGCCCGCTCGTCGACCGCGCCGGCCGGCTGCGCGTGATGGTGGGCGGGGCGGCGCTGCTGCTGGCAGGCACGCTGGTGCCGGCCGTCAGCTCCAACGACGCCGTGTTCGTGGTCTGCCGCATCGTGCAAGGCGTGGGCTTCTCGGCCGCCACCACCGCCTCGGCGACCGCCGCAGCCGACGTGCTGCCCCTCTCCCGTTTGGGCGAGGGCATCGGCTACTACGGGCTGGGCCAGGCGCTCGCCATGTCCGTGGGCCCGGCGCTGGCGCTGTTCCTGGTGAACACCGACCCCGCCGCGAACCTCTACCTGGGCCTTGCCGTGATCGCGGCGCTCGGCCTGGTGCTCGCCGCGCTCTGCCGCTACGAGCGCAACCCCTCGCGCCTGCCCGCCACCGCGGCGTACCGGCGGCTGTACGAGGAGCGCCGCGAGTTGGAGCATGACGAAGCGCGGGGAGGCCATGGCGGGGCTGGGCCGTGCGCCGCCCGCGTCACCGACAACCGGCAGGCACGCGGCGCTGCGCCCGAGCCCTCCGCCCGCGGCCTCGGGCGCTTCTTCGAGTTGAGCGCGTTGCCGGGTGCGCTGCCGATGGTGGTGCTGAGCCCGGCATTCGGATTCGGCATCTTCTTCGTCGGGCTGTACGGCACATCCCTGGGCGTGGTAAACCCCGGGCTGTTCTACACGCTCTCGGCGTTGAGCATGATAGCCGTGCGCCTCAAGTCGAAGTCCTTCATGGACCGCGTCGCTCCCCTCAAGATCTGCACCGCCTCGACGGCCTGCGGGCTCGCCGGCTTCCTGCTGCTGCTCATGGCCGGATCGAGCGACCTCGCCTACTACGCGGCCGGCATCCTGTACGGCGTCTGCCTTGGCGTGAGCATGCCGCTCAACCAATCGGTGGCCGTGAAGAACACGCCCGCCGAGCGCTGGGGCGCCGCGAACGCCCTCTACCTTCTGGCGAGCGACGTCGGCATAGGCGTCAGCTCCATCGTTTGGGGGCTCGTCAACGACGCGGCCGGCTTCCCCGCCACCATCTGCTGCGTCATGGGCTGCATCCTTGCCGCCTGGGTAGTCGCCTGGTTCTCGTACCCGAGTACCAGGCGCGACCGCAAGAAGGCCTAGGGAAGCGTCGCGACGCAGACCCGGCAATTTAACCCGCTTCCCAAAGGACCTCTTAGAAGGGGCGTCCGAGCAGACAGCCGCATGCGACTCGTTGTGCCGCAGCCCGCCTCACGCGAGCCTCCGGATCAGTCCCCTTCAGGCTCCCCCGTTCCTTCGGTTAGCTCGTAATCGGTCTCGAGCACGTCTTCTATCAGGTTCGCGAAGTCGCGAGCTTTTTCAGACGTGGTCACCGGCTTGCCCGTGCGGGCCTCTATCTGCGCACGGGCCGCGCCGGCCACGCTCCCGCCCTCGCGTGCCACCTGGCGGCTCTCCTCGAAGCCCTCAGGCTGGCTGGCTTTCGAGAACTCCGTCGTCGTCACTTCCGCCAAGGTGTTCAGCACCAGCTCGAGCGTGGTCATGTTATCGCGCAGGTTCTCCTTCTTGAGGTCTTTGAGATCCTTGTACTGGCGAGTGGTCATCCCCGACCAGGCGCGCGTTATCTCGTCGGTGAGGATAGCGTACTCCTTGCCCTTCTCGACGCCGCGCCTCTCCCACTCGTCGGTGAGCCCCTTGCGCACCTGGCTGGTTTGCAGGCGCTGGTTGACCCAGTTGCGGTCGTACCCCTTTTTGAGGTACGTTTCCAGAGCGCGGTCGAGCGTCAACTCGGGGTCGATGATCTCGTCGATGCGCTCGGAGCCCACCTGCGCGAGCCACAGCTTGAACGGCTCGGCTTTCTTGGAGGGGATGGATTGGACGATACGGAGGATTTGCTCGGTGGTTGCTACGTCAGTCAGGCGCATTTTGCCGTCGGCGGCCTTCAGTTTCAACTGGTGACAATTTGTCACCGTTTCATTTCCCTCGTCCTTGAGGCGCTGCTTGAGCTTATTCCAGTATTTTCGGCCATCCTGGCTCTCCGTCAGAGCACCGACCACGTCGACGATGGAGAAGTACCACTCCTCCTCGTCCTCGTTCCACGCCGAGCGTATTTCCTGGCTTTCGAACAGCTTCACAGAAGAATCGACCATATGATTCCCTCCTTCGGTCCGGGGCGTTTTGGACAGGAGGGTGCTTGGTCGAGCACAACGCCATGCGATTTATCGATGACGTCAGTATATCATAAAGCGAACCTATGTTCTATACTAATTAATAAGGTTCGTCTAAATTCGCATGGGCTTGGGCATCGGCGTCCAAGGGGCAGAACTTCCCGGCATAGTAGCGGTCGAGGGCCACGAGCGCTATCATGCCGGCGTTGTCGCCGCAGGCGCTCAAAGGCGGAAGGGTCAGGCGCACGTGCAGGCGCTTGCAGAGCGCCTGGTAGGCATCGCGCAGCACCGGGTTCGCCGCCACGCCGCCGCCGAGGCAGAACGTGCGCGCGCCCGTTTGCCGCAGCGCCATCTCCGCCTTCTTCACCTGCACGTCCACCACCGCCTGCTGGAAGCTGGCGGCAATGTCGGGAACGTTGGGCTCGCGGCCGGCATCGCGCTCGTTGTTGATGTAGGTGACGACCGCCGTCTTGAGGCCCGAGAGCGAGAAGCGCAGGTCGCCCGAGTGCATCATGGCGCGCGGGAACGCGATGGCATCCGGGTTGCCAAGCGCCGCCTGCTGCGAGATCACGGGGCCGCCGGGATACCCCAGCCCGAGCGCCTTCGCCACCTTGTCGAACGCCTCGCCCACCGCATCGTCGATGGTGGCGCCGAGCGTTTCGTAATCGCCCCAGCCCCGCATATGCACGAGCATGGTGTTGCCGCCCGACACGAGCGATACCACGGCGGGTGGCTCGAAGTCCGGCGCGCCGATCTTGTTCGCGTACAGGTGGCCCTCAAGGTGGTTCACGCCGATGAGCGGCTTGCCGGCGCCCCAAGCCGCGCCCTTCGCGAACGCGACGCCCACCATGAGCGCACCCATGAGGCCGGGCGCGTAGGTGACGGCCACGGCGTCGAGGTCTGACCACGTCAGGTGCTCCAGTCCCAGGTGGGCGGCAGCCACGTCGAGGCATTCGTCGCACACACCGCAGATGGCCTCGATGTGCTTGCGGCTGGCTATCTCGGGCACCACGCCGCCGAAGCGCGCGTGGAAATCCACCTGCGAGGCCACGATGTCGGCCACGAGGTTGCCTTCGCCGTCCACGATGGCGGCGGCCGTCTCGTCGCAGGACGACTCGATAGCCAGGATGAGCGGGCGCGCCACGGCGGGGCGGGCAGGCTCCTCGCCAGCCACGTCGCCGCGGAGATCCCCGACGCGCACGGCGGCCTCCGCGCGGGCGGCGTCGACCTGCAGCTGCATGCCGGCCACGTCGTGCGGGGCGAGTGGCAGCGGGCCCTCCATGATGAGGGCGTCCTCGCCGTCCGAGTAGTAGCGCGGGCGCGTGCCCAGCGTGTGGAAGCCGAGCGCCTCGTAAAACGCCTGCGCACCGACGTTGCCCGCACGCACCTCGAGCGAGCACGTCGCCGCGCCCAGGTTGCGCGCATCGGCCGCCACACGGGCCAGCAGCTCGCGCGCGATGCCGCGGCGACGCTGCGACGGGTCGACGCCCACCTTGAGGATCTGCACCTGCCCGTCCACGACCCAGCCGCCCGCATAGCCGAGCAACTGCTCGCCATCGTAAGCAGCCCACCAGACGCGGTCGGGGCGCGGGAGCTCGTCGGCCACCAGGTGCTCGTTCCAGGCATCGGAGCCCATGACCTGCGCCTCCAGCGCGGAGACGGCGGCAGCATGCGCGGCGTCGAGCGGCTTGTACACGATGCCGTCGGCGGCAGGGCGGGCGTTCAGGATGGCGGTGTCGTGCATGCTCGCCCGCTGGTCGCGGCGCGGGGCCACATCCTGCACGCCGGCGGCGAGGTTCTTCGGATCGTTCTTCGCCAGGCGGATGCGCTCGTTCTCCTCCGCATCGGACAGGCGCGTGTACACGGGGAGCGCGAACGCGGGGTTGTGCCGGGCGGCATCGAAGGGATCGGCCTCGCCTGCACGCCAGGCGGCTTGCAGTGCCTGCAGCAGGCCGCGGCCCGTGGGAGCCCACAGCTCCGAAGGCAGGGGCTCGCCCGCCGGCGCGAACAGGTCGGCGTACTTCGCCAGCGCGTCGCCGGTGACGGCCAGGCGGGGCGTTTCCGTCGCGCATGCGGCCAGCTCGGCAGCAGCCGCCTCGGCCTTCACCACACGATCGGCCCCGAGACGGCAGACGCCCTCGCCCGTCAACTGGTAGCGAACGGGATACACCTCCTTGCGCATGGCGTCGGCCACCACGGCCAGCGGGCCGCGCACGCCCGCCGCCTGCGCGTTCCACGCCACGGCGTCGAGCGACGACACGCCCACGAGCCCCACGCCCAGCGCCGACGCGACGCCCTTGGCCGTTGCCATGGCAATGCGCACGCCCGTGAACGACCCCGGCCCGCGGCCGACGACGATGCATGCCAGCTCCCCGCGTGCCACACCCTGCTCGGCAAGCAGCGCGTCGATACGCGGGAGCAGCTGGGTGTTCGAAGCGCGATGCGCCGATGCCTCGGCACAGGCGACGACCTCCACCGTGCGGCTTTCCCCATGCAGCGCGCCCAAGCCGATGGCGATGACCTCGTTGGCCGTGTCGAACGCAAGCACGTAGCGCGCCCGCGCTCCCTGGGAAGCACCGTGCAACGCGTCGGCCTCCGCCGCGCGCGCCACCGGAAACGCTTGATCGCTCACCCGCAGCACCCCGCTGCCTTCATCAGGCGCGACTTCGAGTCCTTCGCCCATACGAACAGCAGCTGCCGTGCGCGGTCGCCGAACGACTGCGCGCGCACGGTGCGGTTTCCGTCGGCGTCGACGGTGACCGCGATCTCCAGGTAGCCGTACGGCAGGGCCGAGGGGAACTTCTCGCCCCATTCGACGAACGAGGCGCCGTCGCCGTCGATGGTCTCGAAGTAGCCGATATCCTCCAGCTCGTCGGGATCTTCCAGCCGATACAGATCGAAATGGTACAGCGGAAGCCGACCGCCCGGATACTGCAACAGGATGTTGAACGTGGGGCTGGTCACCTGGTCGTGCACGCCGAGTGCGGCGGCGACCCCCTGCACGAACTGCGTCTTGCCCGCACCCAGGTCGCCCGAGAGCACGACGACGTCGCCCTCGTGCAGGTAGGGCGCCAGCGTCGAAGCCAGCTGCTTCGTCGCCTCGGGGGAGGTGGTCTTGCGTATGTAGGTCAGTCCGTTAGCCATGGCTCGTATGATACGCCAACCCGGCCGCCCAGGCCACGACGGCGACGGGGAATCGGGAATCTTCCATGGCGCGGCAACGGCATGCACGGCCGGCCGCTGGCACGCAGGCCGCCGCCGGACGGGCGCGGCGGCAAAATTCTCATCGCAGCGCATCGCTTTTGCCCTATCATCGCCTTTAACGCAAAACCCGCCTCTGCCAGCCCGGCAGAGGCGGCGCAACACGAAGGAGGCAACCCACCCATGTACGAAGCGCGTATCGAAACCGTCATGCAGAACCTTGCCCGGCGCGGGCTCTCGCAGATGCTCGTCTGCGATCCGCGGTCCATCCAGTACCTGACCGGCGCCTACGTGGAACCGGGCGAGCGCTTTCTGGGCCTGGTGCTGGGCGAAGGGCGCACGCCCACGCTCGTGTACAACGAGATGTTCGCCGTGCCGGCCGACCTCGCGTGCGCCGTGCGCACGTTCAACGACACGGAGGACCCCTTGGTGCCGGCGGCCGACCTGTGCGATCCGGCCCGCCCGCTGGGCTGCGACAAGAACCTCGCGGCGCGCTTCCTCATCCCGCTTATGGAACGCGGGGCGGCGAGCGGCTTCGTGCTGGCCTCGGACGTGGTCGACGATGCGCGCGCCCATAAGAGCGCCGAGGAGCGCGACCTCATGCGCACCGCCTCGCGCACCAACGACGCCGCCATGGCGCGCTTCAAGGAGCTCGTGCGCGAGGGCGTGACGGAGGCCGAGGTGGCAGGCCAGTTGGAGGTCGTCTACCGCGAGCTGGGCGCGCAGGGCCACTCGTTCTCCCCCATCGTCAGCTTCGGCGCGAACGCCGCCGACCCGCACCACGAGCCCGACGGCACGCGCCTCGCGCCCGGGGACGCGGTGCTGTTCGACGTGGGCTGCCGCCAGGGCGAGTACTGCGCCGACATGACGCGCACGTTCTTCTTCGGCGAGCCCACGCAGAAACAGCGCGAGGTGTACGAGACGGTGCGGCGGGCCAACGAGGCCGCCCAACGCGTTGTCGCCCCCGGCGTGCGCTTCTGCGACATCGACCGCGCCGCCCGCGAGGTTATCGAGGAGGCGGGCTACGGACCCTATTTCACGCACCGCCTGGGGCACCAGATCGGCCTGGACGTGCACGAGCCGGGCGACGTTTCGTCGGTTCACGAGGCCCCGGTCGAAGTGGGCATGTGCTTCTCCATCGAGCCCGGCATCTACCTGCCCGGCGAGTTCGGCGTGCGCATCGAGGACCTGGTCATCGTCACCGAGGACGGCTGCGAGGCGCTCAACGCCTACCCTCACGAGCTGGAGGTGCTGGGATAGCGACTCCTAACTGCGCCGCTTCATGGCGGCGCGGCGGCCGGCGGCCTTGGCGTCGTGTGCGCGCTTGCAGTCGGGGCAGATGGACGTGAGCGCGCGGGCGCGGGCGGCGTCGGCGTGCTCCTCCTGCTCGAGCAGGGCGTTCGCGAACTCGATCTCCTTGTTCGTGGCGTAGTAGCGTCCGCACGAGGCGCATTCGGCCAACGTGAACAGGCAGCGCTTGGGCAGCTCGGGCTCGTCGGCGAAACCGGCTCCCTCGATGACGTCCATGGCGCCGGTGGGGCACGCGGGAACGCAACGGCCGCAGTGCGTGCAGTCGAACAGGTCGAGCGTCCACACGAGCAGGCCCTCGTCCTCGTCGATGAAGATGCGGATGGCGTTCGCGTCGCAGGCCGCCGCGCAGGCGGCGCACGCGATGCAGGCGGAGAAGTCGTGGCGCGGCTTGCCCTCCGCCACGCCCGATGCGTGGCCGGGACGCGGCGTGCGGCCGCGATCGGAAATGAGGTTGGGCACGCGGGGCTTCACGGCGGCCATCAGCGCCCAACCTCCTCGGACAGATCGAACGCGGCCGCGAAGGCGTCGTCGGGCAGGCCGCCGCGCAGGGCGGCGTCGGCACGCTCGACGGCCTCGATGCGGCGGCTCTTCCCCAGCGTCTCGAGCATCTCCTCGTCCACCAGCGCAAGAGCCTTCGTCGGGCAGACCGCGATGCAGCGCGGGCCATCGGGCGACTTCGCGCACAGGTCGCAGATGACCACTGACGTGTACGCGCCCGTCTCCTTCTGCCGCAGCAGGCCGGCCGAGCGCGCCGACGACGCGCGGCTGTACGGCGCGGCCTTCACGTGCGCGGTGGACGGAGCGGAGGGGTACACGGCCCCGAACGGGCACGCGAGCGCGCACACGAGGCACCCCGTGCAGCGCGCCTCGTCCACCTGCAGGCGGTCGCGCTCCTGGTAGATGGCGCCTTCCGGGCACACCGCCAGGCAGGGCGCGCCCTCGCACTGATGGCAGGTGACCGCGGCCGACACCTCGCGCGTCTTCACGAGCGAGATGCGCGACGCCGGGCGCAGCGCGCGCTTGCGGTGCGCCTCGCTGCACGTCACGCGGCAGGCTCCGCAGCCGATGCAGCGCGCGGGGTCGGACACGACGAAGCGGTTCATACCAGCGTCTCCTCCTCGCCGTTGGCGTAGAGGGCACGTCCGGCCACTTCGGCCTCGTGGGGCGCGAAGGCGGCCGCGGGCGTGGGAGCAGGGGCGTTGTCGGGGGCCGCGGGCTCCGCAGCGGGCTCGCTTTCGCTCGCAGCCTCCGGCTCCGGCTCGGGCGGGTTCTGCCGATCGGCCTCGGCGGCGAGCTCGGCCTTGAGGGCGGCGTAGCGCTCCACCAGGTGATCCTCGGCCCAGCGCTGGTCGGCGATGGCCTCCACCTCGCAGGCGCTGTACTTGTCCTCGGGCGTGCCCGACTCGCCGTCCACCACGTGCAGGGTGAGCTCGTTGCACTTGCCGATCCACCACTGGTAGGTCATGTACACCGCACCTTCGTTCACGCGCTCGTCCACCGCCGCGCGCGCGAGCACCTTGCCGCGGCGCGAGCGCACCCACACAAGCTCCTCCTCGTCGATGCCGCGCGCCTCGGCGTCGGCCGGGCTGATGCTCACGTAGCCCGGCTCGTCGGCGAGCGCGGCCAGCGCCTTGCAGTTGCCGGTCATCGAGCGGCACGAGTAGTGCCCCACCTCGCGCACCGTGCACAGCACGAGCGGGTAGGCGTCGTCGGGCTTCTCGGTAGGCGGCCGCCAGTGCGCCGCAACCAGGTGGCCCTTCCCATCGGGCGTGGCGAACGCGCCGCCGGCGTAGAGCTCGGGCGTGCCGTGGTTCTCCGGGTCGTCGGCCGCGTCGGCGAAGATGGGCCACTGCGCCCAGCCCGTGCCCGCCATCTTCTCGTACGTGGCCCCGGCGAACTGCGGGCACAGCGCGCGCACCTCGTCCCAGATCTCGCGCGTGCTCTCGTAATGCATCGGGTAGCCCATGCGGGTTGACAGGTCGGCGAAGATCTCCCAGTCGTGGCGGCACTCGCCCTTCGGCGGCAGCGCGGCCGTTGTCAGCTGGAACGAGCGGTCCGACGCGGTGTACACGGCGTCATGCTCGGCCCACGACGTGGCGGGCAGCACCACGTCCGCCAGCGCCGTGGTCTGCGTCATGAAGATATCCTGGCTGATCAGCAGGTCGAGGCTCTCCAGCATGCGCCGCACCTGCGCGGTGTCGGGCTTGGTCTGCAGCGGGTCCTCGCCGAAGTTGTAGAACGCGCGGATCTTGCCCTCCCCCACCGCGTGCGGCAGGTCGGTGAGCTTCCACCCGGGCTCGAGCGACAGGCGCTCCTCGAGAACGCCCCAGGCGGCGGCGAACTTCGCACGCGCGGCGGGGTCGTCCACACGCTGGTAGCCGGGGTAGAGGCTCGGCCACATGCCCATGTCGCACGAGCCCTGCACGTTGTTCTGGCCGCGCACCGGCGCGAGGCCGCTTCGGGGCTTGCCGATGTGCCCGGTGATCAGCGCGAGCGCCGCGATGGCGCGCACCGTCTGCACGCCCTGCGCGTGCTGCGTGACGCCCATGCCCCAGCCCACCACCGCCGTCTCGGCCGTGGCGTAGCGGCGCGCGGCCTGGCGGATGAGCTCGGCGGGCATGCCGCACACGCCCTCCACGTCCTCCGGCGCGTAGTCCTGCACGATCTCCCACCAGTCGTCGAAGCCCTCGGTGTGCTCATCAATGAAGTCGAAGTCGGCCAGCTCCTCGTCGATGATGGTGTAGGCGAGCGCGTTCACCAGCGCAAGGTTCGAGCCGTTCGCAAGCGGCAGGTAGAGGTCCGCGATGCGGGCGCTCTCGATGACACGCGGGTCGCACACGATGAGCTCGGCGCCGCGCTCCTTGGCGCGCACGATGCGGCGCGCCACGATGGGATGGCTCGCCGCCGGGTTGTAGCCGATGAGCAGGATGCAGTCCGTTTCCTCAAGCGTGGGAATGCTCACGCTCATCGCGCCCGACCCCACGCACTCCATGAGGCCGATGACGCTGGCCGCGTGGCAGGTGCGCGCGCAGTTGTCGATGTTGTTCGTGCCCAGGCACGCGCGCGTGAACTTCTGCATGACGAAGTTGGCCTCGTTGCCTGCCCCGCGCGACGATCCCGTGAGCATGACGGCCTCGGGCCCGCTCTCCTCGATGATGGCGCGCAGGCGGCTGGCCGTGAAGTCGAGCGCCTCGTCCCAGCTCACGCGCTCAAGCGGCGCGCCCTTGGTGCGGCGGATCATCGGATGGTAGATGCGCGGCGTGAGGATGCGCGTGTCGTTCACGAAGTCGTAGCCGTAGAGGCCCTTGAGGCACAGCTCGCCCTCGTTCGTGACGCCGGGCAGGCCCTCCGCGTCGATGACCCGGCCGTTCTCCACCATCAGGTTCATCTTGCAGCCGGCCCCGCAGTACGGGCACACCGCCATATGCTTCTCCATGAGGCTACTCCCCCTCGTCCAGGCTCGCGTTGAGCTTCATGCTGGCGAACGACGCCGTGGCACGTGCCGCCGCCTTGCGCTTGCCCTGCCGCGCCCGCTCCAGGTACTGCGCGTCTATCAGGCGCAGCGCGTCAGTCGGGCACGCCTTCGCGCACGCCGGGCCTCCCGAATGCCCCGTGCACAGGTCGCACTTCACCACCGTCGAGCGCGTGCGCTTGCGCTTCTTCGCCCGGGCGCGGGCCCGCGAGCCCTTGGCGGTCTTGTCGTCCTTGGCCGCCGCGTCGGCCGCGGCCGCCTCCTCGGGCGTGGGCTCCGGCTCGGGCGGCAGCTTCTCGGTCACGATCTCCACCGCGCCGTACGGGCAGGCCAGCACGCAGTTGCGGCAGCCGATGCACTTCTCGGGATGCACGCCCACGTGATCGTCGTCGCTGAACAGGCAGCCCGTGGGGCACGCGTCCACGCACGGGGCCTCGGCGCAGTGGTGGCAGCCTACGGGCGCGGAGATGGTGCGCGTCGTGACCAGCGTGAGGCGCGGCACGGCCACGTCGCCGGGCGCGTCGTGGCGCATGAGGCAGGCCGCCATGCACGTCTTGCAGCCGATGCAGACGGACGGGTCGGCCACGATGAACTTTCGTCCGGAGGGCGTCGCAGCGCGCAAGCCTACCGCCCTCCCGCAGGCGCGGCGAGCGCGGCCTCGGCGGCCGTCACGGTGTGGGCCATCGTCACGCTGGTGGTCACCGTGCCCAGGCCGCGCGGCACGGGCGTGAGGGCGTCCACGATAGGTTCCGCCTGGTCGAAGTCCACGTCGCCGCAGAGGTTCCCCTCGGCGTCGAAGTTGATGCCCACGTCGAGCACCGTCTGCCCGGGCCGGAAGAACTCCGCGCCGAACATGCGCGCACGGCCGGTGGCGCAGATCACGACGTCGGCCTCGCGCACGACGTCGGCCAGGTTCTCGGTCCGGCTGTGGCAGAGCGTCACCGTGGCGTTGCGGCGCAGCAGCATCATGGACACGGGCTTGCCCACCACCAGGCTGCGGCCCGCCACCGCCACGCGCTTGCCCTCGAGCGGCACCTCGTAGTGGTCCAGCAGCTCGAGGCACGCGGCGGCCGTCGAGGGCGGGAATCCCGTGCCGCCGTCGGTGAACACCGAGGCCAGCGAGGCGAGCGTGATGCCGTCTACGTCCTTCCGGGGGGCCAGCAGCTCGCAGGCGCGCGCCTCGTCGATATGCGCGGGCAGCGGGCGGAACAGCAGGCAGCCGTGGATGGAGTCGTCGGCGTTCACCTCGTCGAGCGCGGCTTCGAGGGCTTCCTGCGGGGCGTCCTCGGGCAGGACGAACGGGTGCACGGCTATGCCGAGCGATTCGGCGCGCTTCTTGGCGGTGCGCTCGTAGGACAGGTCGTCGGGGCGCTCGCCCATGCGGACGATGGCGAGCGTGGGAGCGATGCCGGCGCGCCCGAGCGCCTCGATACGCGGCGCGAGCTCCTGCGCCAGGCGGTCGACGACGGGCTTTCCGGTGAGGAGGGTGGCCATGGGGATGATTCGCTCCTTCGGGGGTTTACGAGACGGACGTTTTCACGAAGTCGAACAGCTCGTCGCAGCGCTCGCGCGTGCGCGCGGCCAGCGACTCGGCCTCGCCGCGGTAGCGCGCGGCCCGGGCCGCATCGTCCATCGAGGCGGCGTTGATGAAGATGTTGAGGCTCGCGCCGTCGGAAGCCGCGCGCGCGAAGGCCGCGGCCACGCCGGCGTCGGAGCGCGCCATCTTGGATCCATGATGGGCCAGGTAGTCGGCCTCGTCAACCACGTCGGCCACCGCGCGCATGATGGCGAGCGGCACGTCGCTTGCACCGACGAGCGCCTGCTGGAGCGCCGCGTTCTTAGCGGCCTGCTCCTCGGACGTGGCCTTCGGCAGGCGGTACGCGGCGGCCAGGGGCTCGAAGGCGCGCGCGTCCTCGTCCACGAGCGCGATGAGATGGGCGCGCAGCGCGTCAAGACGGTCGAGCGAGGCGCGCACCTCGTCCTCCACGTCGGCGTAGGTCTTCTTTCCCACCGTGAGGTTGCCCACCATGGATGCGAGCGCCGCCGCGAGCGCGCCCGCATAGGCCGAGGCCCCGCCGCCGCCCGGCGCAGGCGCCGCGCTGGCCAGCTCGTCGATGAATGAGGTGTCGTACATGGCGCCTCCCTTTTGCGCGAGCGTCAAGTTTGATTGGGATGGCCGGCTCAACGCGGATGCGCCGCGCATGCCGGCACCCCGTATGATACGCCACCGTCCGCACCTTCCCCCGGCGCGCCTAGAAACCTGCACGAACCCTCGACGTGCGGCCAGGCGGCATCCGGCCCACTCTTCGCTCCAAAAACACGGCTCGTGCGCTGAGGTGTGTTTTTGGAGCGGAGAGCGACGCGGTGAGGAGGCATTACCCCACCGAATACCTTGCTCGAAAATGAACGGCTGCATGTGCGCCGTTTCGGGCATTAAAAATGATAATGTTTCATTCTGAGAACCTTGAGGAAACCGAGAAGTGCTCGATGGCTATAAAAACCGCCCGGCAGCCAAGCGAATCACAGGGCCTCGGACTGGTCCCGCAGCCAGTCGATCAAGTTCACGATGTGGATACCCTCTTCGGTTGTCCCTACGCGCAAACAATCCAATGTGAGAATGATCCGGGGGAAGGCATCCTCTAACATGCGCAAAGGCTTGAGCTCGCGCTCGTACGTCGCTGTATCAACAAGCGAGTCAACGACTTGCAGGTAGTGCCGCACGTCGCGTTTCTGTGCGACGAAATCCACCTCGCCTTTCTCGAGCGTGCCCACCGACACGTTGAATCCTCGCCTGATCAACTCCAAATACACCACGTTTTCCAGCTGGAAGCCCACATCCCGCCCCGAGAACCCTCCCGGAAGGTTCCGCAGGCCCGTGTCGACGGGATAGTATTTCCTCAGCGGCCTGAGCAACTGCTTGCCTTGGACCCCGGTTTGGAGGGCGCTGTGTAGAACAAGCGCCTGCTCAAGCGCGCGCAGATACCCGTCGATCGTCTCGTAGGAGGCTTTCGCCCCCGCGCTCTTCAAGTAGTTCGCTATGCTTTTGACCGAGAACAGGTTGCCCGACGTCGAGAACACATAGGCGACCAGCTTTTCGAGCAACGCATAATCGCGAATCTGAAACCGCTGCGCCACATCGTTGACGATGACGGAGTTGAATATGCCAGTGAGCTCACGCGCGATGTCTTCCTCGCGGGGCTCTTTGAGCGCGAAAATGCTGGGCATGCCGCCGTACCGCAGGTAGTCCGCAAACAGCGTGTTCAACGCAGCGTCAGATTTCCCTCGGATACGCGAGCTAAACTCCAGATACTCGCAGAAAGAAAGCGGGTATACATCCAGCTCAACGTAACGGCCTGCAAGTAGCGTCGCAAGGTCGGACGAAAGCAGGTAGGCGTTCGATCCGGTTATATACACGTCGACCCCGGATCGCGTATGGAGCCCGCGCACGACTCGCTCCCACTCGGACACCATTTGAATCTCGTCGAGAGCAACGTAGAACATATGCGATGGATCAGCGCAATCGAGCGCAGCCGCAATCTCGTCTTGGAGGTCTTCGGCAGTTGGGTTGAGCGGTAGCCCGAATTCGTCGAACCGCTTGCGGAACACGTTCTCCTCCGGCACGCCTTGGGCATGCAAATCCTCGATAAACAGGTCGAGCAGCGTTGATTTGCCGCAGCGACGCACGCCGGTGAGGACTTTGACGAATTCCGTGTCGCGATATCGCGTGAGTAGTTGTTGGTAATGTGGTCTTGGAATGCGATTTCGCATAGCAGCCTCCATTTCAATTTAGTCGATTATAGTCGATAATCAATGGATTTTAAAGACTATCGTAGAGTATGCTCGACTTTATATAAGTATGGAGGCGTAGGCGTCCGTTAAAAAACGGAGCTCGGCGACATCTGCGCCGAGCCCCGTTCACACAGTCAGAACTTAGAACAACCCGCTGATCTTGCCGTTCTCGTCGACGTCGATCTTGAACGCCGCGGGGGTTTTGCCCAGGCCGGGCATCGTCATGATGGAGCCGGTAAGCGCCACGACGAAGCCGGCACCGGCGGACACCTTCACCTGGCGCACCGTGACGGTGAAGCCGCGCGGGGCACCGAGTTTGGCTGCATCGTCGCTGAAGGAGTACTGCGTCTTGGCCATGCACACGGGCATGCCGCCGAAGCCGAGCGCCTCGAGCTGCGCGAGTTCCTTCTTGGCGGCGGGCTCGAACGTCACGCCGTCGGCATGGTAGATGCGCTTCGCGATGGCCTCGATCTTCTCGGCGAGCGACAGGTCGTCGTCGTAGGAGAACTCGAACGTCTCGGCGCTGCGGCCCTCGGCGTCGCCCTCGGCGCACAGGCGCACCACCTCGGTCGCCAGCGCCTGGCCGCCCTCGCCGCCCTTCGCCCACACCTCGGACAGCGCCACGTTCACGCCCAGCTCGCGGCACTTGGCCTCCACGAGGTCGAGCTCGGCCTTCGTGTCCGTCGGGAACGCGTTGATGGCCACCACGCACGGCAGGTGGTACACCTGCGTGATGTTCTCCACGTGCTGCAGGAGGTTCGGCAGGCCGGCTTCCAGCGCCTCGAGGTTCTCCTCGTTGAGGTCGGCCTTCGCCACGCCGCCGTGGTTCTTGAGCGCGCGCACCGTGGCCACCACGACCACCGCGTCGGGCTTGAGGCCCGCCAAACGGCACTTGATGTCGAGGAACTTCTCCGCGCCGAGGTCCGCGCCGAAGCCGGCCTCCGTCACGCAGTAGTCGCCCAGCGCCATGGCCATGCGCGTGGCCATGATGGAGTTGCAGCCGTGTGCGATGTTGGCGAAGGGGCCACCGTGCACGAACGCCGGCGTGCCCTCGAGCGTCTGCACGAGGTTCGGCTTGAGCGCGTCCTTGAGCAGGGCCGTCATCGCGCCCTCGGCGTGCAGGTCGTGCGCCGTGACCGGCTGGTCGTCGTAGGTGTAGCCCACCACGATGCGTCCCAGGCGCTGTTTAAGGTCGGTGATGGAGGTGGCCAGGCAGAAGATGGCCATGACCTCGGAGGCCACGGTGATGTCGAAACCGTCCTCACGCGGCACACCGTGGGCCTTGCCGCCCAGGCCGTCCACGATGTTGCGCAGCTGGCGGTCGTTCATGTCCACTACGCGCTTCCACGTGATCTTGCGCACGTCGATGCCCAGCTCGTTGCCGTTGTGGATGTGCGCGTCCAGGAGCGCCGCCAGCAGGTTGTTGGCGGCTCCAATGGCATGGAAGTCGCCCGTGAAGTGCAGGTTGATATCTTCCATGGGGATGACCTGGGCGTACCCGCCGCCGGCTGCGCCGCCCTTGATGCCGAACACGGGGCCGAGCGACGGCTCGCGCAGCGCCACGACCACGTTCTTGCCCTGCTTCGCCAGCGCGTCGGCCAGTCCCACCGTCGTAGTGGTCTTGCCCTCGCCAGCCGGCGTGGGGTTGATGGCCGTGACCAGAACGAGCTTGCCCGGCGTGTGCTCCTGATCCTTGAGCAGGTTGTAGTCCACCTTCGCCTTGTTCGTGCCGTACATCTCCAGGTACTCCTGCGGCACGCCCGCCTTCTCGGCTATCTCGCTGATGTGCCGCGGCTTCGTCGCCTGGGCAATTTCGATGTCGCTCAACACGTGGGGCCCTCCCTTTTTCCTCGTCGGTGCGCTTTCCTGCATTCTACTGGTTTTCCACCCCCTGACCACCTACTTTCCCGCAAGGGCCATCAAATACCAGCAACCGGGTTGCCATCCAGGGCTCAATGGCTTCCCAAACAACTGCCGTTCCAGAGATAGCATACTAACCTCATTAATGCTATACTGCTATCATCGTGAGAAACGAACCGAGGAGTCGCAATGTCCATGGCGCAGATGAATACGAGAATCGATGCCGAGGTGAAAGAGCGCGGGGACGCCGTTCTCGCTCAAGCAGGCTATTCCTCGTCTCAGGCCGTGCGCGCGATCTGGAGCTTTGCCGCATCGCATGCGCACGAGCCGTTGGTCGTGAGGCAGTTTCTGCAGCAGGCCGAAGGCGGCGGCCAAGATCCATCCGCAAAGGCGGCGGCCGATGCGAAGCTCGAGGCACTCGAACGAGCCTTGAGCCTGCATGAGCGCCTTGAGACCACCCTGGGCTTTCAACTTGAAGCCGAGGAAGCCCTTACCGACCGCCAGCTACGGGGAGAGGCCCTTCTGTCGCGTTGGGAAGATCGGGGGCTCCTGTGACCACGGCGCCTGCAAAGCTACTGCTCGACTCCAATGTATGGGTGGACCTCTTCGCCAGCGACCGGCCGGGGCGCGCCGATGCCACGGCGCTCGTCACGCACGCGATGAGCCGGCAGATCGCGCTGCTCTATGCCGCCTCCTCGGTAAAAGACGTCTACTACCTGCTCGAGGAACGTGAGAAACGGAGGGTCCGAGCCAGCGGCGCGGAGGTGACGGCAACCATCGCCGCCGCCGTGAACGAGTACGCCTGGGGCTGCGTGCTCTCCATGGGCGAGATGGCGACCGTCGTCCCCGTCGACCAGTCCGACCTCTGGATCGCGACGAAGTTCCGCACCGTCCACGAGGACTTAGAGGACGACCTCGTGCTCGCCGCCATGGAGCGCTCGCAAGCGGATTTCCTCGTCACCAGCGACGAAACGCTGCTCCGCAAATCGCCCGTCGCGGCACTCTCCCCGCACGACCTGCTCGCGTTGATGACCGCGTAGCCCCCGGCAGTCCTTACGCCACTCCCCCGCCCTGCGCCTCGTGGATCAGGCGCAATCCTTCCAGCGTGAGCTCCGGGTTCGTGGCGGTGATGGTCTGGGAGAGCTCGGCCACGCGGGGGGCCAGGCCGCCGGTAGCCACCACCGGCGCTTCGTAGCCTAGCTGGGCGAAGATGCGGCGCACGAGGCCGTCCACGCGATCGGCCTCGCCGTACACGATGCCGGCTTGGATGGCCTGCTCGGTGCTGCC
This sequence comes from Gordonibacter pamelaeae, assembly GCF_003340385.1. Lineage (NCBI taxonomy): Bacteria > Bacillati > Actinomycetota > Coriobacteriia > Eggerthellales > Eggerthellaceae > Gordonibacter > Gordonibacter pamelaeae. Next base: position 576,238 of record NZ_PPTS01000001.1, on the reverse strand, counting down.
GCCGATGGCCGTGTGCGGATCCACCAGGTCGATGGCGGCCAGGCGCGTGGCGCGCGAGAACAGGGCCGCGGCGCTCGTGTCCACGCCCGGCGCGATGACGCCGCCGATGAAGCGCCCCTCGCGGTCAACCACCTCGATGTTCGTGGCCGTGCCGAAGTCCACCACCACCACGGGCGCGCCGTAGAGCGACCGCGCGGCCACGGCGTCGGCCACGCGGTCGGCGCCGATCTCTCCGGGGTTGGCGTACGTGGTGGGGAACAGCTCCCCGGCCGAGGCGGCCGTGCACACGAGCGCGTCGATGCCCAGCATACGATGCAGCGCCGCGCACCATGCCTGCGTGAGCTGCGGCACCACGGAGGCGAGCGCCGCCCCCTGCAGGTCGTCCGGCGCGATGCCCTCCGAGTCCAAAAGCGGCAGCACCTTCACGCGCAGCTCGTCGGACGTATGGCTCTTGTTCGTGGCCACGCGCCACATGTGGGCGAGCACCTCACCCTCGTAGACCCCCATGACGGTTTGGGTGTTCCCCACATCGATGGCAAGTAACATGTTTTTGACAAACCCCCTCGGACGCAGGCGAAACGGACGGGAGCGGATATAGTTGCGGTTGATCATTATACCAAGCGGTCGCCTGCCGCCCTTATCTGACTACGCACTCGTAGAAAGGTATCACATGAACGATACACCGAACCGCATCCTCGTCGTGGACGACGAGCCTTCCATAACGGAATTCGTCAGCTACGCCCTGAAGAAGGAGGGCTTCTACACCGACGTGGTGGACAACGGCGAAGAGGCCCTGGCCCTGGCGACCAAGAACCCCTACGACCTGTTCGTTCTCGACATCATGCTGCCCGGCATGGACGGCTACGAGCTGTGCCGCCGCCTGCGCTCCAAGACCACGGTGCCCGTGCTGTTCCTGTCGGCGCGCGACACGGAGCTCGACAAGGTGGTTGGCCTGGAGATCGGCGGGGACGACTACCTGGCCAAGCCGTTCGGCGTGCGCGAGCTCATCGCCCGCGTCCGCGCGCTGCTGCGCCGCGGCTCCGGCGGCGACTTCCCCGGGGCGAACCACGCCATCACGGCCAGCGGCATCACGCTGGACGAGGACGCCCACACGGCGTCGGGCGAGCATGGCGAGATCGACCTCACGCCGCGCGAGTTCGAGCTCTTGGCCAGCCTGATGAAGAACGCCGGCAAGGTGGTGTCGCGCGAGGACCTGCTGCGCGACGCGTGGGGTTGGGAATACTTGACGGAAACCAAGACGGTCGACACCCACATCAAGCGCCTCCGTGATAAGATTGAGGGTGCCGGGTACGATCCCGGCTTGGTGGAGACGGTTCGCGGATACGGGTACAGGTTCAGACAATAAAGAGGCTGCAGACATACTTCTCATTGCTGGCAACGCTGCTCATGCTGCTCGCCGGCGCCATCATCGTGCTCACCTGCTTCATCGCCTTCGGCACCCCGCCGAAGGCGTTTCTGCTTCTCGTGCCCACCGGGCTGGCAACGTTTGTGCTCAGCCTCATCATCGGCCACTTCCTGGCCGAGCCGCTGAACGTGCTGGTGAAGAAGACCGAGGCCGTCCGTTCCGGCTCCGATGTGTCGCTCGCCCCCGACGGGCGCCTGCACGAGGCCGACGAGCTGTCGAAGACCATCGACTCGCTGGTGAAGAAGACGAAGTCCCAGCAGATCGACCTCGCGCTCAAGGAACGCCGCCAGTCGGCGTTCGTGAGCGACGTGGCCCACGAGCTGCGCACGCCGCTCACCGCCATCCGCGGCAACGCCGAGATGCTCTCCGACCCCGACCTGCCGCCCGAGCTGCACGACAAGTTCTGCTCCATCATCGTGGGCGAGAGCGAGCGCTTGAGCCGCCTGACGAACGACCTTCTGGCCCTCCAGCGCATCGAGAACGACCACACGCCGTTCGAACTTCAACGGGTGAACCTGAAAGGCCTGGCCCACAGCGTGATCGACGCGCTGGAGCCCATCCTGCGCGACCGGGAGGCGAACACCGAGATCGTGGGCGAGGCGCCCGACGTGCTGGGCAACCCGGACCGCCTCAAGCAGGCCGTGACGAACCTCGTGGAGAACGCGAGCCGCTTCATCGACCCGGGCGGGCACATCACGATCGAGCTGTTCGGCCTGCGCGGCAACTCCATCCTGGCCGTGAAGGACGACGGCCCCGGCTTCGGCGACGCCGACCCCAAGCTGTTGTTCGACCGCTTCTACCGCGCCGACGCCTCGCGCAGCCGCGGCACGGGCGGCACGGGGCTGGGGCTGGCCATCGTGAAATCGGTGGTGGAGGCGCACGACGGCACGGTCGAGGCCATCAACCTGCCCGAGGGCGGCGCCTGCTTCATCGTGGCGCTGCCGTCCATCCCGGCGGAGGCAGTCCCGGCGAAAGCCTAGGGACACCGGGAGCACCGCTGCGCAACGGCGTCGGAACAACGTTGCCCTCGGCCACGGTCTGCGCCTTCCATCGCAGCGGTTTGCCTATAATGGAACGACGCGCCGCCGGCGCAGGCGGCCTATGCAGAGATTCAGGGGAAGGCAACGCACTATGAAAGTGAAGAAAGCGCATGTGAGAACCATGCTTCCAGTGGCCTCGGCGGGGTTCGCCTCTTTCTGGGCCTGGTTCTACCTCGTGCTCTTGAGCCCTTATCCGGCCAGCCATGCCGGCGACCTGTCGCTTGCGCTCAAGCTGGCGTTCCTCGTGGGCGTGCTGGCCGTGCTCTTGCTCGTGTACCTGAAGCGCGACCTTTTCGGCCGCACCGAGCACGACCCGCTCCCCTGGGCGGCGGCCTTGCTGTCGCTGCCGCTCGGGCTGCTCAACCTCGCAGCGCATTACCTGGCCGTCCCTCCAGCCGCGTTCTTCGCCGCCTGGTTCCTGGGCGGCTGCGGGTTCTCGCTCGTCTTCCTCTTGTGGCCCAAGGTGTTCATGGTGGGCTGGCAGAAGGACGTGGGGGCGTACCTGTCGGCAAGCGCCCTGGCAGGAGCCGTGATCTACCTGTTCGCGTGCGAGCTGCGCCCGCCCTACGGCGACGTGGCGCTCGTACTGCTGCCCCTGGCGTCGCTGGCCGTGCTCCACTACGTGCGCACCCATATCGTGGGCAGCGAGCAGGAACCCGAGGCACCCCTCGAGCAGACGCGCCTGTTCCCGCTCACCGGCTTCACCGTGGCCGTGTTCGGCGCGCTGTTCGGCATCGCGCTCTACCTGCTGTGCGCGAACCTCGACGCCGTGGACCCGCTGGCCATCGCCGCGGCCATCGCATGCGGCGCCGGCCTGCACCTGGCGCTGAGCGTGCTGGTGAAGCGCTACGTGCCGTTCGGCACCGCGGAGAAGGTGGCGCTCCTGCTGCTGGTGGTGGGATTCCTGGGGCTCGCGTTCCTCGGGCCGGGGCTCATGCTGGCGTGCTGCCTGTTCATCGTCGGCGTGTACGTGTACCTGGACTTCTCGAACATGAGCGCGCTCGTGGGCTTCGCGAGCGGCCACCCCTCGCCGTTCTGGCGCATCGCGCGCGGCCAGCTGGTGCTGCCGGCGGGCATGATCGTGAGCTGGGTCGCGTGCATGGCCATCGAGCGCACCGACCCGAGCCTGTTCGCCTACGTGCCGTACCTGGCGCTCGGCCTGCTGCTCGCCCTGGCGCTGCTGGCTGCGTTCGTGCCGTTCAAGGACAACACGTTCGCCGACAAGACGGTGAAGGCCGAGATCGCGGAGGGCGGCTACTTCAAGCAGCGCTGCAACCAGGCGGCGCAGACCTACAAGCTGTCGAACCGCGAGGGCGAGATCCTGTACTACCTGGCGAAAGGGCGCAACGCCCAGTTCATCGCCGACGAGCTGAACATCTCGGCGTACACGGCCAAGACGCACGTGTACCACATCTACCAGAAGATGGGCATCAACTCGCAGCAGGAGCTCATCAGCATCGTGGACTCCACGGAGGTCGTGTACCAGTAGGGCGCCAACGGAGCTTGCAGGCGGGCGAGCCGAACGTGCGACGCACGCCGCCTGCCGCGCCCTCGGACGCCGCAGGGTGCTCGTGCCCGCCTAGTACCCCACGGCCGCCACGAGCGGGGCGAGCACGGTGGCGTGCAGCGCCACCATGGCCAGCGTGGGCAGCACGCCTGCCTTGAAGAAGTCGGTCATCTTCCAGTAGCCGTAGCGGAACGACAGCATGTTGTTGCTGTCCACGCCCATGAGGAACGTGGTGGATGCGTTCACCGCCACGATGACCGTGAACACCACCGGGCTCACGCCGAACGCGGTCGAAAGCGACGCGAGCGGGATGAGGCAGATGGCGATGAACGCCGGCCCCACGGGAATGACCAGGCGCAGAAGCGGCAGCAGCGCCGCCGTGGCGCCCACGACGGCCCCGCCGCTCACAGCGAGCTTGCCCACGGTGGAGCCGAACAGCCAGCTGGCCGCCCCCTGCTCCTTCACGCCGCCCGACAGCGACTGCACGCAGCCGATGAGCAGCACGATGCTCCACGACACCGACGCCGTGTACTCGCGCCACGTGAGCACGTCCAGCCCCGGCAGGAAGAACAGCACCAGGCAGAGCACCGCGATAGCCGTGGCGTCCCAGCCCGTCCAGTTGCTGGCGATCCACAGCGCGAACGTCACGCCCATGATGCCGAGCACCTTCCAGTCCAGCGTCTCCAGCCGGCCCACGGCCCGCCCCTTCTCCTCGATGCAGGCCATGGTGGCCGCCGAGATGGGCTCCGGGCGGAACACGAGCGTCACCGACAGCCAGCATGCCGCCAGCAGCACGAGCGCGATGGGCATGCAGATGGCCGTCCAGTCCAGAAACGATATCTCGATGCCGGTGTTGGCGGCCAGCACGTTCATGGCCATGATGTTCATGGCGCTGCCCGACGGGATGGACTGCCCGCCCACCACCGATGCGTACGTGATGCCTATCATGAGCGCCCGCCCCAGGTTGGACTTGCCGGGCTCGCACCCCTCGATCTTGAGGATACTCGACACCGCGATGCCCGCGAACAGCGCCGTGCACGGCAGGTCGGAGATGAAGAACGACAGCACCGCCGCCGACACCATGAACGCGCCCACCGTGGCCCGCGCGTTGCCCTTCGTCAGACGCATGAGCGCGAACACGATCTTCGTGGGGATCTTCGTCTTCAGCAGCGCCGCCGTGATGCCGAACGACGCCAAGATGAAGAAGATCACGCTGCTGATGAACCCGCTCCACACGCCGCCGTTGAACTCCAGCACGTCGAACACGGGCATGAGCACCATCATGACGAGGCCCGAGATGGCCACGGGCACCGGCTCCGTCACCCACAGGAAGATGCCCGCCACCATGAGCGCGAGCGACATCTTCCCCGCCTCGGTAAGCCCCTCCGGCGTGGGCCCCAGCCAAGCCGCCGCAACCAGCACCACCGCCACCGCGACGCACGCGGCCCTCTTGGCCGCCGCGCCGCCAGCAGGCGCCTGGCTGCGTCGCGTATCCCGCCCGTCTCCGCCCATCGTCTACCTCCCCCTCGCACGTCGAGCCCTCGAACAGGCGCCCACCATAACGTGAACGCGCTGCCCGCGAATCGGACGCCTGAAAGGAAAGCGCACGAACGCCATACTACTGTGCGTATGACCCCCTTCGTGCAGGCTCTTCATACGGATTTTTCGATGACTTCCCCCGGTTTTAGCAACGGCTACTCGATTCGCGGCCTTGCGCGCTCGGAGATAGTGGGATGCGAGCATTCGGAAAAGAGGCGCGCCGCTCGCGCGAGGGACAGCGAAGAAAGGGGGATCGTCCGAAGCTCCGATCGAACAAGGATCCTACTGGAAAAGCAAGGGGGTTGATTCATCTCATGTCCGACAACAACAAGCAACAAGGCACGTCGCTCGGCAAGCGGTTGGCGCTCATCGGCGTGGCCGTGACCATCATCGTGATCGCGCACTTCCTGCCCACGCCGGAGGGCCTGTCCTACGCGGGCAAGATGGCCATCGCGCTCATGGTGTCCGGCATCGTGCTCTGGGTGACGGAGCCGGTGCCCATGGCCATCTCGGGCCTGGCGCTCATGTGCCTCATGCCGGGATTCGGCATCTTCCCGTACAACGGCACGCCCGGCGTATGGGCGAACTTCATCAGCAACGTGATCTTCTTCATCTTGGCGTCGTTCGGCATCACGTCGGCGCTGCTGAAGACGAAGATCCCCACGAAGATCGTGTTCACGCTCATGCACATCACGAAGGGCAACGCGAAGCTCACGGTACTCATGTTCATGATCGCCACGGCCGTGATCTCGGCGTTCGTGTCGAACCTGCCCTGCACGGCGCTGTTCGCGGGCATCGCCATGTCCAGCATCATCGAGGTGGAGCAGAAGAACGGCACCGCGAAGCACGCCGCCAACCTGGGCAAGGCGCTCATGATAGGCATCGCGTACGCCTCGTGCATGGGCGGCATGATCACGCCGGCCGGCTCGGCGCTCAACATCATGACGCTGAACATGCTGGGCGCGAACGCGGGCTTCACCATCTCGTTCCTCGACTGGGTCATCATCTGCGCGCCCATCGCCCTCATCCTTCTGGTGGTGTGCTGGCTGTCGGTGGTGTTCATCTTCAAGACCGATCGCATCTCCGAAGAGACGATGCTCGCCATCGAGAAGTCGGGCGCCTCGGTGGGCAAGCTCGACGGGTTCGACAAGAAGGTGCTCGCCATCCTGGCGCTCATGATCGTGGCCTGGGTGGCCAGCAACTGGACGGGCTGGGATGCCACGGCCATCGCCGTCGCGGGCCTGGCGCTGTTCTTCCTGCCCGGCATCGACGTGCTCACCTGGAAAGAGTACATCGCCAGCGTGCAGTGGGCCATCGTGCTGCTCATCGGCTGCGTGCAGTCCATCGCAGGCGGCATCAAGGAGCAGGGCGCGGCGAGCTGGCTCTTCGGCGCAACCGTGGGCAAGATGGCCGTGTCGGCGTTCGCCGTGGTCGCCGCCACCGCCGTGGCGCTGCCGCTCATGCGCCTGATCATCCCGGTGGGCCCGGCGCTCATCGCCATCAGCCTCATCCCGCTTGCGGGCATGGGACCTGCCATGGGCGTGTCGGCCGCCGTGTTCGCCATCATCATCGCGTTCAACGCCAACACGACGTTCCTTCTGGGCGTGGACAGCAACAACATGATGACGTTCAAGCACGGCCAGTGGAAGATGGGCGAGTTCTTCAAGGCCGGCATCGCGCCGACCATCGCCATGATGATCCTTCACGCCACCATCCTCGCCCCGCTCGTGGGCCTGGTGGGGTACTGATTCGCAACGTTCGAGCTCTCTGCGGACTCGCGTTTCCAGGGCCCGGACCCCGCAAGGGGTCCGGGCCCTTCCCTTTTGGCGCTTGCCGGGCCCGCGGTTTCGGCGCACAATAGATCCGGGTCGCAACGACGGCGGCCGCACAGGGGAAGTCAGGGGAAGGAAAGCGACATGATAGAGGCTATCGCGTTCGATGCGTACGGCACGCTGTACGACGTGTACTCGGTTGAGCGGAAGTGCGAGGAGGAGTACCCCGCCAGCGGGGCGGCCATGAGCCGTCTGTGGCGGCAGAAGCAGCTGGAATACTCGTGGCTGCGCACGCTCATGGGGCGCTATGCGGACTTCTGGCACGTCACCGAGGACGCGCTGCGCTACACGCTGGCCGAGCTGGGCCTGGAGGGCGACGAGGAGAAGATCGCGGCCATCATGGCAACCTATCTGGAGCTTGAGATGTACCCCGAGGTCATAGAGGCCATGGCCCGGTTCGGCACGCGCAAGAAGGCCATCCTCACGAACGGCAACCTGGGGATGATCGAGCCGCTGGTCGCGCGCTCCGGGCTGGGCGCGCACCTGGACGCCTGCCTGAGCGCCGACGAGACGGGGCTGTTCAAGGTGCGGCCCGAGGTGTACCAGCTGGCCGTGGACCATCTGGGCGTCGCGCGGGAGCGTCTGCTGTTCGTGTCGTCGAACGGCTGGGACGTGGCCGGCGCGAAGGCGTTCGGCTTCACCGTGGGCTGGCTCAACCGCCGCGGCCTGCCGCCCGAGGAGCTGGGCGTGCGCGCGGATTACGAGGCGACGAACTTGCTGGAACTCGCAGAGATGGTGGAGGCCTCGGCCTAGCGCGACGGCCCCGCAAGCCGTCGCTCGCGAAGTCGATGCCCGTCGCCGCTCTGCAGAACCGCCGCCCGCGAAACCGTCGCTCGCCGCTACGCGGCGCCTTCCGGCTTCAGCGCAGCAGACGCATCGCCGGGTGCCGCGGGCGCCTCCACGTCCTCGAACTCGAAGCCGGGCTTCGTGCACACGGTGCAGAAGGCGGGACGGCGGCCAGTCACGATGAGGCCGCAGGCCGGGCAGGACGAGAGGAGCCCGGAAGGACGGGCACCCTCCGCCAGGTCGAGGCAGAGGTGCGCGGCGGCCTGCTCCACCTCCTGCAGCTGGCGGTAGAGCTTCGCGATGTCGCGGTAGCCGCGCACGCGGGCGCGTGCGGCGGCTTCGCGGCAGGGGCCCGTGCTCCAGCCATCGAGACGCCCGGCCGCGGCGCGCAGGGCGTCGTCCAGGCTCGACGGCTGGGGCGAGCGCGGCTCGGGCTCCACGCTCTCGGCATGCAGCGGCCCGCGGAAGGCCTCGAGCGCGACCAGGTGGGCCCGCTCGCCAGCCGCCAGCGCATCCAGCACGGCACCGTCCTCCGGGCGGCCGGCCGAGCGGGCGGCATCGGCCAACAGGACGATCGCGCGCTTCTCCGCCAGGCACCGGGCGCGCGCGGCCTGCAAGTCGTCGTAGACCGCGCCCACGTTCTCCCGCGTGAACGCCGCCTGCCTGCGCGCCCGATAACGACGGTACGCGTGCATGCCCAGCAGCTCCAGCGCCACAAGGCCCGCCACGACCGCGACGAGCAGCACGATGGTTTCCATAACGGCCCCTTTCGATCAGAACGGGCTTTCGCGTCGGTGCGGGACGCCTCTTCCCAGTCCTGCGCACCTGATTCCTCGAATTCTGGCAGATTTTGAAGGATATTCGTCGATCTCACCGCCCGCACCCGCAGCGATCGGAACGCTGTTTCCAAAGCGTTCCTGTCGTCCCAGTTCGCAGGCCCGTCCTGATGGCGCTCCTGTCGAGCCGTCTTCAGGGTACGACGAATAACTTCCAAAAGCTGCCATTTTCGACGGCATCCGCAACCCAACCGCCGTCGGCATGCCGTTGGCCGGCCGGCAGGCAGGTTGCCGTCCGTCCGCGGCCGACCGCCTCCCCGCACCCCGGCATGCGGCCGGGGTGCGGGGCCCTTCCTTAGTCGCCCAGGGCGAACACGGCCTGCTTCGTCTTGGCGGCCAGCTTGGCGTTCAACTCCTCCAGCGGGCCGTACTCGAGGCATTTCGCCTGGCAGTGCTGCACGCAGGTGGGCACCTTGCCCAGCTCCCGGCGCGCGGCGCACAGGTCGCACTGGTCGGTGGGCACCGGCATGTAGGCCAGCTGCCACACGTCCTCGTCGATCTTCCACGGGCCGATCTCGTTCACCAGGATGCCCGTCTGCCCCACCGGGTAGCCGTGCTCCATCTGGCATGCGAACTCGCACGAATGGCAGCCCGTGCACCATTCGTAGTCAACCAAGATTCCGTACTGGGCCATTGTTACTCACCGTCCTCGAGCTTGTAGAGCCTGCAGATGCTCGTCTTGTAGTTGGAACCGAACCCGCTCTTGCCGGGGCTGTACACCATGAGGTTGTTGATGTTGTACTCGAACACGTCGAAGAACTTCTCCGGGTCGCCCTCCGGCCGCCACCACGCGTGGTCGCAGGCCACGATGCGCGGGTCGGTGAGGATGGGCGTCGACTCGATCCTGATCTTGGCGCGGCCGTTCTGGTTCTCGATCCACACCCACTCGCCGTCCTCCATGCCGAGCTCCGCCAGCTTGTCGGGGTGAACCTGCACGATGGGGTCGGGGTGCATCCGGCGCAAGCGCTCGATCTGGCGGTGCTCCGAGTGGAAGTAGCTCCAGTTGCGCGCGCCCGTGGTAAGCACGAGCGGGTACTGCTCGAACAGCTCCGGCGTGGAGCCGGGGCCCGGATCGGGCTCCTCGAAGTACGGCAGCGGGTCGAGCTCGGCCGCGTTGTAGAACGTCGACCACAGCTCGATGCGGCCCGTGGCCGTCTGGAATCCGGGCTGGCCGTCGTTGCGCATCTTGCCGGTCTTGTACTTGTAGTACTCCACCGGAAGGTACACCGGCGCCTCCTCGCGCAGCTCCTCCCACGAGTAGCCCGTGGGCTTCAGCAGCTCGGTGAACATCTCCTCCGGCTTCTCCCAGGGCCAGGCCTCGGGGTTGAAGCGCTTGCCCAGCTCCAGGTTGATCTGCATGTCGGACTTGCACTCGCCGATCTGCGTGACCTTGTTGATAACCTCGCCGCGCTGCGGGCCGTCGCCCACGCGGATGCCGTTGCGCTCGGCGAACGTGGCGGCCGGCAGCACGACGTCGGCCAGTGCCATGATGGTGGGCGTCATGAACAGGTCGACCGACACGATGAAGTCGCACTTGTTGAACGCGTTGTACACGCGGTGCGGGTCGGCGCCCATGCAGGCGATGCCGTTCGTGGTCTGGAAGTGCGCGCCGTGGATCTCGTAGGGCACGCCCGTCTCCATGGTCTCGATGAGCACGTCGGGCGAGGACTGCTTGAAGCCCATCTGCAGCAGGCGGTAGCGGTCGAGGCCCAGGCGCTTCGGCTCCTGCTCGGGGGGCAGCAGGTCGCGGCCCCAGCCGCCGGAGTACGCCATGATCTCCGCGGGGGGCACCAGGCCGCCCGGGCAGTCGATGTTGCCCGTGATCTGGAACAGCGCCGCGATGGCCTGGCCGGCGGGGATCGCCTCCCGCGTCATGTCGATGGCAAGGCCCCACTGCAGCGTGGCCGGCTTCGCCGCGGCCAGCATGCGGGCGGCGCGCACGATCTTGTCCTCGGGGATCCAGGTGATCGCGGCCACGCGGTCGGCCGGGTACTCCTGCACGCGCTCCTTCAGCTCGTCGAAGCCGTAGCACCAGCAGTCGACGAATTCCTTATCGTAGATTTCCTCGTTGATGATGACGTTCAACATGCCGAGCGCCAGCGCCGCGTCGGTGCCGGGGCGGATGGGCAGGTGCAGGTTCGCCTTCGCCGCCAGGAACGTCACGCGCGGGTCGATGACCACGGTCTTCATGCCGCGCTTCATGAGGTCGATGACCCAGTGGCCGAAGAAGCCGTCCGAGTTCGCGATGAGGGGGTTGTTGCCCCACACGAACATGACTTCGGGCATGGTCCAGCCCTCGTGGTCGAACCGGTCGGGGAAATGCTGGGCCACGTCGGCGATCCAGAACGAGCCCGTCGTGGCGGCCATACCGGCCACGCGCGGCAGATAGCACGCGTTGCCCGAGAGCACGTTGCCGTAGTTCGGGCTGCCGAACGACCAGCACAAACGCGACTGCCATGGCGCGATGTCGCGGCCGGTGCCGTGGATGAACACCACGGACTCGGCACCGTACTCGTCCTTGATGGCATTGAACTCGCGCTCTACGATGTCGTAGGCTTCGTCCCAGCTCACGCGCTCCCACTTGTTCTTGCCGCGGTCGGCGCGGGCGCGCTTCATCGGGTAGGTGAGGCGGTCCTTGTGGTTCACGATCTCGGGCATGTCGAGGCAGCGCACGCACAGGCGCCCCTCGGTCATCGGGTTCTCGGGGTCGCCCTCCACCTTCACGAGCTTGCCGTCCTTGTCGGTGTACATCAGCACGCCGCACCCCAGGTGGCATCCCGGCCCCGACCACGCGCTGCCGCGCGTTACCGTGTACTCGCCTTCCTCGTAGCGCCACGGCTTCTCATGCGGGATGGTGATGCCCTCTGATTTCTCCATGCTTCGCCCTCCTTGTCTCGTCGTCGAAAAGCACTGGAACCAGCATGCCGTGCCGAGCGGGACCGCGAATCGCCGCCGCGACGTGAAATCGCACGGCACGCGTCACGATATGGGATTGATGAGGAACGAAGGATGGCATACTGCGGAGGGTAGTATGCCGGGAAAAGGGGCCGATGGGCCGCCACAAGACGCAAAGGCTCTTCCAAGCCGTCGTAGTCTCCGATGCGGCACACGGTCGCGACCTCGTTGAGCGAGCACACCATCATGAACAGGCCGTCGTCGGGCGCTCCACACGACGACGCCTTCACCGCGGCCAATGCGGGCAATGTCTCGGCCCGCCGCATGTGGCGAGGAAAGTGGCGGTGTCAATCATGTACTGGCTTTCGGAAAGACACCCACCGACACAGTAATCACCGGTTTTCCACATCGCCAGACCTATCAACAGCGAAGGAGAACGCTTCCATCAGAGAAATCCCAGGTGGAGTTACTTCACTGTCAAGCAAATTTTGCCGGAACATCCTACGGAGGCCAGAAAGGAGGGGCCCGTTGTAGAAAACCAGTGATTACTGTGCCATTCGATGCCGACTTCTCGATGTTCATCCGTTTATCTGCAAGCACGCATGCGGCAACCTGCAATAGAACGCAACGAGAACGTCATCCGCCCACTCCCAAGGGTAGCGGGCAGTTGGAAACCCTCGCAATGAGGCGCCGAGCATCCACTGCGCGAGGGGCTTCGTGCATTTTTTGGAGCCGCATGCTTTTCCTCAGTTGCAAGCCTATAATAGACAATTAGTTTGATTATCGAAGTATTGTCGACTCTTACGCGGAAGCCCGTTAGCAGTAGGTGGGGCAGGCGCATCTTGGTCGAAGGCAGGAGAAACATCGTGGGCAGTGCATTGGTGGGATTCGGCAAGGCGGTTCCGGCGCTTGAGGTGCAAAACGACGACCTGAAGGCGCTCGTCGACACGAACGACGAGTGGATCAGGACGCGCACCGGTATCGAGAGCAGGCACGTGGCCGTAGGCGAGTCGAACGCCGACCTGGCCGAGCAGGCGGCGCGCGAGGCGCTGGGCTGGGACGCGGGCGGCTTCGCCGAGCGATGCCTCGAAGCGGGCGAGATCGACCTCGTGGTGTTCGCCACCATCACGCCGGACACGGTGGTGCCTTCGATGGCAGGCCTGCTGCGCCGCCGCCTGGGCCTCGAGAACGCCATCGCCTTCGACGTGAACGCCGCCTGCACGGGCTTCGTCTACGGCCTGACCGTGGCCGAGGTCCTGATGGCCGCGAGCGCACCGAAAACCCCGGGCGCCGCCGGGCGCAACCCCGTGCGCCGCGCCCTCGTGGTGGGAGCCGAGCGCCTGACCCGCCTGACGAACTGGGCCGACCGCAACACGTGCGTGCTGTTCGGCGACGGCGCCGGCGCGGCCGTGCTCGAGTGGAGCGACGAGCGCCCCGGCATCCTGGGCAGCTACATCGTGAACGAGGACGATGCGACCAACGCGCTGTCCTGCCCCGCGACATACGACGCGCCCCAACCGTTCGACGCCAACGGCATCGCGCCGGCGGTCGCGGACACGGACGCGGCGGCCGCGCAGATCGCCGACGAGCTCGCCGTGCGCGAGGCCATCGAGGACGGCCGCCCGCGCCAGACCATCTACATGAACGGCCAGAAGGTGTTCAAGTTCGCCGCCGAAGCCATGACCGTCGCCGTCAACCAGGTGCTCGACCGCGCCGGCGTCGCGCTGGACGAGGTGGCCTGCATCGTCCCCCATCAGGCCAACGAGCGCATCATCAAGTACGCCGCCAAGAAGCTCGACCGCCCGATGAGCCTGTTCCAGCTCTCCATCGCCCACGCCGGCAACACCTCGGCCGCCAGCCTGCCCATGGCGCTGGCCGAGGCGTACGCCGCCGGCCGCATCAAGCCCGGCGACAAGGTAGTGCTCGTGGCCTTCGGCGGCGGCTTCACCAGCGGCGCCGTGGTGTACGAGGCGTAAGCACCACCACGTCCGTCGTCGCTTGCACCGGCGCCTGCTACGTGTCGGGAAGGATCGCCTACCTCCGCCCCACGGCGCGGGTGACGGCGCGGGCGCAGGCAACGGCGGCCACGGCCTTCACCAAGTCGGGGATCGCGAAGGGGGCGATGGTGACGGCGAACGCAGCGGCGAGGTCCACCCCGACCACCGCGGCGTACTGCACGCAGCCGCACGTGTACGTCACGACGATGAACACGAGGCAGGCGGCCAGGTCGACAGCCCACGCGCGCCTTCCCGCAAGCCTACCGCCGGAGGCGCCGCCGCCAAGCGCGCGGCGCAGCGCCGCCCGTACGGCGAGAGCCGCGGCCGCGGCCAGCATATACCCCCACAGGTAGCCGCCCGTCGGGCCCAGCAGCATGCCGATGCCGCCGCGCATGCCCGAGAACATCGGCAGCCCCACCGCGCCGAGCGCCAGATAGCCCGCAATAGCTGCCAGGCACTCGCGCGGCGTGAGCGCGAGCAGGGCGAACATGAGCGCGAACATCTGCAGCGTGAGCAGCACGGGACCGAAGGGTATGGCAACCCACGCGGACACGCCCATGAGCGCGATCGTGAGCCCCACGAACGCGATCGAGCGCGTCCTCCCCCGCATGCCCGCCGCCTTCTTTCCCCGCATCGCCTGCTCGTCCATGTGCGTTCCCTTCCTGCATGCGGCCTGCTCGCCGCTTCCGTCAGATCGCGTCGCAGTATAGAAGAGCCCGCCGGTTCGCGTAAACCAGCGGGCTCTTCCCGGGTTGACAATCAGGGTGACAACCGTTCGGCGAGCGGGATGCCGCGCACCGCCCCGCTAGAACTTCGCGGTGATCTCGCCGCGCTCCAACTTCCGCAGGCGCCTCATCTCCACGATGATGAAGATGACGGTGACGAAGATGGACAGGAAGTCCGCCATGGGCGTGGCGAAGTACAGCGCGTCGAGCCCGGTGAACTGGGGCAGCACGTGCGGCAGCACCTCGGGCAGCGCGAACAGCAGCGGCACGAGGAACAGGATCTGGCGCGTGAGCGACAGCACGATGGACTTCGCCGGCTGCCCCGTGGCCTGGAAGTAGTTCGACCCGACGATCTGGAAGCCCACGAACGGCAGCATGAGCAGCTGCACCTTGAGCGCGAACACGGTGAAGTCCACGAGCCCGTCGTGCGTGATGCCGAACGCCCCCACGATGAACTCGGGGAACAGGTGCACCACCAGCCACATGAGGGCGCCGAGCACCGTGGCGCCGGCGATGCCGTACCACAGCGTCTTGCGCACGCGGTCGATGAGCTTCGCGCCGTAGTTGAAGCCGAGCAGCGGCTGGATGGCCACGGCCACGCCCACGAGCGGCAGCACGGTGAACATGGCCACGCGCTGCACCACGCCGATGGACGCGAGCGCATCGTCGGCGCCGATGGGGCTCAACGCGCCGTACTGCACCAGCAGGTGGTTGATCACGAAGTTCACCACGGCCATGCCCGCCTGCACGGCGAAGCTGGCGAAGCCGAGCGAGAGGATGGTGCCGATGACGCGCAGGTGCGGCGCCATATAGCGGAAGTGCAGCTTGAGCGGCACGTTGCGTGTGAACACGAAGTACCACAGCACCGCGGCGCACGACGCGGCCTGTCCGATGATGGTGGCCAGCGCGCTACCCTCCACGCCCCAGCCCAGCCGGAGGACGAACAGGTAGTTCAGCGCCGTGGACACCACGAGGCCGATGAGCATGGTGACGAGCGCGCGGTTGGGCGCGCCGGCCGTGCGGATGAAGTTGTTCACGCCCATGCCGATGCACTGGAAGATGAAGCCGAAGCAGATGATCTGCAAAAACGCCCGCGCGTAGGGGCGCACGTCGTCGGTGGCGCTCGAGAGCGTGAGCAGGCTGTCGAGGATGGCGGGGTTCAGCGCCGCGATGCCCACGATAGCCGACACCACCACGCTCAGCAGCACCGTGTTGCCCAGGCTGATCTCGGCGTCCACGCGCCTCCCCTCGCCCAGGCGCAGCGCCGCGAGCGCGTTGCCGCCGTTGCCGATGAGCATGGAGATGGCCATGAACACGATCATGATGGGGTTCGCCACGGTTGCCGCCGACAGGCCGATCTCGCCCATGGCCTGCCCGAGGAAGATGGAGTCCACCACGTTGTAGGCGCCGTTCACCACCATGCCGAGGATGGCGGGGATGGCGAACTCGGTGATGAGGCGCGGGATGGACGCCGCGCCCATGCGGCTGACCTTGCTGTCGCGGCCGGGGTTCTTCGGGTCCTTGCCGAGGGGCGCGCCGGTGCTTTCTTCGTTGAGGTCGAGGGGGAGCTTCGCCTTCGTCGCTGTCGCTGCTGCCATGTCTGCGGGGCCTTTCTCATTTTTGCGGAACGAGATATTTTACTCGCGCGCGCAGAGAAAGGAGAATACCCTGTCGGCGGATACACAAAGCAACCACAGCGAAGCGCCGCCAAAGGCGCTTTTCCGCCGACGGGCGGATGATCTACACGAGATGCGCCTCGCCGGAAGCCACCGGCACGCGCGACCCGTCGGACGCGCGCAGGACAAGGCGGCCGAACGCGTCCACCGAGGCCACCGTCCCCTCGGCCACCGGTTCGCCCGCACGGTTCACCATGCGCACGCTGCGCCCTGTGAGGCTGGCATGGGCGGCGTACTCACCTGCGAGGGGCGCGAAGCCCTCGGCCAGCCAAGCGCGGTACAGCGGCGCGAACGCGTGCAAGACCGCGGCGGCCACGTCGTCGACGTTGCCCTCGAAGCCCAGCTCGGGTAGGTAGACGGGAACGTTCTTGCCGCCCACCGCCGCGGCGTCGACAGCATCCGGCGGCTCCACGTTCACGCCGATGCCCACGCACACGCCCCCCGCATGCGCCTCGAGCGAGATACCGCACAGCTTGCGGAAGACGGGTTGGGCGACCGCAGGTTGGTCGGGGCGCTCGCAGAGCGCCCCTTCGCGCCGGAGGTGCGAAGACGAACTCGCAGGTTGGCGTAGTAAGTCAGCGAGGCCGTCCGTGGTGCCCGAGATCGTGGGGATGGCGGAGGCGAAGCGTACTTCGGTACGCGAGTCTCCGGCATCGCCGCGAGATCGGGTGCCGCGACCGGCCGCAGCGTCGAGAAGTTCCGGCGGCCGGGAGGCCGCCGGAACCACCAGGTCGTTCGGCCACTTCACCAGCACGCTTTCCGCGGCTTCGGCGGGGAGCAGCCCGGCCACCGCGCGGCGGACGGCCAGGGCGGTCACGAGGCTCAAGGTGGGGAGCAGGGCGGCGTCCACCGAGGGACGCAGCAGCAGCGACAGGTACAGGCCGCCCTCGGGACTCGCCCAGGTGCGGCCCTGCCTGCCGTAGCCGCCCGTCTGGCGACGGGCGCTCACAGCCAAGCCCTCGGGCTCGCCGGCTTCCAGCGCGCGCTTCACCTCGTCGTTCGTCGAGGTGACCTCGTCGAGCACGCGCAGGCGGAACGCGAGCGGCTCGCTCACAGCCGCGTGGCCTTCCCCACCGCCACGCGGTCGCGCGTCACAGAGGAGCCGTCGGCCAGCACATGGCCCGGCAGCAGCTCGAGAAGCGGCTGCACCACGAAGTCGCGCTCGAGGGCGCGCGGGTGCGGCAGCGTGAGCAGGTCGTTGTCCGTCACGTACAGCTGGTAGTCGATGATGTCGATATCGCAGGTGCGCGGCCCGTTCTCTCTCTCGCGCACGCGGCCCAGGCTGTTCTCGATGGCGTGCAGGTAGCCCAAAAGCTCCTTGGGCGCCAGGCCCGTGCGCAGCAGCACGACGGAGTTCACGAACACGTCCTGGTCGAGATAGTAGGCCGGCTCGCTCTCGTAGAAGCTGGAGATGTCCACGATCTGCGAGTCCGGCAGCGCGCACAGCTCGGTGACGGCCTGGTTCAGAAGCGCGATCTTGCCCTCGCGCTCCTCGCCCGGCTCGGCTACGAGCGGCACGTTGCAACCCAGGCCCAGCAGCGCGTAGGGGCGCAGGTCCTTGAGAGCCTTGGCCGTCTCGGCAACGTTGTGCGTGCGCACCACGTTCGCCCCCAGCTCGCAGGCCATGAGCGCCTCGGCAGCGGACGCCTGGTCGCGTTCGCGCGGCTCGTCGATACGGTACGCGTAGCCGATGTAGCTCTTGCGCGACAGCGCCGCCATCACCGGGTACCCCAGCCGTGCGAACTCCTGGAAGTTGCGCACGAGCTCGATGGTCTGCTTCGGCGTCTTGCCGAAGCCAGGGCCGGGATCGACGCAGATGCGGTCGTGCGCGATGCCCGCCGCCTCGAGCGCGGCTGCCCGGTCGCGCAGGTAGTCGCGCACATCGTTCACCACGTCGTCGTACACGGGATCGTCCTGCATGGTGGCCGGCTCGCCCTGCATGTGCATGACCACGAGCCCGGCGTCGCAGCCGCGCGCCACGTCCACCATGGCGGGGTCGCGGAAGCCGGACACGTCGTTCACGATGGCCGCGCCCGCCTCGACGGCCGCGCGCGCCACCGCAGGCCGGCGCGTGTCGATGCTCACGCACATCCCGCGCTCGGCGAGCGCGCGCACCACGGGCAGCACGCGCGCCAGCTCTTCGTCCACGCTCACGGGCGCGGCTCCGGGCCGGGCGGATTCGCCGCCCACGTCCACGATGGCGGCTCCCTCCTCCACCATCCGCTCGGCGTGCGCGAGCGCGGCATCCCTGTCCTCGTGCTCGCCGCCGTCGGAGAAGGAATCGGGGGTAACGTTCAAGATGCCCATGACGATGGGCATCTTGGTGTCGAACTCGAAATCAGCACAGCGCCAGATCATTTACGCTCTCCGTCGCCTTTCTCGTCGTCGGTGCGGTCGGCGGGCTTCCCGTCCTGCGGCGCGCCCTTGCCGTCGCCCATCATCTCGCGGAAGCCCTTCTCCATCTCGTCGAGGAAGCTCTTCGAGCCGTCAGCGGGCTCTGCAGGGGCCGCGCCCGACGCCTGCGCACCGGCTGCGGCCCCGTCATCCTCATCGGAGGGCTCGCGGAACGGGGGGTTCGGGTTTTGGTCGCCCGGCTCCACCGGCTCCTCTTTCCAGTTCGGGTCGGCGAGCTTGGCATCGCGCTCGCGCGCCGACTGCTCCTCGGCCTCCTTGCGGGCGTTGATCTCGCCCTCGTGCTTCAGGTAGTCATCCCACGTGTTGTCAAGCAGCGCCAGGCACGCCTCGCCCTCCACCGTCTCGCGCTCCAGGAGCACGCTGGCCATGAGGTCCATCTGCTCGCGATGGCTCACGAGGATCTCGTAGGCGCGGTCGTGCGCGTCCTTCATAATGCGGGCGACCTCGTCGTCGATGCGCTTGGCCGTCTCCTCCGAGTAGTCCTGCGTGTTGCCGTAGTCGCGGCCCAGGAACACCTCGTGGTTCGGCTGGCCGAACACCTGCGTGCCCAGCTCGGCGCTCATGCCGTACTGCGTGACGATGGCGCGGGCCATCTTCGTGGCGCGCTCGAGGTCGTTCGAGGCGCCCGTGGTGATGTCGTCGCAGAAGATCTCCTCCGCCACGCGGCCGCCCATGAACACGGCCAGCTCGTCGCGCATCTCGCCGAGCGAGTTGAGCACCTTGTCCTCCTTGGGGATGGACAGCGTGTAGCCCAGCGCGCGGCCGCGCGAGATGATCGAGATCTTGTGCACGGGGTCGGCGTGCGGCAGCAAATGCCCCACCAGGGCGTGGCCGCTCTCGTGGTAGGCGATAGTGTGCTTGGTCTGCTCGTCGAGCACGCGGCCCTTGCGCTCCGGACCGGCGATGACGCGCTCCATGGACTCGCTCACCTCGCGCTGCGTGATGATCTTCTTGCCGCGGCGCGCCGTGAGCAGCGCCGACTCGTTCATGAGGTTCGCCAGGTCGGCGCCCGTGAAGCCCGGCGTGAGCTTGGCCACCTTCGCCAGGTCAACGTCGCTGCCGATGGGCTTGTCCTTGCTGTGCACCTGCAGGATCTTCTCGCGGCCCTTCACGTCGGGCGCGTCCACCACGATCTGGCGGTCGAAGCGGCCGGGGCGCAGCAGGGCGGGGTCGAGCACGTCGGCGCGGTTCGTGGCGGCGATGAGCACCACGGAGTCGTTGCTCTCGAAGCCGTCCATCTCCACGAGCAGCTGGTTGAGCGTCTGCTCGCGCTCGTCGTGGCCGCCGCCCAGGCCCGTGCCGCGCTGGCGGCCCACCGCGTCGATCTCGTCGATGAAGATGATGGCCGGGCTCGCGTCCTTGGCCTGCTGGAACAGGTCGCGCACGCGGGAGGCGCCCACGCCCACGAACATCTCCACGAAGTCCGAGCCCGAGATGCTGAAGAACGGCACGCCCGCCTCGCCGGCGACGGCGCGCGCGAGCAGCGTCTTGCCGGTGCCCGGAGGGCCCACAAGCAAGCAGCCGCGGGGGATCTTCGCGCCCATGGACTGGTACTTCGCCGGGTTCGCCAGGAAGTCCTTGATCTCCTGCATCTCCTCCACGGCCTCGTCCACGCCGGCCACGTCGGAGAACTTCACGTCCGGGCGCTCCTCGATGGACTTCTTCGTCTTGGCCTTGCCGAACGACATCTGCGAGTTGTTCGCCTTCTGCATGGAGTTGAAGAAGAAGAACAGCAGCGCGCCGATGGCGATGATGGGCAGCAGCGTGATGAGCAGGTCCATGAAGCCGGACGGCAGGTTCACCTGGTAGGGGATGTTCGGGTGCGCGGCCATGAGCTCGCCGAGCGAGTCCTGGCCCACGTAGGTGGACGTGAAGTTGCGCTCGCTGCCGAGGGTGGCCGCGTTGACGTCGGTGGTGCCCACGCCGCCCAGCGCCTTGCCGGTGTCGGGGTTCTTGAGCGTGGCCATGCGCGCGTTGAGCGCCTGGAACGCGTCGTTGAACGCGTTGGCCGCCGTCGAGCCTGCCGTGACGGCCGGGTAGTACGAGCCGGACACGGTATGCCCGCCGGCGTCGTACACGACCTTCGTGACGCGGTCCTGCTCCACCGCCTGCACGAACTCCGACGTGATGAGGCCGTCGGTCTGCGTGGTGCTGGACATGTTCATGAACTGCTGGCCCACGAAGAAGGCCACGATCAGGAACAGGACGACCGAGATGATGGTCGTCCGAGGACTTGGCTGCTGGAACTGCGACTTCTTGTTGTTGTTCTTGTTATCCTGTGCCATGGAGCCTGACTTTCCTTCCCGAACGGCCGGCTGCGGCTTCCGGCGCGGACTTCCCATCCGCCGCCTGCTAAAGCCGCCTCCGCACGCTTACCTGGCGGGCTGGACGGCACCCGTTCGGTGCGCCTCCGTCCGCCGCGGGTACGTCGTTATTGGTAGATCTCCGGCTTCAAGATGCCGATGCAGGGCAGGTTGCGATAGCGTTCCGCGTAGTCCAGCCCGTAACCCACGATGAAATCGTCGGGGCACTCGAAACCGAGGTATTTGCAGTCGATCTTCGCCTGCGCGGGCGTCTTCTTCCGCAGAAGCGTGGCCACTTCGAGGGAGGCCGGATGACGCGACGACAGGTTTTTCAGCAAGTACGTCAAGGTGAGACCGGAGTCGAGGATATCCTCGGCCACGATCACGTGGCGCCCTTCGATCTCGGACGTGAGGTCTTTCAGGATGCGTACGACGCCGGAGCTCTTCGCACCGTTGCCGTACGACGAGACGGCCAGGTAGTCCATCTCCACCGGCAGCTCGATCCTGCGGGCCAGGTCCGCCATGAAGATAGCCGCGCCGCGCAGCACGGACACGAGGACGATGCCGCCCTCGTCCGCGGTGCAGGCGTAGTCGCGCGTGATAGCGCGTCCCATCTCGCCCACGCGCCCGGCGATTTCCTCTTCGGTGAACAGCACCTCGGCTAGGTCGTTGTGCACAGTTCGCATCCTCTTCGTCACATCCGCGCCCGCCGCGCCCCGTCCCGCGCCGAGGCGCGATACGTGAGCGGAGGCGTCACGCTTACCTTGAGATTCGGTTAGTGTACCATTGCACCCTTCATAAAAGGAGACGAGACGGTAACGCCGGGCCAAGGGCCACGATTTTTACATTTCGCTGCGGGAACAGGGCGTATAGGTTGAAAAAGCAGCGGGTTTCGTTTTCGTCAGCCAGCCGTCAGCGAGCGGCGAACAGGTCGGGGAACTCGTCCAGCAGGCGGCCGACCGGCAGGCCGATGACCGTGTCGAGCGCACCGTCGACGCCCTCCACGAGGCTGGCCCCCTCCCCTTGCACGGCGTAGGCGCCCGCCTTGTCGAACGACTCGCCTTTCCGCAGGTAGTCAGCAATTTCCTCGTCGGTGAGGCTGCGGAACGTGACGGCGGAGCGGTCGACGAACGTGCGAAAGCCCACGGAGATGTCCTCGATGGTCGGCGCGGCCACCATCCACAGCGACACGGCCGTGACCACCTCGTGGGTGCGGCCGGACAGGCGGCGCAGCATGCGCTTGGCGTCCGAGAGGCTGGCGGGCTTGCCGAATATCTCGCCGTCGAGCACGACCATGGTATCGGCGCCCAGCACGGCCGCCATGCCCAGGTAGTTCTCGGACAGCACCTCCTGCACCACGGCGCCGGCCTTGCGCTCGGCCAGCTTCTTCGCCGCCTCGGGCGGGTCGGCCAAAAGGTCGGGCTCCAAGGTCTCGTCGACCTCGGACACGCGCACGGAGAACGCGATGCCCGCGTCCTCCAGCAGCTGCTTGCGCCGCGGCGAGCCGCTGGCCAGGATGATGTCGGGGGCGGGCTCCCCGCCGGAAGCGGCGGCCCCCGCGCTGCACGCGGCCGCCTCGTGGGTGTTCTGTTCGTTATCCATGCCCGGTATTGTAACGCAAGGCCGGGTGCAGAAGGGCGCGAACCCGGCTTCCCGTCACTTCCGCTTTCGGCGTGCGCGGAACGCGGCCATGGGCTCGATGCGCACGCCGCGCTTGTTGGCGCTGACGGCCAGGTCTCCCTGGATGTTCGCCACGTAGCCGCCGCGGGGGGCGCCGGCATCGTCGTAGGCGGCCAGCACGGCTTCCACCGACGCCGCCTCCACGCGCGCCTCGGCGCCCAGCACGAGGCCCAGCACGCGCAGGACGGCGCGGCGCTGCAGCGGGCGCGGCTCGATGCCCAACGCGGGGGCCAGCACGCATCCGGCGCCGTGATCGATGCCCAGGGCCTCCGACCGTTCGATCCACGCCGCATGGCGGTCCGTAAGCGCCTCGGCCTGCGCCTCCAGCATATCGTCCTCGTCGGCGATGAGGTTCATGCTGCGGCACAGCACGTCGAGCAGCTGCGGGTTGCGCTCTTTGGCACGGGGCACGATCTCGTGGCGCACGTAGGCGCGGAACCGGTCCGTGTGGGCGTTCGTGGCATCCTCGCGCCACAGGGCCCCCTCCGCGTCCACGGCCACCGGTTCCCCCGCCCGTTCCCGTTCAACCAGGTAGGCCCGCAGATCGTCGCGGCTCGCATCCAGCAGCGGGCGTACGACCGGCCCGTTGCGGTACCGCATGGCACGGAAGCCGCCCGGCCCCGTGCCCACGATGGAGCGCATGTAGAAGCTCTCCACCCGGTCGTCGGCCGTATGGGCCGTGACGATGCGGCCGTCGGCCAGCGGTGCGGCCGCGTGGCGGCACAGGCTCTCCAGCGCCTCGTTCGCCGCCAGGTAGCGCTCGCGGCGCGCCACGGCCTCCACGTTCTCGCCCGTGCGCCCGGCCTCGCGCGCGATATCGATCTCGCAGGAGAACAGCGGGATGCCCAGCAGCTCGGCCAGCTGCGCCACGAAGCGCGCATCGGCATCGGCGGCGTCGCCGCGCAGACGGTGGTTCACGTGCAGCATGGCCAGCGGCCCCAGCTCGCCGGCCTCGCGCAGCCCGGCAGCCAGGTAGGCGAGCGCCGTGGAGTCCGACCCGCCCGACACCATGAGCAGCGCCGGCATGTCCGGGCCGGCGAGGGCGCGCGCGGCGAGGGTGGATCGCATGCGGTCGATGACGGCTGGCACGGGCATGGGGGCTCCTTACGCGAACAGCGGGGTGGACAGGTAGCGCTCGCCCGTGTCCACCGCGAAGGTGACCACGGTCGCGCCTCGCGCCTCGGGGCGCTCGGCCGCGAGCTTCCGCACGGCGGCGGCGTTTGCGCCCGACGAAATGCCCACGAGCAGGCCCTCGCGGGACGCCAGGTCGCGCGCGGCGGCCAGCGCGTCGTCGGCCGAGACCGCCAGCGCGCCGTCCAGCACGTCCAGGTCGAGCGTGGCGGGGATGAAGTTCGCGCCGATGCCCTGGATGCCGTGGGGCGCGGGCGCAAGCTCCTCGCCGGACAGCGCCTGCGAGACGAGCGGGCTCTCCGCCGGCTCCACGGCGAAGAACCGCGTGGGCGCCCCCTGCGCGCGCAGATGGTGCGCCACGCCCGAAAGCGTGCCGCCAGTGCCCACGCCGGCCACCACGTAGTCGGGGAAGCCGCCTAGCTGGCGCACGATCTCGGGCCCCGTGGTCTCCTCATGGGCGCGAGGGTTGTCCGGGTTCGTGAACTGCCCGACGATCCACGCGCCCGGCACCTCGCGCGCAATCTCCTCGGCACGCGCCACGGCGCCGGCCATGCCCGCCGCCGCCGGCGTGAGCTCCAGCCGCGCCCCGTAGGCGGCCATGAGCGCGCGGCGCTCGCGGCTCATGGACTCGGGCATGGCGATGACCACCTCGTAGCCGCGCGCGGCGCCGATCATGGCCACGGCCACGCCGGTATTGCCGCTCGTGGGCTCCACGAGCACCGTGCGGCCCGGCGCTATCTCGCCCCGCTCCTCGGCGGCATCGATCATCGAGCGGGCCGCGCGGTCCTTGATGGACGCGCCGGGATTCGCCGCCTCGTACTTGGCGAGCACGCGAAGGCCCGTCTCCTGCGAGAGCGCGTCAAGCAGCACGAGCGGGGTCTCGCCGATGAGTTTCGAAATATGGTCTGCCATGTCAATCTCCTAGTGTTTTACTGGGTTTTAGGAAATCGTACCACGTCGGTCGCGCAAGGGAAGGCGCCATCACGGAATCTTCGCGATCCGCCCCGCGCCCTCGAAGCCTACCCCTTCCCCAGGAACTTCCGCTCGAACTCGTCTGGCGGGCAGGGGCGGCCGAACAGGAAGCCCTGGATGCTGTCCAGGCCCATCCCGCTCACGGCCTCGTACTCCTCCGGCACCTCCACGCCCTCCAGGCACACGCGGATGCCCACGTCGTGGCACAGCTCCACCACGAACCGGATGAACGTGGCATCGAACGTGCTGTCGCGGATGTCGCGCACGAACGTGCGGTCGATCTTCACGATATCGGCCGGCGACTGCTTCAGCATGCCCAGCGCCGCGTAGCCCGTGCCGAAGTCGTCCATGGCGATGCGCACGCCCAGCGCCCGCACGCCGGCGAACAGCTTCTGCGCCGCCTCGCTGCTGCTGGCGAAGCAGCTCTCGGTCATCTCCACCACCAGGTTCGCCGGCGGCAGGCCCGTGGCGGCCAGCGCCTCGGCGATGCTGGGCACAAGCTTGGCCTCGTCGAGCTGGCGGTACGACAGGTTCACGCTCATGACGAAGCCGGGGTCCCACGCGCGCCAGCGCGCGGCCGTCTCCATGGCGCGGTGCAGCACCCACGCGCCGAACGGCACGATGAGGCCGCTTTCCTCCAGCAGCGGGATGAACTCCAGCGGCGGCACCTCCCCGCAGGCGTCGCAGCTCCAGCGCGCCAGCGCCTCGGCGCCGATCACGCGCCCGTCTGCGGCGTTCACCTGCGGCTGGAACACCAGCCGGAAGCCCTCGAAGCCGTGCTCGATGCTGTCGCGCAAGCGCTCCACCAGCTCCAGCGTGCGCGAGCGCTCCGCCAGGATGCCCGGCGAGAACGGCACGCGGCGCTTCTTGCCGTGCGCCTTGGCGTACTCCAGCGCATAGTTCGCGAACTTCACCAGGTCCTCGTACGTGTCGGCGTCCGCCGGGTACTGGGCGCAGCCGGCCGAGAGCGTGCAGTAGAACTTCTTGCCCTCGTGCGTCTGCTGGCGGCGGAAGGACTGGTGCAGCGCCTGGTACACGTCGGGCAAGGTGGCGGCGTCGTCCCCGCGCGCCACGACGGCGAATTCGTCGCCATCCAGACGGTACACATGCGCGCGCCCCACGAGCGCGCTCTGGATGCGATGCGCGATGATGCGGATGACGTCGTCGCCGAAGCCGCGGTCGTAGCGGTCGTTGATGTGGCGCAAATCGTCGATCCCCAGCACCATGAGCCCCAGCCGCTCGTCGGGGCGCGTCTCCAAGGCGCGGCGCACCACGTCCTCGAACTCGAACTTGTTGAACAACCCGGTGAGGTGGTCCACCTTGTTCTTCTTCTCCAGGTTGGCGATGAAGCCCGCGAACAGGCTGGGCTCGCCGCTGCCGTCGTGCATGAGCATGCCGCGGCAGCGCAGCCACACGTACTCGCCCGCACGGTTGAGGGCCCGGTACTCCACGCAGTGCCGCGTCGTGCGCCCGTCGACGATGTCCTGGTTGGACTCGAGGAATGCCTGGCGGTCGTCGGGATGCACGTGCGAGCCCCATACGGCCGCCGCATCGGCCACCACCTGCGCCGGCAGGCCGAACTCCTCCACCATGGCCTGCGGGTAGCGGAACACGCCCGTCTTCATGTTGCATACGTAGAGGTAGTCGTCGGTGCTGTCCACCAAGGCGTCGTACAGCAAGTCCACGTCGAACGCGAACGCGCCCACGTCCTCGTCGGTCAGGGCGCTGTTGCGTTCCAACGCCTCCTGTGCACGCGCCTCGCTGCGCCCGATGTGCAGGCGGCGCTTCTGCTCGTACATGCGCTCGTCGGCCATGGTGAGCACCTCGTTGACCTCGGACGTGTCGCTTCCGTGCACCTCGACGATGCCGAAGCAGAAGCCCGTCTCCCTAAGGTCGCCCTTCACGCGACTCGAGAGCAGGTCGTCGGCACGCTCCATCTTGCCGCGCGCCTCGGCGGCATCGCCCTCCACCACGCAGACGAACTCGTCGCCCGAGAGGCGGAAGGCGAACTCCTCGCCCGAGAGCTGGCTGCGCGCCGCGTCGGCCGCAGCCCGCAGCACCACGTCGCCCTCGGCATGGCCGAACCGGTCGTTGATCTCCTTCAGGCGGTTGATGTCGAACAGGCACACGCTGAACACGTCGTCCTCGTCGCGCTCGCGGTCCATGCGCGCCTGCAGGCGACCCTTGCCGACGCGCCGCGTGAGCAGCTCGGTGAGCTCGTCGATGCTGGCCGTCTTCACATCGGTGATGTCCACGGACTGCTGCAGGTGCACGAGCGAGCCGTCGAACCAGCGGATGAGGCTGTCGCAGTTGCGGTACACGCGACCGGTTTTCGAGCTCGTCTCCTCCCATTCCACCAAACGGCCCGGCTCCGCGGCCTCGAGCTTGTCCACGGGGCAGAACGGGCAGCGGCGGTCGAGGTTGCGCTGCAGCGTCTGCCAGCACAGCGTGCCCTCGGGCCGGTCCAGCCCGTAGTCCTCCCTCATGTAGCGGTTCATGTAGAGGATCTCGTCGGTGGCGGGGTCGGTGACGTACACGTTGGCGCGCATGCCGTCGAGGACCGTGTCGAGCGCGAACCGGTAGGCGTCGGCCCGCTCCCCGTCCGTGCGCCCGGCGCCCGGGGACGCGCCGTCCGGACCGCCGGCCCTCGTCTGCCCATCCATGGCTACCGTCCTCCCTCGCGCTCCAGGAGCGCGACCGTCTCGATGTGGTCCGTGTGGGGGAACATGTCCACCGGCTGCAGCGTGCGCAGGCGATAGCCGCGGCGCTCGAGCTGCCGCACGTCGCGCGCCTGCGTCTCGGGATTGCAGGAGATGTACACGGCACGCGCGGGCGCGCACGCCGCCAGCGACTCCAAGAACTCCTCGCTCGAGCCCGCGCGCGGCGGGTCCATGAGCACCACGTCCACCTGCTCGCCGCCGGCGGCGGCCTCGCGCATGAAGGCGCCCGCATCGCCCACGACGAACCGGGCGTTCTCCACGCCGTTGTGCCGGGCGTTCTCGCGCGCGTCGCGGATGGCCGACGCCACGGAGTCCACGCCCACCACCTGCGCCGCGCCGTGCTTGGCGGCCACCAGGCCGATGGTGCCCGTGCCGCAGTACGCGTCCACCGCGCGCTCGGTACCGGAGAAGCGCGCCAGCTCCACGGCCTGCCGGTACAGCACCTCGGTCTGCACGGCGTTCACCTGGTAGAACGACTGGGACGAGATACGGAAGCTCAAGCCGCACAGCTGGTCCAGGATGAACCCGGGGCCGTACAGCACCTGCTCGCGCTCGCCCAGGATCACGTTCGTCTGGCGCTCGTTCACGTTCTGCACGACGGTGGTGATGCCGGGGCAGCGCCTTGCCAACTCGCGGCAGAACGCGCGGGAGCCGGGGAACTCCCGGCCGTTCGTCACCAGCGTCACCAGCATCTCGCCGCTCGTGTGCCCCACGCGCACCACGGCGTGGCGCAGGAAGCCGCTGTGCGCATCCTCGCGGTAGGGCTCGATGCCGAAGCGGGGCATGAGGGAGCGGATGGCCAGGATCACCTGCTTGGCCTGCTCGTTCTCCACGAGGCACCCGTCGGTCGGCACGATGCGGTGCGAGTGGGCGGCGTACATGCCGCAGAGTATCTCGTGGCGCGCCCGCCCCTTCGCGCGGCGGTCGCGCGCCTCGCGGGTGCGGTCGCCGCGCGAGCCCTTGCCCTTCTCGGCCCTGCCGCCCGGCGCACCTGGCAGCTTCTTGCCCGGCGCATACGGGGAGACCACCTTGTTGCGGTAGCGGAACGGGTCGTCCATGCCCAAGATAGGCCGCAGCTCGGCGCCTTCGAACCCGCCGAACAGCTCGGCCACGCGCGCGTCCTTGCGCGCGAGCTGGGCCGCATAGGGCTCGTCCACGTGCTGGCAGGCGCCGCACGCCCGGGCATGGGGGCAGGCGGGCGTCCCTGCGCCGGCGCTCGCGGAGCCGTCCCGAGGGCGGCCGGAACCGTGGGGGGCGTGCGCGTCTTGCAACCGTTTCGTCATTTTCGAACCCGTCTATCGTCATCGCGGAAGGCTACACTATAGTATACGCATCGAAACGCGTACCCGTACCGCGCAACTGAAGGAGCACACATGACCAAGTTCACCAACGTTATCGTCCGCCGCCCCGCCAAGAGCATGGTGGAGGGCATCACGTCGGCACCCGAGCTGGGCAAGCCGGACTACGAGCTGGCATGCAAGCAGCACGACGACTACATCGCGGCCCTCAAGGACTGCGGCGTGGAGGTGACGGTGCTGCCTGCGCTCGAGCAGTTCCCCGACTCCTGCTTCGTGGAGGACCCGGCCGTCGTCACGCGCTGCGGCGCCATCATCACCAACCCCGGCGCAGCCAGCCGCAACGGCGAGAAGGACGAGATCGAGCCCGCCGTGCGCCAGTTCTTCGACGATAGCCGCGTGAAGCACATCGTGAGCCCCGGCACGCTCGACGGCGGCGACGTGATGATGGTGGGCGACCACTTCTACGTGGGGCGCTCCGCGCGCACGAACGAGGAGGGCATCCGCCAGTTCTTCGAGATCCTGGAGGGCTGGGGCCTCGAGGGCTCCGAGGTGCCGCTGGAGCACGTGCTGCATCTGAAGACCGGCGTGAACTACCTGGAGGACGGCAACATGCTGGTGTCCGGCGAATTCGTGACCAAGCCCGACTTCGAGCAGTACCACCGCATCGAGATCCCCGAGGACGAGGCCTACGCCGCCAACTGCATCTGGGTGAACGGCACCGTCATCGTGCCCGAGGGCTACCCCGCCGTCCTGGCGGCCGTGCAGGATGCCGGCTACGAGACCATCACCGTGGACACGTCCGAGTACCGCAAGCTCGACGGCGGCTTGAGCTGCCTTTCCTTGCGCTTCTAGCAAGCGCCCCGAAGGAGGCCGCGCAGTAACGGTTTCCCCACCGTTTCGCGCGGCCTTGCCTTTCGCCCCTATAGTGCGATCCGTATGCAGCCATCAAGAAAGAGGACCCGTCATGAACTTCATCATCCGCTGGCTCGTCACCGCCGTCGCCGTGGGCGTGGCCGTGTGGCTCGTTCCGGGCATGGAGCTCCTCGGCGGCACGGACGCATGGGTGGGCATCGCCATCTTCGGCCTGATCCTGTCGCTCGTCAACATCAGCATCAAGCCCATCATGCAGGTGCTGAGCCTGCCCATCAGCGTGATCACGCTCGGCATCTTCTACCTCGTGGTGAACACGCTCATGCTCTACATCGCCGCGTGGCTGGCGAACGAGATCTTCCAGGTGGGGCTCGTCATTGACTCGTTCGGCAGCGCGTTCGTGGCCTCCATCGTTATCAGCATCGTATCGGCCCTGGTGAACGCCTTGGTAGGCAAAGACTAGCGCAGGGACGCCATCGGGTTGCGCGCGGCATCGCCGGGTTTCGGCGGTGCCGCTTTCGTTTTACGTGGATTCTGGGCGCTTGCCGCGCATATATTTTTGTGCAGCCGTACAATAGGCGCGGAAAAAACGGGCGGGGCGTGCGGCACGAAGCACTGCATATCCCCCGCATACAGGTGAGGAATCCGTATCATGGAACAGCTGAACGACGCCGTCTCGGGCGTCTCCGGATGCGCTTGCGCATCCTCTCCCGACGATGCCTCGTGGCGCGCGAGGGCCGGGCGCGCCGGCAGGCGCGGCGCGCGGTTCGCGGCGCAGCTCGCCATCGTGGTGGCGGTGTACGCCGCCGGATGCGCGCTCGCGTCGGTGCTCCCCATCCACCTGCCGGGCAACATCGTGGGCATGGTGCTCTTGCTCGTGCTTCTGGGGACGGGCCTGCTGAAAGCGCGGCACGTGGGCGATGCGTGCGACTGCTTGCTGGACAACATGTCGCTGTTCTTCATCCCCGCCGGCGTGGCCATCCTGGGATGCGTGTCGTTGCTGGAGGGCAATGCGGCGAAGTTCGCACTCGTCTGCGTGGTGACCACGGTGCTCGTGTTCCTGGCAACCTCGTACACGGTGATGCTCGTGTCGCGCCTGCTGGCGAAGCACAACGTGAGCACGACCGACGGGGAGGCGTAGGAGATGGAGGCGATGGCGCACCTCGGGCTGACCCTTCTGCTGGGAACCGCGGCCTCGTTCGCGGTGTTCAGGCTTTCCGTGCTGCTGTACGAGCGCGTGAAGTCACCGCTGCTCAACCCGCTGCTGGTCACGGTCGCCCTCATCATCGCGACGCTCGTGGCGCTGCGCATCCCGCTGGAGTCGTACGAGCAGAGCGTGCAGCTCATCTCGTTTCTGCTGGGACCGGCCACGGTGGCGCTGGCCTACTCGGTGTACCGCCAGCGCCAGACGCTCAAGGACCACTTCGTGCCCATCTTCGCCGGGTGCCTCGTGGGATCGGTCGTTTCGATGACCAGCGCCTATGCGCTGTGCAAGCTGCTGGGCCTGGACGACGCGCTGGCGCTGTCGTTCATCCCGAAGTCGGTGACCACCCCCATCGCCATCGCGGTGTCCGAACAGCTGGGCGGCGTGACGTCCATCACCGTGGCAGCCGTCATCGTCACCGGCATCCTAGGCGCCATCACCGCCCCGCTCATGGCGCGCCTGTTCCGCGTGCGCGACGGCATCGCCAAGGGCGTGGCCATCGGCACGTGCAGCCATGCGGTGGGCACGACGAAGGCGCTTGAGATGGGCGAGCTGGAAGGCGCCATGAGCGGCGTGAGCATTGCCGTGTCGGGCCTGTTGACCACCGCCATCGTCATCGTGGCGAGCTGCTTTCTGTAGGCGGGGTCCCGCGGGCCGGCAGGCCGCCGGAACCCGTTACTTCAAGCGGTTCACGAACCAGTCGGCCATGGAGATGAGCAGCTCGCGCGAGGAGGACGGGCGCACCATGTCCACCAGGCGGTTCTTCGCTATGCTCGTGAGGTTCTCGGCGTAGTTGCGGGCGTACTCGATGCTGCCCGACGTCTCCATGATGTCCACAGCCTCCGCGAGCACGGCCTGGTCCTTCTCCTTCGACGACAGGATGTCGATGAGACGGTCGCGGTCGTCGGAGTGCTGCAGCGCGTGAACCACCATGAGCGTGCGCTTGCCTTCGGTGATGTCGTTGCGGAAGTCCTTCTTCGTGGACTCCTCGGAACCTATGAGGTTCAGCAGGTCGTCTTGG
Source organism: Gordonibacter pamelaeae (assembly GCF_003340385.1). Taxonomy (NCBI): domain Bacteria; kingdom Bacillati; phylum Actinomycetota; class Coriobacteriia; order Eggerthellales; family Eggerthellaceae; genus Gordonibacter; species Gordonibacter pamelaeae. The sequence goes on along the minus strand of NZ_PPTS01000001.1, from coordinate 544,365 downwards.
ATCTGGAACGCCAGGCCCGTGTCCAGACCGTAGTTGCGCAACGCCTCGATCTCGGCCTCGGTGCCGCCGCCTATGATGGCGCCGATGGCCAGCGGCACGGCGCCGGAGTAATGCGCCGTCTTGTGAGTGGCCATGACGAGGTAGTCCTCGGGGGTGATGTCGTAGCGGCCGTCGCGCGCCCAGCCGATGTCGAGCGCCTGGCCCTCGATGGTGCGGCGCGTCATCTCTATGAGCTCGTTCACCACGCGCACCTTGGTGGCATCGTCGAGCAGCGGGTCGTTGATAACCGTGCCGTTCACCAACGATAGCGCAAGGTCGCCCATGTTGATGGCCAGCCCCATGCCCTCGGTGAGGTGCAGGCAGGGCTCGCCGCGGCGCAGCTCGGCCTCGTCGGCGATGTCATCATGGATAAGTGCCGCCGTATGGAAATGCTCGATGGCGGCCGCCGCGCTCGTGGCGCGCGCCATGTCGCCGCCCACCGCACGGCAGGCCGCGAAGCAGATGAGCGGACGGTGGCGCTTGCCGCCGTTCTGGCTGTACGCGTTGAGCGGCTCGTACAGGTAGCGGTCCATGTCGGGGTGCGATCCCTGGGGGATGTACGAGTTCACCAGCGTTCCCACCTGGGCGGCGTAGCGGGTGAGGTATTCTTCGAAGGTCTCGGGCGGCTCTTCGATGGCCGCGATGATGTCGTTGATGTTGTCCATAACGCTTTCTTCGCTCGACGGATAGGCTCTGCCCCAAAACGCGCTCATCGCGCTCGCCGCGATAGCTTGAGCAATCGTACCACAAGGTTTTCGCGCACTATGAACAGGCGAGGCGACCGGCAGCATCATCTACGTGAAAACTGCATGGCTGGGGTGGAGTATGCGAAACCGGTGCATGGAGCCTTGCGGGCCGCGAAAAGCACCTAAGCGGCGAGGGCGGCCGGGAGAATGGTAGGGACGGTGGGACTCGAACCCACAAGACCGAGGCCGGCGGATTTTAAGTCCGCTGCGTATGCCAATTCCGCCACGTCCCCACGTAGCTCCGCCTTCGCGTGCGCCTCTTCCCCGAACAGGCGGCGCGTACGGTATATGGTAGCAAACTTTCGGCGCGGGCGGGACGGGGCAATGCGGCCGCAACGCATGCTACACGGCTGCGCGCGCGGCTTCCAGCACGATGCCGTGCAGGATGTCGGACTCGCTCACCGTGAACGACGGCATGCCGGCCAGGTCCAGCACCACCTGCAAGATCACAAGGCCCGCCACGATCACGGGGGCGCGGCCGGGATCGAGGCCTGCCGTGCGGCGGCGCTCATCCAGACCCACGCTGGCCAGCTGGGCGTACACCTCGTCCAGCACGGCGCGCTCCACCACGGACCGATGAACGCGCGACGAGTCGTACTCCGCCATGCGCTCGTGCACCGCCACCACGCTCGTGGCCGTGCCGGCCACCGCCACCACCCGCTCGGGCGCGAACCCGCCGGCGCCCAGGTCGTCGAAGTAGGAGCGCATCTCCTCGGCGATCCACGCGCGGGCACGGCCGAGCTCCTCGTCGGAAGGCGGATCGGCCTCCAGGAACTTCTCGGTCACGCGGCGACACCCGATGTCGAACGAATGCGCCTGAACGGGCGCCTCGCCCGCCCGCCCGGCTACGAGCTCAGTCGAGCCGCCGCCCACGTCCACCACGAGGATGCGCTCGCCCGCGAAGTCGCACGACGCGCCCGCGAACGACAGCGCCGCCTCGCGCTCGCCCGGCACGACGGTCAGCGTGATGCCCGCCTCGGCCAGCAGGGCCACGAACTCGTCGGCGTTGCGGGCATCGCGCGAGGCCGACGTGGCCACGGCCGTCACGGTGATGCCGCCGCCGTCCTCCGGCTCGCACGCGTCGAGGATGGCCTGGTAGCGGGCAACCACGTCGGCCACGCGCTGCATGGCCTCGGGCCTCAACACGCCGGAGGCGTCCACGCCCTCGCCCAGGTTCGTGATGGCGTACTCGCGCCGCAGCTCGTGCAGCGCTCCTGCCTCGTCGATGTCGGCCACGAGCATGCGGCACGTCACCGTACCGATGTCGATGGCAGCATAGCGGCCGGGACGCAGCGTGCCGGGGGCCGTGCAGGTAGGCGCGGGATCCGTCAGATGGGTTGCCATAGGGTCGCTTCCTCCTTGGATGCTTCGGTCGCACGGGCCGCCCCGTGCGCGGGCCGGGCGCGCGCGAATACGGGGCTATTTCACGCCGAACAGGGCGTCGAGCACCGGCGAGTACCACGTCTCGGGCGCCTCCACGCTGCCGGCCACGATGTTCGCCGTGAAGTTCGAGCCCTCGTCGTTGCCGGCGTCGGCGGCAAGGCCGTGCACGTTGGCGGTCTGCTCGCCCTCCGGCACCCAGCCGAACTGCTCGTGCGCGCGGTCCTCGATGCCGGCGTCCGTCTGCAGCGTGCCCACCTCGGACTCGAGCGAGGCATTGCGCTGCTCGATGGCCGCGTACTCCGCCTGGAGCCGGTCGTGCTCGCGTACCGAATGGTACAGCTGCTGCGTCGGAGTGTACAAAAACCAGCACGTGAGCAGAAGGCACGCGACAAAACCGAGGCCGGCGATGGCCTTCGGCGACTGTTTTCCCGAGGAGAGCAGTGCGAGCGGATTGAGCGATGCGAGCGAGAACGTGCGCGCCTTGCCGGCTGCGTCGTTCTGCATGCGCGCGGCGCGCTTGTGGTTGGAGCCCATCTCGCCCTTGTACACGGCCGCGCGCGATCCCGCGGACGGCGCATCGGTTGCGCGGCTGCCGCCGAACTGCTTGTCGAACTTCTTGTCGGCACGGTCCTTCTGGCGCCTGCGGCGGAACTCCTGCAGGCGCGAGCGCTTATCGGGGGCTTCGTCCTCCGCCTCGCCGCGATCAGCGGAACGCTCGTCGGGCTCGTCGAGGTCGACGAAGGATTGCCTGGCATGGGCGCCCCGGCAACGGCGCGGCGCGGTGCCGGCAGGTTCGATGCGGGAACCGCGGTCGGCGTACGCGGTAACGGCGGCCCGCGCCGAGGAGGCGGGGAAATCATCGACGATAGAACGCGGCCGGGCAGGATTTACGAGGGAAGCCGTGCGCGGTGCGGTGCCGGAGATGCGCGCGGCATCCGAGAGGGGCCGCGAGGCCGCGTAACGGGCAGAGGCGCCCGCGCGCCCGGCTGGGCGCACCGATGCGGAAACGCCCTGCTCCACGCTGCCGGCAGGGCGCCTCCGCGAGGGCCGCAAAGGCGCAGCGACAGACGAGCGCCTTGCGCCCGAATCGCGTTTTACCTCGTCAAACGAAAGTATATTCGCTTGGTTGCCCAATGGAGTGCGCTCCTCTTAGCATCGTGGTTCGTTGATGGTGGGTGTAATGCCAGAAGCTTGCTCAAGGATACCACAGAAGCAGGGGCCCCGCCACCGGACGCAGGCGCACAGCCGGCCCGTTGAGAAACCGTTGAATCGCGGCCCGAAGCGCGGGTGAAACCGTAAAAAACGCCGCTCGAGGGCGGCGTTCTCAAGGACTAGAGATCGAGCTTCTTAATATAAGAACTCCATTTTTCGAACGACTCGTCGCTGATGGCATGCTCCATGAGGCACGCCTCGCGCTCGGCTTGCTCCTCGGGAATGCCGAGGGCCTTCGTGAGGAACGAGAACAGCATGTGATGGCGGTCGAGCACCGACGTTCCATAGGCGTAGCCCTCTTCGGTAAGCGTGATGTCGCCGTAGTACGGCTGGTCGGCCAGGCCCTTCTCCTTCAGGGACGTCACGGCCTTGTTGACCGACGCTTTGGACACGCCGAGCTTCGTCGCGATGTCGACCGAACGAACCGACGCCTCCGTCGTACCGCCCAACATGACGATGGCCTCGAGATAATCTTCGTGCGACATGGACATTTTTTCCACAGGAACCCTCCTTCGCGCCTCGCCCATGGTACCACACCCCTCGCCCCCTCCGAAAGGGCGGCATCAGCCCCCCCCCGTAGTCCCCGAGCGTTGCACGCCGGGAGGCAGAAAGCGTCGCGGCCGGTCGCACTCGAAACGGTGGGCCGCGAAGTTTGACAGCCTGCCACAGGAAAACGCAGATCCGAGAGAACGCCGAAGGCGAAGATGAGAAGAGGCTGAAAGGGAGGAGTGCCGACGGGGGAAGAGGGGGGGGGATCCCCCGTCGGCGATGCTGTGCGGCGAATGACCAGACGAGAGGAGCCTTCGCCGCCGTGTCAGCAAGAAGAGGAGGCAGAGAGCTCGAGCGTTCCGTTGGCGCCTGCCTTGCGCTTGAGGAGCTTCGCTGTCGCTTTCTGACATTTGTTAGTCTATGCTAACTTACGTGCGAGGTCAAGGGGTGCTGGGCGATAGTTTGCCTTGGTTTACAATTCCTCCATATATTGGATTTCCCTGCGCCCGCGCCTGCCGAGCGCCTACCGAGCGCTTCCCTGCTTGGCGGCGCGCTCAATGTCGGCGACCAGGGCATCTGCGACTCCGCACCCGGTGCACCCAGCGCAGCCTCCTGCCGCGCAGCCGCCCTTCGCCGGGCCTCCTCCGTGGTCGTGGCAGTCGCAGGTGCCGCGGCGCACCAGGCGTCGCACGGCTAGCACGGCCAGCACCGCAATAACAAGGCCGATGATGACGGTTGCCGGACTTATCTCCAATGGCAGCACGAGCCGCCTCCTTTCCACGGCGCCGCTTTCCGGCGCATTGCTTTTCGCACAGATGATTCGCGAGAAATATCCTCACGCGCTCGCGTCAGTCCGAACGCACCGAACGGCGGGCGCAGGATGCGCCCGCCGTTCGGTTCCTGCAGGAGCCTTACGCAACACCCTGCTCGGCCTCGGCCTGCGGCGCGCCGCCCTTGTCCTTGTACTCGGGCAGGGGGCGGAACAGCTGGAACAGCATGCCCACCAGCACCACGACGGCGACGGCAGTCCACACGCTGAACTCGCCACCGCTCAGCAGCATGCCGAACTGGTAGATCATCAGGCCCACGGCCCACGCGAACACCGTCATGTAGCCGATGGCGAACCAGGTCCACTTCGCGCTCGCCATCTGGCGACGGATGGTGCCGATGGCGGCGAAGCACGGGGCGCACAGCAGGTTGAAGGCGCAGAAGGCCATGATCGCCGGCACGCTGCCGCCCATAAGCGCCCCGAACGCCATCCACATGGACGGGTCGGCCTCGCCGGCATCGCCCAGGCTGGTGAGGATACCCACCGTGGCTACGACGTTCTCCTTGGCCACGAGGCCTGTGATGGAGGTGACGGTTGACTCCCAATTGCCGAAGCCGAGCGGCGCAAACACCCACGCCAGCGCGTTGCCCAAGCCGGCCATGAGGCTGTACTGGATGTAGCCTTCCATTTCCGTGTCGAGAAGGCCGAACGCGCCCTCGTAGAAGCCGAAGTTCATGAGGAACCAGATGACGATGGTCGACAGGAAGATAATCGTGCCGGCCTTCACGATGAAGCTCTTCACACGCTCCCACGTGGCCATAAGCACGTTCTTCACGGCGGGGATGTGATACTGCGGCAGCTCCATGATGAACGGCGTGGCCTCGCCGGCGAACATCTTCGTCTTGCGCAGCATGATGCCGGACACGATGATAGCGATGACGCCTAAGAAGTAGAACACGGGCGCGATCCACCAGGTGGTGCCCGCGTCACCGCCAGCGATGGCGCCGAACACGAGTGCGATGATGGGCAACTTCGCGCCGCAGGGGATCATGGTCGTCGTCATGATGGTCATGCGACGGTCTTTCTCGTTCTCGATGGTTTTCGTGGCCATGACGGCGGGGACGCCGCAGCCCGACGCGATGAGCATGGGGATGAAGCTCTTGCCCGACAGGCCGAACTTGCGGAAGATACGGTCCATGATGAACGCGACGCGCGCCAGGTAACCGCAGGCCTCTAGGATGGACAGCAGCAAGAACAGCACGATCATCTGGGGAACGAAGCCGAGTACCGCGCCCACACCGGCGATGATGCCATCCACAATGAGGCTGATGAGCCACGGTGCCGTGCCGATGGACTCCAGCGCCTCAGTAGCCACAGGCGTGAGGCCTTGGATGTACACGCCGAACTCTGCGGGATCGGGCTCCTCTTCGGCTAAGAGCGCCAGCTCGCTCTCGCTTGCGCCGGCTTCTTCGGCGGCTGCCACGTTCTCTTCCCAAACGCCGACCGCTTCGTCGTACTGCTCGGTGCCGGTGTAGAGCCAGCCGTCGCCGAAGACGCCGTCGTTGGCCCAGTCGGTGAACAGCGTGCCCACGGTGGACACGGAGATGTAGTACACCAGCGTCATGATGACGATGAAGATGGGGATGCCGAGCCAGCGGTTCGTGACCACGCGGTCGATCTTCTGCGTGGTGGTGGCGCCTTTGAGCGACTTCTTCACCGTCTCCGACACCACGTCGCCGATGGCGTCGTAGCGCTCGCCGGTGACGATGCTCTCGGCGTCGTCGTCTTGGCTGTTCTCGAGCGCCTCGCGGATGCTTGCAACGGCCGAGAGGTCACCGGCAGGCAGGCCCAGCTTGTCGATGGTTTTCTGCTCGCCCTCCAGCAGCTTGATGGCGTACCAGCGCGCCACGTTCGGGGTCACGCGCGTACCCAGCACGTCGATGACACGGCCCAGCGCTTCTTCCACCTCGGAGGTGAAGCGCAGGTCAGACGCGGCCGGCGTGCCCTTCTTCGCCGCGTCGATGGCGGTTTTCAGCAGCTCGTCCATGCCGCGGCCCTTGAGCGCCGACGTCTCCACCACGGGGCAGCCCAGCCTGGCCGACAGCTTGGCCACATCGATCTTGTCGCCGTTCTTCTCCACCAGGTCCATCATGTTCAGCGCCACCACCACCGGCAGGCCCAGGTCGAGGATCTGCGTCGTAAGGTAGAGGTTGCGCTCGAGGTTTGTGGCGTCCACGAGGTTGATGACCGCGTCGGGACGGCCGGAGCCCTTCCCGCCCGCAGCTGCCGCATCGCCCAGCAGGTAGTCGCGCGTCACGATCTCCTCGGGCGAGTACGGCGAGAGCGAGTAGACGCCCGGCAAGTCCGTGATGGTGACGTCCAAAGCGTGCGCGTAGGTGCCCTCCTTCTTCTCGACGGTAACGCCCGGCCAGTTGCCCACGTACTGCGAGGCCCCGGTCAGGTCGTTGAACATCGTCGTCTTGCCGCAGTTCGGATTGCCGGCAAGCGCTATGCGAATTCCCATGTTCTGCCTTTCCCGCTCCGTGCCGCCCGGCGGTTCCCGCGCCGTGCGGCTGTTCCGTTCCATCCGGCGTTTCCCTCGCCGGAAGATTCTATCTTCCTGTGCCCTACAAAGTTAACTGTAACTAACTCAATCCCAAAAAACAAAGCCGCTGGTCCGCCGATGCCAGCAAGGGTTTTCGTGGTGCTCCAGATTGGCGTGATGGGTTGGGCGAAGCGTGCTTTTGCACGTGAGCCCAAGCCAGCGCGGCAAGATGGAGTGCCACGGAAAGCCGCAGCGTCGACCCGTTTCGTTGGCCGTCGGGCAGGCGGAGACGAGCCGCGGCGTCGGCCTTTTCTCCGAGCCGTCGGGCGTCAGGCCACCAAGATATTCCCTGCCTCGCTCTTGCGCAGCGACAGCTCGTAGCCGCGCACCGTGACCTCGATGGGGTCGCCCAGCGGGGCCACCTTGCGCACGAACACCTCCGTGCCCTTCGTGATACCCATGTCCATGATGTGACGCTTGACGGCGCCTTCGCCCGTCAGGCGGCGCACCGTGGCCGACTCGCCGATGGCGACATCGCGCAGCGTCTTGCCCTGGCCTTCTGCCATGTACCGCTCCTTCCTTCCTCGCCAGGCGCCTGCAGCGCCCGGCCCTTTCTGACTTCGCCAACTTCAGGAGACGCGAAACCCGCGGGCATGTCCGCATGCGCGTCCTGGGCACCGGGCCGGATTATGAGGCCTGGACACTTCGGCCGAGTGCGCGACCTGGGCGGTCGGACCTGCGAAATAGGTATGCAAGCCGAGCGTGCGACCTTGGCGCGTACGACCTAGGTGCTTGCGACCTTGGCGCGTGCGATGCTTGCGACCTTGGGTGCATGCAGGGCTTTGGGGCGTCCGAAGCGCACCGTCGACCATCCGGCTACCGTTAGCCCGAATTTCCGCTTTCGAATGTTTCACGTGAAACATTTGTACGAAAAATCGGGTAACGGAAAAATGGACGGCGACTCGTGCGCGCAAGCACCCGGACGCACCCGCAGCGCCTAAGCGACGGCGTTCGTGATGACGCGGGACGCGATCTGCTTGTTGAGCGCGACCTGCGTGCCCTTCACCTCCACGATGAGGTCGCCCGCCGCCTCGGCCGTCACCGTGACGCGCGCACCTTCCACAAACCCCAGGTTCTCCAGATGGTGGTGCAGGTCGCCCTTGCCGCGCACTTTCGCAATCGTGGCCGTCTCGCCACTCCCGAGGAACGAGAGCGGCATCTGGCGGCACGCGGCGCCGGGCATCGTGCCCGCGTCGACGCATGCGATACCCGTGCCGGCATGCGCGCGGGCTCGCACGCCCGCCTGCCTACCCATGCCCGCTGCCGTTGCATTGCCCATATGGCTCCCATCAGTTAGCTTCATGTAACAAAAAGTATTCTATAGCAAACTTTTAAGAAATGGAAGTCTTGGTTAACTTTTTCTCTCACATGCCCGCGCAGCTGATTGCCCGCGCCTTTCGGGGGGGGCGCGTGCGCCGCCAGCCTACCCTTCGTCGCCGGCCTTGAGCGTCATGGCGTTCACGGCCACGATGACGGTGGACAGGCTCATGAGCACGGCGCCGACGGCGGGGCTGAGCAGGATGCCCGCGGGCGCGAGCACGCCGGCGGCGAGCGGAATGGCCACGATGTTGTAGCCGGCGCCCCACCAGAGGTTCTGCTTGATCTTGCGCGTGGTGCTCGTGCCCAGGTCGAGCAGCCGCACGATGTCCTCGGGATCGCTCTTCACCAGCACGACGTCGGCCGAGTCGATGGCGACGTCGGTGCCGGCGCCGATGGCGGCGCCCACGTCCGCCTTCGCGAGGGCGGGCGCGTCGTTGATGCCGTCGCCCACCATCATCACGGTGTCCCCCGCCGCGCGGCGCTCCTGCACGAGGCGCACCTTGTCCTGGGGCACGAGGCCGGCATGGAACTCGTCGATCCCCAGGTCGCGGGCCACGGCGCGCGCGGCCTCCTCGTTGTCGCCCGTGAGCATGACGGGCGCGATGCCGCGCTCCTTGAGCTGCTGCACCGCCTCGCGCGCCGTGGGCTTGACCTCGTCGCCCTGCGCCACCACGCCGGCTGCGGCACCGTCGATCACGAGGAAGCTCACCGTGAGGCCGCGGCCCGCGAGCGACTGGAACAGGTCGCGATCGTAGGGAATCCCCTGCTCGTCCAGGTGCCGCGCGTTCGCGACGAGCGCCTGCCGGCCGTCCTCGAGCACGCCCTCCACGCCCACGCCGGCCACGGCGCGCTCGTCGCGCACGGGCTCGGGGCGCACGCCCCGCTCGCGAGCAGCGGCCACGATGCTCGCGGCCAGCGGATGAGACGACGACTGCTCGAGCCCGGCGAGGATCGCAAGCACCTCGTCGTCGCTGCGTCCCTCCCCCACCGCGCGCACCTCCGCCACGCGGAAGTCGCCCTCGGTGAGCGTGCCGGTCTTGTCCATCATCACCACGTTAACGCGCGGCGCCACCTCGAGCGCCCGCCGGCGGCGCACGAGCAGGCCGTTCCGCGCGCCGATGGACGTGGAGCGCGCCGCCACGAGCGGTATGGCCAGGCCGAGCGCGTGCGGGCACGCGATGACGAACACCGTGACCATGCGCGTGAGCGCGTCGCCCACGCTGCCCGTGACGGCAAGCCACGCGGCGAAGGCCGCGATGCCCACGCCCACGGCCGCGTAGAACAGCCAGCGCGCCACCTTGTCCGACAGCACCTCGGCGCGCGACTTCTCCTGCTGCGCCTGCGACACCAGCTTCATGACCTGGGCCAGGTAGCCCGACTCCCCCGTGCCGGTCACGCGCACGTACAGCGTGCCGTCGCCGTTCTGCGATCCGCCGAACACGGAGTCGCCCGCGCCCTTGGCCACGTCGCGCGCCTCGTCGGTGACGAGCGCCTCGTTCACCTGCGACTCGCCGCGCACGACCTCGCCGTCGGCGGGCACCTTCTCCCCCGCCTCCACCATGACGGTCTGCCCCACCTGCACCTCGTCGAGCGGCACGTCGGCGAAAGAGCCGCCCGGCTGTTCCACGTGCGCCTGCGCCGGCAGGAGCTCGGCCATCTCCTTGAGCGCGTCGCCCGCGCCCATCACAGCCCGCATCTCCACCCAGTGGCCCAAAAGCATGATGACGATGAGCGTGGCCAGCTCCCAGAAGAAGTCCATGTGCATGCCGTCCGCGTGCAGGACCGAGCGCTGGACGAAGGCGTAGATGCTGTAGGCGTAGGCCGTGGTGATGCCGAGCGCCACCAGGGTCATCATGGCGGGCTGGCGGCGCTTGAGCTCGTCGGCCGCACCGCGCAGAAACGGCCAGCCGCCGTAGGCGAACAGCACCGTGGCGAGCACCGCCACGACCCAGTCCGACCCGGGGAACGTGAGCGTGATGGGGAGCGTAAGCCCCATGGGCGACGACAACAGCAGGATAGGCACCGTGAGCACGAGGCTCGCGAAGAAGCGCCGCTTGAGGTCCGACCCGTGCATCGCCATGCCGCCTTCGGAGGCGCCCTTTCCGGAAGAACCGCCCCGCCCGTCCTCGCGTACTCCGTCGTGCCCGCCCATCCGCTTCGCCTCACCTTCATCGGTTGCCTCGCCTGCCTAATCGGCACCAGCGTAGGACAGGGCAGCAGCACCGCGCGGTACGAGGGCGAACCGTTGCGCAGCGGAAACGAGGCGGTCGGACGGGCGAAAGGGGCTCAGCCCACCATGTCCAAGGCGAGCGGCTCAATGCGCTCGAGATCATCGCGATGGAGGTCGAGCGACTCCCACAAATCGGTGTTGCGCTGCAAGTTCAACCAATACTCGGGCGATGTGCCGAACAGCCGCGACAGACGCAGCGCCATATCGGAGGTCACGGCGCGACGGCAACGCACGAGCTCGTTCACCGACTGCCGCGAGACGCCCAGCCGTTTCGCCAGCTGCGCCACGCTCAACTCGTAGTCCGGCATGAACTCCTCGCGTAGCACCTCGCCCGGATGCGTGGGCTTCCGCGAGACGATCAGCATGTTCCTCGATTCGGCCATTATTCGCCACCTCCTCAGTGGTAATCGCAGATTTCAACGTCGTAAGCATCTTCACCATCGAACCTGAAGCAGATGCGCCATTGGCCATTCACCGACACCGCGTGCTGGCCAGCACGATCGCCTTGCAAGGCATGAAGCCTGTTTCCTGGTGGAACCCGCATATCGCCCACCGACACCGCGGCATCCAACATGTCCAGCTTCCGCAACGCGCGCCCGGCAACATCCACAGGGAGCTTCTTCGAAGAACCCTCGCAGAAGAGCTGCTCGGTAGCTTTATCGACAAACGATTTTATCATAGCGAGAGTGTAACGCATCACGTGACGCATGACAACCACGAACTGAAGCGGACAAGATGGTTCATGGCAAATCAAGTTTTCAGGGAGAAAAACAGGGTCTCGCGTCGCGCCGGTTGTTTTCGGAACATAGTATACTTAGGATGGATAATCAAAACGTGCGAATTCGAGCAGAAAGCGCAGGACAAGGCTTTGAACCTCTACATCGACACGCGGGGCGCAGGGCCCCGTCCGGTCACGTTCACGGAAGCCGTCGTCGACGGGTTGGCGGCGGGCGGCGGGCTGTACGTGCCCGAGCGTATCCCGGAGCTTACGCTGGAGGACATCGCGGCGCTGGCGCAGCTGCCCTACGCCCAGCGCGCGGCGCGCATCTACCGGGCGTTCGACACCGACCTGCCGGCCGAGACCGTCGATGCGCTCATGGCGCAGATTTACGGCAGCAACTTCGACGACGAGCGCATCTGCCCGATCACGTCGCTCACGGCCGACACCCACGTGCTGGAGCTGTGGCACGGCCCCACGAGCGCGTTCAAGGACATGGCGCTGCAGTGCCTGCCGCGGTTCTTCTCCGCAAGCGCCGCCCAGCTGCGCGAGCAGGGCAAGCTCGACCACGACTTCCTCATCCTCGTGGCCACGTCGGGCGACACGGGCAAAGCCGCGCTCGAGGGCTTCCGCGACGTGGACGGCGTGTCCATCGGCGTGATGTACCCCGACGGGGGCGTGAGCGACATCCAGTTCAAGCAGATGGCCACGCAGCGCGGCCGCAACGTGCAGGTGTGGGGCGTGCGCGGCAACTTCGACGACTGCCAGACCGGCGCGAAGAACGTGTTCGGCGACGAGGCCTTCGCGGAAAAGCTGCAGGATACGCACGGCGTGGCGCTGTCGAGCGCGAACTCCATCAACTGGGGGCGCCTCATGCCCCAGATCGTGTACTACGTGTCGGCCTACGCGCAGCTCGTGGCCGATGGCAAACTGGGACTGGGCGACGAGCTGGACGTGTGCGTGCCCACCGGCAACTTCGGCAACATCCTGGCCGCCTACTACGCCAAGCGCATGGGCGTGCCGCTGGGCATGCTGTACTGCGCCAGCAACGAGAACCGCGTGCTCACCGACTTCATCAACACGGGCACCTACGACATCTCCGAGCGCCCCTTCGTGCTGACGCCGTCGCCTTCGATGGACATCCTCGTGTCGTCGAACCTGGAGCGCCAGCTGTTCGAGCTGACGGGCCGCGACGCCGAGGCCATCGCCGGCTGGATGGCCGACCTGCGCGAGCAGCGCCGCTTCCGCGTGGACGAGGGCACGTTCGCCCGCGTGAGGGAGCAGTTCGCCTCCGATTCCATCGACAACGCCACGTGCCTGGACACCATCAAGCGCGTGTTCGACGAGCACGATTACCTGCTGGACCCGCACACGGCCGTGGCCTACCGAACCGCCGAGAACCTGCGGGGCGAGAACCCCGTGCTCATCGCGAGCACGGCGCACTGGGCCAAGTTCGGCGACAACGTGTACCGCGCGCTGCACGGGCTTGAGCCGGGTGCCGCGCTGCCCGCCGACGTGGCCGCGCTTTCCGGCTGCGAGCTGAACGAGCTCATCGCGCAGGAGACGGGCAAGCATGACATCCCCCGCGGCCTGGCCGAGCTCGACGCGCTGCCCATCCGCTTCGACGAGGTGATCGAGGGCGGCACGGACAGCATCGAGGCGGCGGCCGCACGCTTCCTGGAGGAGCTGGGCGCAGCGGCGCCCGGACGCGACGATCGAGACTGACGGTCCCCCGCAACGGCGGCGGACGCGACAAGAGAAGGACGAGGACAGACTATGAGCGAACTTGCGAACCTGAAGCCGACCATCCGGCTTTCCATCATGAACCCCGACTCCGAGAGCGGCTCGCTGTTCGGGCGCGGCATCGCGAACCTGTGCCTGGGCGTGCGCGAGACGGGCTCGCTCAACGCGTCCGCCAAGGGCATGGGCATGGCCTACAGCAAGGCGTGGCGCATCGTTAAGGACACCGAGGCGGCGCTGGGCATCCAGCTGCTCGACCGCGACGGCGCGCACGGATCCACCCTGACCGAGGCCGGCGACAAGCTGCTCGACGCCTACGTGGCCATCGACAAGAAGCTGCAGGAAGACGCCGAGAAGGAGTTCGCCCGCATCCTCGGCTAGCGGGAAGCGCCTCGCATGCTAAGCAGGCGAGGCGACAGGAGAAGACAGCGAGCCCCGAGAGGCGCTTGCCCGGAGGGGAGCCGGGCGGCCGCTTCTCGGGGCTCGCGTGCGTTGCGGACTTGCTAGCAGCCGTTCGAGCAGGTGAAAGCGCGATCCTCGCGGGAGAGGCCGTGCTTGACGCGATCCGACTCCTCGGCCGTCTTGGCATCGTTCCAACGATCCATCGTGCCCACCAGATAGCCCGTTATGCGGCGGATGCGGTCGAACGGAACGGCCTCGAACCCGTAGGAGATGCCTACGTCCTCGCCGTCGACGTCCAGCTTGAGGGACTGCAGCACCTGGCCGGGGTGCTGGGCGTGCGCACGGTCGAGGTACGCCTCGATCTCGCGCTGCGTGACCGGCTTGTCGTGCTCGTTGGCGTAGGAGATGGCGACGTCGACGCCGGAAACCTTCAGTTCGATCTGCTGGGACATGATGGCTCCTTTAAATGGTATAGTTTTAGTATCATTTACGGGGCCATCATAGCACAACGGCGCGCGGCGCGCAGGAGGTTTCCGGCAACGGCCGGGCAACGGCAGCCAGGACGGAGGGCGGCTGCGGCGGGCGAGGCGTGACAGAGGGACGTGACAGAGGGACGGGGATAATGTCACATTCCAATATGTCTGCCAAAGCCCTACCGCGTCGCAGAATGTGACATTATCCCCGTCCCTCTGTCACGTCCCTCTGTCACGCCTCGGTAGAACGCGATGGCCAGCTGGGTGCGGTTCTTGAGGGCGAGCTTCTGCAGGATGGCGCTGATGTGGTTGCGCACGGTGCCCTCGCTCAGGTAGAGGCGCGCGGCGATCTCCTTGTTGTCCAGGCCCTCGGCCACAAGCCCCACGATGGCGCGCTCGCGCTCGGTGAGCGCTTCGAGGCGTGCGGGCTCGGGGGCGGGCGGGACGGCTCCGCGCATGAGGGCGTCCACGCGGCCGAGCACCTCGCCGCCGAGCACGCTCTGGCCGGCCGTCACCGAGCGCAGCGCCGGGGCGATGGTGGCCACTTCCTGCTTGATAAGGTAACCCTTCGCGCCCAGGCGCAGGGCGCGCACGATGTACTCGTCGTCGGAGAACGTGGTGAGGAACACGACGCGCGCCTCCGGGTGCGCGGCCAGGATGCGCTCGGCCGCTTCGAGGCCGCCCACGCCCGGCATCTGGATGTCCATGAGCAGCACGTCGGGGCGCTCGCGCTCGAACAGCGCCACGGCTTCCTCGCCGTCATGGCCCTCGCCCGCCACGACGATGTCGGGCTCGGCGGAGAGGATGGTGGCGAGCGACGCGGTGACGAACGGGTCGTCGTCCACGACGCACACGCGGAGAGGCTCGGCGGCGGGCGCTTCGCTCATGCGGGGTCCCCCTTCGGAACGGTGGCGAACACTTTGAAGCCGCGGTCGTAGTCGAAACGGCAACGGCCGCCGAGCGCGCGGGCGCGATCGGCCATGGTGGACAATCCGATGCCCCCGTCGGCGCGGGGCGCGTCGCCCAGCATGTCGGACGGCGGCGGGACCGAGCCGTTGTCGTGCACGACCAGCCGGTAGAACGCCGGGTAGGCGGCCACCGACACCGACACGCGGCTGGCGTCGGAGTGCTTGGCGGCGTTGGAGAGCGCCTCGCGCACGATGGCGATGAAGCCGTAGCCCACGTCGGGCGGCACGTCGGATGCACGGTAGTCGATGTCCACGGCGAGCGTCGCGCAGGCGTCCGCCGCCTCCCGGATCTGCGTCTCCAGGTCGAACGCGTCGTCGTGCAGGTCGTGCACGCTCGCGCGCACGCAGCCCATGGCCTCGTGCAGCGTGTCGCCCACCTGGGCGAGCTCGCCGCGCACCCGCTCGTCGTCGCGGTGCACCACCTGCAGCGCCTCCACCTGCATGATGGAGCGCGTGAGCAGGTGCCCCACGTTGTCGTGTATCTCGCGCGCGATGCGCCCGCGCTCGGCCAGCGTAGCCAGCCTCACCTCGAGATCCTGCTTGTCGCGCAGGCCGCGGTTCTTCTCCTCGAGCGCGAGCGACGTCTCCTGCACGTCGTCGCGCAGGCGGCGGTACGCGGCGAGCTCGGCCTGGAAGCGGCGCGTGCGGTACGACAGCAGAAGGGCCAAGGCGCAGGCCAGCGCCATGAGGAGAGCGAGCACGGCATCGAGCCGCACGAGCGCGGAGAGCGCGGGAAGCAGCCAGCACCAGCGGACCAGCGGGTGGTCGTCGCGCGAGAGGTCGTACGCCGCGAGGGCCAGAAACGCCGCGAAGGGCGGCCACACGAGCGCCGCGAGCGCGTAGGCGAGCGCGGGAACGGAGGCGAGCCTCCGCGGCAGCACCTCGCCGAGCGCCGAGGCGGCCACGGAGCACAGCAGCGCCAGCAGCAGCGCGACCCCCCATGGCAGCACGGCGAAGCATGCGAGGCAGCACGCGAGCACGACGACCTTGTCGACGATTCTCTCCATGGGGCCATGGTAGCAGGTCGCACGTCGCCGCACGGGCGGCCGCAGGCGAATCCGTGACATTTGTCATACCGGCAGCGACGATCGGTGACGGCGCTCACTGGCGGTGCGGGCGCAGACCGGGCATTATGGAGGCATCATCGAGGAGAAGGTAGGGAGATCCCCCATGGAAGACATCATCGCGGTCGACAACCTGGTGAAGCGCTACGGCGACATGGTCGCGCTCGACCATTTCAGCCTGCACATCGCGCCGGGCGAGGTGTTCGGCCTTCTGGGCCCCAACGGCTCGGGCAAGACCACGGCCATCAACTGCATGCTGCAGCTGCTCACCTACGACAAGGGCGCCATCCGCCTGTTCGGCGAGGACATGAAGCCGTCGCGCTACGACCTGAAGCGGCGCATCGGCGTGGTGCCGCAGAACGTGGCCGTGTTCGAGGAGCTCACGGTGCGCGGCAACATCGACTACTTCTGCGCGCTCTACGTGGACGACAGGCGCCGCCGCCAGGAGCTCGTGGAGGAGGCCATCGCGTTCGTGGGGCTGGAGGACTACACGAAGTTCCGCCCGCGCAAGCTATCGGGCGGCCTGCTGCGCCGCCTCAACATCGCGTGCGGCATTGCGCACAAGCCCGAGCTCATCTTCTTCGACGAGCCCACCGTAGCCGTGGACCCGCAGAGCAGGAACTCCATCCTCGAGGGCATCCTGCGCCTGAACGCGCAGGGGTCGACCATCGTGTACACGAGCCACTACATGGAGGAGGTGGAGGACATCTGCACGCGCATCATGATCATGGACGCGGGGCGGGCGCTCGCCACCGGCACGAACGACGAGCTCAAGGCCATGATCGGCACGGGCGAGCGCATCCGCGTGGAGGTGGATGCCTGCGACGACGAGGCGCTGGCCGCCCTGCGGGCGCTGCCGTGCGTGCTGGGGGCGTCCTTCGACGGGACGATGCTCGAGGCCGACTGCGGCAACGGCGCGCACAACGTGGCCGACGTGCTGGGCGTGCTGGCGGCGCGCGGCGTGGCGACGGGGCGCATCTACGCCGAGCCTCCCACGCTGAACGACGTGTTCCTCGAGATCACCGGCAAGGCTTTGAGGGATTAGGGGGCCGGCCATGTGGAACGCATTCAGAGGGGCACTCGCGGTGCTCACGCGGAAGACGGAGCTGGCGATGTGGGCGCTCATCTTCCCCATCATCCTGTCCACCCTGTTCATGTTCATGTTCGCGAACCTGGACGAGTCGACGGCGTTCGAGGCCGTTCCCACGGCGGTGGTGGCCGACGACGCGTACCGCGCCGACGAGGGGTTCTCCACCCTGGTGGACGAGCTGTCCCAGCCCGGCGACGACCAGCTGCTGGACGTGCGCGAGTTCGCCACCGCCGAGGAGGCGCGGGGGGCGCTCAAGGCGGGCGACGTGGTTGGCGTGCTGTCCGTGGACAGCGAGGGCATGCCGCACCTGGCGGTGTCGCCCGTCTCCGACGGCATGGGCGTGAGCACGATGCAGGTCGGCCGCACCATCCTGAACACGGTGGCCGACACGTACGTGCGCAACGCCGACCTGCTGCAGGGCATCGCGCACGACAACCCGATGGCGTTGGCCGACCTCGGCTTGGTGGAACGCGCGCTCTCGCAGGGCGATGCCACCGTGCAGGTGTCGCTGACGCACAACGAGCCCTCGCAGTCGGTGCGGTTCTACTACGCGCTCTTGGGCATGGCCTGCTTGTTCTGCGCGCAGATAGGGATGGTGGCCGTGTGCGAGGCGCAACCGAACCTCTCGGCCCTCGGCGCGCGCCGGGCCGTGGGCGCCGTGAGCCGGGGCAAGACGCTCGCGGCGGCGCTGGCGGCCAGCTGGGTGCTGGCGACGGCATGCCTTCTTGCGGCGCTGGCCTACATGCGCTTCACGGCGGGCATCGACTTCGCAGGCAGGGAGGTTGCCTGCATCGGAGCCATCGCGGTGTGCGCGCTGTTCTCCACCGCGTTCGGCACGCTTCTGGGATCGCTTCCCAAGGTGGGATTCGGCGTGAAGACGGGCCTGCTCACGGGCACGACCTGCCTGCTCTCGCTGTTCGCGGGCCTCTACGGCGAGCCCGTGATGAACATGGCCGACCAGCTGGCGCGCGACTATCCGCTGCTCGCCTCGCTCAACCCTGCGAAGGTGGTCACCGACACGTTCTACAGCCTGTATTACTACGATTCGCTTGAGCCCTTCTTCGGCAAGGTTGGGCTTCTGCTGGCGATGACCGCCGTCGTGTTCGCCGTGTCCGCCCTGTTCATAAGGAGGCAGCGCTATGCAAGTATTTAAAACCGCCCTGCGCGTGGTGCTCACGCACCCCGTGTACGTGGTCGTGTACGTGGGATTCTTGAGCCTGCTGGGGCTGTTCGTGGCCATGGGCGTCGCCCCTGACACGAACGCGGGAAGCTATGAGGCGGTGAAGGCGCCGTTCGCCGTCGTCGACCGAGACGGCAGCGTGCTCTCCGAGCGCCTGGCCGCGTTTCTGGGAGAGCACGGCGAGCAGGTGGAGGTGGCCGACGAGTCCTTCGCGATGCAGGACGCCGTGGCCACGGGGCAGGTCAAGTGCGTGCTCGTGGTGCCCGAGGGGTACGAGCGCGCGTTTTTGGAGGCCGCGCGCTCGGGCGAGGACGCGCCCGCCGTAGAGGTGGCGTACAGCTACGGGACAATGGCCGGCACGCTGCTCGACCAGCAGGCGAACCAGTACCTGGGGCTCGTGCGGGCCGAGGCCGCGCTCGAGCCGGACGCCCCTGCGTCCGACGTGATGGCGCGCGCCGACGATGCCGCCGCGCAGACGGCCGCCGTCGAGACGGTGAAGACGCAGGACGGGGCCATCCCGGCCGACCGCTTCGCGTTCTACCTCATGTGGTGCTCCTACACGCTCATGGCCTCCATCATCGTATGCGTGAGCCTGCTCATGGGCGCGTTCAACCGCACCGACGTGCTGCGGCGCACGCAGGTGGGGCCCCAGAGCAGCGTGCGGCTGGGTCTGTGGAAAGCGGCGGCCAGCCTGCTGGTGACCGTGGCGGTGTGCGCGGTGACCTGCGGTATCGGGCTGGCGGCGTTCGGATACACGCTGGAAGGCGTTCCCGGCGGAGCCGTCGCGCTCATGCTGGCGGCGGCGTTCGCGCTGGCCCTCGTGCCGTTGGCGGTGGGCTTCCTGCTGGGCCAGCTGGGCGTGGGCGAGGCGACCACGAACGCCGTGGGCAACATCGGCGGCATGGTGATGGCGTTCATGGGCGGCGCATGGATCAGCCTGGACTTGCTCGGCGCCGAGATGCAGACGGCGGCGAAGTTCTTCCCCACGTACTGGTACACCCAGGCGGTCACCGAGAGCGCGCACCTCGCCGAAGTCACCTGGGAGACCGCCGCGCCCATTCTGGCGAACCTCGGGGTCATCGTACTGTTCGCAGCCGCCGTCTTCGCCGTGGCGTTGGCCGCGGGACGCGTGCGCATGCGCTCGGCCGAGGCCGGCGGCAACGCGGCCGCGAGCCTGACGGGGGCGTAAGGGGCCGCGCCGGGGCTTCGCCGGGGCCCGCCGTCCGTCGGCGCGGGCTTTTCCGGCGCCGACGGACGGCCGCTACCTTGCCGCCCCCGCCTCCTTCGCAGGGGCGGGGGCGGCCTTCTTCCTAGGGCGGCCGGGCCTCGGCGGGTTGGCCTGGCGCTCGCGGATGCTCCACAGGTAGACGTAGTTGTCGCGGCCGATCTTCTTGGAGGCCAGCTGGCCCGAGCACACCATCTGCCGCACGCGAGCGTCGCTCACGCCGAGCTCGATCGCGGCCATCCGCGTGGTGAGCAGACCGCGCTCGGTGTTCACGTCAACCGAGATAGCCACGAGCAGACCCTCGTGCTCCGTCGGGTACGTCGGCTTGGGGAGGGGCTTGTCGAGCTGGAGGTAGTCGTCGAGCATGATCTCGAGAAGATCCGCCCCCATCTCGATGGCCTCGGCGATGTTGTCCCCCTGCGTCACCTGGTCAAAATCGTTCAGGTACGTGCAGTAGCCACCAAGCTCGTCCTCGATGACGAGCACTGGATAGGTGTAGCGCATGTCGACTCCTTTCAGCAAAACCCTCATCGCCAGCCAGCGCGCTTCTTGATAGTCTCCCAAAGCCCTTTTTTGAACTCGCGGGCATGATAGGGAATGGTTATCGTTACGCCGTTTTTGGTAAGCACTCTGTGCGAGCCTTTGCCCAATCCTGAATCCCGCCAACCCTCCTTGAGAAGACGACGGTACACTTTTGATGGTTTAGGCGGCATTTTTCGCTCCTTTTACTATAACGCACGAGTAAGTATTTCTCAAGAGTAAGGTTTACATCATGAGAGCGAGATGCCGTCGTAGGCGGGGGTGCGCCACAAAAGGTAGGCCGTCGTATTGCGAGTGAGTCGGGCGCTGCGGAGCGGGAGGTCGGCCGCGTCGGGGGCGGCGTAGGCGCCCAGGGCGCACGACGCCTCGCGAACGCGGCCCATATCCTCGTACCATGCGCTCGCCCCGCGGGCGAAGGACACGCGGCCGCCGTAACGGAGCATTGCCTGGGGCGGCAGCAAGGCCGACGGGTCGGGCAGCGGGTGCTCGCATGCCTCGTCGAGGTAGTACGCGCGCGGCGAGGCCAGCAGGCAGGAGCGGTCTGCTTGGGCGTACGTCAGCTCCACGCGGTTGCACGCGAACAGGTCGAGGTCGTCTTCGACCAGAGCGCCCCCAACGAAGGCCTCAGTGCAGGACGCATCGCGGTACCAGCCGTCCACGCCAGCACAGTCGGGCTTCGCCGCCGCCTGCCAGGCAGCTTGCGGCACGGTATAAGCGCTCCCGCGGTCCAGCTGGTCCGCAAAGCACGGCTCTGCATCGGCGTCGGCGAAGAAGCGCACGCGTGCACGGAGGGAGCGGACGTGCACCGATGCGGTTTCGGCCTCGCCCCGGTACGACACGTTGCCGTAGCGCGCATAGGCCGTCACCACGCAGACGAGGTACGCGCCCTCATCAACCTCGGCCACCTCGTACGCCGGCTCCTCGCTCGGGCCTCGAACGCATTCCGCGCGCTCCCCCGGCGCCCCACCGCGATACCAGGCGTACCGGTAGCCCATGCCCGCCGTTCCTGGGTAGTTGCGCGGCAGGCAAGCGAGGTCGGGGTCGGTGGGCGAGAGCGCCGCACCCGGCTCAACCTCCCCGGCCCCACCCGCACCCGCATCGGCGGTGCCGCCTGCTGCCGAGAGCGTCAGCGCGCCCGGCTCCCGCTCGCGGAACAGCGGCTCTTCCAAGGCCCAGTGCTGGTTGGGGTTGCCCCAATCGCCATAGCAGTTCCATTGCGCCACGTTCGTGCCGTTGCCCTGCCCGCCGCCCTCCAGGTCGAGGGCGCAGCCAGAGCATTCGGGCACGATCATATGGTAGCCCGTGCCCAGGTCATGCAGCCAGAACGACTGGTTCCAGCCGCCCGTGCCGCTCCAGAGGTGCACGTTGTCGCCGTCGTTCCAGTCATTGCTGGACACATCGGCGAAAAGCGGCGCCTCGCCCGTGTGCACGGGCACGAGGCACGTGCGGCCCTGGGCGCTCGTGAGCACGAGCCAGTGCTGGTTCGTGTAGTCCGACGCGCTCCAGCCTATGATGTTGGTCCCGTTCGCCGTGCCTCCCCCGGCGGCGTCGAGACGCAGGTGGGGCGCAGCCTCGGGGCGCAAGGTGACGATCCTGCCCTGCCACGAGCGGTCGTCGACGAGCGGATGGTGCGGGATCAGCTGCGATGCCTCGGCCGTGGTGTTGATGCCGTAGGCGCTGTCGGGAGAGTCGCACCAGGCGCGCACCCCGGCCCACGACCACCAGTCCCAGGCCTCCCGTGCCACGCGCAGGCGGTGCGTGGCATAGGGACCTTGGAACCATGCGCAATCGTACGTGGTGTCGTAAAAGCCGCTCGTGGAGGACAGCCAGACCCCCGCCCCGTTGCGCACGAACGAGTCGACGTGCGTGTCGGGGTAATCGGTGAACCAGGTGGGCGACCACACCCCGCCGTTCGCGTAGTAAGAGGTCACGCTCACTTCCAAGAACAGCTCGGTCATGCGCCCGACGGTGGCGTTGCAGCTCACCGCGAGCCACACCTTGCCGTTGCTGGAATACCCCCAGCCCCCGTCGTAGCCGAAATGGGATCCGGGGTGCGCAGTCGCTCCGGCGCTCCCCCAGCTGCCACCCCCCACGCCGCCCCAGGCCAGACGCGGCGCCAGCAAGAGCGAAAGCGCCGCCGCACCCCCTAAGCCTAAAAATCTGCGCCGTGCGATGGCGCGATCACGCGGTTGCACGGCATCGAAAGCCGCACCGTTCCCCTTCTGCCCGGCCATGGCGGCCTCCTTCCCTCATTGCAGCGTGTCGTTCAGAAACTCCAGCAGGTCCACTACCGTCGGCACGACGACGAGCGCGATGGTGGGCGGCAGGAAGCAGAACGACAGCACCACGTCCAGTTTGGTCGGCATCTTGCGGATACGTTCGAGGGCCGCCGCCTGCGCCGTCTCGCGGGCGAGGGCCGCCTGGGACGACAGGCCCTCGGCGATGGAGGAGCCCTGGCTCACCGCCTGGGCGAGCTGGGCGACGAACGCCGAGACGTCCCGGCTCGCGCACCGCGCCGCCAGATGGTCGAGCGCCTGCTCGCGGGAATGGCCCAGCAGGTTCACCTCGCGGTCGACGGCCTCGAACTCGCCCGAGAGCGGCGGCCGGAGGTTCTGCGCCACCTCCCTGAAGCACTGCTCCACCGGCGATCCGGCCGCTATCGCGATGCCCAGCAGCTCCATGGCGTCGGGTAGCTGCGCCTCGATCGCCCGACGTCGGCGGTCAGCCGCCCGCGCGATGGCGAAGCGCGGCACCGTCCATCCGACAACGGCCGCCATGCCCACGGCGGTGCCCGATGCAGGCGGCGCCGCGCCCGAGGCCATCGCCCCAACGCCCGCCATCGCCCCACATCCTGCCGCGGCCACGATGCGCAGCACGCGCCACGTCTCAGGCTCGATACCCCACCCGGCACGCGCTATCTCGGCCCGGTACGCCTCGCCGTCGGCGCTGGCCATGGGCAGCAGGCGCTCCACGCACCGCGTTGCTGCACCGAGGAAGCGGGTTCGGGCATCGCCCGATGCACCGTGCACGCCGACCCCTGGCCGGGGAGCGCCGCTCCGAGCCTCCGAGCGCCCTCGCAAGGCGCTTTTCCAACCCCTTCTCCGCCCACCTGTATCATGCGCTCTCCCGGCCGCCCGGCACGACGCGCCTGCCTCCTCTCCTTGCGCACCTGCACCCTCATGCGGCGGCTGCGGCCGATTGCCGGCCGATGCCTCTCCCGCCGCCGCCCGGCCGGTGCGCGGAGGGGCGAATTTTCTGACCATCACCTCGTATACGGCGCATGCCACCCCGCCGCCCAACACGAGCAGCACGACGACTGCTATCCCTGATCCCGTCACTTCCGCACCTCCGCTTCCCGCCCGCCCCGCGGACCCCTACCTTCGATCGAGCGATGTCACGGCATGCGCCAACGCGAGGCCGACCGCTTCCAGAACCGCCGCCGCGCCGAGCACGGCCCAGCCGAGCGGCTCGGTCGTGTAGAAGCGCGCGAAATCGGCGTTCATCGCGTACATGATGAGGAAGATGGCGGGCATGGCCCCGGCGACGAACCATTTCGCCAGGCGCGTCCCCGCCACCTCTACCTTGAGCTCGCGCGCCGCTTTCAGGCGGGCGTTCACGCGCGACGAGACCAGGGCGAGGGCTGCCGCCACGCTGCCGCCGCTGCCCTGGCGCATCCGCGCCGCCGAGGCGAGGGTCCTCACGTCCTCGCTCTGGGTGCGGCGCGCCATGGCCTCCAGCGCCTCATGCAGGGGCGTGCCGTAGGTCGCGTCGGCCAGCACGCGCGCGATCTCGCCGTGCAGGGGGTCGTCCATATGCACGAGGCCGACGCGCAGCGCACGCTCCAGCGTGAGAGAGCTGCGCAGGCTGGCCGCTATCTGCGGAAGCGCGTGGGCGAGCTGGACGTCCAGCAGCTCGCTGCGCTTGCGGGCACGTTGGCGCACCTGCACGCAGGCCAGCGCGGGCACGGCGCCTGCCGCGATCGCCCCGAACGCGGCAACCCCGCTCGCCGCGCACGCACACGCTCCTGCCAGAACCGCCGCGCCGGCGACGACGGCGATCCACTGCCGTGGCGCCAATTCGACGCCCGCGGCGCAGAGGCGCCTGCCAAGCGGCGTGTCGCGCTCCTGCCCGGCAGCCGCGCGTCGGGCCGGGTGCGCGTCCCGAAGAGGGCCGCCGGACGTCCCGCCCGAGACCGCTGGCGCAGCCCAGGCCCGCTGCGCGAGCCGTTCCTCCCTCACGCAGCCGATCACCCTCGCCGCCAGGACGGCGCATACCGCCACGATGGCGGTCGATGCAACCAGGTAGACCATCGTTTCCTCCCTCGTCCAAAACAGCCTTGCCGACCACCAGCCGCCCAGAGCGGCAGGGCGATCCGGCACCCTCGCCCGGCTTGCCGCGCGGGCCTTCGGCAAACCGGGGCCGCTACTCCGCGAAGAACCATGCGGGGTCGTACCAGACGCCCGCGGCCACCATGCGCTCCTTGATATGCTGGGGCTGGATGCCGCATGCCCGCCAGGCGCCCACCACCCAGCCGTGGTCGTCCACTCCGGCCACGTCGTAGGCGAACAGCTCCGCGCGCGGGATGACCGCGCCGCCCTCGGGCAGCGGGTCGACGGCCACGATGCTCGTGACCCGGCGGTTCCCGTCCTGCAGCCGCTCGACGTGCACGATGAGCCCGCCGGAGAGCGACTCGGCTATCTGCTGCATGATCACCTCGCGGTTCAAGTCGCCGTCGGCATAGCCCACCATGGTGCGCAGGCGGCTGATGGCGTTGCCAGGGTCGTTCGCATGCACGGTGGTCATGGAGCCGGGGTGGTCGGTCTGCATGGCCTGCAGCATGTCGTAGGCCTCCGCGCCCCGGCACTCGCCCACGATGATGCGGTCGGGGCGGCGCCTGAGTGCGATGGCCACCAGCTCGCGCATGCCCACCGCGCCCTCGCCCTCCACGTTCGCCTCGCGCGTCTGCATGCGCTCGGTGTGCGGCGTGCGAAGGCGCAGCTCGGGCGTGTCCTCCAGCGTGATCACGCGCTCGCCCGCGGGGATGAACTCCGACAACGCGTTCAGAAGCGTGGTCTTGCCCGAGCCGGTGCCGCCCGAGATAACGATGGGGCAGCGCGCCGCAACGGCCGAGCGGAGGAAGTCGGACATGGCGGGCGTGAGCGCTCCTGCGCGCTCCAGGTCGCCCATTCCCATCAGGTCCTCCTTGAACATGCGCAGGTTGAGCGCCGGGCCGTCGGGGGCGAGCGGCGGCACGACGAACGTGGCGCGCGCCCGGCCGCCCGGCAGCATGGCGCAGCCCATGGCGTGGGCCTCGTCGCAGCGGACGCCGGCCTGCTCGGCTATCTTGTCGATGATCCGCCGCACGTGGCCCGCATCGTCGAAGGCTATGTCCGGCCGGTACTCCAGCCGTCCCGCCCGCTCCACGTACACGATGGGCGGCAGGAACGGCAGCGACGGATCGGACAGGTCCACGCCGCCGCCGTTCACCATCACCTCAGTGATGGATCCGTCGTCGAGCAGCGGCTGGAGCGGGCCGTAGTACAGGAAATCGTCGATGAGCGCGCGGACGAGAGCATGGGCCTCGGAAGGATCCAGCTGCGCGCCGTAGTCGAGCCTCAGCTCGCCTACGCTCTCGGCCACCAGTTCCTCTACCTGGGCGGGACTTGCGGCTACGCCTCCGAGCCTTGCCGCAACCTCGTCGCGCACGGAGGCCTTGAGCGCACGCTCGAGCATCTTATCCATCGGAGGCCTCCTTCGCCGCACCGTCTTCCGCAGCATCCGCTGCCGCAGGCTCCGCGAGCGCCGGCATGAGCACGAGGCTCACCTTCCCGGCCCATTGCGCGGCGCGCACGGCATCGGCCTGCTCCGCCGATACCTCCAAAGTCACGGACGTGTAGGCGCCGTCCCCGCCCACGCGGTCGCCGTCGAGCGAGACGATGCGCACGTCATCGCAGATGGTAGAGAGGAAGGCCTCTCCCGAAGCCGCGCCTTCCAGGGCGACCACCCTCACGCGGTCCGACGGGCGCAGCTGGCCCGCCAGACCCGACTCGGCGTCCACCGCCACGGTCACGGCCTGCCGATCCGCCGCGAGCGCGGCCGACAGGCGCGCGCCCTCCGCACGTCCGGACACCGCCGCCGGCGTGACCTGGGTGCCAGCTGGCAAGTCGGCCAGCGCGCGCTGCCCCACGATCGATGCGGCGCCCTCGAGGGCATCGGCGCCGAGCGCGGTCTGCACGCGCAGGCTGCGCGGCACCGAGCGCACCTCGAACGACGAGGCCGCGAGCACCTCCCCCGCCGGTATGTCGTCGGCGGCCACCAGCGTGGGCTGCGCATCCGCGTTCGCGGCCTCCACCGCCGCCTGGGCGGACAGCGCCGCCCAGGTGCCATAGGCCGCAGCAACCAGCGCGACCGCCACCGAGGCGGCCGCAACGGCGGCCAGGCTCTTGACCCTTCGGGGGTCTTGCGGGCTGCGCGGCGCCGGGGGCCGATCGGGCCGCGCACGCGCTCCCCCGGTCGAGGCCGGCTGCCCCTCCGTCGCCGCCGATGCGGCCGCGCGGCTGGCATAGCCTGACGGCGTGCCTGTCCACTCCCTTGCCCGTTGCATGATCATGGACCCTTCCTCTCTGCCGGCCCGCCCGCCGCCGCAACGGCAGCGCGGACCTCGCGTTCCAATTCAGCGGGGCCGTCGTCCAGCCGGTCGAAGCCCCTTCGCGCCAGCGCCGTCGGTTCGGCGCCGGAGGCCAGCTCGAACACCTCGCCGCCCGATCGGTCGGGCCGCCAGACCACCGATCCGGCGAACGGCTCGGCCACGAGCACCCGCTTCGATGCCACGGGCAGCGACTCGATGCCGAACCCGCGCGCGAACACCGTGGGAGCCTGCTCCTGCAGCTGCACCGCCACGCCCCAGACGCGGCGGGAGGCCAGCAGGTCCTCCTTCGGCACCTCGAAGAACCACACGGTGGCCGCGCCGGAGAACCCCGCCGAGCGCAGCGACTCGGCAATCCTGCGCGCAACCGCAAGCCCCGGGTCGTCGGCGTTCTTCGCCATCAGGGCGAACGAGGCGTCGAAGCAGGCATCGCGCGCGGCATCGACCGCATTCTCCTGCCGCACCTTCGCCGCGCACGCGATGCCCTGGTCGACCGAGAACGCGAGCACGGCGAACAGGAGCAGCACCGCCGTCAACGCCAGCGGCGCGATGGTGCCGCGCTCGGACGCCCCCGGCATGCGGCGCCGCCGAAGGACGCCACGGCTCATGCCCCCACCTCCACTTCCACGATCCTCCCTGCCAGCTGCTCGCACTCGACGTGCCGTGCGATCGTGCGGTGGGCCAGCCCCGGCACCGCCATCAGGGAGGGCAGCTCGTAGCGCACGTCGAACGACACGCGCACGGCATCCGTGCGCTGCACGATTCCCGCGCCTGCCCCGGCGCCCTCCTCGCCAGCCGCCCTGCTCGTCGCCCCCGGTGCAAGGCGCGCGCCCTGCACCGCGCCCAGCGCCTCGCTCCGCACGTTCGAAACCGTCAGCAGATCGGGCTTTAGCTGCGTCGCCGCACCCAGCACCTCGTCCGCCACAAACCGCTCGCGGTCGACGGCAAAGGCGAGCCCGGCCGTGTCCATCTGCCGGCAGGCGCGCGCGAGGTCGGCCGTCAGGCGGTTGACGGAGAGCATCATGCCGCCCGCCTGCACGGTCGCGAACACCACGAGCAGCACGAGCGGCACCGCAACCACGGACTGCACGATCTCGCTCCCGCGCTCGGGTGCGCGCCGCCCCCGCAAACCGCCTCTTGCCGAGGCGCCGGCTTTGAACCGAACGCTCTTCCCAACGTCCCCCCAAGCCCTCATGCCGCCTCCCCCCGCGCCGTCTCGTCGATAGACCCGCACGCCCTGGCCGTGCACGCGAACGCCGGATCGGCCCCCTTTTCGGAGAGCAGCGAGCCGAGCGGCGTCAGGTAGCGCGCTCGCACGGTGAGTTCCACCGCCACCGAGCGCGTGCGCGCACGAAGGGTACGGACGGCGAACGAGCCGTCCTCATCGTCGTGCAACCGGTAGGCGATCTCCCGCTCCACGGCATCGCCCACCTCGGCGGCCGCGGACAGCTCCAGCTCCGCAGCGCCCAGCGACGGCGCCGCCTCGAGGGCGGCCTCCCGCAACCGGTCCGGGGAGCCCGCCGCAGAAGGGGCCGCCTCCACGCACCGGCAAACGGCATGGGCCGCCGTGCTCGCCTCGGCGCCCAAGAACGCGACGCGTCCCAGGTCGATGGCCGCGAACAGGAACGCGAGCAGCAGCGGCATGGCCGCCACGGCCACCACGACGCTGCCGCCGCGCTCGGATCGGCTGGCACTCCTACTTCGCCGCACCGTTCGTCACCTTCGAGAACAGGTCGGTGATGTTCGTGCCGGCGGTGGTGATGGCCGTTTGGATGTTGCCCTGCAGCAGCATGAGCGCCGCCCCCAGGCCGACGGCGAAGCCGAGCACGATGACCGTCTGCACGATCTCGGACCCGCCGTTCTCCTCGCCGCGCACGACGAGCGCCCTAAGCTTGCAGCACCGATAGGACCGGTTCTTTCCCTGTTTCATGATGGAGCTTCCCTTCTCTCACGTTTTCGCAGGCCCGTTCGGGTCCTGCCTTCTCACAATCGCGCGCTCACGCCCATGCCGCGCCAACCGCCGCGCCGCAGGCAAGCCATGCCGAGAGGAACGGCGCCATGGGCATGCCGTCGCCCAGCTTCAGCTTCCCCACCGCACACCCGGCCAAGGCTGCGAGGCCCGCAAGCGTATAGCAGGCCGCGAACCCGCACAGGGCGCCGGCGCCCGTCGCCAAGGACAGCGCCCCCATGCAGCGCACGTCGCCCCTCCCCACCGCCCCGCCGGGACAGCGCGCTCCCAGCAGGCGGTTCGCCAGCGCCGAGCCCGCTGCCACGAAGAGCGCGGTTCCCAAGCCGGCCGCCGCGCCCGCGGGGCCGCAGGCGAGCAGCTGGAACGCCGTGCCCGCAACCGCCACCAACCCGCACGCCTCGAGCGGGATGACGCGCGCTCGCAGGTCGCAGACGACCGACACGGCCATGGCCGACGCGCAGATGCCCAGCATCGCGGCGGCGGGCACGCCCGGGACGATGGTCGCCACGACGGCGAACGCGGTGCCGAGGGCCGCCGCGCAGAGCATGCGGGATCGAGGGCGAGGCTCGAACGAGTAGCGTCGGCGACGCTCGTCGGCGGTCCCCGCCGCTTCCAGGCCCCCGACCTTGAACCCGGCTGCGGCGAGCGCCTGCAAGCGCTCCTCGGTGAGCGATCCCGCCAAGCCTGCGACGAACGCCTCGTCGCGCCATATGCCGACAGCCCCCTCGGTGCCCGATGCCGAGCTGGACGGCTCGTCCTCGGGATGATCGCGCTTGAACGCGCGGTAGGCCTCCAGCGATTCGGCCCACCAGGCGTCCGCCCGATCCCGTACCCGGTGCAGCAGCACATCGCTCGCCCAGGGGACGAGAAGCCAACCGAACGCGCAGCCGATCATGGACGCCGCAATGACGTACGGTGCGCTCATGGCCTTGCCCCTTCGGCAGCCGCCGCCAGGGGGAGGCCGGCATGCCTGCCCCGCCTGCCGGCGAGGGCCGCAGATGCAGGATCGTCGGCCGGCACGTCCCCGCCGAGCAGGCGGCCGCCCGCCATCGGTGCATCGCGCGGAGCCGGCACGGCGGCAGCCCCCTCCCCTTCGAGCAGCGGGCAGATGCTGACCACCAACGACAGCGGCCCGGAGCCCGCCTCCCCGCCAAGCGGGAGGGTTCCGCACGCCTCCGCCGGCAGGGCGCCTTCGCCAGGTGCTGCGGACGCATGCGCAACGCCGCCGGGCAGCTCGAAGCGCACGATCCAGCCGGCGCGGTCGAACGGCTGCGCGGGAAGCCCGAAGGCGGGTCGCGCGTGGAGTGCGGCGCCTTCGGAGCGCTTCGCGTCTCCCGGGACGAGAGGACCGCCGGTTCCACAGGCGGATCCCGCCGCGCTCGGCCGCGAGGCCGACGGGAGGCGGGCAGGCGGCTCGCCCGCACTGCAGGCGCTGTCTCCCGCAAAGGGGACAACGTCCGCAGCGGAGGGATCTCCTGCGGCAGGAGCAGCGCCCGACGGCATCGCAGGCCGCGTGCGCGGAACTGCCGGCACGTGGGATTGCGCCCGCGCGCTTACCGGCACCCGGGATTGCATCTGCACATTTGACGGCACCTGGAGCTGCGCTTGCGCGCTCGGTGGCGCCGATGCGGCGCGCTGCACGGCATCGGCGGGCTCCCAGGCCGTTTCCTCCGCCACAGCAGAGTCCCGGCCATCGCCATCGAACCGGTGCAGGCAGCCGTAGCACACCTCGGCGTCTTCGAAGGCGCGCGCCCGGCACACAGGACACGTCTTCATCGGGCGACCTCCCTTCCGCCGGATATCACTACCTGGTCGCCTTCCGCAAACCACGGCGCATCGCACGAGGCGAAGCGCTCCACGACGGCCACGGCCTTGGCGTTGCGCAGCCGGCGCAGCGGCCCGACCGAGCGATGGGCCTCCACCACCCTCCCCAGGCGATCCACGAACGCCACGTCAATGGCATGGCGCATGCCCACCGTGTGCACGTCGTTGCACGACACCAGCAGCAGCGCCTTGTCGCTCGGGCCGCTGAGCAGCAGGCCCGCCGCCTTGCTCCGCGTGCGCGTAGCCAGCATGAGCGCCGTGCGCGCCTCGCTCCGATCACCCTCGCCCGCGTTCGGAGAGACCAGGATGCGCGCACGTTCGCACGCGTCGCGTCCCGGCTTCGGCACGCTGCCCCTGGCAGCCCTTCCGCCCGGAGCGCGGTGCCGCGCCCCGCTCTTCGCTTCCTCAACCATGTCTATCCCTTCCCATCGGCCGCCGCGCACTGCACGACGACGCACGTCGTATCCCCCGCCTTGACGCACGAGACATAGGCCCATCGGTACCGCCCCGCCTCCTTCACGAACGAGCCGCCCGTGCCGGTGCCCGAGGGCACCGCCGTCCACCCGCGATCGCCCAGCAGGCACGCCATCTCGTCGAACGCCTGCAGGGGCTCCTCTTCCACCTCGAACCCCACCACCGATCCGCCGGCCCCCACCCGCAGGCCGGCGCAGCCTTCCGCAGGCACCACCTCCTGGGCGAAGCCTTCGGGCAGCCGAAGCGACTCCCGCGATGCAGGCGCACCGTCCACTGCCAGGGCAGCCGCCTCGCTCAGCACGCCCGGGCGGGCCGCCCTCCCCGCAACGTCCACGGCCAGCGCCGCGGCCAGCAGCAGAACAAGCGCTGCCACCGCCCGGCGCCTGCGGCGCGCGGGCGCGCTCACAGCAGCACCCCCGGCTTGTACGGGTCCACCGTCAGGGACACCGCATGCTCAAGGTGCGGCAGGGCCACCCCGAACACCGACGACTTCAAACCCAGGCCGAACAGCGTCGGCGAGAACTCGATCGTCGCGGTGAAGCGGGCATGGCCGCCAGCCGTGCCCTCAACCGCCACGCGCGTTCCCACGTAGGGGCGGTCGAACGCCTGCTCCACCGTCTGCGAGACCAGCGCGCAGCTCTGCTCGAGCCCCTGCCCGCATGCCGGCGATGCCGCGTGCACGCGCACCGCCTCGCGGGCCACCCGGTCGAACGCCGCGCACTCCGAGAAGAAAAGGAGCGCGTTCACCGCGATCACCGCCACCGCCAAGAGCACCGGGAACACCACGGCCAGCTCCACCGTCATCTGCCCGCGCTCGCGTGCATCCGATCGGGCTACTCCCATGTCCTCACCCCCGTCACCTGGGCGTACAACGAGCGCAGCGCGTCGGCCGCACTGCTCGCGAACCCCGCTGCGGCCTGGCGAGCCGCCTGCGGCAACGCGACGGTCACCGGGATGGCCGGCCCCTCGTCGCCGAGCAGCCGCACCGAGGCGATCTCGATGGTGCCGTCGAGTCCCGCGATCGCCTCCACGGCGGCCGCCTCCGCCGCCGTGATGGCCGACGAGAACAAATCGGTCGACGCCAGAGGATGCGCCACGGCCTGCGCCTTCACGGCAAGGAACCGCGCCGAGAACGACGAGCCGTCCGCACCTGCCACGTGCGCCGAGTTCACGAGGACCGGTTTGAGCGCGTCGAGCTTTGCCGGTTCGAGGCCCAGCGCCTCCACCGCCGCCTTGAAGGCGCCTGCCGCCCACGTCCCCAACCCGCTCGCGCTGGCGAACGGCAGCGCATCCACGGCGTTCCCAACCGCCTCCTCCAAGGCCTCCTGCCCTTCCAGGTAGGCTCCCAGCAGCCCCGACCAGCAATCGAGCACCACGCCGAGCGCGCCCACCGCCGCACCGCCCTTCTCCCGCAGGCCGTCGAGCAGCGACGAGACCACGTTGCGGCCCTCGTCCGACGGCTCGGCCAGGAGCGTTGCGGCCGACACGGCGGCCCGCGCGCCCAACGAGCCGGCCTCGTGCACGTAGCCGCTCGCAAACCCGGTGGAGGCGGCGGCCGCGGCCGTGTTCGCCACGAAGGCCACCACGCCGAACCGGCCCGGCGGGGCGGCGTCGATGCGCATGCCGCCCGCACGCCCCAGCACATCCCGACAGCGGTCGAGCAGGCCGCCGGCCCTGCCCTTCACCTCGGCCGTGAGCGGGCCCAGTTTCGCGCGCGCCCTCTGGTACTCCTCGGCGGCCTGCGCCACGGCCTCGTAGTGATACTCGAAGCCGTTCTCGATGGACGTGGAGGCGGCGGCCACCTTCCCCATGCTCGCGGCGGTGAAACCGCAGGCGGGGCATGGGGCGTTCCCGCCTGCCTCCATCTGGGCGATGGAGGCCGCACCCGCCGCACCGCCCGCCCCGGGGCATCCGGGCCAGGCGTGCACGACCAGGTTCCCGGACCCGTCGACCGTCGTCGGGTAGACCGCCTCCGTGTACAGCGCCGTCCCGCGCATCTCGTCCGTGTTCTTCGGCAGGTGCGGGAAGCGCGCGTCGAACGAGTCGGCGCTCTCGCGCACGTAGCCGCGCCCCGCTTCGTCGGCCGCATAGGCGTAGAAGCGCTGGCGCAAGGCCGACCGGGCCCGCTCCTCCGTCGACGAGCCCTCGGGGGCCTCCACGGCCAGGCGGCGCGCATAGTACGCGCGGGCGCGGTCGAGCGCCACCGAGAACGACCAGGCATCGACGCTCGCATAGCGCGGGTTGTCCGCCCCGGCCATGCCGGCCAGCGTGCGGGCGCGCTCGCTCATGCAGTACGACGGGTCGTCGCCGCAGTCGCGCAGGAACGCACGCTCCTTCCAGGCATTCGCCTCCCGAGCCGCCTCCTCGGCGTCCGCAGCGGCCTGGCGGATACCGTCCGCCTCGCGCTCGGCATCGTCCACCAAGCCCTCTGCGCCCTCCACGGCGCCCACGCCCAGCTCCTCGCCGTCGGCCGGCACCAGCACGGCGAGCGCCACGTACGACGCGCCCATCGGGCCGCCGTCGTTCGCCGAGGCGGTCGATGCCGCGTTGGCGGCCGCCAGGAAGGGCAACGCTTTCTGCAGGCGGTTCAGCCCTGCGGCAGCCTTCTCGGCGAACTCGTCGCGTGCCTCCACCACCTTGCGCGCGGCCTTCAGCAGCACCTCGGACGCGCCCGCCGTCGCAGGCGTGCACAGCGCGGCCACGCCCAGGCCGGCCGTTGCCGCCCCCGTGAGCGAGAGCGAGAGCACCACGGCATCGCACACCCTCACGGCGATCATGAACTCGGCCACCTCGTTCTCGGCCGCGAGCGCAGCCGCGTCCGCCACGTCCTGCACGTCGGCCGAGGCCGAGCTCACGCGGTATACCTGCGCCGACGTGAACACCAGCGCCAGCGTGACGAGCAGCGCCAACGCCACGCCCACCGTGGTGAACCCATCCTCGTCGCGAAACAGGCCGAATGGCCGCCGACCGCGCTTGTGCGCGCCTCTCTCCAACAGCTTCCCGCTCATCGCAGCCACGCCCCGATCCACCCGGCCGGGTCGCGGCCGGCCTCGGCACCGTCGACCCAGGCGGGCTGCGCGGGAAGCGACACCGTCGTCTCCAGATGCAGGTTGCCCGCCGCGTCGGTCATGCCGAGCAGCGCCGCTCCCGCATCCAGCAGCGGCAGCGGACACACGTCGGTGCCCACGGTCACGCTCACCGTCTGGGATCCTTCGTCGCCCGCCAGCACGATGTCCCAGCTGCAGCCTCCGCGGTGCACGTGGAAGCAGTCGTGCGGGGGCACCGCGCCCAAGCGGTGGCGCACGAACGCCTCGCAGCTGCCGTCCATGTCGCCCTGTGCGGCGGTCTTGGTGGCGAGCAGCCGGCAGCCCTCCGCCGCCGCGCCCTGCATGACCATGCGGTCGTACAGCAGGATGCCCGGCTGCAACAGCAGCAGCAACGCCGTGAACAGCACCGGGATGAGCACCGCCGCCTCCACCGTCGCCTGCCCGCGCTCGCGTCCCGCGAAGCTCCGCCTTGCCCGCCACGTTCGCCTTGCCCGCAGCGCCCCGCCCCCGAACCGAGGATTCTGGCCTGCCATGCCGCCTCCTTTCCCTTTCCTCCGCTTCCGTCAGTACAGGAACACGTCCGCCACCGCGCCAAGGGCGGCGCCCTGCACGTGATGCGACGCCGCCATGAGCGCGTGCCCCACGAACAGGCCTCCCTCAAAGGAGCGCCAAAGCGCCCCGCATGCCACGATCACCGCGAGCAGCCCGGCCGTGACCAGCGCGAACTCCACCGTTCCCTGCCCTTGCTCGTCGCCGGGCCCCGCCTGGGGCCAAGCGCGACCGCCGCTCACAGCCCGTTGATGCCGCTGGCTATGGCATCCCACAGCTCCTGCAGCTTCGGGCGGAACACCGTGATGGCCAGGATGGCTATCACCACCAGCACGCCCACCAATATGGCGTACTCGGTGGTGCCCTGCCCCTTCGCCTGCACGAGCCTCGTCCGGCAGGCGGCCGCCCAACGCAGGAGGTCTGCCCGGAACCGCTCGTTCCAGCGCTCCCACGCCATCCGCCCCGCTTCCATCCGCTTCTCCATCGAACGCTCCTCTCGTCTCAACAAGTCCGGCCCCCGGGGCAGCCTTCGCACCCGTCCCGCCCGCCGCCGCGCCGCCGTCAGAACCCGTTTGCCAGCTCCAGCAGCACCGGGCCCAGCACCAGCAGCAGCATGGCCGGGAGGATGAGGGCGCCCGTGGGCATCATCATCTTCACCGGGGCCTTCGCCACCCGCTCCTCCAGGCGTGCCCGATGCTCGGCGCGCGCCTCCGCGGCGGCCGACTCCAGGCTCTCGGCCAGCGAGGAGCCGAACCTAAGCGACCGCACCATGTTCTCCACCACGCGGGCGAGCTGCTCCGAGTCGTACGTCGCAGCCAGGTCGCGCAGCGCCTCGTCACGCGTCGTGAGCCCCAGCGACCAGCGGCGCCGCGCCGACGCGCAGGCTTCCGCGAACGGCGTTTCGAAGTGCGTGCCGTACAGCTCGAAGCTGCGGTCGAACGACAGGCCGCTGCGCAGGCCCAGGGCCGTCACCTCCAGCATCTCGGACAGATGCCGTTCCACCTCCCGCGCACGCCGCCGCTCCGCATCACTCACGGCCCAGCGCGGCGCCAGCGCGCCCGCTGCGAGTCCCACCCCGCCGAGCAGCACCATGAGCTCGTTCGACAGCACCGCCCCCACCAGGCCACCGACGACGGCGGACCCCAGGGCCAGCCGCACGCGGCACTCGCGGAAGCCCTCGGGGCTCACCTCGTCGGCAAGGCCCGCCTTGCGCGCATGCGCCGCGAACCAGCCGGCGCGGCTCGCGGCCGTCGACGCCTCCGCGCCGCCTGCCGTCGGCATTGCCGGGGCCGCAGCCCGTCGGCCGCCTCCTCCCGGCAGGCCCGGCAGGGCAATAGGCCGCGCCGCGCCGAATGCGAGCCGTCGGCTCAGCCCCGCCGCATAGCGCACGACGGCCCCGGCGCACCCGCCCGCCGTCACCCCGCGCGCCTCATCGGCGCCGGCCCGGCCGAGCGCCGCCCGCCGCCGCCCGGCCGCCTGGCGGCGACGCTGCGCCTCCTGCGCCAGGCATGCGCCGGCCACGCCGGCGAACGCGCAGGCGAGGGCCGCCAAACCCTCCGCCCCGCTCACGACGCCGCCCCTACCGCCAGCACGCGCCGCACCATGCCCACACCCGCCGCCTGCATGCCCAGCGCCAGGGCCAAGAGCGCCCAGCCGGACGCGCTGGCGAAAAACGGTGCCAGGAAGTCCTCGCTCACCAGCGAGAACACGGCCACCAGCGCGAACGGCATCACGCTCACCACCTGTGCCGACAGCTTTGCCTGCGCCGTCTGCACCTTGAGCGCGCGCCGCAGCGACAGCTCGCCCTCCACGGAGTCACGCGCCGCGTCGAGCACCTGCCTCATGCTGCCGCCCGTCTGGTGCTGCACGTCCAGGGCCACTGCGACGAACGCGAGCTCCGAGGCTCCGGAGCCTTGCCGCAGGCCTGCGAGCGCCTCCGTCGCGCTCCCGCCGGTGTCCAGCACATGGGCCGCATGCGCGAACAGGCTGCGCAAGGGCCCGCCCGTCTCACCCGCCACCTGGACCAGCGTCTGCTGCAGCGTGAGGCCGGCATCGAAGCACGTCCCCATCGACCGCAGCACATCGGGCACGGCGTCGCGCGCAGCGTCGCGGCTCCGGTCGGACGCCGCGCGCACGTACCCGGCCGCCACCGCAAGCGCGCAGGCTGCGACGGCGAGCGCCCCCGCCGCGCTCCGCGTCGCCGCGAAGGCCGCGACGGCCAGCGCCGCGCACGCGGCCACGGCGCAGGAGAGCAGCGCCCGGTCGGTGGTGACGTAGCGGCGCTCGGCCAACAGCCGCACGGCCTCGTCCACGAGACGCCGCACGCGGGTGCTCGCCAACAGTCGCCCGGCAACCGGGTTCGCCGCCGCGAAGCCGTTGCGGAGCCGCCACGCCAACCTCCCGGCACGCGGCGCGTCCTCGGCCCCGCGCGCCAGCCCCGCTGCGTCGCGGCGGCGCGGCACGGCCACGCGCGCGCCCGAGGCCAGCAACGCCGCCGACGCGAACGCCAGCCCGACGCTCAGGCCGCCGAGCAGCATGCGCGCATCCATGCATCCACCTCCTCCCGCCCGGCGCACCCGCGCGACGGCAGGTCGGCAACCCATGCCGGCGCGCCCGCCCATGTCCCGCACGCCTCCGTTTCCCCGCACTTGAACAGGGGCTCCACGACACAGCGCCGCCGCT
Organism: Gordonibacter pamelaeae; assembly: GCF_003340385.1. Lineage (NCBI taxonomy): Bacteria > Bacillati > Actinomycetota > Coriobacteriia > Eggerthellales > Eggerthellaceae > Gordonibacter > Gordonibacter pamelaeae. The sequence goes on along the minus strand of NZ_PPTS01000001.1, from coordinate 506,981 downwards.
CGCGATCGTAGGACAGCGCCACCACCTCCGCGATGCGCCGCGAGCCGTCCAAGGCGCGCGCCGTCTGCACCACCAGGTCGATGGCGCTGGCGATGTTCGCCTCGATCACGTCCACAGGCAGGTCCGCCCCGTAGCGCACCATGGTCATCAGGCGCGCTACCGATTCCTCCGGCGAGTTCGCGTGCAGCGTGGTGAGCGAGCCGTCGTGCCCCGTGTTCATGGCCTGCAGCATGTCCAGCGCCTCCGCGCCGCGGCACTCGCCCACCACGATGCGGTCGGGCCGCATGCGCAGCGCGTTCGTCACCAGGTCGCGGATCGTCACCTCGCCGAGTCCCTCCGCGTTGCGCGGGCGCGCTTCCAGGCGCACCACGTGCGGATGCTCCAGAAACCGCAGCTCGGCCGAGTCCTCTATCGTGATGATGCGCTCCTCGTGCGGGATGGCGCACGACAGCGCGTTCAGCAGCGTGGTCTTCCCCGATCCCGTGCCGCCCGACACGGCCACGCTCTTGCGCGCCCGCACCGCCCAAGTCAGGAACTGGCGCATGGCCCCGTCGAACGACCCGAGCGCCTGCATGTCAGCGAGGGTCATCACGCGCCGCGCGAACTTCCTGATGGTGAGCACGGGCCCGTCCAGCGCCAGCGGCGGGATGACCACGTGCACCCGGTGGCCCTGCGGCAGGCGCGCGTTCACCATGGGCGACGACTCGTCGATGCGGCGGCCGAGCGGCCCCAGCACGCGGTCCACGAGTGCGCGCAGCTGGCCCTCGTCGGCGAAGCGCTGCTCGCTGCGGAACAGCCGGCCGTCGCGCTCGAAGAACACGCTCTGCGGGCCGTTCACCATGATCTCGGTCACGGCGTCGTCAGCGAGCAGCCCTTCCAGCGGGCCGAAGCCGAACACGGCGTCCAAGAGCTCGCCCTCCAGCCGCGCACGCTGCTCCACCGCTACCCCCGCCCAGGCCAGACCTTCGAACACGCGGCGGCAGGCGCTGCGCACCTCGCTGCGCGCGCGGCCGGGGTTCTCCGCCTGCAGGGCCGCCACCTCGTCGGCGGACACGATCGCCTGCACCTGCTCCTTCAGCGCATCAAGGCCCAAGGCGGCCTCCGTCCCCTCGCGTAGGCATGCACCGTTGCCCGCGCGCTCCACCCTCTCTAGCAGGGACATGGCGCACCCCTCCTTCCCACGCGGCGCCTGCCGCGGCCGAACCGGCGCTCCCTGCGTGCTCCGCTCGGCTCGGCCAGGGAGAGCGTGCGCCCCTCGCAGCCGGGCAGCAGGTCAACGAGCACGTGCTCCAAGCTCGTGCACAGGTCGTTCTTCGCCGCGATGAGATCGAGCGGCTGCCCGGCTCCCAGAAGCTCCTCCACCTCGCCCCCGCCGTCGCGCAGCTCCACCGCCGGCGCGCCGCGCAGGGCGCACGACACGTCGATGGACGTGAGCGGCGCGCCCTTTGCGCAGCGGTTCGCCGCAAACAGGAACGGCCCCGTGGCAATGCCGCAGCGGGAGCATAGCTCCAGCGCGTGCCGGCAGGCACGCAGCGACGAGGGCCGCTGGTCCACCAGGAACAGCGCCTTCGAGCAGCGCTCCAGCAGCAGCGCGTGCTCCTCCGCCCACGACGCGCCCGTGTTCGCCACCACCACGTCGAAGCGGCCCCGCAGATCGTCCAGCAACCGCGGCGCCTCGCGCACCACCGCCTCCGCATCCTCCAACCGCTTCGGTGCGGCGAGCACCGCGGGCACCAGCCCGTCGGGCGCCAGCCCCTCCAGCCGCGCGGGCGACGCCAGCGCCTCGTCCACGGCAAGCGCACCGGGCACGCCCACCAGCTCGTGCGCGTCGCCGAAGCGCAGGTCGAAGTCGAGCAGCAGCGTGCGGTACCCCAAGCCTTGGGAGAACAGCGCCGACAGCACGGCCACCGTGCTCTTGCCCGCACCGCCCGAGCCGCTCACCACCGGCAGCACGAAGGCCGGATGCCCCGAAACCGGCGGCCGGGAAGTCAGCGCCGGAGCCGGCGCGAACCGCACGGCCGAACGCGGAGCACCGGCCCCTGCTCCCGGTCCTGTCCCTGCCGTGTCGCCCGTCGGCACATGCCGGCGCTTCGCCGCCGCATAGCGCTCGACGAACGCCTGGCGCGTGAGCGACGCGTCGATCCCGGCAGCCGTGGCCCGGCTCATGAGCGAGCCGGTTCCCTGGAAGGCCAGCAGGCACACGCGCAGGTCTGCCCGGTCGCGCTTGAGCGCGGCCGCCAGGTTGATGGGCTCCACGTCGTCGCAGCTCGCAATCCACGCCTCGGCCACGCTGCGATCCGCGCGCAGGAACCGCCGCGCCTCCTCGCCCGACGAGAACAGCCGCAGCCATTCCTGCCGCGCCAGGTTCTCGCCCGCAAGCCCGATGAGGTCGGGCCGCCTGATGCTCTCCGCATCCGCGCACAGCGCCATCGTCGGCATCATAGCGACCCCTCCCTCGCGTCGAGGCCCGCGCCCTCGCCCGCAGCCGGCAGCGCGAAGTACAGCTCCGCCTTCCGCGACGCCGCGATGACCTCCTGAACCGATTCCGGCTTCACGGCCACCGTCACCCAGGTCACGTCGGCCGCGGCCGCACCGTCGGCTCCGCCCGCGCTCGTGGCCAGCACCAGCACGTCGCGCGCCACCGCCGCGGTCGCCGTGTCGCCCGACGCGTACAGGTCGGCCCGCGAGCCCGGCGCCAACGCGCCGCCCACGGCCTGCACCGTCTTGGCCGGAACGCTCAGCGCGGCGAACCCTGCCGGCACGTCGATCGAGGTCGATGCCTCGCCGAACCGTCTCGTCGACAGCACCTCGCCCGCCAGGATGGACGACGTCGCCGTGCGCCCCACCACGTCGCCCGCAGCACGCACGGCATCGGCGGGCAGCAGGTCGGCCACCCATAGCCTCGTCTCCACCGCCGCCGCGTCCACCTTCTCGCCCGCGGCCACGTCGCGCCGCGCCACGCACACCTCGACCTGCTCGCCCCCGTACCGGGCGAGCGCCTCTGCACGGGCGGCATCCGCCTCGCCGCGCACGCTGGTCAGATAGGCGAGGACGCACGCCGCGCACAGCACGCCGCAGGCGATGCCCGCCACCATGGTTTTCCTTCGTCTCATCGTTACCTCCGCATCCGGGATTCCGTGCCTCCAGTATGCATCCGCAACCTTGCCGGGGAACCGTCAGGGCACCCCGCGCGAAACCGCCCCGACCTTGCACGTTTCCAGCACCCCGACCGTTGGAACCATGCACGGTTCCAACATGGATCAAGCACGGATCAAGCGGAAACCTAACGCCCCAGATTAAGGCGCAGCCGCGCGGGCTCTCCGCGCCGATAGCCGACGGTGGAAAACCCGCAGCGCGACCGCTGGCGGCCGGACGCGGGGAAGCGCCCGCCAGTTCCGGCGGCACGCCCCCCAAGACGCGTGCCGCATTGCGCGAACCAGCATTCTGTGGGAGAATGAGTGACCCGCCGTCATCCGAGACGACGCGGCCAAGGGCGATTGGCGCAGCGGGAGCGCAGGTGCTTTACACGCACAAGGTCAGCGGTTCGAATCCGTTATCGCCCACCAAAAGCAAAAGGGTCGCAAGCCATAAAGCCTGCGACCCTTTTTCGTCAGCTCCCCGCAGGGAGCCCCCACGAGCCCCTTAACAGGGCCCGACCCTCAATCATGCACCCCGCCCGTTTGCCGGGAGGCGTGCCCGCGCGCTACGCGTTCGCGAGCGGCGTAGGCATCGAGTACGCGCGCGCCGCATACTCCTGGTCCAAGTCGTAAAGCGCCTTGGCGTCGGTGCCGAACAGCTTCATCTTCGTGATCATGTCCTCGGCGTTCGTCTCTTCCTCCAGCTGCTCCTCGATGAACCAGTCCAGGAACTTCATCGTACGGTAGTCCTTCACGTCGTGGGCGGCTCCGTAGATGTCGTTGATCAGGCTCGTCACGTACTTCTCGTGCTCGAGCGCGGCCTCCAGCGGCCCCAGGTACGACGAGAACGTCTTGTCGGGCTGGTCGATGCCCTTCAGCTGCACGGACTTGCCGTTGTCCAGCAGGTACTTGCGGAAGATCAGGGCGTGGTCGCGCTCCTCGGCCGCCTGGATCATGTACCAGTTGGCGAAGCCGGACAGCCCCTCGTCCTCGTAGTAGTCAGCGAACGACATATAAAGGTAGGCGGAATACAGTTCCTTGTTGATCTGGTCGTTCAGCAGCTCGTACACTCGCTCGTCCACGATTCCTCCTTGGAGTCCCGCCGCGCGCCCACCGGCGCCGCAGCAACCATCATTGTCGGCGTCAATGATACTCCCCCTTCGCGATAAGGGGGAACCGCCGGGGAAGGACTCCCAGAATCAGCACAGGATCGTCCGGCGCCGAGCCATCGCACCGCACGGCTCGGGAGGCTTCGGCACCCGGTCGTCGCGCAGCCGTCAGTCACCGCCCTCCAGGGCATCGACCGCCTCGCAGTCGCACGCGGGCTCGCCGGCCGGCTCGCTTGGCTCCGCCGCCCGCGCGCGCGTGGCGGCCCGCCAAACCTCGCCCAGCAGCACCGCCGCCAGGTAGGCCACGAGCAGCACCAGCGCGAACCCGCGCGAGGCCTCCGGCCCCAAGAGCTGGAACGTCAGCATGCCCAGCGCCAAGCTGGCCGCACAGCTGGCGCAGAACGCGGCGAACATCTTCGAGAACCCCACCTCGGAGCTCTTCGCCGACCAGAACAGCACCACGAGACCCAAGACGTTGATCGTCGCAACGCCCACGTACGACAGCACCGAGAGCACCATGCCGTCCACGCCGGGGAACAGCCCCGACAACAGGGGGCTGGCCAGCATCAAGGTCGCCGCCACGGGGAGCGCCACGCGGTAGAACGCCTCCAGCATGCCGCCTTGGGGCTCGCGCACCCGCACGGCGACGCGCCATACCACCACGGCCACCAGCACGTACGCCAAGGGCTTCGGCACAATGCCGGAGCCCAGGCCCGCGGCCAGCGACCAGAACGTCAGCCCGATGACGAAGAAGTTGAACATGAGGCCCACCACGGCCGCCCATCCCTGGCGCATGACCTGCCAGATGGACACGTACGGCACCCACCGCTCCTCGCGGTCGCGCAGCCCGGCCCTCACCTCGTCCGCGCGCACGATGTCGCTGGCCAGAAGCGGCAGGCCGCCGCTCAGCACCAGCACGATGAGCCCCAGGCAGAACAGGAAGGGCGTCCCGGCGTGCACCATGGCGAACCACCACAGCGACGACAGCAGAAACGACAGTCCCGTGTTCAGCAGCGCGCCTTGGAACGTGAAAGAACGGTAGAAGCGCCCCCATTGTCGCAACAGGCACGTCAGGCCGAAGCCCAGCAGCGCGCCCGAGCACACGGACACCATCGGCGCCGGCAGCGCGTCCAGCAGCAGCGCGAAGACGATGCCCGCCCCGGCGCTCGCCAATCCCACGCCGATAGACCACCTTCGCTGCTCATCGTCGTGCGCCGACACGGCCACGGCCAGGCAAAGCGCCGCCGCCCCGCCAAGGAACGCGCAGACGAACAAGTCGGCGGCGCCGGTCTTCTCAAGCGCGAACAGCAGGATGTTGTCGGCATGCAGGCACAGGGCGATGCTCGCAAGGACGCAGGACAGCGCAAGGCTCACTGGTGACCATGCGCGCGCGAGTGCCTTCATCGTGACGTTTTCCTTCCTCCATTCGAACCACACATTATAAGGCAAAGCGGCAACGCGCCCGGGGGCATTCCGAAATAGGCCCGGCAGAAACCGCTCGTCAAAGGTAACCGTTCGGTAAACTCGGTGAAGATTGAGGATTCTCGCCGCAAGGAAGCAGGAGAATCGACCATGATTGACGAACCATCAACCATTGCGTTACACCTGCGCTTCCTTGGCGAAGCGCGCCCGAAAGGCACCTCATGCTGCAACTGCTCAATATATGCAAGTCCTACACCACCGCCGATTTCACCCAGACCGCTCTCGACAACGTGTCCGTGTCGTTCCGCGACAACGAGTTCGTGGCCATCCTCGGCCCCTCGGGCTCGGGCAAGACCACGCTGCTCAACATCGTGGGCGGCCTCGACCATTACGACTCGGGCAACCTCGTCATCGACGGCATCTCCACCGACGAGTACAAGGACCGCGACTGGGACGCCTACCGCAACAACCGCATCGGCTTCGTGTTCCAAAGCTACAACCTCATCCCCCACCAGACGGTGCTCTCCAACGTGGAGCTGGCGCTCACGCTGTCGGGCGTGTCGCGCGCCGAGCGGCGCGAGCGCGCGATCGAGGCCCTGAAGAAGGTGGGCCTGGGCGACCACGTGAACAAGAAGCCGAGCCAGCTCTCCGGCGGCCAGATGCAGCGCGTGGCCATCGCCCGCGCCCTCATCAACGACCCCGAGATCCTGCTGGCCGACGAGCCCACCGGCGCGCTCGACTCCAAAACCAGCGTCCAGATCATGGACCTGCTCACCGAGATCGCGAACGATCGCCTGGTCATCATGGTCACGCACAACCCCGAACTCGCCGAGCAGTACGCCACGCGCATCGTGAACCTCTCCGACGGCGTCATCCGCAGCGACACCGACCCGTTCGTCCCCACCGCCGAGGACCTGCGCGAAAGCGAGAAACCCGCGCGCCGTACGAGGATGTCGTTTTTCACCGCACTCGCGCTCTCGTTCAAGAACCTCATGACGAAGAAGGGCCGCACGCTCATGACGGCGTTCGCAGGCTCCATCGGCATCATCGGCATCGCCGCCATCCTGGCGCTGGCCAACGGCGTGAACAACTACATCAAGTCGGTGGAGGAGGAGACGCTCTCCGAGTACCCGCTGCAGATCCAGAGCACCGGCTTCGACATGACGTCGATGATGTTCGGCGCGGCAGGCGAAAGCAGCGAGGCATCGGGCGACGCCGCGGACAAGCCCGAGGACTCCGTCCACGTGGTGGAGATGGTGTCGAACATAGTGTCGAGCATCGGTTCGAACGACCTGGCCTCGCTCAAGAAGTACCTCGATTCCGGCGAAAGCGACATCGACCAGTACACGAACGCCATCGAGTACACCTACAACGTGGCTCCGCAGATCTACAGCTCCAACACCGGGAAGCTGCGCCAAGTGAACCCCGACAAGTCGTTCTCGGCGCTGGGCCTGGGATCGTCCACCAGCTCGAACAGCCTCATGTCCATGTCCATGAGCACCGACACGTTCTACGAGATGCCGAGCGATCCGGACCTCTACCAGAACCAGTACGACGTGAAGGCCGGGCGCTGGCCCGAGAGCCCGAACGAGGTGGTGCTCGTGCTCACCGGCAACGGCGGCATGAGCGACCTCATGCTGTACACGCTGGGCCTGCGCGATCCCGCCGAGCTGGACGATATGGTGAAGAAGTTCGCCGCCGAGGAGGAGATCGAGGCCCCCGCCGATATACAGGACCCCTCCTACGAGGACATCCTGGACGTCTCGTTCAAGCTGGTGAACGCCGTCGACTACTACCAGCGCGACGACGAGTTCAACGTGTGGAAGGACAAGACCGACGACACCGACTACATGCGCGAGCTGGTGAAGAACGGCGAGGACATCAACGTGGTGGGCGTGGTGCAGCCGCGCGACGACGCGACGGCCACCATGCTGAGCTCGGGCCTGAACTACCCCGCCTCGCTGACCACGTACGTGATCGACCAGGCCGCGAACAGCGCCATCGTGAAGGACCAGCTGGCGCATCCGGACACCAACGTGTTCACCGGCAAGTCCTTCGACGACGAGGAGGCCGACGAGAGCGGCTTCAACATGGAGTCGCTGTTCACCATCGACGGCGACGCCATCCAGGCCGCGTTCACCATCGACCAGAGCAAGCTGTCCGTGGACATGTCCAACGCCCTGAACCTCCAGGGCAGCCTGCAGAACATGCCCGCCGTCCCCGAGCCGAACATGGACGAGATAGCCGGTTCGCTCAATATCGATCTGCCGGTCGATCAGGTCAGCACCCTCATGTCCAACCTTATGGAGGGTTATGCGGGCTACCTAAAAGGCTTTTATGAAAACAATTCCCCCTTGCTGCCCGATGGCAGCGCCAATCCATCATACGATCCTAACGCCACGCCGAAGAGCGCCCAGGAATGGATGAGCCAGCCCGAAATTCAAGCCCAGATCATGGCCGGCGTACAGGGCATGATCGATCAAGACGCCCTCAAGGCTCAGCTGGCAACCGCCCTGCAAAGTTACGTGCAAACCACCATGACCACCTACATGACGGCCATGGCGAACGAACTGCAAGCCCAGGTCACCACTGCATTGCAGCAGTCGATGAACCAGATGGCGAACAACATGGCCTCCGCCATGTCCATCGATCCCGACAAGTTCAAAGACGCCTTCCAGATGAACATGAGCGAGGAAGACCTCGGCGAGCTGATGATGTCGCTCATGAGCACCGAGGAGGCCTCCTACGACAACAACCTCAAGAAGCTGGGCTACGCCGACCTCAACAAGCCGGGCGGCATCGACATCTACCCCATCGACTTCGAGAGCAAGGAGAAGGTCATCCAGATCCTCGACGGCTACAACGAGCGTATGACCGCCGACGGCCAGGAGGACAAGGTCATCACCTACACCGACTTCGTGGGCACGCTCATGTCCTCGGTCACCGACATCGTGAACATGATCAGCTACGTGCTGGTGGCGTTCGTGGCCATCTCGCTCGTGGTGTCGTCCATCATGATCGGCGTCATCACCTACATCAGCGTGCTCGAGCGCAAGAAGGAGATCGGCATCCTGCGCTCCATCGGCGCCAGCAAGGGCGACATCAGCCGCGTGTTCAACGCGGAGACCATCATCGTGGGCTTCACGGCCGGCGTCATCGGCATCGGGCTGACCACGCTGGCCTGCATACCCGCCAACGCCATCGTGTACTCGCTGTTCGACGTGGCGAACGTGGCCTCCCTGCCGTGGCAGGCGGCCCTCATCCTCATCGCCATCAGCGTGTTCCTCACGTTCCTGGCCGGCCTCATCCCCTCGAGCGCCGCCAGCAGGAAAGACCCTGTGGAGGCGCTGAGAAGCGAGTAGCTGACAGGAGGGCGGCTTGGAGTCGCCCTCCCCCTCTTCGGAGAAAGGAGCTCTCGCATGGCAAGCCAGAACGAAGCCCGGAACGAGCACGATCGCATGCTAGCCGGGGAGCTGTACGATTGCGGAGATCCGGCGTTGCTCGCGCGGTGGCATCGCGCCAAGGATCTCACGCGCGCCTTCGCCGAAACAGCTTCGGAGGATACTGCGCGCAAAGAGGCCTTGCTGCGCAAGCTTCTGGGCGGCTTCGGCGAAGGCCTGTGGATCACGCCGCCGTTTTTCGTCGATTACGGCGAGAACATCTTCTTCGGCGATAATTGCGAAGTGAACCTGAACTGCACGTTTCTTGATGCCAATGTCATTCGCATCGGCGACAACGCGCTCATAGCGCCGAACGTGCAGATTTACACTGCCTTCCATCCCACAAACGCCCGCGAACGATTCGGCGCTCTGCATGCGGATGGCGGCATCGCGTTCTGCAAAACGCAGAGCGCGCCGGTGACCATAGGGAACAACGTGTGGATTGGCGGCGGAGCCATTATCCTACCCGGGGTGACCATCGGCGACAACGTGGTCGTTGGGGCCGGCAGCGTGGTCACGTGCGACATCCCCGCGAACATGGTTGCTTATGGCAACCCTTGTCGCGTAGCGCGAGAGAACAACTGACTAATCCCGCCATCTGGGAATCCCGACTGGAGGGCACGGGGCCACCAACAAACAGAGAGCAGCAGGCACTCGGTTCAAAACAGCCCCAGCTCGCGCGCTTTCAGCACGGCATCGGGGGCGGTGTGGACGCCCAACATGATGCTGGACTACCTGGGCGTGCTGCTCGATGCGAAGGCGGCGGCCGCACACACGCTCAGTTCTCGGCGTCGATCTTCTGGCGCTTGATGCTGCCCCAGCGGCGGTCGCTCCTACGGTAGCCCAGCAGCGCGAACATACGAGTGGTGGCCAGGACGAACCGCAGCACCGTCACCTCGAAGAGCGACAGCAGGAGCGCCTTCGCCACGTCGCGCAGCGAGAGCTTGAGGTCGCGGGTCTGCACGCGCGAGAAGAACGCCGTGAGCGACATCACCGCCCCGAACACCGCGTAGATGCCGAAGAACATGAGCATGAACGGGATGTTGATGAAGTTGAATGCCACGGCCAGCACCACCGTGAGCAGCCCGAACAGCTCGATGGCCGGCGAGAGCAGCTCGTAGATCAGGAAGTACGTGTACGAGAAGAAGCTCACCAGCCCGAAGCGCAGGTTGGCGAACATGCGCCAGTGCTTCGTCATGGTCTCGAACAGGCCCGCGTGCCAGCGGCGGCGCTGCCGCACGAGGTCGCGCAGGGTCTCGGGCGCCTGGCTCCAGCAGATGGCGTCGGGTGCGTACTTTATCAGGTAGTCGTGGCCGTTGGTGCGGCAGAACACGTGCAGCTTCGTGACCAGCTCCATGTCCTCGCCCACCGTGTCCAGGTCGTAGCCGCCGCACGCGATGGCCAGGTCCTTGCGGAACAGGCCGAACGCCCCCGAGATGATCAGGTTACCATTGAACTGGTCGAACAGGATGCGCGCCGACAAAAACGAGCGGTCGTACTCCAGCACCTGCATGGCGGGGATGATCTTCTTCGGCAGCGAGTAGTTGGTCAGGCGGCCGTCCTTGATGCGGATGCCGTTCGAGATGCGCACGAGCCCGCCCACGGCCACCACGTTCTCGTGCTCCACGAGCGGCGCGGACACTTCGCGCAGCGAGTCGTACTGCAGCACGGAGTCGGCGTCGATGCAGATGAAGTAGGGGTACTGCGAGGCGTTGATGCCCATGTTCAGGGCATCGGCCTTGCCGCCGTTCTCCTTGGAGATGAGCGTGACCGGCACGCGCCCCACACGCCCGTACCATACGCCAAGCTCGGGTGCGCAGGGCACCTGCCGGCGGATGGGCCGTTCGATGGGATGCAGGCCGAAGGCGTCCACCACCACCTGCGCGGTATCGTCGGTGGAGCCGTCGTCCACGACGATGACCTCGTACAGCGTGTAATCGAGGTTGAGCAGCGAACGCAGCGAGCTCTCCACCGTCACGCTCTCGTTGTGCGCGGGCACGATGATGGTGATGGGCACGTAGCAGTCCACCTCAAGCGTGCTCTTGTAGTGCGCCTCGCGTTTGCGACGGTACAGGATGGACGATCCCACCGTCACCGACAGGAACAGGAACGTCGAGTACCCGATGAGGTACAGCACGAAGAACACGCCTACGAAGTACAGGAACCCCTGCACGAAGGACGCCGCTGTCACGGTGGTGGCGATCATGCCGGCCCCGCCTCCTTCCGCTTGCGCTCCTCCGCCTCTACGCGCCTGAGCTCCCAATGGTAGGCGAGCATGTCGCGCGCATAGGCATCGGACCCGTTCACGACGTCGTCCAGGTCCTCGAGCGTGAGGCCGTAGTCGTACAGCGTCCTCGCCGCGTTGTTGCGTACGAACCACGACGGGCTGGACAGGCACCCTTTCAGCACCTCGACAGCTTCCATGCCGGGATAGTTCGACAACGCCGTAGCCGCGATGGCCTGGTATTCCCAGCGCGCCGGATCGTTATCGGAGGCGAGCTTGAGCAGGTCGGCCTCGGCGGCCGGCCAGCGCCGGCGCATGAAGTAGCGGATGCACGCGAGGCGCACCTCAAGGTCCTCCCGCTCGTCGCGCATGAGGGAGAGGACGACGTCGAGGTCACCGAGGTCCGCCATGCGCAGGTAGTTGACGAGGGCCGCGACGGTATGGGGGCTGAAGCGCCCGACGCGCTCCTTGAGCTCGGCCTCCAGCTCCGCCGCCTCGCCCGCGAACGCGAGCGCCGCCTCCGTGACCAGCTTGGGGCTGTGGAACTCGCCGTCGCGCTCGAGCGTGGAAATAGCCTCGGCCAGCGCACGGGCGCTTCCCATTTGCGAAAGCGCCTCCAGCGCGTTCTGCCGCGCATAGAACGACCCTTCGCGCACGTAGCGCAGGAGCGCCTGCTCCACGGTGTTGCCGGCCGGGCGTTCACGGTACCAGCGCTTCACGATGTAAGCAAAGTAGGCGCGGTGCAGGTCGTCCTTTTTCGCGAAGAGGTACGTGAGATGGTCGAACACCGTGGCGATGCCGTGCAGGTAGCGCTCGCTCTTGTCGGGATCTTCGCGCAGCAGGTGCCCCATGGTCAGGTCGAACGACTCCATGCCGGCCATTCGGCGCATCGCGCGCTCGAGCGTGCGCTTGTGATCCTCGGTGGGAAACTCCGCGTTGCGCTCGATCTCCTGGCCCAGGAGCACCGCGAAGCGCTTCGTCCGGGCGTCGAACCGCTTCGCGTGCACCTTCTCGTAGGCTAGGTAGCCGAAGTTGAACACGGTCATCATCACGCTGATGAACAGGTAGAACGCTATAAGCCACTCGATCTTCACAACGCGCCGTCCGCCCCGGCGGGGACCGCTTCGTCGGCCCCCGCGTCCACGCGCCACAGATCCTCGGGCGCCACGCCCTCGGCCCACATGCGCTGCACGACGTAATAGCTCTCTTTCAAGCGCTCGTGGTACGTCACCTTCGTGCCCCAGCCCTTGAGCGGCTTCTCGAACAACGGGATGGCCTGCCCGTCGGAACCGTCGCCCACGCCCACGTACATGCGATCGATCTGCATGTTCTCCACGCCGTAATGCTCGTAATAGTCATCGTGGATCTGCATCTCGGAGGGGTTCGAGAAGTTTAGCAGCTGCCACGGCAGCTTGATCTCCACGAACCCGTCGCCATAGCAGAAGTCGGCCATCGAGTCGAAGGCCTCGTGCGAGGGGTTCGCATCGCCGTAGGTGAGCTTGCCGGTCTCGTAGGTTTGGAAGAAGAACTCGTTCTCGCCCAGGTTCATGTCCTCGACGATGGCCTGTTCGAGCTGCGTGTAGTCGGTGAGCGTCTGCAGGACCAGATCGATGTGCTTGAACGTGTCCGTGTCGGGGGCAGGCGGGGAGACATAAGGGTCCTCTCCCGTCGTCGCCAGCAGCGACGTGGCGCGCATGACCTCATAACGCTCCTGCACGAGCACGCGGCTGTCGTCTTGCCCATCGAGGACGACAAGGAAATCCGAGGCACGCTCGAACGACACGGCAGGGTCGGCGCTGGCCGTGGAACCCGTCTTCTGGGTCGTGTCAATGGGCAGGTACAGCTTGGAACCCGGTCCGACGTCGTCTCCACGTACCATGAAGTAGAGGAACTTCTCGTCATACTTCATGGATAGGGTACGGCCTTCGGATTCGCCTATCACATCGTCGTCCGCCCACTCCTCGTCGTCGCCGTCAACGTAGCTCACGCTGCGCTCGTTGCCTGGATCGAACGACAGCAAGCCGAAGAATTGCTCGTTCGTCTGGTAGTCGCTCCAATACGGCGTTTTCAATAGGTCGACGTTGGCCATGGTGTTCCACGTTCGCTTGAACCACTCGTCCTGCCATGAGAATATGATGCTGCCCGCGCATCCGGCATCCATGATGTTCTGGTAGCAGCGTGCGATAGCCTCCCCCTGCTCCAACTCGCTCATGGCCCCTTGGTTGCGATTCGTGTTCGCGTCGATCTGTGCCACACCGCGCGAGGTGGGTACGCCGAACTCGGAGATGACAACGGGAATCGAATGATGCTCGTTGATGAGCTTCAGGTAGGTGTAGTAGGTGTTCACCTCTCCTTGCGGATCGGTACTGGTGTAGTATTCAGCCAGGTTGCGCAGGTAATCGGGATAGTATGGATAGATATGGTATGAAGCGAACATGCCCGACAACACCGCGTCGCTGGCAACAATGTTCTCCACATTGACGCTTGCATACTTCTCGTAGAACGTTTTGAGGGCCTCGGGATAGTCGAAGGGATCTGTGGTGGGCCAGTTGCTGAAAGCCACCAGACGCTGCTCTTTGTACCGCGTTGACTCGTACTGGAACGCCTCGTCGCCCGCCTCGGCGAGCATAGCCTCGAAAGGAGTCGCATCGGCCGTCGTCTTAAGGTACGCGCCCTCGTACACGCTGCGCCCGACTTCTTCGAGGTCGGTGTAGGCAACCGTGCGCGCTTCCCACTCGACGCCCAGCAGGTACCCGAGTACCCACGGCGAAACGTCCTTCGTGTAGCTGCCCGTACCGGACAGATGCCCCAGTTCGATCAGACGCTGTCCATGAATGACGTCGATCACCGTACGGATATCTTCTTTGAAACGTGTAAGGTACTCTGCGTTGAAAGCGTCCATGTGGGAATTCTGCACGTAGTCGTCGATCCATACGCCATGAATGAGGTAAAGCGGATCGGGATTGTCCTTGTTGAACTCGTAGAACGCCTCGTAGAAGTCCGTTCCCAAGAGGATGTACACGCGGATGGTATTGGCGCCCATGTCCTTGATCTGCTGGAACCACCGCAGGTACGTCTCCTTGTCGATGGCGTAGTCGGTGGCGAAGTGGCCGGGGATGCCCGCACCTAGATCCACGCCGCGAATCTCGAACTCCTCGAGTCCGTCTCCTTGGTTGACGTAGATGGTTTTCCCGTCTTGCACCGTCCAGGTTTCGACCGGCTTGTCGGGATCAAGATCGATGAACACTCCTTCGTAGAAGTAGGCGTACAGCCCGAGGGCCGCAACAACGAAGATGCAACAGCATGCCACGATGAACTTCTTCACACAGCCCCCTTCCTAATGGTTGTACTTCTTGTTGACCGACTCATGCGAGAGCTGGCGCAGGTTCTCGATGTTGCGGTCCATCCAAGCCCCGCGCTCGACGATATAGCTTTTCAGCTGCCCGACCGCCTCGTCAAATGAACCAGGGTTGCGCTCTTCGGGGAAGAGCTTCTCGTCGTCATGGACCGCTCGCGCGTCGAACGAGTATCCCCACACCGTGTAATTCCGCTCGATAGCGGGTCCCAAATAATCGATAGTCTCGTCGATCATCGTCAGCATCCGCTCGTCGGAAAGCGAGTCTTCGCGCAGCTCGCGGTAACGGGCGATCACTCGATGAACGAACGCTTCATCTTTGTACAACATGTAAAAGACGGGCTTCGTATTAACGAAGAACCCCATGTCGGACAGATCGCTGTCCATATAGTTGTTGAACGCGTTGTTGAAATCCCACACGGGGCCGGCGCTGAGCTTGCCGCGCACATCCTTATAGAAGTAGGTAGAGTAGGAGCCTGCATCGATATTGCCGGTGAACTCGTTGATGACCGCGTAATCGACGAACGTTCCCACGTCGATGAAGTTCCAGTATCCGTAGGATGAAGTGTCGTAGTCGTAGGAATACAGCGCTTTCTCGAACGCGTTGATGTCTTGCTCGATCCACGCAAACTGCTCCTCCGTGATGATGCGCTGCGAAGGGTAGGTCACCTCGAGCGGAGCTCCCCGGGTGATGCGAATCACGTTCAGGAAGTCATAGACGTTCGTCGCGTTCGTGGCATCCTCCCAGTCGCGGCTCACGATGTAGCTTGTGGCAGCGGACTTCGGATCGGAATCGGTAAGCGCCACGCGATCGTCATCGTGCTTGACCGACTCCATAAGCAAGTAGACGCCCTGGTACTTCCCGTCGATGAAGAGCTCGCAAAAGCGTACGTCTGGCGTGTAGGGCATGATCTCGCCCGCGATGTTCATGGAAAGGTAGTTGCGTATCATGGTTTTGTCGAGGAAGGGGCCGTTGAGCACCCACTCGTTGTCAGCACCCATGTCGAGCACATCGAGGTTGCGCGCGGTGAGGCGGTCTTGTTCAGTGAAGTGGACAAGATAACTTTTCTTATCGAACAAACGCGACGAGTGTCCGCGGATGCGCAGCTCGGCCTGCGTGGAGAGCACGGCGGCATCGCTCAAGCGGTTCGCAGCACCATCGTTGCTGAACAGCGAAAACGAAGTAGGAATGGTGGTACTGCCGTCCGCAGCGAGCGTCACGGGGCCCGCATGCTCGTCTTCCGCAACCGTTGCGTCTGCAGCTTCGGCCTCGACTGCGGCGTCTTCGGTGGAGATTACCCGCTCGCCAGGAATCTCCTGCTCGCCGGTGTCGATGCTCACCACCGGCAAATGCGAGGCGAACGTTGCCGCGTCGATGTTCGTGCCGGATGCCGCAACTCGGTCGGCTTCGGGAAGGTCGGCCAGTTGCTGGGCCTTCTCATGCTGGTGGTAGCGCTCGGGAAGGTCGGTGCCGCCGCTGTCCGTCAACGTGCCCACGACGCCCGCCGCCACGACGGCCACGATGGCCGCCATGGCTATGATCTGGTATTTCCGCCCTCGCAACGCCTCCATGCCCTGCGCGCTAGCTGCCGATCTCGTCGTTTTGGGCCACGACGTTCACATACTCCACGCCGCCGAGCGCGTACAGCTCCTCGGTGATGGGGTGCTCGACCTTCTTCTGCGCGCGCTCCAGCATGCCGCGCGACAATTCGAACATGAATTCGACGGCGTCCTCGGTGGTGTTCTTCACGCGCTGCACGGCACGGCCGCCGAAGTACTCGTACACCTTGCCCTCGACGGGCAGCTCCTGCGTGCGCGCGGCGCGCACCACCAGCAGCGTGCGCACGTCGTTGCGCACGCGCCCCAGGATAAGCATCACCACGAACACGGCCACGCTGCCGATGGCCGCCGCCATGAACATGCCCACGCCGCAGCAGATGCCGCAGATGATGGCCCAGAAGATGTAGGTGGTGTCGCGCGGGTCCTTGATGGCCGTGCGGAAGCGCACGATGGACAGCGCGCCCACCATGCCGAGCGATAGCGCGATGTTGTTGCCGATGACCGTCATCACCGTGGCCGTGAGGATGGTGAGCGTGATGAGGTTGATGTTGAACTTCTGCGAGTAGATGGTGCCCGCGTGAGAGATCCAGTACGACACGAAGATGGCCAGGCCTATCACCACCGACACGCCCACGCGCAGCAGAAGGTCCTCCACCGTGGGCGCGCCTGTGGTTCCCTGGAACAGTTGGTACAGTTGCTCTTTCACGGTCTCTCCTCTTTAAAACTGGTACGCCATGCGCACGCTGCGGGCGAGGCAGTATTTGCTCACCGACAGCTCGCTCTTGTCCACCATGTTCAGCATCGACCGGATGTAGCTGAGCAAAAAGCCGTCGAACTTCACTTCCAGCACCACGTTGAACGGGTCGAACACCGGATACAGGGGCAGTTTGGGGTCGAACAGGCCCTGGTTCAGCTCCGTCGCGCGGATGTTGCGGTCGAACGTCACGCGCGTCTTGTTCTCCTTCGCGATGAACGCGGTGCGGTCGTACTCCACGATGGCTTTCGGCCGGTAGCCGTTGATGCTCATGAGCGCGTGGATCTCGGCTGCGAAGGGCTCAGGTCGGTCGAGCAGCCCGTCGAAATCGCCCTCGATGAGCCGGCGCGCCTCGGCCCGCATCAAGGGCAGCGAGCGTTTGCGCTGGTTCTCGCCTTGCTTCTGCTTGAGCTCCAAGAGCGCGAAATCGGCCGTGGGATCGTATACGCGCAGCCGCACCTTGCGGCGGGGATCGGTGCCGAACAGCTTTTCGGCGAAGTCACGGTCGTGCAGCGTGTCGAAGTAGAGCGAGCGCACCGGGTAGCCGTGCGAGCCGTTGTGCAGATCGCCGGGCACCACCTGCGACAGCAACCCCTCGAGCTGCTTCGCGCTCGCCATGTCGACGAGGAACTTCTTCTCTTTTCGGCTGACGTTCCTCACGTTAGCTCCCGTGCTGCTACCCCTTTTCCGAATGATTGACCAATTATACTCCTGGCTGACGTTATTCCTCGATTGCAGAACGCTTCAACTTGCGGATGAATCTCTCCCCTACCTCTATACACAACAAGCGCGGCGCCCCTACCTGGGACGCCGCGCTTGTTTACGAACGAGCACCTTTTCTCCGCAAACGGCTTTCAGCTGGGGCGCGGGGCACGGTGCCTTCTCCTTACAGCATGGGCACCGTGATGGTCACCGGCAGCGCGGCCATGACTACCAGGAAGCGCAGCAGGAAGCCGCCCACCAGCACGCCGGCGTCGGAGCCGAAGCTGATCCAGTGCGCCTTGCGGCTCTCCTCGAACTCCTTCGGGCTGAAGAACAGAAGCCACGTCTCCAGCGCCGTGGGCAGCACCAGGCCGATGAGCACCAGGCCGATCCAGAACAGCGGCGCGTAGGAGCCCACCAGCAGGCTCATGACCGAGTTCCAGCCGGCCACGGAGTTGGAGCTGGTGATGAACATGAGCGCGGCCACCAGCACCAGCTCGATGATAGGCAGGCAGAAGTGGAATTTCTTCAGCACGCCCACGCGGTTGAACTCGTCAGCATGCCGGATGACGGCCACCAAGAGCACGCTGGCGGCACCCGCCGACACGGCCGACACCAAGAACAGGATGGGCAGAAGCGCGTTGTTCCACAAGGGGAACGTCTTGCACACGCCCAGGAGCGCGCCCGTGTAGGCGCCCACGCACACCGCGAACACCACGCCCACGATGTCCAGCCACACCGGCACCGACTTCTTCAGGAAGTCCAGCACCACCACGACCAGGGCCACCACGGTGAAGCCGCCCAAAAACACGACGCCCCACGTCATCACGGAGCCGAAGTTGGTGAGCAGCAGCGCGAAGCGCAGCGGGTTGTGCAGGCCGCCCTCGGCGTCGAACATGAGCAGCACCAGGCCCACGATGACCGCGATGGGGGCGATGAGGTGCCCCACCTTGCGCATCGACACGGCCTCGGGATGGCGCCAGCCCAGGAAGGCGGACGTGATGAACGCACCGCCGCCCAAACCGGCGAGGAACAGGTACCATGCGATGATGGCGCCCCAGATAGGTTCGAATGACATCGCTCATCACCTCACGTAGAATACTTTGGATTTGGTCAGGTCGCCTGCGATAGGCTGGGCGTTCGTCGCGGCGATCTCCTTCGAGATGTCGCTGGCGGGATCGTCCAGGTCGCCGAAGATGCGCGCTCCCGTGAGGCACGCCTCCACGCACGAGCACATCTTCGTGCCGCTCGTCTCGGCCGACACGGTGCAGAAGCGGCACTTGTCCACCGTGCCCGTCTTCTCGTTGTGCACGCGCACCTGGTAGGGGCAGGCGGCCATGCAGTACTTGCAGCCGATGCAGCGCCCCTCGTCCACGCCCACGATGCCGTCGGCGCCGATGTAGGCCGCGCCCGTGGGGCACACGGCCGCGCAGGGGGCGTCCTCGCAGTGCATGCACTGCAGCGGCACCGTCTCGATGGCCACGTTCGGGTACGTGCCCGTCTCGTGCTCCTCGTAGCGGATGAAGTCCTGCGTGGGCAGGAGGTCGTTCTGGCGCTGGCAGGCCACGCGGCACGCGTAGCAGCCGATGCATTTCTTGGTGTTGATGAGCATTCCGTAACGGGCCATTACGCACCTACCTTCTTAACGGTCACGACCGCCTCCTGCGTGCATGCGCCCCCGTAGGCCGGCTCCAAATGGAACGGCACGAAGTCCATCTGGCGCAGGCCCACCTCGTAGGCGGTGTGCTGGTCGGGCGACGAGCACCCGTAGTGGCTGGGCATGTACAGCGCCGTGGGGTTCATGCGCTGCGTCACCTTCGCGCGGACGCGGCCCGTGTGCTGGGTGTTCGACACCTCCACCTCGTCGCCGTCCTCGATGCCCAGGCGTCGGGCCACGTCGGCGTTGATCCACACGCGGGTCAGGTCGTAATCCTTCGTGATCTGCATGAGGTCTTCGATGTTCGCGGTCTGCGTGTGGCTGTGGATGGCCTGCTTGCCGCCGATGAGCCGCAGCTCGTCGCCCATGGGCATGACGGCCGGCTCCACCCACACGGGCGCGGCCGACAGGCCCGCCTTCTCGCATGCCTCGCTCGTGAACTGCACCTTCTCGGTAGGCGTCTTGAACTTCGGCGCCGTGCCGTAGGCGAACTCCTTCTCGAGGAAGTGCGCCGTGCCCGTCTGCTTGAGCGCGTCGAGCGAGAGGCCCACCGTCTGCAGCTGCGCGTCGGCCAGCTCGTCCACGCCGAAGCGGAAGTACTCGCCCACGCCGCACGCCTCGGCCAGCTCGGAGAAGATCCGGTCGACCGGCCTCGTGTTCGGGTGCACCACGTCGATCACCTGGTCGCGCAGCGCCACGGCCGGAACCTTGCCGCCGATGAACTCGGGCAGCTCCAGGCGCTCCAGGTAGCTCGTGTCGGGCAGCACGTAGTCGGCGAGCATCGCCGTCTCGGACATCTGCACGTCCACGACCACCATGAGGTCCAGCTTACCCAAAAGCTCGGCCAGCTTCGCCGTGTTCGAGTAGCCGGCGGCCATGTTCGAATTGTAGAAGAACATGCCCTTCACGGTGCCGTCCTCCGCGGCCTGGGCGGCGGCGAGGTTCGTGCCCATGCTCGACAGCGCGAGCGGGTACTCGGCCGCGCCCACCTGCTTGCCCTCGGGCTTCTTCGGGTCGGCGAAGCGCTCGTCGGAGAGCTTGCCGGCCGACACGCTGGGCGTGAAGAGCGCGCCGCCCTTCTGGTTCCAGCAGCCCAGCAGCGTGTTGAACAGGCAGATGGCGCGCGCCGTCTCGCCCGAGTTCTCGTACGAGCAGCCGAACGCGCCGCGCCAGCTGGGCTCGATGGAGGCCGCGGGGGCCGCCTCGGCGAACTCCATCGCCAAACGCGCGATGGTGTCGGCCGGGATGCCCGTGACGCCCTCGGCCCACTCGGGCGGGTACTCCGCGAGCTCCTTGGCCCACTCGTCGAAGCCGACGGTGTTCGCAGCCACGAACTCCTTGTCGTAGCGGCCATGCGTCACCAGCACGTTGCTCATGGCCAGCACGAGCGCCAGGTCGGTGCCCGGGTTGATGGGCACCCATTCGTCGGCGAACACGCGGCTGTTGTTGCAGCGCGGGTCCACCAGCACGATGTGCGCGCCCTTCTCGTGGGCCTTCTGCAGCGCGACCACGGAGCTGGGGCGGATGGCGTCGGCGTAGTTGCGGCCGATGAACATGGTCATCTTGGAGTTCGCCACGTCGGACGAGTAGCTGCCCGTGCCGATGGCCTGCGTCATGCCGCTTTCCTTGGACAGGTTGCAGGCGGCGCCGTGCGTGTACACGTTCGCCGACCCCAGCGCGTTCATGAAGCGCTTCGTGTAGTACTTGCCGCTGGGACGCGGATCCTGCACCATCGCGAGCGCCTGGGGGCCGTCGGCGTCGATGATGGCGCGCACCTTCTCGGCGATCTCGCTGTAAGCCTGGTCCCACGAGATGGCCTCGAACTTGCCCTGGCCGTTCTTCTTCAGCGGGTCGGTGAGGCGGTCCTCCGAGTAGGCGATCTGCGAGTAGCCGTAGCCGCGGGCGCAGAGCTTGCCCTTGGAGTAGGGGTGGTCCGTATCGCCGATGAGCTTCGTCAAGCGGCCGTTGACCACGTAGGCCGTGTAGCCGCATTTGCTCGAGCAGGCGTTGCACAGCGTGTGGACGGTCTTGGTCTCGCCGCCTCCCGATGCGTCATCAGCATGCGCCTGCTCCCAAGCGTCGAAGCCCATATAGCCGGCCGCTGCCGTGAGCGCAACCGCCCCAGCGCTGCCAGCCAGGAAGCTTCGCCTGGTTATAGCGTTTTCTGACATAGCTGTTTCCTCTCTGTATGCATGCACGTGAGTTCTCTTATCGTCGGCACTCATGCGACCACCGCATCGGCGGTCGTCTGCTGCGCGCGGATGGCCAGGATCACGTCGACGAGCCCGATGTAGAAGCGGGCGTCGTCCTCCAGGGCCAAGAGCCGCATGCGGTACGCGGTGAGCCAGGCGAAGCGCTCCGCGAGGAACTGCCGGGCCTCCTCCCGCATGCCGGACCGCAGCATCACGGCCACGAGATCGAGCTCGAGCGCCAGGTGGTCGGGGCACGCCGCGAACGCGGGCGGTACCTCCATGCCCAGCCGCTCCACCAGCTCGCGCAGGTAGTGTGCCGAATCTCCCAGGTACAGCCCCTGTTGCTGCGAGAACGGGGCGGGCGCGGCCCCTGCGGACCACGTGCGGTAGAGCGACTCCACCGGCACGGCGGACTCGGGGAGCCCTCCCGTGAAGTGGCGGGCGGCGAAGGCCTGCTTCTCTTCGTACGTCGGCGGTGCGAACAGCGCGTTCACCTCGCCCGACGACAGGAACTCCTGTAGCGGGCAGCGCTTGCGCGCCCGTGCGGCAGGGGCCGCCTGCACGCCCAGCTCCGCATCCTGCATGGCGCGGCGCGCTCCGTCGAGGAAGTCCGACCACAGCGAGCTGCCGGCCAGCTGGTTCCACGAGCTCTCGTCCACCGGGCCGAAGCACTGCGCGAGCACCGAGAACACGGCCTCGTCCTCCATCATCGCCCTTCCTCCTTTCCGCTCTCTCCGCTCCCTGCGCCGCCTGCGCGGCGCGCGGGGGCTGCACCGGGCGTCATCACGCCTGCACGAGGGTCGTCGTCCTCACAACGCCCTGATCGATGACCTTCTGCGCGATATCCTCCCAGTCGATGAACTTGATGGCGCCGTTCGGGCACTGCTCGGCGCAGCGGCCGCACGAGATGCACTTCGTGGACACGCCCGTCTCGGAGTCCACCACCGGCATGTTCCACGGGCACGCCTGGCTGCACATGCCGCAGCCGATGCAGCGGTCGGCGTCCACCTTGCGCGCGCCGGACTTCTCGTCGGCGTAGATGGCATGGACCGGGCAATAGTTCATGCACGCGGGGTCCTCGCACTGCTTGCAGTGCTCCACGGTGAACTCGCAGTTGCCGTAGGCGCCGTCGGTGCTGCCCACGTTCGTGCCGAAGTTGTAGTTGGGCCACACGCGCACGCGCGCGATGTGCTGGCAGACGCGACCGTCGTTCTTCAGCGTGCAGGCCATCTCGCAGCGCTGGCAGCCCGAGCAGCGGGCGCGGTCGGTCACGATCATCTTCGTCGGGGTCGTGCGGATCTCTATGCGCCCGGAGGCGATGGACTTCGACGTGACGCCCCACGAGGCCAGCACGCCGCCCACCACAAGGCCGGCCACGCCGCAGCCCGCCATGGCCAGCACGCTGCGTCGCGTGAACGTCTTGCTCTTGTGCTCCCCCTCGCCTGGCACGTTCTCGGGCGCGGGCGCGGTTCCGGTCGTTGCAGGCGCGCCGCTCGGAACGCCCTGGTCCTCTGAGGTGTTCTGGTGCAGATTGGAATCTGACATAGCCTGGTGCTCCCTCCCTCACGAGAGTTCCGTGAGTGTCGTTTCCGTATGCCTCCCCCGCCGACGCGCTCGTGCTCGCTCGTCTTGCCGCCGTCGCCTTCGCGCGGCGGGCGTGCGCCCTCGGGGTGGCTGCGCTCGGCTCGCTTCCGATTCGCGGTACCACACAACGCTTGGAAGTATGCCGTGCGCGCGGTTGGCGCCCTCCCCTCTTTGAGGGAATTCTGCTTCCTGAACGGCGATTTTGCGGAATTACCCCCAAAGAGGGTATACCCTGGGCGCGCGGGTCGGCATACTGGCGGCACGACGATTGTTGTCAGCGCTCGCATCGCGGCCGACGGTTCCCACACAACACGAACCAGTAGTCTATCCAAGATTTGGAGATGCAACATGGCTGACGAAACATCGTACGGATGGGCCGGTAAGATCCTCCGCGTCAATCTGAGCACCGGCTCGATCACGACGCAACCGACCGACCCCTACAAAGAGTATATCGGCGGCATGGGCCTGGCGAACAAGATCATGTTCGACGAGGTTCCCGCCGGCACCGATCCCTTCTCCCCCGAGAACAAGATCGTCTTCGCCGTGGGCCCCCTCACGGCCTCCGGCGTGCCGCTGGCCGGCCGTACCACCATCTGCTCGCTGTCCACATTCTCGAAGGACCACCTCATCGTCGACGCCCACTGCGGCGGCATGCTGGGCGCGAAGATAAAGCTGGCCGGCTACGACGCCATCGTGGTGGAGGGCGCCTCCAGCAAGCCCGTGTACCTGAACATCAAGAACGACCAGGTGTCCATCAAGGACGCCGCCGGCGTGTGGGGCCTGGGTACCCGCGCCGCCACCGAGGCGCTCTGCCGCAAGGAGAGCGTGCAAGCCTGCGTGGCCGCCATCGGCCCCTCGGGCGAGAACCTCACGCCGTACTCCTGCATCATCAACTCGCGCAACCACTCCGCCGGCGCCGGCACGGGCGCGGTCATGGGCTCGAAGATGCTCAAGGCCCTCGTGGTGGAAGGCGACGGCTCCGTGAATGTGAAGGACCCGCAGACGGTGGCCGACCTGTCCGACTACATGCTGCGCGAGATCATCGGCTCGAACAACAACCACGTGGTGCCGTCCACCCAGCAGGAGTGGGCCGAGTACTACGACAAGGGCTCCCGCTGGACGGCGCGCAAGGGCCTGTTCTGGGAGGCCGCCGAGGGCGAGCCCATCGAGACGGGCGAGCCGAAGCCCGGCGAGATCAACACCGTGGGCTACCGCTGCATGAAGTCCACGAAGGACCTGGGCGAGGCCGCCTCGAAGTACACCATCAAGATGAACGGCTGCCACAGCTGCCCCATCCACTGCTACTCCGACCTGCGCGTGGAGGGCACGAAGGAGACCACGGGCTACGAGACTGCCGGCAACACCTGCGCCGCGAACTTCCCCGTGAGCGTGTACATGGAGCCCTTCCTGAAGATGGGCCTGAAGGACGACGGCGACCTCTCCATCCTGTGGGACACCACCACGTCCAACACGATGGACAACCTGGGCCTGTGGTGCAACTACGCCCAGCTGTACCGCGACATCGCCTACTGCCATGCCAACGGCGTGTTCAAGCGCGTGCTGCCCGAGGCCGAGTACGCTTCCATCGACTGGGGCAAGTTCGACGCCGACCGCCGCGACCCCACGGTCATGATCGAGATCCTCACGAAGATCGCGCAGAACGACTCCGAGATCTCGTATTTGGCGCACGGCCCGTACGTGTGGTGCGAGCGCTGGAACGAGCAGGCGTGGTTCGACAACGCGAAGTCCACGCTGGTAAACTACCGCGGCTGGCCCGTGCACCACTCCATCGAGTGCTTCGGCCAGGTGGGCGCCGTGTACAACATGATGTTCAACCGCGACGACATGATCCACTCCGCCGTGAACTTCCAGGGCTGCGGCCTGCCCTTCGAGCTGAAGCAGCAGATCGCCGAGGAGGTCTGGGGCGGCGCCGACGCCATCGACCAGGACAAGAACTACACGCCCATGAACGACCACAAGGCGAACTTCGCCTGGTGGAGCCTCGTGACCGACGTGCTGCACGACTCGCTGACGCTGTGCAACTGGGTGTGGCCCATGACCATGAGCCCCACGAAGGCCCGCAACTACCGCGGCGACCTTGACCTGGAGGCCAAGTTCTTCAAGGCCGTGACCGGCGAGGACCTGACCACCGACGACCTGTACCAGGCCGGCGCCAAGATCATGACGCTGCAGCGCGCGAACACGGTGCGCGGCATGACGAAGGCCGACGGTACGCTCGGCAACAACGACCTGCGCGCCGACCACGACGTGATCACCGCCTGGGCCTTCGACAAGGACCCGGACAAGCAGCCGTTCACGGAGGGCACCGACAAGATGGATCGCGACGACTTCCAGACGGCGCTCGGCATGGTGTACGGCAAGTTCGGCTGGGACGAGAAGCTGGGCTGCCCCACGGCCGCCTGCCTCGACGAATACGGCATGGCCGACGTGAAGGAAGAGCTCCAGTCGCTCAACCTGCTGCCGTAAGCTGACCTACCCCGGCAGGCGCCGGCCTTCTCTCCCCTCCCCTTTTCCGGCGCCTGCACTCACTTATACAGGCAGAAGGGTCTGTCACGAGGCCACTATATCGGTTCCCAGCTCGGCCCCGTTCAGGGGCTGCGAGGGGTCGTCCAGGCTGAACGTGGCTATCTCGACCGTGATCGGGTACGTGCCGGCGTCGAGCGTGCGGTTCAGGCGGATGCTCGGGATGGCCTGCCCGGGCGGCACCAGCCCGGATTGGTACAGGACCTCCCCGCCGTCGGACAGCTTCACGGTGAACCGCATGTAGCAGGGGTTCCCCTCCGTGTTGATGAGGGGCACCTCCACGGTGTCCGTTCCCGCCTTCATGTCCCAGTCGGAGTAGGTGGGTATGCGGATCCTCCCCCGCTCTCCCCCGGGGTTGTCGTACCCGGGGATGCTGTACGAGGTGGCCGAGGGGTCGATGCCGTCGCCGTCGCCTTCCGGCTGCGCCAGGAAGACCGCTGCCGCCACCGCTGCGGCGGCGAGCGCCAGGAAGACGAGGAGGGCCAATACCCGCCTCTTCCTCCACTTTGAATGCCGTTGGTCTGTGGTAAGGGCGTCGTTCAACTTCGGTTTCGCCTTTCTGGGTCGGAGCGCCGCCATCCCTCCGCGAACGCGGCGGGATGGCGGGTCGGTCGGGGAACGGGCCTACGGAATGGGGGTCGTGTTGGAGGCATCGTAGCTGAAGGTGAGCGTGTCGGTGTGCGAGCCGCTCTCGCCGGCGTCGCCGACGCGCTCGGCCGTGCCCACAGCCGTGTGGTCCGTCTTGGTGAACTTGCCGATGACGGTTTTAGTCTGGCCCACGTTCGTGTCGAACAACTGCTTCGTCACCGCCGCGCCTTCGTAGGAGATCTTGTAGGCGACCGGGTCGAGGGGCGCCGCAGCCTTCTGGAGCTGGAAGCCGTTGGCGGACTGGAGGCTGAGCTCCACGCCGCCTGTGGGGAAGTCCGCCTCCGGGATCTGGTCGACCGAGCCGCCGGGGGTCATGTTGCACAGGTTCACCGACGCGTCCACCGTCACGCTCTTGTCGTGGCCGAAGGGGATGGCGGTGGGGATCTCGAAGCCCCAGCCGTTGGTGCCGGGCACCTGCTGCGAGGACGAGTACGTCACGTTCGTCGTCCCGGTTTTTTCGTCGACGGCGAACGCCGGGACGGCGGAGCCGGCGGCCAGCGCGGCGGCGCAGGCTCCCGCCAGCAGGATCCTGCCCATGTTGCGGTTCGTCTTGATTCTCATGCTTCACTTCCTTTCGCTCGCATGCCCACGGGCATGCACGTTGCTTGCCTCGGGGGCCGGCTCTTCGCCGGACCCCTGCCTATGCGTTCACGCGCTTTCGCGCGGTTGAACCTTCGCCTTGCCGCCCGCGTCGCTGCGGGACGCGCATCGCGCGGCGCCGTAGGCACAGAGGGCCGCCAGCGCCAGCGCGCCGGCGCCGACCCAGGGGAGGTCGCCCGTCCGCGCCAGGCCGCCCCGGGGCCCTGCGGCCCCGGCGGAGCCGCCGGCGGGGGCCGCAGGGCCGAACACGACCTCCAGCTCGACCCGGGCGTCCTCCGCCGCCAGCGTCAGCACGCCGTCGGCGCCGAGCCTGCCCGCGGCGTCCTCTCCCCCGACGGACACGGACTCGACGGAGACCCCCTCGTCGGGCTCCAGGCGGAAGTCGAGCACCTGGCCGCGGGCGACCTCGATCTCGGCCGTCCCGTCGCGCACGACGACGCCCGGAGCCGCCTGGTGCGGGCTCGCCCGCGCCAGGCGCACCCCGACCAGCTCTATCTGGCCGCTCCCGCTCGCCGAGATCGCGAAGGGCCAGGACCAGGGCTCGTACTCGACGACCGCGCTTCCCGACCGGTCGGCCGCCCACGCCGAAGGGGGCGGCGTCCCCGGCGCGCAGGCCATCGCGAGCACGGCGAGGGCCGCGATGGCTGCGATGGCCGCGCGGAGGCGGCGCGGCGCGCGCGTCATGGGGCCACCCCCGTCTGGACGGCGTCGACGCGAAACGTCATCGTCCCCGCGTAGCGGACGTTGGCCATAAAGGAGCTGGCGGGATCGACGCTTTTAAGCGAGAACGACCCTTTGCTCCGGGCGTCGTCGTGCGGGTCGATCACCATGAGCGGATCGGGCACGGCCCCGGAGCCGAGGATGCCGTTGGGGCCGGGGTCGTACAGGCTCCCGTCGGCCATGAGCACGTCGATCTCCTTGGCGTCGCCGCCGTCCCCCGAGAGCGCGAGCAGGGGCGCGCCGGCGCCCGGCCGCACCACCGACACCTTGTACGACGTACCGGAGGGCCAGGTCGCGCCGGGGCCCTCCTCCTTGGCGGAGACGACGACCGCATGGTTGTCCGCATCCGCTGCGGGATCGGTCGGCTTCGAGTAGAGATAGCCTCCGTGGGGCTCCAGGGAGATGTGCTGCGGGATCGAGAGGAAGCCGAGCAGCGCGGGATCGTCCGCGCCGTAGTCCACGGCCTTCCACTGCGCGTAGAGCACGAGGGTGGCCTCGTGTGCGGGCGCGGGGCTCGGCGTCGCGATCGAGGCGCCCGGCGAGAAGAAGTTCGAACCCTCCATGCGATCGCCTTCTGCGAGGTCCGGGGACGTCGCCCAGCCGTCGAACACGTAGGCCCCCATCTTGAACCCGTTCTCGGGAAGCGGGGCGGACTCGCCGTAGACCAGCCCCGTCATGTTCGCCGTCGACCCCGACACCCACCTGTCGTTGCGCACGATCGTGCCCGAGCCGTCGTCTTTGCCGAGCTCGGGGCTCTTCGCCACCATCTCCTCCCAGTTGTCGTCGAACGACACGCTGTAGGAGTTCGCGATCCATCGGTTGTAGAACTTGGGTTTCTGTCCGTCGACCGCCGGAATGATCTCCGGGTCCACCGGCTGGCCCGTGTCGCCCGGCCCGGAGCCGTCCCTCCATCCGGCGTTATAGCGAGGTTCGTAGGCGCCCGGGAACGTGCGGTATCCGGGCTTCTCCAAGCCGAAGTTCCCCAAGCCGTGCATGTTCTCTACGGGGAAGAAGTCCTCCCCCACCCACTGAGTGTGGGTGTCGGGCGTTCCCGAGAATTCCTCGTTGTCGTAGTAATAGAATTCGAACGGGATGCCCTTCTTCACCGATCCCTGCGTCACGGTGCCGTGCGAGAGCGCTCTTTCGCCCCCCTCCCTCCACACCTGGTAGCCGTACGTGAACGTGGCGCTCGGGGTCGTGACGAGGCCCCTGTCGTACGTGGCCCTGTCGTCCTCCGGCCACGTTTCGCTATTTTCAGGCGTGAGGTGATCGAAGCCGCCAGCAGTGTTCGGCACGTTCAGGGACACCGAGTCCACCCTCCCGTGGACCACTCCCAGCCCGTGGAGGGCCTCGAGGATTATGTCGGCCTTGCCCGGGCCGCCCTTGATCGAGTCGCCCCAGACGGCGGGCGTCTTGACCGTCTGGTCCGCCAGGATGTCCGACCCGACCTTGCCCGGCTCGTCCAGGCTCTTGTTCCTCGGCAGCTCCAGGTTCGTCATGTGGTTGCCCGCGAAGGCCCGATCCCCGACGGATCCAAGGGTGTCGGGCAGCGTGACGCCCTTGAGCCCGGCGTTCTCGAAGGCGGACGCGCCGATCGAGAGGACTCTTCGGCGGTCGAACGGGAGGAAGCCGAGGGCGGTGTTGTCGGGGCCGGGGAACGCGCCGAGGTTGGTGTCCATGAACGCCCGGTTCCCGATGTTGACGCTGAACGTCGTCACCCCGCTGGTCGGCTCGGGGATGTCGATGAAGGAGAGGGCCGTGCAGCCCTTGAACGCGGAGTCACCTATCGTCAGGGTGACGCGACTCTGGCTCCCGAAGACGCCGTTGCCAACATGAACCGCGCGCAGCGAGGTGCATCCCTCGAAAGCCGATGCGCCTATCGCGATACTGTTCGGTTCAGAGTCGGCTAGGGGCGCGTCTTTGAAGTCGATCTCCTCGATGCCTGTGCATCCGCGGAATGCCTGACTCCCTATGTGAGAGATCTTTTTTCTCCGGTAGGAAACTGGACGCTTTTCAGATGGCTTACCCCATCGAACATCCGATCCGGGACAAGCAACCAATGCGGGGACAAGACCACTTCCTCCACCATCTCGTTGCCTGCGATGATGCCGTTTCCGGGATAGCCGCTCCAATCTCCTTCGAAAGAGATCCTCCTCGAAAGATTGTTATTCGCGAAGGCGAACTCGCCCAGCATCGAGAAGCTCTTGCCGGTTATCGGATCGTTCGCTATCTGATTGTTCTTGAACGCACTTGCCCCCACGGACAGCAACCCTGTTGCCTGGAACTCGACGGATGTAAGACTGTTCTTGCTGTCGTCATCTCCGCCGAAAGCAAAGGACCCGAAGGACGTGATCTGAGAGGGGAACACGATTTTGCCTGTCAGGCTGTTATTGCGAAACGCGTATTTGGGGATCGACGTCAGGGCGATGTCCGAAGGGATCGAGAGTCTGGTGAGCTTGCAGCCGTCGAACACTGATTCTCCGAGAACTTCAAGCGACTTCGGAAGAGTCAGCGGCCCCGTGATACCCGTGCATCCCGCAAAGGCATAGCTCACGATCTTCACGATATTGGGGGGAAGCACTACGCTCGTTACGCCCGAAGAGTCCTGGAAAGCCTGCGTTTCAATCTTCTCAAGGCTTGTGCAACCGGAGAAATTGATCACCCCAGACAAGCCCGAACCCTGAAAAGCCCTGTTGCCAATGCGCTCCAGGTTGGTCGCGGAGGAGAAGTCGATGCCGCACTTCAGATTTTGGTACGTGTAACCTACTTCAACTCCCGAGGAATTCCTCGCTCCTTCGAGCGCGACGACCTTCTTGTTGTTCACGGGGTTCCTAGCCGGCACGTGTACGGTTCCCGACGTGATCACCTTGTCGTTGTATCCGACTATCTTGCAGGTGTTGGTATCGCCGATATCCGCGTATTTCCAACTGAACCCGGCAGGGTCGGTACCCGCCCGGGGCGCAGCCGACAGGGGCCCCTCTTCAGCCGTTGCGGGAACGGGTACCGCCTCCGCAGCGCCAAGGCCGCTCTGGACGGCGCAGGGATCCTCCGGAGTTCCCAAGCCGGGGACCTCGAGGTCATTCTGCGCGTCCCCTCCGGGGACCGGGTCGCCCTCCGCATCTGAATCCCCGTCGGGCAGGGGGGCCGCTTCGGGCCCGTCCTCAGGGTCTTCCTGCGCTCCTGCATCGAAGGCGGGCTCGGGGGCGGGCCCTTCCTTGGTAGGATTCCCCGCGGCCAGCACGCAGGGAACGGTCTCCGTGGCTTCTGGCGCGCCCGTGCCTTCCGGCGCATCCTCTCCGAACGCGCCCGAGGCCGTCGGCATCGCCCCCACCAGCAGGAGCGCCGCGCACATCACGCCGACGCACGCCCTCGCGCTACTTCTCACGCGCCCGATCTTGCGCTTGGCGCCGCTTTTCTCAACCTTTGCCTTCTTCATGAAAGAACCTCTCGACGCCCACTTCATCCGCGCGCTCCGGGCGCTTTCCGCCCCCTGCTCCCTTCCGGCCCCCTCGGGGCTTCGGTATCAGCCCGATTCGCAGGGGGGGGGAGCCCCCTCCGCGCTCAGACCCCCCCCCCCCAAGCAGCGCCTCGAACGAGGCTCTGTCCAGCGGCGGCGCGTACAGGTACCCTTGCGCGCGATCGACCCCCGCCTCTTTCAGGAACAGGGCCTGCTCCTCGGTCTCGACGCCCTCGACGACGACGGCCAGGCCCAGGTCGTGGGCGAGCCGCACGAGGGATTTGACTACCATCCCATCGCGCTCCGACATTTGCGAGCGGAGGAAGGACTTGTCGATCTTTATGACGTCCACGGGGGAGCCGGCCAGGTCCTCGAGCGACGTGGCGCCCGCGCCGAAGTCGTCGACCGCGATGGAGAACCCGGCGTCGCGGAGCCGGGAGAGCGCCGCCTTGAGCTGCGCCGGGTCGGAGCTCCACGCCTCCTCGGAAACCTCGAGGCAGATCAGGCTGGACGGGAGGCGGTACGCGTCGAGCAGGGCCGTCATCCTGTCCGGCAGCCCGGGGGCCCGCAGTGATGAGCGGGACAGGTTGACCGAGACGGGAACCGTCCCGAGCCCCCGGTCGACCCAGCCCTTGAGGTGGACGAGCGCGCGCACGACCATGTGCATGTCGAGCTCGGCGGCGAACCCCGCCTCCTCGAGCACGGGGACGAAGCGGGAGGGGTCCGTGCGGCCACCCTCCGCATGCTTCCAGCGCGCGAGGACCTCGACCCCCGCCACGCTGCCGCCGGGATACGAGACGATGGGCTGGAACCGGGGGCCTATCAGGCCGTCTCGCAACGCGGGCGCGAACTCGCGGACGACGTCCTGGAAGAAGAGGGCCTCTTCGCGCAGCCCACGGTGGTAGGTCAGCGTCCGGCGCTCGCCCGCGCCGCGCTTCGCGGCGCGGAGGGCGAGGAGCGCGTTGTCGAGCATGTCGGCGGGGCGGGGGGCGACGTCCCCGATCTCGTACACGCCCGACCGGACGCTGCAGAATGCGCCCTCGGGGCGGTGCGAGAAACGGGTGAGGAACACGGCCTCGTCCAGCAACGGTCGGGGCACAAGCAGGGCGAACCGGTCCGCGTGGAGGCGCGCGCCGGCGCTCTCCGGGGAGAGCACGCGCGAGATGGCGCTGCCAAGGTCGATGAGCAGGGCGTCGCCGGCCGCATGCCCGAAGCGGGCGTTGTAGGCGCAGAAGCGGTCCACGTCGACGCACGCGAGGGCGTACGGGACCGAGGGGTGCGCCGCGACGAGAGCCCCTACATGCGCGAGGAATCCGTTGCGCGTCTCGAGCCCGGTGAGGCTATCGCGCTCGGGGCAGAGGGTTGTGAGGGGCGCTGCGGACCCCCCCCCGCTTCCGGAAGGCCGGGGGCCGGACGGGTCAGAGACTAGGCGTTCAGGCTTCGGGAGGAAGCCCCCCCCCCCGACGGGGAGGCCGGAGCCGGGGAGGCGGCGGCCTCGCGGGCTTTCGAGAGCATCCGGGCCATGCCTTCCTCCCTTCTCGTTCGGCGAAGGGGCGTTTCCGCCCCCCGCGCCGTCGCCGGTCAAATCATTCGGGCAATTATGACCGGGCGGCTTCGATCCGTCAACCCCGGGAGGGGCGAACGCACCTGTTTATAGGGGAAACCCCTCGAGGGCGGAGACGGCGCGATCACGACCTGCGCTTTCAGGGGCGAGAGGATCCGCCCCGTGTTCGGTCCGGCGCCGCTTCAAGGCCCTGCCGCACGTCCTCGTCGCCGACGCGGGATACGGCAGCGAGGAGAACTACGCCTACCTGGAGCGCAACGACGTGAGGGCCTTCGTGAAGTACAACCTGTTCCACAAGGAGCAGAAGCGCGCCTTCAAGAAGGACCCGACGCAGCCGAAGAACTGGGCCTTCGACGAGCTGGCCGACGAGTGGACGTGCGGGGGTCGTCCTTAGACGCAGGAGGGCGACCGACGTCGAGACGGTCTTCGGCGATATCAAGAGCAACTGGGGCTTCAAGCGCTTCACCCTGCGAGGACTGGAGAAGGCGTCGCTCGAATGGGGGCTCGCAGCCCTCGGACACAACATGAGGAAGCTCCACGAGGCGGTGAGCGGGGGGAACGCTGCCAAGCAGGCGATGGCGCGGGCGTAGGGTCCCATCCTTTCTTTCGTCCTCCCATGAAAAGAGCCGAAACCCACTCAGGCTTCGGCTCTTTTCATGGGAGGGGCTTTTGATACAGCGTTCTGCCTGAGAAACGGGGATAAGACAGGGGCAAGGGGCCGTATATGAAGTCCCAATACGCAAACGCGCCAGAGGATCGCCCCGTGGGGTAAGGGCTCTGCCCTTGCCCCACGAACCTGTCAGAAGCGATGAGCCGAAACTTTTGACACAGCCCCCTCTGATTCTCGCAAGGCACGAGCTACGCGCAGCACTGCATAGACACCGAACACGACCGTGTAGGCCGCTACGCTCTGCACGGCTGCGGTACCACCGCCGAGAGCACTCGGCAGTAGCATGGCCAGCACGTGCGCGTATGTCAGGCTGAAGAACACGTAAGCCCACTTCTGCACCTTGACCCATGCCTGTTTGCTCATACGCACCTTCACAGAGCCGAACGACGTGACACCCAGCACGATCAATAACACGGTGATAGCCGCCGCCACCGCCAGCCCGACGGCCACGAACGGATTGATGATGCCCGCCTCCAGCACGAGCGGCACATACGACAGGCAGTACACGACGATATGCCCGCACACCAAGATACATGCGATGATGGAAAGCTCGGCGCGGATGGCCATAAGATGCTTGCGCGGCCTCCCATCGCGCGGAAATGCGCCAATAAACATCGCCACCGCGAACAGCGCAACCGCAAGGAAACCCTTTTGCAGCAGCAGGAACAGCGTGCTGCGAACCGGAACCGGCAACGGCAGCCAGCCCTGCAGCCCTGAAACGTAGAGCGCCATCAACACAGTCGCCGCCACGTACCACGCCGCCGGCGCCTTCTTGATAGCCGGCTTCATCAGGAACACCGCCACCACCGTGCATGCGAACACGAT
Source organism: Gordonibacter pamelaeae (assembly GCF_003340385.1). Lineage (NCBI taxonomy): Bacteria > Bacillati > Actinomycetota > Coriobacteriia > Eggerthellales > Eggerthellaceae > Gordonibacter > Gordonibacter pamelaeae. The sequence continues at coordinate 472,817 of NZ_PPTS01000001.1, read as the reverse complement.
CAGAAACGTCATGCAATCACCCCTTGCAGGACGCAGGGCTCACAATTCCAATATCGGCTCCCGTTTCGGTCGCCAGTTCGCCTAAATAGCGCGCACCCAAACGGGCAAAGGCACGATATTCTTCCAAATGGCTGAAAACCGCCACTTTTTGCATAAAAGCAGGAAGCCACTTCAAAGCATGATCGTTGGCAAACGAGCACAGACGGTCGCGCCATTCCCTCTCGGCGTCGCCGTTTCCAACCCGAAGCGCCTCGCCGATACACGCGTGCAAATACGCTAGGAACTCCAACTCGTGGAACACGCTGTCGACGGGCTCTCGACGCAGGTCGACGGTGGCCACGCCCGCTGCTGCCATGCAACGCTCGACGTCCATCGAAATGCGGGTTCGGAACAGCGACGGAGCCCCTTGGGCGCCCACCATACGATGCAAAAAAGGACTCTCGTAGGGCCAAATCGGCACATCGACGCCAGGCGCCAGGAAAAGGCGGCTGTACTCGCGCCGCAGCAACCCTTCGTCGGTTTCGGCGAAAGCCGCAGCACAGCGGCTTGACAAGTGCACATCGCCCGCCGATTCCCCGCCGCACGCATCGACGATGCTCGCACGCCAATCATCGAGAAATGCCCCATTGGAAAGCGCTTGGGCGAGCTTGCCGTCCGGAAAGGAGAAACCAGTCGCCAGAAGCGATGCGAGGTCGGACAACCCCACAGCCCGATGAAGCCTCCAATCGATGCCTTCACCCATATGAACCACTCCATCTATCGGGGAGCCGTCGCGCGCAGCAGGATGCGACGGCTCAAAAGACTACTTCGTCAGATAGAACACATTGGGGCTGGTTCCCGCCGATTCACGCAACTTGTAGTAGTTGCGCCCTTCGATGGCTTTCGACACCTCGGACTCCGGGTCGTCCAAATCACCCCAGAAGCGGGCGCGCCCCATGCACAGCTGCATGCATGCCGGCACTTCACCTCGGTCGATCAGGTTATGGCAGAACGTGCACTTTTCCACCGTGCCAGCCTCGTGCGTCGGCGCATCGGCCTCGCCCACCACCACATCGAGATAGTACTCGGGTGCACCGCCGTTCATCGACCGCACGTGATCGTACGGACACGCCATCACACATGCGCGGCAACCGATGCACAGCGAGTTGTCGACATATACAATGCCGTCATCGCGCTTCTTCGTCGCACCTGTAGGGCACACGCCCAGGCACGGAGGATTGCCGCAGTGCTGGCATTGCACCGGCAGGAATTCCAACACGCAGTTCGGGAACTCGCCGAACGCATTGTCGTTGGCCGTGGCGCCGTGCACGACTGCCGTGCCGAAATCGTCCTGATCGGCGCTAGACCTCGTGTACACCGTGTTGTAGGTTATATCCTTGGGCAGATTGTTGGCGATCTTGCATGCCGTGGCGCACGCTTGGCAGCCTACGCAGCGCTCGAGGTCGATAGCCATACCATATCGGGTCATAGTATCAGTCCTCCTATAGCTTCTCGACGGCAACAGCCTGGTCGAAGTAGCACTGGTTGCGCGTCACCTGGTTGTAGTCATTGAACGAGATGGTTGCAAAATCGCCATCGATGTGCTCGCGCGTAAGGAAACTGCGCGGGCAGTTGATGGTCTTGGGCGCTTGGCCGGCATTGATGGTGGCCAGCAGCGTTACCGAGCCCCGGTCATTGTAGAGGCGCACGGTATCGCCCTCGCCGATCCCCAGCTCCTTGGCGTCATGAGGATTGAAACGCGCAACTGGCTGCCTCTCGTATTCCTTCATATAGCCCACATCCCACCACTGCGTGTGGTTGCGCGTGCGCATATGCTCGCCAAGAACGGAGTACGGATACTTCTTGCGAATGGGCGCTTCCAGATTTGCCTCGCGCGCCGGCTCCCAGTACAGAAGCAGATGCTCCTTGCTCTCGTCGACTTTTTGGCCCAGGTTGTACTCGGGAACGACCTTTTCCGTCCAAAACTTGGCACGGCCGTTTTGGAAGAAGAATTTACCGCCTAGGAGCGGATTGTCCTTGAGTTGATGGTTGCGGGCAATCTTCGTCTCGCGCAGCGATTCGTATGTGACGCCCTCCTTCTTTGCCACGGGGCTGTCGAGCCACAGGGAAATGTAGTCTTTTTCAGTGAAGTCGAAGAAATCACCGAAGCCCATAGCGGTGCCGATCATCTTATAAATGTCGAAGTCGGGCTTGCTTTCGTACAGGGGCTCGATCGCCTTGTCGTTGTACAAAAGGTACGGCATGTTGTACGAACGAACGCGCACATCTTCGCACTCGAACCAATGGCAAGCTGGCAGCAGGATATCGGCATACAGGGCCGTGTCGCTCATGGTCATCTCCTGGACAACCAAAAACTCTATCTCCTGCAGCGATTTGATGGTTTCGTTCTGCTCGGTCTGGTTCGAAACAATGTTGGTGCACGAGCAGTACAGGCTCTTTAGCGGGAACGGTTTGCCAAGAAGTTCCTGGTCGTGGACGATGCCATACAGCGCAGTCCAGTTGATGTTACGACCGGGACCCGCGGGTTTCTCGCCTTTAGAGCTGGGCTGGTTTATGCAGCCCTTTGAATTGCTGATGCCGAAGCTACCACCGCCGGAAATGACGCCTGCGGAAGGCTTGCCTATGTTACCCGTGATGAGCAATAGGGTAAAAATGGAATCGTACGTGTAGATGGCATTGAAGTAATGGTTCAAGCCTTGGTTCATGCCGGTGAGTACGGGGCCCTCCTGACCGTACATGCGTGCAAGGCGCTTGATGTCTTCGACAGGCACGCCACAGGTCTCAGAGGCGCGCTCGGGCGTCCAAGCAGAAATAGCTTCGAGAATCATGCTCCACACCGGACGGATTCTAAAACCTTCTATCTCTTCGGGGATACCCTCCAGCGCAGGCATTTCGGCTTCCGAATAGGGCTTGGCGGACCGTGTCGCCTCGTCCCATACCACTTCAGGATCAATGACGGTCGGTTTGCCCGTCATAGCATTCACCGGGCCCTCCGTAGCCGGAACACCCAAATCGCTCATGCGCAAGAACGTGTTGTCTTCTTTCACCAGGAAAGGAGCCTCGGTATGGGCCCGCAAAAACTCGGAGTCCTGCCAGCCTTGGGCAATAACTTCGCTCAAGATGCCGAACACAAGCGCACCGTCGGTTGCAGGATAGACGGGAACATACCAATCGGACTTCGCTACGTTGGTGTTGTACTGGATATCGATGGTGGTAAGCTGTGCACCCGCCTCCTTCGCATCAAGGTAGAGGTGCATCATGCGCTTGCAGGAAACGGCAGGATTGCAGCCCCAGATGACAATATGGTTGGCGCCACTCCATTCTTTGGGGGACACGAACGCTCCGCCAGGACCGAACATCTTCGACATAGCCGACTGGAACGCGATGTCGCGATCGGGAAGCACGCTGCAAGCGCCCATGACGGTCTGTAGGTGCTGCATGACCGACCCGTCGGCTGTGCCGCCGCCCAGCACGGCCGTGTTGCCGCTGCCCATGAAGAAGGCGATGGATTCCGGACCGAACTCCTCACGATAGTTTTTCCATTTCTCAGCGATCTCCTTGATAGCCTCATCCCAGGAAATGCGCTCGAATTCGCCAGCACCGCGCTCGCCCACACGGCGCATCGGGTACTGCAGGCGCCCGGCGCTGTATACGCGAGCAGGATGACTTAACCCCTTCGGACAGATGTGCTCGAAGAACGGCTCTTCCTCGATACGGCCAGCCGTAGTGCGCACAATCTGACCGTCACGCACGTGCACGTTCAGATAACACCCCTGAATGCACTGAGAGCGGCATGCACCAGATAAGATCTCCTCGGTACCGGCTTTCGACGAGTCGGCCGCATGCGGGGCGAGCCCCTTGGCAGTAGCTGAGCAACCGGACAGAGCCCCAGCAGCAGTGAGGGTCGCAGCGCCAGCGATGAACGAGCGGCGGGTAAAGCCGCGATTATTTTTATCGGACGTGGTTTCAGTCATGTCTCTCCCCTTACCTTACAGAGCGTACGCAGCGTAGAAACCGTAACGAGCCAGGGCGACGCCGATGAATGCGCAGGCTAACGCGACCAGGGCAGCGGTCTTCGGCGCCATCTTGCCCGATTTCGCCATGGACTGCAGCATAGCGGCTGCGGCCACAACCACGGCACCAATGGCCAGAAGTATCATGTTCGCACCGACGCCCGCGAAGTGCACGGCCTCGAGAGCAATGGCGACGATGGCCAGAACGCCGAGCGCGGCGGCAGTGATCAGGTACGTGCCGTTCTTCGCCAAGCTGGGCTCAAACAGCGTCAACAGCGCTGCTCCCATAGCAAGGTTACCTAGAATGAACAGCAGGAACGTCTGCCACGAGGCCCAAGCCGGAATGCCGGCAGACACGAAGTACGCGTTGGCCATCACGAACGTGAGGCCGAGCGCAGCGATAGCGCCCACGATGTGCAGCGTGCGCGGTGCGGAGCCCTTAACCTTGGAAACCACCACGTCAACGATCAGGATGACGCCGAACGCCATGGACCAGTACGCCTCCTGAGCAATCATGGCGCCGGGCTGCGTGAGCGCGATGAGCATGCGCTCGGGACGACCCAAGTGCAGCGGCAGGCCCACCAAGCCCACGGCCAGAAGAATGCCGCACACCAGCGGGAACAACCACGCCTTCTTGGGGTCCTTACCCACCGGAAACACAGCGCTTACCGCGTAGGCACCGGCGGCTAGGCCGGCCAATGTCGTAAACAGGAACAACGGAAATTCCGAAATCATCGCAACACCTCGCTATCAGCTTCGGTGTCGAAGATAAGCAGGCGTTCGCGCGCCACGCCGTCCACCTTCGAACAGCCCCCAACAGAATGTGAGCAACCTGTCCTTTGCCATGGTTCACCCACAGAATGAAAACACGCCGTCCCCTCCGCGGCCGACGGAAGATACCGTATTCATTCACTGGTGTCATAGTATTGCGATTCACTGGTTCAGTCAATAGGTATTTCCCTAAAGAATCATTTCGTGGGATAATGGCGGAAGACTCGATCGAATTCGACGCGAGGTGCTTTGTACGGATCATTGATCATAGCGTATTTATTCTTGGGTGGCGCGGCCGCAGGCGCGCTTTTCGTCGTGTCTGCATGGAGTTTCGCCTTTCGCCACGCCGAGCATCCTGTCCGCTTGCGCGCGGCATTCGAATCGCTGCGCAGCCGTGCATACACGGTGGGCTTCTTGCTGCTTGCGTTCGCTATGGTCTGCCTGCTCGGAGACTTAGGTAACCCCGGGCGTGCCTTGATGGTGTTTTTCCTTCCCCATCCTACCGTGATCACCTTCGGCGCCTATACGCTCGCCATCGAGTCCTTCTTGGCAGCGCTTCTACTGACGGCATCGCTGCCCAACAGCCCCCTTGTTTTTCGGGAGCGTTGGCTGGATATCGTCGAAGCCCTTTGCTGCATCGGAGCCCTAGCGACGATGGCCTATACGGGAGTATTCCTTTTCCAAGGCAGCATCCCTCTATGGAACCATTGGTCTATTGTCGCCTTGTTCCTGTTCTCCTCTCTTTCATCGGGCGTATCCGTCGTGCTGCTCATCGATTGGTTCACGCATGGTCAATCCCTTTTGTTGCGCGCAACCAAGCCGCTCCAAGTATGCCATGTGGCTTGCCTTGTTGCAGAGGCGGTATTCTTGACCCTATTCGTCAGCGCAGCTTTTCGAAACCCTTCGGCGGATGCATCCCTTGACCTCTTGATGACACCCGAGATGCTGGCCATTGCGGGCATAGGCGTGATCGGCATGGGAATTGCGCTGCCCTTTACGCTCGAAACCTACTCGATTACTCGTAAGGAATGCCGTGCCATACCCGTCTCGGACTTCGTTTGCTTACTCGGCGGGTTATGCTTGCGTTATTGCCTCATTACCTGCGGAGCCCATTGATGGAGGCATCATACCTGATACATGGACTTCGCCAGTTCTATCCAGCCCGATCAAAAAGGTGACAGATTGCAAAGTAACGACAACAACCCGCTGTTTCGCGTGGACGAGACATCCGACCTGCCCATCTGGGCACAGTTGCGGAACCGCTTCGCCTATCTGATTCGCACGGGATTTTTCAAACCCGGCGAACAGCTTCCAAGCGTGCGCAGCATGGCCGCCGAAGCCAAGATCAACTACAACACCGTGACAAAAGCGTACCGCGATCTCGAGCTTTCTGGATTAGCCGTATCCGCACGAGGACGTGGCATGTTCGTCCAAAGGAACATTTCGTTGGAAGAATCCGAAGAAGACGCCATCGACGCGCTGCTTGAAAACTGCATCAGGCAATACCGGTCGAAAGGCATGACGTACCGCGAGGTGCGTGGGCACATGCTTTCGATTATCGACGAGCTGGAACGTAAGGCCCGAGAAGCGGAAGAGGAGAAGAGCGAATATGGGATTGTTCAATAACAGGGCGAAATCCGGAGCCGCGAGCAACACGAATGCTCGATCCGGCGAAATCGAATTTCTCAATTCCCCAAGCACCAGGCACGTTGACGACAATGCCTCAAATGTTTTCTCAGCCTTCGTCTTTGTTGCCGTATTCGCAGCCGTCGTCGCTATCGGATTACAGTTGACAGGAGAGATGAGCATCTGGGTGCTGTGCGCAGGGCTCGTTTTCGCAACCATCGCCATCTTCACGGTGCATATTGCCTCGCAGTGGGAACGGGATGTCATCCTGCGGTTCGGCGCATACAACCGTATGGCGGGCCCTGGCCTCTACCTCACCATTCCTTTCATCGAGCACGTTGCCCTGAAGGCTGACTTGCGCACCATGCTGACGGGCTTCAGTGCGGAAGAGATCCTGACCTCCGACCTCGTCCCCGTCAACGTAGATGCCGCCATATTCTGGATGATCTGGGATGCCGAAAAGGCATGCATGGAAGTTGAGAACTATTACGACGCCGTATCCATGGCAGCGCAAACCGCCTTGCGCGACGCTATCGGACGAAACAGCCTATCCGACGTGACGGTTCATCGCGACAAATTGGACCAGGAATTGCGTGAGAAGATCGAAGAGAAGACGAGCTCGTGGGGCGTATCCATCATGTCGGTGGAAATCCGCGACATCGTCATCCCGAAGGACCTCCAGGATACCATGGCCGCAGCGGCAAAGGCGGAACGCGAGAAGGACGCGCGCATTGTGCTGGCGGAAGTGGAAAAGGATGTGGCCGCCATGCTGCACGACGCCACCGACATCTACAAGGAAGACGAACTCGCTTTCAAGCTGCGCCAGATGCACCTGGTAAATCAAAGTCTGCGGGAATCGAGCGGCTCCCTCGTGGTGCCGAGCGCCTACGCCGAGGGCTTCGTTGAGAAGGCTTCCGGCAAAGCGGCTCCAACGCACGAATAGGAACCAAACCGTATAACCGAGGCGACGGGGAGGTGGAAATGCCCCTCTCCCGTCGCCTATAAATGCATCTTGCGTTCCACCGCGTCCCATTCGGCCAGCGAGGCGGCATACGCCGGGCTCAGGTGCTCCGTCGAGAAGTAGTAGACGTCGCCGTTCGAGGCGGTCGTCTGCTGGATGTCGGGATAGGCGCCCGACTCGCGCACGATGTCCCACGTCTGAGCGACCACGTCCTGTGCCAGGTTGAACGGCGGGTTGCCCAGGCTGGATGCGGCGAGCGGGCGCGGGTACACGCGGGAGTCCTCGCGCACGCAGTCCACGAACGTCACCACGTTGTCGTCCTCAGCCGCCAAGAACGCCCAGTGCGCGTAGGCGTCGGTCATGGCGGTGCGGTCGTACAGGTAGTAGCTGTGCGCGCCCACCAGCGCCACGATGCCCGAGCAGTCGACGACGCGTTCCACGGGCCCGGCTTCCTCGTCGGGCACGAGCACGAATTCGCCCTCCATCTCCACCAGGCGGTAGCCGGGGGGAAGCTCCAAGCCTGCGAAGGGGTCGTCGCCCTCGGGCGGCGCCGCGGCCGGCGGCGCATCCTTCACCGTCTCGCCGGCAGCAACCGCCTCCGCAGCCGACGGCGCGCCCTTTGCTGCGTCGCCCGTCGCATCGGCAGCTGCCGGATCGAACGACGCCTCGCCGCAAACCGTCGCCTCGGTGTCTGCCGCCCCGGCGCTTGCCTCCTCGGCGTCCTTCACCTCGGCATCCGCGGACCCGCCGTCCTCCGCCTCGGTGCGCGCGGCGCCTCCGAACGCCCGCGGCACGCCCACCGCCCGCGTGGCCGTGCGGTACACGGGCGCGGCGGCCGCCTCGGCCTGGGCCTCGGCCGCGCGCTCGTCCTCGAGGTACTCGTACACGAGCATCTCGAACTCCTCGGCATCCAGATGCCCGGGCACGAGGCCGATCTCCGGCCAGCGAGTAGGCTCCACCAGCGCGCTCTGCGCCGACTGCGCGCGCACGTCGTCGAACACGTCCGCCAGCGCGTTGTGCTCGGCCAGCTCGCGTGCGGCCGCGTCGTCGGCTGCGGCTTCGCCGAGCGGCCCCTCGGCCGCCGTCGCGTCCGCAGCCTCTCGCGCCCGGCCGTCCGCAGCCGCCGGCTCCATCGCGTCGCCGCTCATGCGCGCACCTCTTCCGCATCCTCGTCCTCGCCGCCGAACAGCAGCTCAACCCGCGCGTCGCGCAGCGAGCAGTGCTCGCACATGGCGCAGGGGATGGACAGCTCGTCGCACGGCACCACGCGGTCCAGCTCCTCGATGGAGGCGCCGCGGCGGATGAGGAAGTCGCCCACGAGGGCGCGCACGCCCTCCGTGGCGAAGTACGTCGTGTGCAGCTTGTCGGACGGCACGCCGTCGAGCGCCGCCTTCACGTCCTCGGGCCTGATGGCCAGCGCCTCGGCGAACGACTTGCCCTCCACCATCGAGCAGATCGTGCTCGCGCACGCCGTCATGGCCAGGCAGCCGCGGGACTTGAAGCCCATGCGCACGAACGTCTCGGTGGCAGGGTCGATGACGGCGAACAGGCGCAGGGCCACCTCGCCGCGCTTCGACTTGCCCACCATGCTCTGCGCGTTGAAGCCCTCGGGGGCGCCGCTGTTCCTGAAGTTCGCCACCACGGCCAAAAGCGTGTCCGAATAGCCGCCCGTCCCCGCCTCGACCTCCGTCTGGTACACGTCGGCCGTGCGGATGACGGCGCGCTCGTCCGGCTCCACGTACACGTTCCTCGACTCTCCCATCGCCCTGCTCCTTCTCGTCGTTCGACCGGCCGCCCGGGCGCGGAGGCGCGGGCGGGCGGCAGCGGAAAGCTTCACCGAATGGTTCAATGATGCACGTTACCCCCGCGCCGGCCTACCCTCTTTAGGGATAAAATTCGGTTTCACGGGGGAAAGTCCTGCTATCCTGATCTCTGCACCGCGCGAGGACGGGAGCGCGGGTATCGTTGACCCATTTTGTTTACAAAAAGCCGACGCCGGATACGTACGGCGGCCGAAGCGTTACCATGTTGCCATTATGCGAACGGGGAGGATCGGTTTTGGCATATCAAGCGCCCCATGAGCCGACTGCAGACGGCCATGCCGGCACCGCTGCAAAGCACACGGGAAACGAGAGCGGCGCCCGGCAGACGCCGGGCGACCTCCTGCGCACCTGCGCACAGCTCTGGCCGCTCGTGGTGGGCCTTGCGTTCGGGCGGGCAGGGCTTATCGTGGCCAGCTACGGCAGCTACACCAGCACGGACGAGGGCATCTTCACCGACGGCGCCATGCTCGTGGCCTTGAGCGTGCTGGCCGTGTTCTTCGTGGTCATCTCGGTGGGCAAGGTCTCCCTCGACAAGCGCTTCACGAACGCGGCAATGCGCATCTGCATTGCGCTGGAGGCCTTCACGCTCGTGGCCTTGGCAGCGCTCGACCTGGCCGAAACCAACAACCCGGCCGCGCGGTTCGCCTTGAACGCATTGTGCACGCTCGTGTCGTCGGCCACCATCTACTACTGGCTGCGCCGCGCCCGCGGCACCGGCACCATCGTCGCGGCCCTGTTCGTGTTCTCGGCCCTCATCTTGAGCGAGGTTGAGATCTACCTGTGCACGCTGCTGCCCGTTGCCGTGGGGAACCTGGCCGCCACGGTGCTCGTGCTGGTGCAGTACCCGTGCATGCTGTGGGCCAGGAAGCGCACGCAGCCGCACGACATAGCAGCAGGGGCATCGCAGTCCAACGACTATTTCGGCTTCACGAAGACCATGATCCAGAGCAAGCAGTTCCTCGCGGCCACGGCCATCGGTATAGGCGTCCTCTCTGTCGTGATCGGTTTGCTGCGCGGCTATCCCAGCGGCGAGGCCATCGCGTTCACGCCGGTGACGCGCGCAGCGTACGGCCTGCTCACCATTGGCATCAGCGGCGCCGTCATCGCGCTGGTCCTGCACGGCCGCCAGCGGGTGCTCACCGTGGGCATCTTCATCGTCATGGAGCTTCTGGCCTGCCTCGCGCTCATTGCCTATGCGGCCTTCCCCGACATGCTGGACATCGGCGCCGTGTTCGCCACCACGCTCAACGCGCTCATGGTGGCGTTCACCTGGTACGTTGTCATCGCGTTCATGAGCTATGGCTGGCGAGACCCGTACTACTACGCCATCGCCGGCTGGCTCGTGTGGCTGGGATGCCGCGCCATCGCGCGCGTCGCGCTGCTGGGGTCGTTCGACCTCGTGCCGAACGAGACGCTCATGAACGCGCTCATGGGGTCGTGCATTGTCGTGTCGGCCCAGGTCATATTCGTGCAATTTCTGAACATCTCCCGACGCGACGTGCAGGAGCACGAGCAGCAGAACGCCCGGCAGGAAAGCGTCCTCGTGAAGATCATGGGACTGGACGAGCACGAGAGCCTGGCCGACGTGCGCCAGGCGTCCATGAGGCACAACGCCGAGGAGATGGGGCGGCAGTTCCTGCTGTCCGACCGCGAGATGGAGGTGCTCGCGCTCTACGCGCTCGGCTACACCCAGAAACGCGTGGCAGAGGAGCTCTACATCACGCCGGGCACCGCCCATGCGCATATCAAGCGCATCTACGCGAAGACCGGCTTGCACTCGCGGCAGGAAATCCTAGACTATATGCAGCAGTACACATCGTAGCATCCTGCGGCAAGCAAGCGGTCGGTCGCGGCAGCTTGCTTAACCGGAACGTCACCTGATCCGGCAGAACGCCATGGCAGCCGTGGCCGCCAAACCTGCTGTGAGTAGCACAGAGCCGCAGAACAACCAGTTCGTCATAGCGGGGCCCAGCAGCATCGGCGTGACAAGCGAACCGAGGAACTCGCCCAAGCACATGGCCAACATGAGCATGCCCGTCGCAACGCCAAGCAGCTCGCGCCGCCCGGCAATCTGGGGCAGCGCCGTGAGGCTCGCCACGGGAACACCGTACCCGATAAAGCCCATAAGCGCAGCCCCCACCCAAAGGAGCGCGTCCGACTGCGTAAGCATCAGGAACGTGGCCGGCCCGCTGACCGCCAAAGCTACCATGAGAAACGGTTTGGTCCGGCCTGTCCGATCTATCAACCGCCCAGCGATCGGGGAAGATGCCGCCGCCAGCAAACCGGGCAACGAACTGGCGAACCCCGACAGGGAGGCGTTCATGCCCTGCCCCTGCAGAAACGTCGGCGCATAGCTGAGCACTGCCAAAATCTCGGCGTTGAACACGACATAGGCGAAGAAGACCAGCAGGGCGCTGGGCCGCACGAGTACTCGGTAATCGCGCCAAGCAACCTGTGACGCTTCGGGGATGGCTGCCTGCAAATTACCGGTGTCTTCCGATGCGGCGTCTCTGCCCGGCACGCGTACGACAGCTGCGAGGAGGACGGCAGCCCCCGCCACGATGGCCGCGTAGGCGAGCCATGTTCCTGTAAGGCCCAACGCCTCGAACACCATCGGGGTTGCAGTCGATCCGATAACCGAGCCGAAGCATATCCAGAGCGCCCAAACACCGTTGACCGTGCCCTGATGCTCGGCGTCCACATACTGCTCGATAGCCAGCGGGCCGGCAACGGAGATGAAAACGAAGGCCACCCCCTCTACCGCACGTGACGCTATCATGAGCCACGCTGATGTCGCCCACGCACCGAGAAAGCTTCCCAAGATAACGATGGCACATCCGAGCAGCAAGACGCTCCTCGGCCCGAGTTTCTTGGCCAACGCACCCGTTGGGAGCGACAGAAAGATACCCATGGCCGTAAATACCGACATAAGCCACGAGCCGGTGGACGTCGTCATGTCGTGGGCGGCCATGATGCTTTCGAAGATACTCGGAACTTTGTACTGCACGATGGCTATGGATGTTCCTACCAACAGTAGCACGAGGCTCAAAACGAGGTAGTTCATGCGGATATGTTGTTCGGCCCTTGGAGCGTTTCGAGGCACGAGTCCTCCTCCTTTCGACTGCTGGGGGGCACCGCGCTCTGAAGCGAAGCGGCCTGTGCTCCCGACATGGAAACGCCCGCCTATGCGCGGGCGTTTCGGGATAGAGACAAGTTCCGTTCCTACGACTCGGGGCTCGGAGCCTTCGAGGGATCGAATCCGCTGATAGCGGCAGCCATCTTCATGGCAAGGGGCAGCATGATCAGCTCGACCACATACCCACTTGCCAGCAGGAACGGGTATACCATGATCCAAGCAGCAAACGTCCCGTCCCAGCCCGCCACCTGAATGTTGTTGATCCACGTGCAGATGAAGCTGATGGACGTGATCATGACGAGGGCAAGCACGGCCACGCTGATGAAGTGCACGCCCACCTTGCTTTTCACCCCCAACGCACCTGCAAGTTTTTGCCCCCAAGCCAAACCGGGAACATGGTCGCCCACAAACTCGCCGACGCAGAAGCTGGTGACGAATGACACGAGGAAGCCGAGCGGCGTGAAGATGGGCAGAGCCTCGTTGCCGGGCAGGTTCTGCACAGTCCAGAGAACGTAAATGCTCAAGATCGCGCACATGATAATGTTCATGACACCGTTGACGATACGGCCAAAGCCGCTGGGGCCTTTGAGGGGATTCATAATCCGCTCCTTTCGATTAGACGTATCAGGCGAAGCGTTTACTCGGTGAACTGGCCGATATCGCCAGAGATAGGGTTGCGCCGGTTCGGCTTGACCAGCTCACCATAGGTAGCTGGCTTGCGATCCTTCAGCAAGTCGGAGCCCGCCATAGAGGCGATGCGCGCCTTCGCAATCTCGCCGTGCACGTCCACGTCGGCCACGGCCATACCCTCCTCGAAACCGGTAGTCGCACATACCTGCATGGGATTGGGGCCGATGATGCGGCTGTGCCCCATTTCGAAGGGGCCGCTCACGCAGGAGTCCACGAAGAAGCACATGTTTTCGAGCGCGCGGGCGAAACTGAACACGTTACCGGCCTTGTAGTCGTTGTCGTCCTCGCTGGTTTCGATTGAGGGCCATGCGGTGGGACATAGGAGGATGTCGGCGCCCTTGAGGGCCAAGGTTCGCGCCACTTCGGGGTAGGCCTTGTCGAAGCAGATCATAAGGCCGACCTTTCCGATCCGCGTGTCGAACACCGGATAATCGCCCTCTCCTGGGTACATCATGATGCGCTCCGTCAGGGGCAGATGCACCTTGCGGTACTTGCCCACGTAACCCTCGGGACCCACGAGCACGAGCGTGTTGTAGATCATGTCCCAACTCTCGTGGCTCTGCTCGGTCATGCCCCAGGCGATGTATATATCGTGCCTCACAGCCAGTTCTGCGAAGTAATGCACCGAGTCGCCCTCCGGCACCAGCTCGGCCGTCTCATGCTGATAGAAGGCATCCTGCGGATCGAACACGAACATGGGCTTCTCTGGCAAACCGCCCAACGCGAGCTCGGGAAAAAGGATCAGATCGACGTCCTTTTCTGCCGCCTCCTCGATGAACGTCGTCATTTTCGCCTTGTTTTCCGCCTTGTCGCGAGCCAAGTCCATTGCAACGCTTGCAATCACTGCCATTCCTACCCCTCCCCGTTCGAATGGTTGTTCCAAAAATTGAGCGTACTCAATTTCTATGTGCCTAATATTACGCTCCTCATGCGGAGATGTAAATACCGAATTTAATCGTTTCTCAAAATTTGAGTATACTCATATTTTGCTTCACGGGCCTCCACGCGCGCCGGTTGGGCTTTAAGCCGATTCACGTCGGTTTTCATGTCGCGATGGGCGATAATGTGTCTCGCATAGACGAGGGATGGAGATTCGTATGGTCAAGCTCAAAGCGGGCGAGAAAAAGAAGAACCTGATTATCGACGTGTGCAAGAAGCTGTTCTACCGTAAGGGCTATGCAAACACCACATACGACGATATCTGCAAGAAGGCAGACATCCCGCCGGGAAGTATCACTTACCATTTCCGCGGCAAACGGGACATCGCAGCGGTCATCGATGCGGAATACGAGGCCCAGAACAAAATATATATCGAGAAGATGTGCGGCAAAGCCTACGATAAGACCACGCTCATGGCCATCGAGAACTTCCATATGTGGAAGCGCAACTTCGAAGATGATAACCTCAGGCGCTTCCTGCTCGATATCTCCACCGAGCGCCTGCCCTCGTTCTCGGCCCTCGACACCGTGAAATACTATTACCAATGCGTGATCGACGACCAGGGCATCGAGGGCATTGACGACCGTGAGCTCAATCTTCTCGTACCGGCCCAGTTGGGAATGTCTGATGCCCTTCTCTTGGCTACGGCAAACGATCCCGACGAGTATACCTGGGAAGACGCTGCCGAGTTCGGCATACGCTTCTTCCTCCGCCAGCTGGGCATGCACGATGACAAAATCAAGGGGATCATCCAAGAAGGCAAGACGATATTCGATACGCTGCCCATTGACAACCGCTACTACATCGACTTCGCATACGACGATAAGTACGTCAAAAAGATCGGTTAACTCATACGCACAGAGCAGGAAGGAACGGAACGAATATCATGCTGCACTTCGACAGCGACTATATGGAGGGCGCGCATCCGGCCATTATCGAGCGGCTGGCGGCCACGAACCTCGACCAGACGAGCGGCTACGGCACCGACGAGGTGTGCGAGCGCGCCCGCCAGCGCATCCGGGAGGCGTGCGCGTGCCCAGAGGCGGCCGTGTACTTCCTGGTGGGAGGCACGCAGGCGAACGCCGCGGTGGCCGACCAGATCCTCCGGCCGTGGGAGGGCATCGTGTCAGCCACGACCGGCCACATCACCGCGCACGAGGCGGGCGCGGTGGAGGCGTGCGGGCGCAAGACGCTGCCGCTGCCGCAGCACGACGGCAAGCTGGACGCGGCCGAGGTGCGCGCGTACTGCGAGGCGTACTGGGCCGACGAGAACCGCGAGCACATCGTGGCGCCGGGCGCGGTGTATATCTCGCATCCTACCGAGTACGGCACCGTGTACTCGCTCGTCGAGCTCGAGGCGCTCTCGCAGGTGTGCCGCGACTTCGGCATGCGGCTGTTCATGGACGGCGCGCGCCTGGGCTACGGCCTGGCCGCCGTGGGAGCCGATGTCGCGCTGCCCGACATCGCGCGTTTGTGCGACGCGTTCTACATCGGCGGCACGAAGGTGGGCGCGCTGTGCGGCGAGGCTGTGGTGTTCACGAAGCCGGGGCTCGACGACCACTTCTTCACGCTCATGAAGAAGCGTGGGGCGCTCTTGGCGAAGGGGCGCTTCCTGGGGCTGCAGTTCGACGTGCTGTTCGAGGAGGAAGACGGCGGGCTGCGCTACGAGAACGCCGGCCGCCACGCCGTGGCGCTCGCGCAGCGCCTGGCCGAGGGCTTCCGCGCGAAGGGCTACGACCTGCACCTCGACTCGCCCACCAACCAGCAGTTCGTCGTGCTGGACGACGACGCCAAGGCGCGCCTGGCAGAGCACGCGTCGTTCGGCTTCTGGGAGCTCGCGCCGGACGGCCGCACCGTCGTGCGCTTCGCGACCAGTTGGGCCACGCGGCCCGAGGCCGTGGACGAGCTGCTGGCGCTGCTGTAGGAGGAGGGGGCTGCCGTGCCCGATCTGATCGCGATAGCCGAGCGCCTGGCCGAGCGCCCGCCGGTGGCAGCGCTCGACGGCGGGCGCTGCCTGCGCGTGCGCGACCGCGAGTCCTCGTGCGCCGCCTGCGCCGAGGCGTGTCCCGTCGGGGCCGTCGCCGTGCGCGCGGCGGCCGTGGAGGAGGCCGCGCCCTACGGCTCGGTGGATGCAGTGAGGGACGCTGGCCCGCGCATCGACGACGAGGCGTGCGTGCGCTGCGGCGCCTGCGTGGCCGCCTGCCCCACGAACGCGCTGCTGGCTCTGCCGCCGCTCGATGATGGAGGGCTGTTCGCGCAGGTGGACGCTGCGGGGACTGCGGCGCGGGAGCGGGCGGATGCGGGAACGGCGGCCGCGGGCACATCGAACAGCACCGGGGAAGAAGCCGCGACGCCCGTCGAGCCGCCGACCGCCGGCTTCGCCTGCGAGCGGCTGGCGCAGACCCTGCGCCTCGAGGGCGACCGCATCGTCGTGCTGCCATGCCTCGCGTGGGTCGACGTGGCGCTGCTCGTCCACCTGGCCTGCAACGGCGCCGAGCGCATCGCCGTGCCGCTTGACGCCTGCCCGTCGTGCGAACTGGCCGATGCCGCGGAGCTCGTGCGCGCTGCCGTCGAAAACGCCCGGCGCATCTGCGCCGTGGCGGGAATCGACGCCGCCTTCGAGACAACCGACGGCGCCGGCCTGCGCGACCTCGAAGCCGCGCCCGAGGCCGATGCCACCGGCGAGCTTTCCCGTCGCAGCCTGTTCACCCAGGCAGGAGCCTCGCTGCTCGACACCGCGCGGGAAGAGGCCGCCCGCCAGCTGGAATCGCTCGCGGGCGCCCCTGTGAGCGACGACGCCCCGATCGAGCCCGACACCCGCCGCTGGCAGCTGCTCGACGACCTGCACGCCGCCGGGCTCACCGACGACGCCGCGGTCGTCCCGCGCGCGCTCGCCCCGCGCGTGAGCATCGACGTGGAGCGATGCTCGGGTTGCGCCCAGTGCGCCCTGTTCTGCCCCACCGAGGCCCTGCGGAGAATCGGCCGGGCACCCGGCGGCCGAACCCTGCTCGAGTTCGACCCCGCCCGCTGCCGCAACTGCGGCGTCTGCGAGGCCACCTGCCGCTACGCCGCGCTCACCTGCGAGGAGACCCTCACCGCCGCCGAGCTCTTCGCCCTCGACCCCCAGGAGATCCTCATCCCCAAACGCCGCGTCCTCCCCGAGCGCCGATCAAACGCCTAAGCCCCGCAAGGCACGGCAACAGGCAGTTCACAAACTTGCTTGTTATGCAATTCCTAAGCTATACTTTATGATAATCATAATATCGACTTTAGGATTTGCATAACTTGCAAGAAAAGAGTCACCATGGACTACATACCTCGCCACATCATCTCGGTCGTTGCGGAAACCGCGCGAACCTTCCCCGTGACCTTGGTGACCGGGCCACGCCAAGTGGGTAAAACCACCATGCTGTGCGAAGAGTTCCCCCATGCGTCTTACGCGACGCTCGACCGCCTCGACGTACTCGATGCAGCGGAGAACCAACCCGAGCGCTTCCTAGAAGCGTTGGAGAAACCAGCAATCGTCGACGAGGTGCAGTACGCCCCCGATCTGTTTCGCTACGTAAAAATTCAGTCTGATGCTCACCCACGGGCCAAAGGGCGACTATTCCTCACCGGATCTCAGCGTTACCAAATGATGCAGGGCGTCGACGAGTCGCTTGCTGGAAGAGCTGGCATCGTGGAGATGCTCGGACTTTCCCTTCGCGAGATACGGCGCGACCCTTTCAACGCGCCGTTCGTTCCCACCGCCGCATACCGCGAGAAGCGCAACCCGGTCAAAGCCGATGCAAACATTTGGGAGGTGATGCTCCGCGGTGATTTGCCCGAGCTCAACGCTGATTCCGCCATGAGCGTCACCCGTTACTACGACTCCTACATCGAAACGTACCTTCGGCGCGATGTGCGCGATCTGGCCCATGTGGGAGACCTCGCGAAATTCAACCGGTTCATGGGAATCGTCGCACAAGCGCATGGCCAGGTGCTCAACAAATCGGATCTCGCCGACAAAACAGACGCAAGCTTCCAAACCGTCGACCGTTGGCTTTCGGTACTCGAGGCGTCGAGCATCATCTACCTGCTCAAACCTTTCACCGCCAGCACCACCAAGAGGCTGGTGAAGTCTCCCAAGCTGTACTTCCTCAACTCGGGGCTCGCTGCACGCCTCTGCGGGTACAGCTCGGCAGCCGATCTTGAAGCCGGCACGCAAGCGGGGGCGTTCTTCGAGGGGTTCGTCATCGCGGAAATCGCCAAGAGCTTCCTGAACACCAGCGGGATGATGCCTGCGCTCTATTATTACCGGGATTCCAATGGACGCGAAATCGACCTGATCATCGAGCAGGGCATGCGGCTCTACCCCGTCGAGGTCAAGAAGGCCGAACTCGCACGTCCAGACGATGCCAAAGCATTTCACCTGCTCGATATCTTCAAAGGCTACGAGCGTCAGCCGGGAACGGTGATCTGCCAAACGCGCAACCCTCTACCGCTCCCCAACGACGCCTGGGCACTGCCTCTCTCCTACGTATGAGGCGCGGATAAGCTCTCCCGGCAGCAAAACGACTTCGCGCGGCCAGCCGTCACAAAAACGCATGCCGAGCCGCTGCCGGGGAGAGCTCCTTCTTCCTTTACTTCTCTCCTGTTTCAGCCGTCACGGCTATGCGGTAGATGTTGCTGCTTCCGAACTCGCAGATGTAGAGGTCCCCGTTGTGGATGCAGAGGTTGTCGACGAAGATGTCGGCGTCCTCCGGGGCGGGTATGCGCTCTATCTGGAAGCCGTTCTTGTCGAACACCAGCACTTCCTTCGCCTCGAGGTGCGCCACGTAGATGTTGCCGTCAGCATCGACGGTGATGCCGTCGGGGCCATGGCCGCCGTCCATGCGCGCGAACACGTAGGGCGTGGCGCGGCCCAGCGTGTACGCCGCCGACGGGATGCATACGAGCGAGTTCGTGTTGAACTCGGCAACGTAGATGAACTGCCCGTCGGGCGAGAGCGTGATTCCGTTCGGGTAGGCGATGCCGTCTTGGATGAGCTGCAGCACGGGCTCGCCCTCGTCGTACTTCACATAGTAGACGCAACCGATCCTCTTGAAATAGTCCGACTGCCCAGGGTCGGTGAAGTAGGCGCCGCCCTGGCCGTCGAGCACGAGGTCGTTCAAGCCGTTGAACGGGGTGCCGTTGAAGTTGGGAACCCAAACGGAATACTCCCCCGTCTCGGTGTCGTACCGGCAGAGCCCCTGGGAACGGTCGGTGATGAGCATGGTGGTGCCGTCGATGAACTTGGCACCGTTCGGCATCGACTTCCCCTCGTTGTCGTGAACGGTCACGGCCTCGCCGTCCACCACCTTGTGGATGCGGCCCTTGACCACGTCGATGAACCACAGCGTCCCATCTTGCGAGAAGTTGAGGCCCTCGATCAGGCCGCCGTCCTCCACATGCGCCACCAGCTCCCAGCTGGCGCCCTCCGCCAGAACCGACGGCTGGGCCTCCGCTTGCGGCTGCTCCTTCGGATCGGCATCGTTCGCCGCCGCCGGCTCCGACGAGCAACCGGCAATCATCCCCATGGCCGCCACGCCTCCCATCAGGCCGAGCCCCTTCACGAAGCTCCTCCGGTTTACCATCGTCTCGTCCATAGCTTCCTCCTCATCTTCGAATTTCCCCTTGCACGCGTCGATCTTTCCGTTATCCTCTCGCCGCACCTCCCCTCAATCGAACCTGCACGCGGCGACCAGGGCCGCTCCCACCAAACCCGCCGCACACAGCACCGCACCGCAGAGCGCCCACTGCGTCAGGTCGGGTCCGAGCAGAAGCGACGGAACGAACGACCCGAGGAACTGGCCAAGCGACTGCACGAGCAGCAGCACGCCCATCCCGACGCCAAGAAGCCCCGGCTTGCCGAGCACGCGCGGGTACGCAGCCACGACCACGGTCGGCGCGCCCATCGCGAACAGTCCCATGACCACGGCCGCCACCCACATGACCGGGCCCGTCGTCGTCAAGAGCAGCCACGTGCACGGCGCCATGGCGAGCATCCCCGCAAGGTAGAGCGGCTTGTTCCGCCCGAAACGGTCGGAGAGCCGGCCGAACGCCAACGACGACACGATGGCCAGCAGCATGGGGAGCGTGCTGGCGAACCCCGATTCCACCACCCCCACGCCCCGCTGCTGCATCGCCGTCGGCGCGAACGACAGCACGCCCAGCAAAAGCATCTGGAACAGCGCAAACGGCACCAGGAAGCACCATGTGTCGCGCGCGAGGAACACACGCAGCCTCCCTTCGGCCAGCTTCGGGCAGCGCGAGGTGGTCGCAGAAGGAACGCACTCGTCAACAAGACCGCCCGCCGCATCGTCCTGCGGCACCTTCACCGCCACCTGCAAAACCACCCCCGAGAGCGCCGCCAGGCCCGCATAGGCGAGGCAAAGCCCGCGAAAACCCACCGCCTCGTACAGCACGGGCGTCGAGATGCCCGCCAGCGTCGCCCCGAGCATGCCCCCGAGCATCCAGATGCCCGTGGCCGATCCGATGCAGCGAGGATCGACGCAGCGCTGCATGACCAACGGCCCGCTCGCGACGATGGCGACCAAGCCCAGGCCCTCGAGGGCCCGCAGGGCGAGCAGCATGGGCGCCCCGTCGGCGAACGCCGAGGCCAAGGTGGCAAGGCTGGCCAGGAACGCCGCGCCCACCATGAGTCGTTTCGCCCCGACCCGTCCGGCAAGGCCCCCGACGGGCAGGGCGGCGACAATCCCGACGAGCGTGAACACCGACATGAGCCACGAAGCGCTGCCGGCATCCATAGAGAACTCGTCCATGACGCGTTCCATGATGGTGGGTATCTGGTACTGGATAACCGTCACGGACAGCGCGACCAGCATGAGCGGCAACGCCACCCGCGCATAGTGCCGGCGCACGGCGCCTTCGCGCCTCATGGACGCCCGCCTCGCGCTAGCTGGCCGAACCGGGAGGCTGCGGGGCCCCCGGCTTCGCGGGTGCCCCGGGCATTCCCGGCGCCGCCGGCGGCTTCGGCGCTCCCGGAGCACCGGGCGCGCCGGGAGCGCCCGGCATGGGGGGCATTGCGGCCTGGGGCAGGTCGGCGCCGCACGCGGAGCACGTCGGGGCGTCCCCGGCACAGGTTGCGCCGCACGCAGGGCAGGTCTTGTCGGGGGCGACCGTGGCTGGTCTGAAGCACATAGGATTCTCCTTGTCTGTCGAAACGTTTGCGTTGTCCTCGGCCGGCACCACGCATCGCTGGGTGCCGGCCGCCTCTATCCGGGAGCCTAGGAGAAGACCACGCACCGCGTCTTCTCGGCAGCCCTCGCCGCCAGCTCCTCGGCCGGCCCGAGCGCCATGCAGTGGGCCGGGCAGTGGTGGACGCAGGCGGCGTCCTTGCCCTCGGCCAGGCGGGAGGCGCACAGGTCGCAGAGCGACGTGGGCATGGGCAGGAAGTTGTACTCCCACCCTCCGCCCGCGAGCTCGCGGGGGCCGTCCTGGAGCACGCGGATGCCGTGCTGGCCCGCGGGCAGGCCCAGATGCTTCTTGCAGGCCACCTCGCAGGCGTGGCAGCCCGTGCAGAACCCGTAGTCGATCATCAATGCGTTAGCGCTCATTTCGAGTACCCGTCCTTCCTCGTCACGCATGCCGTGGGCAGCTCGGCGCTGTTCTCCTCCGTGCAGGCGTACACACGGCACAGCTGGTTCTTGTACGGGGCACCGTAACCGGTCGGCCCGTTCTCGCACTGCGGCAGCAGGTTGTTGATGTTGGAGTCGAACACTCCGAACAGGACAGGTTCCGCGGCCTCCTGCTCCGGGAACCACCAGCCGTGCTCGGCGCGCACCACGCGGTCGTCGAGCGAGGGGTTCACGTGCAGCTTCTGGCGGCAGCGGCCGCGATGGTTCTCCAGCCAGCACCAATCCCCCTCGGACAGCCCTGCGGCCTCGGCGGCCTTCGGGCTCATCTCGAACAGCGGATCGGGGTGGAACTCGCGGCTCGTCTCCAGCTGGCGATGCTCGGAATGGAAGAACTCCACCGAGCGCGCGCCCGTCGTCAGCACGAAGGGGTACTGCTCGTACAGCTCCGGCGAGGCGTACGGCGAGCAGGATGGCTCCTCCCACTGCGGCAGCGGGTCGTAGCCCCACAGCGCGAAGATGCTGTTGTAGAGCTCGATGCGGCCGGACGGCGTGTTGAAACCGGGCTGCCCGTCGGGGCGCAGCAGGCCCTTCTCGTGCTTGCGGTACTCGAACGCGGGATAGACGTACACGTCCTTGCACAGCTGCTCGAAGTCGCCGTCGTAACCTGGCGTGTCGTTGACGAGGATATCGTTCGTCCAGCCGATGTCATCGGTCCAGGGGAAGTTCTCGGGATGCAGGCGGCGTCCGAGGTCCGTGACGATGGTGTCGTCGGAACGCACGTCGGCGAACTGCGTCACCTTCTTCATGCCGCGCAGCGGCACCCACCATACGCGCTGCGTGTTGCGCTCGCAGCTCATGGACGCCGGCAGGAACACGTCGGCGAACGCCACGGCCGTGGGGGTGAGGAACGGGTCGGACACCACGACGAAGTCGAGGGTGCGCACCGCCCGGTAGACGCGCGGCGCGTCGGACGCCATGTTGGCGATAGGGTTCGTGGAGGAAAGCCAGAGCATGCGGATGGGATACGGCTTGCCGGTCTCGATGGCCTGCAGGATGGAGTCCGAGTGGGCCGTGGAGCTGAACCCGGCCTTGGACATGAGCGGGTACTCCGCGCCGATGCGCTTGGCCTGCACCTCGGCGGGAAGGGTCTGGTATCCGTAGTTGTACGACACGTTCTGCTCGAACGCGTTGCGGATGATGATGTTGCCGCCCGGCACGTCCGTGTTGCCGGTGACGGCCCACAGCGCGTTGATGGCCTGCGCCGTGGGGATGCCGACAACCGCCTGGTCAATGGGCAGGCCCCAGTGGATGGTGGCGGGCTTGGCCTTCGCGTAGGCGCGCGCCGCCCCGATTATGGTGTCCTTCGGAACCCAGCACACCGCCTCCGCCCGCTCCGGCGTCCATTCCTTGACGCGCTCGGCAAGCTCGTCGAAGCCGTAGCACCACTTCTCGACGAACTCGCGGTCGTAGAGGTCCTCGGAGATGATGACGTTGAGCATGGCCAGGGCGAGCGCGCCGTCGGTGCCGGGGCGCAGGCGCAGCCAATAGTCGGAACGGGCCGCCAACCAGGTGAGCGACGGGTCGACGGTGATCAACCGGCTGCCGCGCTGCATGCAGTCGACGACCCAGCCTCCGTAGAAGTTGTCGGAGTTCGAGGCGATGGGGTTGCACCCCCAGACCACGATCATCTCAGGCGGAACCCACTCGGTGTTCTCGGTGTCGTAGCGGCTCTCGAACTGCTGTGACATGTCGGCGATGAGGAAGTCGCCGTTCATGGAGGCCATGGCCGCCGAGCGTGGCTGGAAGCACGACTCGCCCGAGAGGAATCCCAGGCAGAAGTTCGGCGAGCCGAACGCCGCATAGCACAGGTACGGGATCTGCCAGCAGTTGTTGCGACCGGTGCCGATCATGCACGCGATGGACTCGGCGCCGTAGTCCTTCCAGATGGCGCGCACCTTCTCCTCGATAATGTCGTAGGCCTCGTCCCAGGTGACGGACTCCCACTTGTTCTCGCCGCGCTCGCCCGCCCGCTTGAGCGGACCGGTCGGCCGGTCGGGATGGTTCACGGCTTCGGGCATCTCCAGGCAGCGCATGCACAGCGTGCCCTGGTTGAAGGGGCAGTCGGGGTCGCCCTCCACCTTCTCCAGCTTGCCGTCCTTCGTGTAGTACAGCACGCCGCAGCCGTCGTGGCAACCGGGCCCCGACCACACCGTCGTGCGCGTCACCGTGTAGTCGCCGTCGCGCCACTCCACCTCGCCCTTATGGGCCTCGTAGTAGCTATTGGCCTGATCCATTGCTTCTCCTTCCATAACCGCGCCGGGCGGCAGGGCGCCCGGCGCGAACCGTCGTTACTGCGCGGGAACGAACAGTGCGCGGTTGACCTTCCCGTCGAACCGTGCCGCCAGCTCCTCGGCCGGCCCGAGCGCCATGCAGTGGGCCGGGCAGTGGTGGACGCAGGCGGCGTCCTTGCCCTCGGCCAGGCGGGAGGCGCACAGGTCGCAGAGCGACGTGGGCATGGGCAGGAAGTTGTACTCCCACCCTCCGCCCGCGAGCTCGCGGGGGCCGTCCTGGAGCACGCGGATGCCGTGCTGGCCCGCGGGCAGGCCCAGATGCTTCTTGCAGGCCACCTCGCAGGCGTGGCAGCCCGTGCAGAACCCGTAGTCGATCATCAATGCGTTAGCCATAGATAGCACCCACCTTCACGTCGCCGTTGGACTCGTCGATTACCTTGGAATAGCCCCCGCGCCTGGTGACCTGCTCGCCCGGCAGGACACGGCTGTTCTCCTCAGTGCACGGGTACACGCGGCACAGCTGGTTCGCGTACGGGGCGCCGAAGCCGGTGTCGCCGTTCTCGCACTGCGGGGTGAGGTTGTTGATGTTGGAGTCGAACACGCCGTACAGGTTCGGCTCCGCCCCCTCGGTCTCGGGGAACCACCAGCCGTGCTCGGCGCGCACCACGCGGTCGTCGAGCGAGGGGTTCACGTGCAGCTTCTGGCGGCAGCGGCCGCGCTGGTTCTCGATCCAGGCCCAATCGCCCTCGGAGAGGCCCGCGGCCTCGGCGGCGGCAGGGCTCATCTCGAACAGCGGGTCGGGGTGCAGCTCGCGCGACGTCGTGCCCTCCTGGCGATGCTCGGAATGGAAGAACTCGAAGGACCGCGCGCCGGTGGTCAGGACGAGCGGGTACTTCTCGGCGAGCTCGGGGCTGCTCACCGGAGAGCAGCTGGGCTCCTTGAAGTCGGGCAGCGGATCGTAGCCCCACAGCATGAGGTTCGTGTTGTACAGCTCGATGCGACCGGACGGCGTGTTGAACCCGGGCTGCCCGTCGGGGCGCAGCAGGCCCTTCTCGTGCTTGAGGTAGGTGAACGCCGGGTAGGACCACACGACCTTCTGCGCCTCCTCGAAGCTCTTGTAGGGCAGCTCGTCGTTCGTCTCGTGCTCGAAGATGTGGTTGATCCATCCCACGTTGTCGTCCCAGGGGAAGTTCTCGGGGTGCAGGCGTTTGCCCACCATGGTGACCAGGTCGTCGTCCGAAACGCACTCCTCGTACTGGGTGACCTTGGTGAGCGTGCGGTTCGGAACCCACCAGCAGCGCTGCGAGTTGCGTTCGGGAGACATGGCGGCGGGCAGCACCAGATCGGCGAAGGCGATGGCGGTTGGCGTCATGAACAGGTCGTTCACCACCACGAAATCGACGCTCTTCAAGGCGCGGAACAGGCGCGGCGCGTCGGCGCCCATGTTGGCGATGGGGTTCGTGGACGTCATCCACACCATGCGGATAGGATACGGCTCGCCGGTCTCGATGGCCTTCAGCACGGAGTCCGCATGGGCGGAGGAGCTGTAGCCCGCACGGCTCATCAGCGGGAACTCGGCCCCCAGGCGCTTCGCCTGCACCTCGGGCGGCAGCAGGTGGTACCCGTAGCCGTACGAGAGGTTCTGGTCGAAGGCGTTGCGGATGATGATGTTGCCGCCGGGATTGTCCACGTTGCCCGTGATGGCCCACAGCGAGTTGACGGCGCACGCGGTGGCGGTGGCGTTGGTGGTCTGGTCGAGCTTGAGCCCCCACTGGATGGCGGCGGGGTCGGCCTGGGCGTACAGGCGGGCGGCGCCCACGATGTCCTCGGCCTCGACCCAGCAAACCTCCGCAGCCCGCTCGGGCGTCCAGTCGCGCACGCGCTCGGCAAGCTCGTCGAAGCCGTAGCACCACTTGGCCACGAAATCGTGGTCGTAGAGGTCCTCGGAGATGATGACGTTGAGCATGGCCATGGCCAAAGCCGCGTCGGTGCCCGGCCGCACGCGCAGCCAGTACGCCGAGCGGGAGGCCAGCCAGGTGAGCGACGGGTCGATGGTGATCATCTTGGAGCCGCGCTGCATGCAGTCCACGATCCAGCCGCCGAAGAAGTTGTCGGAGTTCGAGACGACCGCGTTGCAGCCCCAGTTCACGATGACTTCGGGGCAGCGCCAGCCCGTGCTCTCGTCGTAGCGCTTCTCGAACTGCTGCGAGCAGTCGGCGATCATGAAGTCGCCGTTCTGCGACGCCATCGACGCGGAGCGCGGGCAGAAGCAGGAGTCGCCGGCCAGATAGCCCATGGAGAAGTTCGGCGATCCGAACGCCGCGTAGCACAGGTACGGTATCTGGTCGCAGTTGTTGCGCCCGGTGCCGATATGACAGACGATGGACTCGGGGCCGTAGTCCTTCCAGATGGCGCGTACCTTTTCCTCGATGAGGTCGAGCGCCTCCTCCCAGGACACGCGCTCCCATTTGTTCTCGCCCCGCTCGCCGGCACGCTTCATGGGGTGGCCGAGGCGCGTGGGGTTGTTCACGAACTCGGGCATCTCCAGGCAGCGCATGCACAGCGCGCCCTGGTTGAACGGGTTGTCGGGGTCGCCCTCCACCTTCTCCAGCTTGCCGTCCTTCGTGTAGTACAGCACGCCGCAGCCGTCGTGGCAACCGGGCCCCGACCAGGCGGTCGTGCGCGTGACGGTGTACTCGCCGTCCTGCCACTGCCATTCGCCTCGGTGGCTTTCGTAGTAATCGTTCGACATGGATGTCTCCTCTCTTTGTTGCTTCGATGTGCGAACCGAACAGGGGAAGCAGGCAATCCTCCTGGAATGCCGTGCGCTTGGCGCGCCGTCTCGCTTAGGCGTCGTGATGCAGCTCGACCTTGCCGTAGCCGTCATCGTATTTGGACATATCGGTGAAGCCCGCCAGCACGAACTGGAGCACGCCCAGCACCACGATGACGATGCTGCAGGGAAGCAGCAGGTCGGTGACCGCCTGCGCGCCCAGCAATCCCATGACCAGCGTTGCCACCGGAGTCGCAAGGAAGCAGCCGGCCTGATGGAACGCCGTGTTGAACCCCATGGCGCGCGTGGCTGCGCCAATGGGCACCAGGTTCGTGATCATGTTGCCCGTGGCGGGGATCACGATGGCGAAGCCCCAATGCCCCACGAGGAACGTCGCGATGTACACCACGAGGTTGAAGCTGCCCGGCTGCGCGTTGAGGGCGCAGACGACGTACAGCACGCCCAGGAACAGCCCCGCTACCGGCAGCGTCCACTTCTTGAGCTTCTTGTACACCGGCCCCAGCGTGAAGCCCGTGACGGCGCCCACAAGCGTCATGGCCGAGAGCACCCAACCGGAGATGGCCGAGTCGGGCAGCACGAACGAGCAGTACAGGATCGTGGGCATGGCGAACGCAACGATAAGCGTGAGCATGAGCATGTACAAAAAGGCGATGGGCGGTATCTTCGTCTTCACCTCGCCGCCCGTCTCGGCAGCGAGCTCGGCCGCCTGCTCGGAATCACGCTCGGGCTCTTTCAGCATGAAGATGACGATGACGAGCGGGATGATGCCGATCAGGTAGACCAGGAAGCACGCCTGCCAGCTCACAAGCGCAAGGTACCCGCCGGCAAGCTCCATGATCAGGCTTCCCAGATTGAAGAACGCCATGCCGGCGCCGAGGATGCTCGCGCGCTTGTTCTCGTTGTCGAACGTCTTGAACGTGAGCGCCTGGGCGAGCGGGTACGACCACCCTACCGCGAAGCCGAACACGAAGCGCGAGACCAGCAGCATGCCGAACGATTCGCCACTCCCCATGAAGAACGGCCAGCAACCTGAAACGATGTACAGGACGATGGCGGCTATGATGGAGGTACGGTACTTGATGAACCGGCCCGTGACCGCGCCCGAGATGATGCCCGACGGAATCATGCCGAGCGCCACCATGCTGATCACGTAGCCGATGTTCGGCCCCGCCTCCGGAAACGCCGCCCCCATGGTGGCCAGGCCGGCGTTGACGCCTCCTTGGGAGGCGCCGAGCGCGAAGATCGCCATGATGGGAATGATCGCCTTGTTGAACCCCTCTTTAACCTGTGCGGAACTCATAGAATTCCCCTTCCTCTCGGCTGTTCTGCCGAATTCGGCCCGCTTCCCCGTTCGGTCCGGCATCGGATGGGGCGCATTATAGGAAGGGCATGCCGCATGGAAATAATGATAAAAAGCTCCGCGATGGATTCTTTTTATGCCTGCCGCCCATGCCGCCCGGGAATTCGAACCATGCCGGGCGAATGTGGTATGTTGGTTCGAGCGAGAGGTGGAAAAGGGAATCTCATAGATCGAAAACACATCGTTGACCTCGGTGGTTATAACAGGGGGCGAGTCGGCTTTGGATATCAGCGCCTTCAACGAGTTCGTCGAGCTGGCCAAGAGGCTGAACATCACGGAAACAGCCCGCATGCTCAACATGTCCCAGCCAACGCTGAGCAAGCACATCATCTCGTTCGAGAAGGAACTGCGCTTGTCGCTGTTCGAGCGGACGGGATCTGCCATGCGCCTCACCGAGGCCGGCAATGCGCTGCTCCCCTTTGCATACAAGATCCTCGATGCGCAGAGCATGTTCTACGAGGAGGCACGCCGCATAAAGAGCGAGGCGCCGGCACGCCTTTCCGTGACGGGACTCACCGACGAGACGGTCGTGATGGCCCTGCTCGGACGCTTCATCACCTCTGCGGAAAGCGAGTACGGCACCGGCTTCATCCAGGTTCGAAGCTGCCACCATAAACGGCCCATCGACTTCGTCAAGGCCGGCTCCATCGACGTCGCCTTCGATTACTTCGAACCCAGCGAGCTCGATGACGACACCGTGGGGGCCGTGATCGTGGGCCGTTGCCCATGGGCCGCCATCGTCGACGCCGGCCACCCCTTCGCAAACCGCGCATCCATCGACATCGAGGATCTTCGCCACGAGACGCTGGTCAGGATAGAGGGCGCGCACGTCAGCGAGGCATGGCGGTTTATCGAGCGGGCCTGCCTGCTCAACGGGTTCGCACCGAAAACACGGCGAAGGTACTCCATGCGCCTGACCGATCTTCTCACGCTCTCGTCGACCATCGGCAACGACGTGCTCATCGCCGGGGTCAACTTCGTGAAGCGCATCGAAGCGGGGCTCCCCTCGTCATGCCGCGTGATCGAGCTCACCGGCGAGGCGACCTCGTTTCCCCTTTCGGCCCTGTACCACATAGGGAACCTCAACCCGGCGCTCGATCGCTTCATCGACTTCATGGAAGCCGACCTTGCCGAGCGCGAACACTGTTAGGAATCGCCATGCCCTGCTACCCGTGCAACCACTGCAACAAATGCGGGATATTCTCCCTCAAACTTGAGCTCACCTGCTCCTCATGCGGCGAACCCGTCAAGCCAGGCGCAGCCGCGTGCCCTTCGTGCCATGAACCCTATTTGCACAACATGAGGCGCGGGGCTATCGGCAAGCCACAGGGAGCATCCGACTATTACACGGCCCAGGAAGCGCTCCGCGCGAATGGCGAAAGCCGAGCACTATGACAAGGGGCGCGCCGTTGCGATAACGGCGCGCCCCTTGCTCTAAAGATCCAACAGCCAGATTCTCACATCCGGCGTTCGCGGTAATCGGCAAGCGCCCTCTCGACAATCTCCTTGTTCATGCAAACCGTCCACGTGGGCTCCGAAACGCTTTGCTGGACGGCCATGCCCTCCACACCGAGGAGCACCTGGGGCTCGCCGTTCGTTTCAGTCACCTTTACCTGCGCCTTCATGGCCCCAGGCTCGAATACGTAGTGGTCGATGCCCGTCGCCTCGTCGTACACGTGCTCCGATACCGTCAGCATGTTCTCCTCCTGTCGATCGCCGCCTACTTGACGTTGCTCGCAGTGTAGGTTCTGACCAGCGCATAGGGGAAATGCGGTTTTGCCGAACGCTCTATGCCGTGGCGGCATACCCCGCAACGAAGCGACGGCGGCCCTCCGGCCGCCGTCGCTTCGTTGCGCGCGAAGTTGGGAGCCCCTACCCCCGGTACTCCTCCATGAGCGCCTTGAACGCGGGCATCGAGCGCTCGATGGTGGCGCGCGAAACGCAGTAGCTCACGCGCACCCAGCCGGGAACGCCGAAGCTGTCGGAGGGCACCAGCAGGAGCTCATGGGCCTTCGCGCGGTCGCTGAACGCCTGGGCGTCGTCCTCAAGCGCGCGCACCCACAGGTAGAACGCGCCGTCGGGCTCCACGAACTCGTAGCCCAGCGCGCCCAGGCCCTCGGTAAGCAGGCGGCGGTTCTCGGCGTAGGACGCCACGTCGCTCGGCTCGTCGATACAGGCGGCAATCACGCGCTGGAACAGCACCGGCGCGCAGATGAACCCGAGCGCGCGTCCCGCGCCTGCCACAGCCGTGGACACCTCGGCCGCATCGTCCATGAGGTCGGACACGTAGATATAGCCGATACGCTCGCCCGGCAACGAGAACGACTTCGAGTACGAGTAGCATACGATGGTGCGCGGCCACACGCACGGCACGTAGGGAACCTCGGCGCCGTAGGTGATCTCTCGGTACGGCTCGTCGCTGATGACGTAGATCTTGCGTCCCAGCTCGGCCTCCTTGCGCGCCAGCAGCGCGGCGAGGGCCTCCAGGTTCTCGCGCGTGTACACGGCGCCCACCGGGTTGTTCGGCGAGTTGATGATGACGGCGGCCGTCGCGGGCCCGATGGCCGCGTCCAGCGCATCGATGTCAAGCTGGAAGTCGGGCACATGCGCCGGCACTTCCACGCGCGTGCAGCCGGCGGTCTCTATCCACACCTGGTACTCGGGGAAGAACGGCGCGATGACGACCACCTCGTCGCCCGGCTCCGTGACGGCGCAGATGGAGATGGCCAGGCCCGCCGCGGCACCCGCCGTCAGGTACACCTGGTCGGGCGAGGCCGGCACGTCGAAGCGGCGGCGGATATGGTCGGCCACCGCGGCCCGCACGCGCGGGTCGCCAGCCGCCGGCGAGTAGCCGTGCAGCGCGCTCGGCTCCTCCTCCATGAGCTCGAGCACCGCCTGCTTCACGGCGTCGGGCGCGGGCACGCTGGGGTTCCCGATGCTGAAGTCGAACACGCTGTCGGCGCCGATCTCCGCCTTGCGCGCCATGCCGTACGCGAACAGCTCGCGAATCGCGCTCGGCTCCGCTCCCAGCCCGTACATTCTCTCGTTCACCATGTGCACCACGTCCTCGTCTTCCCGCCTGCTTTAGATGATGAACAGGGTAGCACAACGGGCAGCGCGCCGGGCCAACGACGCACGCGCCGCCCGGCCGAGGGCACGCATGCCCGGCCACGCTTCCGTCCGGCGCGGCCGGGCATGCGCGCTCGTTCGCATCTTCGGAACAGTTTGCCCGAACCCCTTGCACCCCCGCGGGCGAAGGCTCATAATGAACGTCGTTCATATATTGTTATTCGAAAGGAAACATATGAAGCGCCTCATCAACACCGCCCTCGTCTACCTCATTGCCGGCGCGGCCGCCGGCGTGTTCTTCCGCGAGTTCACGAAGCTCTCCGGCTTCTCCGGGCAGACCGTGCTCGGGTTCATGCACCCGCATCTGCTGGCGCTCGGGTTCCTGGTGTTCCTCATTGCCACGCTGTTCGCCCTCGCCAGCGATTTCACGGGCGACCGGCTGTTCAAGCCGTTCTTCATCGTGTACAACATCGGGGTGGCCGTCACGGCCGGCATGATGCTCGTGCGCAGAGTGGCGCAGGTCACGGGCACGGTGCTGCCGCTGCCCGACGCGGCGCTCTCGGGCATCGCGGGCATCGGGCACATCATGGTGGGCGTGGGGCTGGTGCTGCTCGTGATCATGTTCAAGCGGGTCGTCGACCGCAAGGCGGCCGCTGCGCGCGCCTAGCGCGCACCGCGGCGCAAAACAAGGGGAACCCAGGCCGGAACCGACCTGGATGAAGCTCACGCCTGCTTGACCACCAGGACGTCGCAGCGCAGGTTGCGGATGAGGTAGGTGGACACGCTGCCCACGAACACGTACTTGATGTTGGAGAGCCCGCGCTCGCCGCACACGACCAAGTCGGGCGCGAAGGGCTCGATGAGCTGCTCGGCCAGCGTCTCGGCCACGCGGCCTGCACGAACCCGCACCTCGACGGACGGGATGGCGGGATTGTCGCGCACCGCGCGGAGCTCGTCGGCAAGCTCGTCCTCGATGCGCGCGACGCCTTCCGCGCACAGGGCGTCGAAGTCGGCCCCGTTCGCCTCGTTGGGAACCGAGTCGATCACGTGGCCGAACAAAAGCCGTGCCCCGTTGTCGGCCGCGAGCGCCGCAGCCCGCTGGGCCACCGCCTCCTGCGTGGATGCGCCGTCGAGTGCTGCGAAGATGCGTTGGTACTGCGCCATAAGATGCTCCTTGCCTCGCCCTGCCCCTATTGTACCGGTTCCAAGGCGCGCCCGTGAACCCCCGGCGCGCGCCGTTTCGGCAACGGAACCGCTGGCTGGCTGCCGCGGCGCCCAGCGCGCTGCGCGTCGCCTGCGGGCACGGTGAACGGTCGCGATAGCCAGACGCAGCAGAGGGTATGACGAGCGGTCGCAGCAGAGGGCGCGGGGGCGACGTGAGCCTTGCAACAAGAAAGGGGCCGACGCGCGTTCAGCGTCGACCCCCTCCAAAAGCATCCGGTACGCGTAGTCGGCAGGCTAGCAGCAGTGGCAGCTGTGCGCCTTGCGGCCCTTTTTCTTGCCGTTGATACCCTTGTCCTTGCAGGACAGGATGAGCTTCTCGGTGAGGGCGTTCAGCTGGGCCACCTCGTCCGCAGACAGGCAGTCGAGGATGCTCTCGGCCGTCTTGTCGTTGGCGGCCACGCGCTTCTCGGCCACCTTGCGGCCCTCGTCGGTCAGCTTCACGGCGTAGGTGTGCTTCGCATCGCAATCCTCGATGGTCACGTAGCCGTTGCGCTCGGCCTTCTTCACGATGCCCTTGAGGTCGCTGCGGTCCATGCCCATGGTCTTCACCAGCTCGCGCTGCGTGGTGCCGTCGTTCGCCAGCAAGGCGTTCAACAGGGCGCCCTGGCCGCGCTTGTAGCTTTTCGGGCCGTTCTTGTGGAACGCGAGGCGCGTGAGCTTGCTGGCCTTCTTCAGCTGCGCCAAAGTCTTGGTTGCTTCGGTCATGAGGGGTTCCTTCTTCCGGTTCTTCGTCTCTCTCGTCGGTTGACGTTGACACTATAGCCCTGTTCCCCGCATGCAACCTGTTATTCACATAATGTTCAAAGAACAATAGTTATACGAGGTGAATACGCATAAGTATATTATTCATGAATAATATAACGAAAGATGATTCATACCCTAGCTAGCGAAAAAGCAAGCCAAGCGCTCCCCCGTCCGCCCAAAAGGGAGCCCGTCGGCCCAGAGCCACAGCGAGCCTACGACGTCACCAACAGCACCATGCCGATGAACAGCAGCAGGACGTAGGTGAGCTTCAGGAACTTCTCCTGGCTGATCTTCTTCTGCAGCTTGCTGCCCAGCACGGTGGCCACGACGGCCAGCGGGATGCACATGACGATGATCTGCACGACGTCGCCCGTGAAGTGGCCTTGCTGGAACGCGATGCACGCGTAGATGAAGTTCAGCACCGTCCAGATAAGCGAGAGCGTGATGCGGAACTCCTGCTGGTCGCGCAGCTTCTGCACCGCGTAGATCACCAGCAGCGCGCCGCCCGACACGAACATGCCCTGGATGAGGCCCGCCAGCGCCAGGATGATCCACAGCGCCCACTCCGGCAGGAACTTCTGACGGGTGAAGATGAGGTTCTTCGCGCCGATGAACACGATCACGGCACCGTAGATCTTCAGCAGCACGTGCAGCGGCATGAGCGTGTCCAGCCAGATGCCCACCACCATGAACACGATCATGACGGCGATGATCTTGCCGAACTCACGCCAGTTCACGTGCTTGATGTTCAGCACGGCCAAAAGGCCGCACGCGAAGAAGCCCATCGCGTTCAGGATGGACACGGTGGGGCTCAACCCCAGGAGCGTGGCGCCCACGGGCATGGCGAATATGTTGCCGGCGAAGCCGGTGATGGCCTGGACGGTGTAAGCGAAGAAGAACGCCGCAAGAAACAGTGCTTTTTCCATATATGCTACAATCCTATCGAGATAACCAATATATAAGTGTAGCATTGATGGGCAGAGCCATCGATGCGTACCGGTGGACGATGCCGGTACCGGGCCCCTGCGGTCGCACGGCGACGCGGCCGAACCCCTGCGATCACGCACCAGCGGCCCAACGGACGAGGAACGGAACCACATGGCGGGATTCAGCATCACCATCGCCGGCGATTCGGCGCTCAACCTGGAGTTCGCTCATTCGATCTCCCCGGAGACGGGCGCGATGATCCGCCTGGCTGCGGAGAACCTCACCGCCGACCCCATCGAGGGCATCACCGAGCTCGTGCCCACGTTCTGCTCGCTCATGGTGTACTACAACCCCTTGGTCGTCACGTTCGACGAGCTGTCCGCACGCCTGCGCGGGAAGCTGCGCGACGTGGGCGAGGCCGACCTCTCAGTGCGCAAGATCGTGCAGATACCCGTGTGCTACGGCGGCGAGTACGGCCCCGACCTGGCCAACGTGGCCGAGCACGCCGGGCTCACCCCGCAGGAGGTCGTGGACATCCACACCGCGCACGATTACCTCATTGACATGCTGGGATTCCTGCCCGGCTTCGCCTACCTGGGCGGCCTCGACGAGCGCCTGCACACGCCGCGCCTTGCCACGCCGCGCACGCGCATCGAGCCGGGCAGCGTCGGGATAGGCGGCGCGCAGACGGGCATCTACCCGCTGGCCTCACCCGGCGGCTGGCAGATCATCGGCCGCACGCCGCTGCGCCCCTACGACCCGGACCGCGCCGAGCCCATCCTGTACGCGGCCGGCGAGTACCTGCGCTTCGTGCCCATCACGACCGACGAGTACGCCGCCATCGAGCAGCAGCTGGCCGCGAGCACCTACGAGTACCAGATCTTCGTGGAGGACGAATAACATGGGCCTCGTCGTCAGAAAACCCGGCGTGTACACGTCGATCCAGGACAACGGCCGCTTCGGTTACCAGGGCAGCGGCTTCTCCACGAACGGCGTCATGGACCACCGGGCCTACACGATAGCGAACCTGCTGGTAGAGAACGAGCCGAACGCGCCGGTGCTTGAGTTTGCGCTGGCCGGGCCTATGCTGCGCTTCACCACGAAGACGATCATCGCCCTCACGGGCGCTGACTTCGGCGCCACCATCGACGGCGAGCCCGCCCCGCGCTACACCGCCCTCATGGTGAAGCGCGGCTCCATCCTGCGCTTCGGCGCCGCGAAGACGGGCTGCTACGGCTACCTGGCCATCGCAGGCGGCAGCGTGCGCGTGCCCGAGGTCATGGGCAGCCGTTCCACGAACCTGAAGTGCGAGTTCGGCGGCTGGAAGGGGCGGACGCTCATGACGGGCGACTACCTCCCGTTCGTGACGAAGAGCCTGGACTTCCTGCCGAACCTGGGCTCGCACCGCATCGACCCCGACCCGTTCTACGGGTTCGAGGAAGGCGAGGTGCGCGTGCGCGTGGTACCCGGCCCGCAGGAGGATCTGTTCACCAACCAGGGCATCGAGACCTTCTACGGCCAAACCTACACCACCACCGCGAAGTGCGACCGCATGGGATACCGCCTGGACGGCCCGGAGATCGAGACGAGGCACGGGTCGGACATCATATCGGACGGCATCGCGTTCGGCGCCGTGCAGGTGCCCTCGCACGGGCGGCCCATCATCATGCTGGCCGACCGCCAGACCACGGGCGGCTACGCGAAGATCGGCACCATCGCCACCGTGGACATCCCCAAGCTCGTGCAGCGCCCGCCGGGCAGCCGCGTGCGCTTCGAGCCCGTGACGGTCCAGCAGGCCCAGGAATTGCTGCGCGCCGAAGCGCGCCAGTTCGAGATGCTGGCGCTGAAAGTGCGCCGGCCCAGCGCCGACGGCATCTCGCCCCGCCGCACGGCCCGCCGCCTCACGCCCATCTTGGAGCGCCAGGCGGCGAAGACGCAGGCCGACACGCTGTGGATCGACCGCGCGAACCGCGCCGAGCGGGTGGGGAGCCGCAACGCGCTGCAGTACGACGAAGCCCCCGACAAGAAGGCGGGCGCCAACGACGCCCCGCAGAATGCGAGCCGCGGCAACGGCCGCACCGCCTAGAGAAGTGCAAGGAGAAGCGCCATGGACACGAAAGCCATCGAAGAACTCATCGCCATCATGGACAAGGCCGAGCTCACGGCCCTGCGCGTGGACGACGGCGAGACGAAGATAGAGCTGGAGCGAAGCCACGGCCCGCTCCCGTCGTCGGCCCTGCCGCTCATGGCCGACCGGGTGAGCGCGCTTCTGGCCGGCAAGACGGAGAGCCACGAGGCCGCCGCGCTCGAGGACGTGGACAAGGACTCGCTTCTGGTGCGCAGCCCCATGGTGGGCATGTTCTACCTGTCGCCGAGCCCCGACGAGGACCCGTTCGTCAAGGTAGGCCAGGAGGTGCTGTCGGGCCAGACCATGGCCATCGTGGAGGCCATGAAGATGATGAACGAGATCACGGCGCCCACCCCCGGCGTAGTGGTGGAGGTGCTGGCCGCCAACGGGACGCAGGTGGAATACGACCAGCCGCTGTTCCGCATCGCCACCGCCGAAGCGCGCTAGGGCGCGGGGGCTGCCATGTTCGAGAAGATCCTCATCGCCAACCGCGGCGAGATAGCGGTGCGCATCATCCGCGCGTGCCGCGCCATGAACATCAAGACCGTGGCCGTGTACTCCACGGCCGACAAGCACGCGCTGCACGTGTACCTGGCCGACGAGAGCGTGTGCATCGGTCCGCCCGCCGCGCGCGACTCGTACCTGAACATCGCGGCCATCCTGTCCGCCGCGAAGGGCACCGGCGCGCAGGCCATCCACCCCGGCTACGGCTTCCTGTCCGAGAACTCCACGTTCGCGAAGCTCTGCCGCGAGAACGACATCGTGTTCATAGGCCCCGCGCCCGAGGTCATCGACCGCATGGGCAACAAGAGCCAAGCGCGCAAGACCATGATGGAGGCCGGCGTGCCCGTGGTGCCCGGCACGAAGGAGCCGGTGCATGCCCCGGAGGAGGCGCTTGCGAAGGCGCGCGACGTAGGCTGGCCCATCATGATCAAGGCGTCGTCGGGCGGCGGCGGCAAGGGCATGCGCGTGAGCCTGTCCGAGGACGACTTCTGCGAGCAGTTCAGCATCGCGCAGCGCGAGAGCGTGGGCGCGTTCGGCGACAACACCATGTACCTGGAGCGCTGCGTCATGAACCCGCGCCACGTGGAGGTGCAGGTCATCGCCGACACGTACGGCACCGTGGTGGCGCTCGGCGAGCGCGACTGCTCCGTGCAGCGCAACCATCAGAAGATGATCGAGGAAAGCCCCTCCCCCGCGCTGTCCGAGGAGGTGCGCGCCGAAATGCTGGATGCCGCCGTGCGCGCGGCGCAGGCCGTGGGCTACACGTCGGCCGGCACGATTGAGTTCCTGCTGGACGACCAGATGAACTACTACTTCATGGAGATGAACACACGCGTGCAGGTGGAGCATTCCGTGACCGAGATGGTCACGGGCACCGACATCGTGCAGGAGATGATCCGCGTGGCGGCGGGCGACCCGCTCACGTTCACGCAGGACGACATAACGTATCGCGGCCACGCCATCGAGTGCCGCGTGAACGCCGAGCAGCCCGAGCGCGGGTTCCTGCCGTCGCCCGGCACCATCTCGCAGATGCACCTGCCCGGCGGCAACGGCGTGCGCGTGGATACGGCCGCCTTCGACGGCTACGAGATCTCGCCCTACTACGACTCCATGATAGCCAAGATCATCGTGCACGGTCGCGACCGCACCGAGGCCATCGCCAAGATGCGCACCGCGCTGGAGGAAATGGTGGTGGTGGGTGTGAAGACGAACCTGGACTTCCAGTACGCCATCATGGAGAACGAGACGTTCGCCGCCGGCGCAGCCGACACCAGCTTCATCGACCGCTTCATGAAGGGCGAGGTGTAATCATGATCGATGTTCCGGAACCCGCCAAGCCCGAGGGCGTCGCCGACGAGGTGTGGGCGCAGATGCTTGCCGCGTCGCCGGTGGAGGCGCGTCGGCTCATCCGCTCGGGCGATTTCACGGCGCCCACAAGCGGCCTGTGCCCCGGCTACGCGCAGGCGAACCTCATCGTGCTGCCGCGCGAGCAGGCCTACGACTTCCTGCTGTTCGCGCAGCGCAACCCCAAGCCGTGCCCGCTGCTGGAAGTGACCGAGGTGGGCGCGCGGCAGGCGACCATCTGCGCGACCGACTGCGACATCGCCACCGACTTCCCTCGCTACCGCATCTACGAGCACGGCCAGCTGGTGGCCGAGGTGGACAACGTCGAGGACTACTGGCGCGACGACCTGGTTTCGTTCGTCATCGGGTGCTCGTTCTCGTTCGAGAGCGAGCTCATCGAGGCCGGCATCGAAATCCGCCACAACACCATGGGCTGCAACGTGCCCATGTATCTGACCGGCGTGCCATGCACCCCGGCGGGCAGCATGTCCGGCAACATGGTCATGTCGATGCGCCCCATCCCGTACGACCAGGTGGTGAAGGCGGTGCAGATCTCCGGCGCCATCCCCAAGGTGCACGGCGCGCCCCTCCACATCGGCGATCCGGCGGCTATCGGCGTGCGCGACCTGGCCCACCCCGAGTTCGGCGACCCCGTCGAGATCCGCGAGGGCGAAGTGCCTGTGTTCTGGGCCTGCGGCGTCACGCCCCAGTCCATCGTCATGAACAGCAAGCCGCCGTTCGCCATCACCCACGCGCCGGGCTGCATGCTCATCACCGACACGAAGAACATCGACCTGAAGGAGTAGTGGATTGTACCGTATCGATCTCAACAGCGACCTGGGCGAGAGCTTCGGGCGCTATACGCTCGGGCTCGACGACCAGATCATCCCGCTCGTTTCCAGCGCGAACGTTGCGTGCGGGCAGCATGCGGGCGACCCGATGGTCATGCGCGACACCGTGCGCATGGCAGCGGATGCCGGCATCGCCATCGGCGCGCATCCCGGCTACCCCGACCTGCAGGGCTTCGGCCGCCGCGACATGAACCTGTCGCCCGACGAAGCCTACTCGTACATGCTGTACCAGATAGGCGCGCTGCAGGCGTTCTGCGCCGCCGCCGGCGTCCCGCTTCGGCACGTGAAGCCGCATGGCCAGCTGTACAACCACGCCGCCGTGGACCCGGAGCTGGCCGCCGCGCTCGCCCAGGCGGTGCGCGACGTGGACGACCGTTTGGTGCTGGTGGGCCTGGCGAACAGCGCGCTCGTGGACGAGGGGCGCAAGATCGGCCTGGTCACCGCCGAGGAGTTCTTCACCGACCGCAACTATACGGACGAGGGCAAGCTGGTGAGCCGCAACGACCCCGCCGCGCTCATCCGCAACGAGGAGGAGGCTATCGAGCGGGTGAAGAACGCCATCCGCGACGGCGCCATCCTCTCCGTGAACGGCAAGCTCATCGACCTGCATGCCGACACGATCTGCGTGCACGGCGACTCCCCTTCCGCCCTTGCCTTCGTGCGCCGCATCCGCGAGGCCCTGGAGCAGGACAGCATTGCCATCAAGCCCGTGAGCGCGCGCTAGGCAGCAGCCGCGCTGCCCGTTCGCGACGCAGGGGCTCGACGCTCTGCCTGACTGCGCCCCGCCGCCCCCTCCAACGCAAGACGCCCGCCGAAACGGCGGGCGTCTTGCGTTGGAGCGAAACGGGCGCTTCTGCAATAGCGAAAGCCCTAGCCCCCGATGAGCGCCTGGAGCGATGCCAAGAAGCTGGACATGTTGCGGTAGCACATGAACAGCGTGATCACGATGATCACCACGCCCGCGCAGTTCGCGAAGAGGTGGTTGCGCCACTTGCCCAGGTCCTTGCCGTTCGCGCAGTAGATGACGAAGAACGCCATGATGGGCAGCAGGATGGCGTTCGCCGCCTGCGCCACCAGGATCAGCTCGGTGGGGCTCTTGCCCAGCGCCACGGCCATCACGCAGCCGGCCACCAGCACGATGATCCAGATGAGCTTGAAGCGCAGGTCCTTCGTCGTCTTCTTCCAGCCCAGCACGCCGTTCACGGCATACGCGGCGGAGAACGAAGCCGTAATGGCGCTCGAGAAGCCAGCGCACAGAAGCCCCAGGCCGATCATCCACGTGGCCCACGAGCCCAGCAGCGGCTGCAGCGCCAACGCCATGTCCTTGCCGTTCGCCACCACGGCATCGGTGCCGTAGATGTTGGCGGCGGCGCAGATGAGGATGGCCATGGAGATGATGCCGCCCAGGCCGATGCTCAGGATGGTGTCAAAGCGGGCGTCGGAAACCTGCTCGGGGTCCTTGAAGCGCTCGGAGGCACCGGACGCATGCAGGAACAGGTTATACGGCACGATGGTGGTGCCGATGAGGCCCACAGCCGTGAGGATGCCCTTCGAGCCTTCTTCGGGCAACGTCGGCACGAAGAGGCCCGTGGCGATGGCGCCCCAGTCGGGCGACGACGCGATGGCCGTGACGAAGAACACCACGCCCATGAACACCACGATGGCCGTGAGGATGACCTCGACCACCTTGTACGAGCCGATCCACATGGCGATGAACGCCAGCACGCCCAGCACGATGACGATGGGGATCATCGGCACGTCGGGCAGGACCGCCTGGATGCCCAGGATGCCGCCCGTGATGTTGCCCGTCTCGTATGCGATGTTGCCCACGAAGATGGCGATGATAACAATCACGATCGCAATCCACATCAGCGCCTTGTTGGGAATACGATCGCGGATGTTTTCACCCAGTCCCTTGCCCGAGACGAT
This sequence comes from Gordonibacter pamelaeae, assembly GCF_003340385.1. Lineage (NCBI taxonomy): Bacteria > Bacillati > Actinomycetota > Coriobacteriia > Eggerthellales > Eggerthellaceae > Gordonibacter > Gordonibacter pamelaeae. The sequence goes on along the minus strand of NZ_PPTS01000001.1, from coordinate 432,074 downwards.
GCCCACGCGCGACGCCATCTCCTGGAAGATGATGGTGGCCACCGTGGCGAACAACAGCGCCCACAGCATGGTGTAGCCGTAGCTCGCACCCGAAACCGTGCACGTGGTGACGGTGCCGGGCCCGATGAAGCCGGCCGCCACGAGCGCGCCGGGGCCCACGTTCTTGAATTTCTGTACCAATGTACTGCTCATACCCTCTCCTTTCCCTTCTCACGTTGGGGCCGACCTTCTTGCCTCCCCAATGATCCCCCTTGCATGTTTCGCCTCGGTTGCGCGAAACCTGCGGCGCGGTGCGCCGCGCAGATTCGTCTACTTTAGCAGAACGGAGGACACGCGTATATGGAAGAACGGCGCGGTGTCGCCGGTTGGCAGCGACACCGCGCCGAACGCACGCCTGCATCGCCATCGCTATCGAATCCGGCATCGAAGCGGGATCGGCCAAGGCCGCTCGCGCGCGGACTCCGCCCTGGGCGAGGCGCTGTGCACCAGTTCGACTTCCTGGTCAGCGGCATCGTGATCATGTTGAGAAGATGGCTGGCGGAGCAGTAGAGCGAACGCAACAGGGGAGCGTGCCAAAAGCCCGGGGGTAATGGCACATTTTCCGATGCGCCATTACCCCCGGGCTTTTGGCACGCTCTAGGCCGTTCTACGATGTCTTCCAGAAATCCTGGACGAGGGCCTGGCGGTTCGGCTGGCCCGTTTTCTGCAGGATGTTGTGCACGTGCACCTTCACGGTGCTCAAGGCCAGGTGCATAGCGGAGGCGATGTTCTGGTTGTCCTTGCCCACCAGCACGTAGCGCAGCACCTCGCACTCGCGCTCGGACAGGCGGTAGCGCTTGCCGTACAGGAGCAGGTTGTCGTCGATGAGCTCCTCCTGCCGGCCGCCCTCGTGCATGGGAGGCCGCTCGAAGCGCAGCGACAGCACGCGGAAGGCATCGCGGCAGGCGAAGAACGCGCAGCACAGCATGAGCACGTTCTCGGCGAAGTTGCGCTCGGGTGCATAGGCGCGCGGCCCGAGCAGGACGGGGTCGGGCAGCAGGAACACGCAGACGTCCTCCGCAACGATCATCAGGCCCAACACCCACAGCAACACGTAGAGCAAGCGGTGGCGGCGCAGGCGGTTGCGCCCGGACTCGTCCTTCGTCACGAGGAAGCGGAACCCGGCGAACAGCAGCATCCAGAACAGGTACAGCTCGCGCGGGAAGTAGAACAGGAAGCTGCGCAAATCGCCCTCGGGCAGCAGCGCCAGCACGGCCACGCTCGCCGCCACGAACAGCACGGCCGGCGCCACCTTGAACACACGGCGCTCCTCGCCCAGGTAATCGCATACCAAAAGCCAGAACGACGTGAGGAACCCGCCGCCCGTCACCACGAGCACCAGCGACATGACCACCGCGTACGCCGCGCCCAGCCCCGCGTCGGCGCCGGTGAAGAAGTCGTCTTGGAACACCCACGCCACGTCGAAGAAGTAGAACAGGAAGCCAGCGAAGGCGTACCGCATGGCGCGCTTGCGCGATACCAGGTAGGCGGAAAGGCATGCTGCCGATGCCATGATAGAACCCAACAGCACGAAGAGCGTGTAGTGGAAGAGCACGAATCCCACGAAGGAGCACCTCTTTCCTCGCTTGCGCACGGCCGCCTGCAACATGACCCATGATACACGAATCGGCATCGTTTCGGAAAAGGCTGCGGCATCCGAGCCGAACGCGCGCGGCCGCAGTGTATGGTTGCAGGATGCGCACTGCTCCCACCTGCGGTTTATTTGAGGTTTAGCGTCTTTCCCGGCCGGGTACACCCCGATCGATGCACCGGTAAACCCGCTTTACATCTTTCCTTCACGCAGCGGAGGGCGCATGGTGAGACCAACGCGTCACGGCATCGCGCCGCGGACGCACTTGGCGAAGAAAGGCCGGCGCGCTTAAAGGACGCGCGGGCCGACAAACCGAAGGAGGGTTGCACATGTCAGGAGTGAACGTCAAGAGCGAGATCAAGCCCTTGAAGAAAGTCCTGCTGCACCGCCCGGGCAAAGAGCTTCTGAACCTGACGCCGAACACGCTCGAAGAGCTGCTGTTCGACGACATCCCGTTCTTGAAGGTCGCCCAGGAGGAGCATGACGCGTTCGCGCAGGCTCTGCGCGACAACGGCGTCGAAGTGTTTTACCTGGAAGACCTCATGGCTGAGGTTCTCGAGGCCAACCCCGAGCTGCGCGAGCAGTTCCTCAAGCAGTGGATCGAAGAAGCCGGCATCCGCACGGATCGCTACCAGAAGATCATCTTCGACTACCTGCAGGAGAACTACCCCGGCGCCAAGGACCTCGTGCTGAAGACGATGGAGGGCATCAACCTCACCGAGCTCCACACCGACAAGTCCAACTCGCTGGTGGACCTGGTGTCCGAGTCCTCCAAGATGGTCGTCAAGCCCATGCCGAACCTGTACTTCACCCGCGACCCGTTCGCGATGATCGGCAACGGCGTGTCCATCAACCGCATGTACTCCGAGACCCGCAACCGCGAGACCATCTACGGCGAGTACATCTTCAAGTACCATCCGATGCTCAAGGGCACGCCTGAGTACTACAGCCGCTACAACACGTTCCACATCGAGGGCGGCGACATCCTCAACATCAACGACAAGGTGCTGGCCATCGGCATTTCCCAGCGCACCGAGCCCGATGCCATCGACGCTATCGCGAAGAACATCTTCGGCGATCCGACGAGCCCCATCGAGACCATCCTGGCGTTCAACATCCCGAACTCCCGCGCCTTCATGCACCTCGACACCGTGTTCACGCAGATCGACACGGACAAGTTCACCATCCACCCCGGCATCATGGGCCCGCTGACGGTGTTCGAGATCACCGCCGAAGGCGACGGCATCAAGGTCAAGGAAGTGAACGGCACGCTGGAGAGCATCCTGGAGACCTACGTCGGCCATCCCGTGGAGCTCATCCCCTGCGGCGGCGGCGACCGCATCGCGGCCGAGCGCGAGCAGTGGAACGACGGCTCGAACACGCTGTGCATCGCCCCGGGCAAGATCGTGGTGTACGAGCGCAACGACGTCACGAACAAGGTGCTGCGCGACAAGGGCCTCGACCTCATCATCGTGCCCTCCGCCGAGCTGTCCCGCGGCCGTGGCGGCCCGCGCTGCATGAGCATGCCCATCGAGCGCGAGGACTAAGCTCTTCCGCTATCACCGGTGGTCGCGCGCGACGCGCTCCGCGTGGCCACCTCTTCCCCCTGCGCCCCCTGCGCTGAATCCGGTCCCAAATGGCGAACGAGAACCGGATTCAGCGCAGGGGGCGTTCTCTCTGTACAGCTGGAGACGCCGCCCCGCATGCGCACTCCCGGCAACGTCCTGCGTCATTCTAAATAACACCTGTTCAAACGTATTGTAAAGCACTTTTGACACAGAAAAGGGTCGCGAAGCGAGACGTGTCAAAGCCCTTTGATGGTACACTTCCCTGCGTCATGGCAACCTTGGATCAACGAAGGGAAACGCATGGAGCTCGGCAGCCAGATCAAACGCCACCGAACGGAACGCGGACTCTCGCAAGACGACCTCGCCGCGAAGATCTACGTCTCGCGCCAGACCGTCTCAAGCTGGGAGAACGACAAGACCTACCCTGACGTGGAAAGCCTGCTGCTCCTTAGCGTCCTCTTCGACGTAACGGTCGACGAACTGATCAAAGGAGACGTGGAAGCCATGAAGGAAGCAATCGAGAACGACTACCGGAAGATGATCTACCTGGCGTGGGGAGGGACCGCAGTCGTGGTCGTCGGATGTGCGCTCTTCATCGGAGGGTTCACCTTCTGGGATTGGGGGCTCGTGCCGTCCGCCATCATCGGGCTGCTGGTGTGGGGCATCGGCCTGGTCATGCTCACGGTGGTCGAGCACCTGAAGAAGCAGCACGACGTGGTGACGTACCGCGAGCTGGTGGCCTTCTCGAAAGGTGAGCCCATCGACCGCAACAACGCCAAAAGCCTGCGCGCACGGCGGCATCCCGTGCTCAGAGGCGTGCTCCTCACCCTCGCAGCCGCCGCGGTAGGCGCCGTTCTAGGCTACTTCGGCTACCAGCTCTTCGGGTAGAGTCGCAGCGAGCAAAACGCACGTCGTGTGTCGATCAGAAGCAAGTTGATCGCGTTCACGATATCGAATATTCGGCTACGGTAATGGATTTGGAATTTTTTATCGATATATTACCGAATCGCGGGAATTCTTGTCCGAAGCCCGCTTTTGGGCATCCAACGTGCGGCTCTTCCCGCTGTTTTGGGCGGTTTTCTCGCCTTCGGAGGGGATTTCGGGGGCCTGATTGCCCGTTACGGTAAAATATCAGAAATTCTTTTCAATTCTATTACCGTAATCTAAATAAGAGGCCCTTCTGCTTTCCTCCAGCACCGAAAAAGCGCCCCGACCGGGGAGGTCGGGGTGGGGTCGGCGCACTTACTTCTGCGTGGTCTTCGCCTTCGTCTGGACCTTCTCGCCCTTGTCGACGGCAGAGCGGCCGCCGTGGTTGAAGCCGGTCTGGATGACGCCCTGGGTGTTGCCGGTGACGAACTTCGCCTTGTTCAGCGTGTCCATCTCCTTCTTCATATCCTCGACCAGCTTGATACACAGCTGCATCGAGAAGTCGGCGCGCGCCACGACGCGCTGGACGGTGGTGTCCTGCATATCGGCGGGCATCGGGTACGCGGGCACCAGCCAGCCGCTCATGCGCAGGCGGTCGGACAGGTCGTACAGCGACCACTCCACGTCGGCGTCGTCCTTCAGGCCCCAGCACACGATCGGAATGTGCGACGCATCCTCGTAGATCTCGAAGATGCCCATCTCCTTGAGCTCGGCGGCCAGGTAGCGCGCCACGTCGAGCGTGCGCTCCTGGATCTCCTTGAAGCCCTCGAAGCCGTTGCGCATGAGCACGTAGTACTGGCCCACGATCTGCGAGGCGCTGCGCGAGAAGTTGATGGCCATCGTGGCCTCCTCGCCGCCCAGGTAGCTCACCCAGAAGATCAGGTCCTCGGGCAGCGCTTCCTTGCTGCGCCACACCACCCAGCCGATGCCGGGGTACACGAGGCCGTACTTATGGCCGGAGCAGTTGATGGACCACACGTTCTTCAGCTGGAAGTCCCACACCAGGTCGGGCTCCACGAACGGGGCGAACATGCCGCCCGACGCGCCGTCGACGTGGATGCGGATCGGCAGCTTCGGATGCTCCTGGTTGTACGCTTCCACCAGCTCGTCGAGCTTCTGCACGTCGTCGAACTTGCCGGTGTAGGTGATGCCGAGGATGGCCGTAATGCCGATGGTGTGGTCGTCCACGTAGTCCATGACCGTGTCCATGTTCAGCGACAGATGGTCCTTCTCAAGCGGCACGAGGCGCATCTCGATGTCCCAATAGCGGCAGAACTTCTCCCAGCACACCTGGTAGCCTGCGGAGATCACCAGGTTCGGGCGCTGCTCGGTGTAGATGTCGATGCCGGCGTCCTTCGCCAGCTTCTTCCAGCGGAACAGCATGCCGAGGCCGCCCAGCATGCAGGCCTCGGACGAGCCGACGGTGGACGTGCCCATGGGCTCCTCGGCCGGGTCGGCATGCCACAGATCGCCGATCATGGCGACGCAGCGGTTCTCGAGGTCGGCCGTCATGGGGTACTCGTCCTTGTCGATGGCGTTCTTCTCCATCGTCTCGGCCATGATCTTCGTGGCCATGGGCTCCATGTAGGTCTGGCAGAACGTGGTGAGGTTCTGCGTGGCGTTGCCCTCGATGGACAGGTACTCCTTGATCATCTCGTAGGCGATGCGCGGCTCGACCGGCTGGTCGTTCATCTTGAGGCGCGGCATGGCCACATCGGATGCCTCGGAGCCGAAGATGGGCGTCGAGTACTTGGTGCCTTCGTCCATGCTATCGAGGATCTTGCTGGTAGATGTCTGTTCCTTCATGAAAACCTCCTGTTTCGAAGTGTGATACCTACGTTGTCGCCGCGCGCTACCGAGCGGGCTTGTTGGTGTCGACGCCCGTCTCGCGCCGCGGGTCGGGCGTATCCGGGTCGGCGCGGGGAACGCCCTCGCCCACCACGGCCTCGGTGACGCTCGCACGCAGCGAGGGGTCGCCCTCGGCCGTGCGGTCGAGCAGATCGTCGCGCACCTCGCCCGCGTCCTTGACGTCGTCCTTGCGCGCATGCGCCGCGACGGGAGCCTCGCAGGCAGGCGGTGCCTCATGGGCGCCCGCGCCCGTGTCGAGGTCGATCTCGCGCACCGCCACCTCGTCGCGCATGACGGGCTGGGGCTCGGCCGGCACGTCGTCCGTGCTGACCGTGGGACCGGAGTCAACCGCCATGGGGCCCGAGGGACGGCTGGTCACGCTGACCACCGCCGCCGAGATGCCGCGCGCGACCGTGGCGCCGAAATCGGAGCCGGGCCCGCCCCCGGCCGACATGCCGGCCGCTCCCGCGCCGCTCGGCTTCGCGCCGCCACGGAGGTTGTCCGTCGCCCGCGTGCGCTTGTTGATGGGCCCGCTGTCGCCGAGCGTGCTGGACTTCGCCGCCGGGGCCGCGCCCTTCTTCGGGTCAACCGCCACCGGGTCGGACGGCTGGGCCGCCTTGCGCGCATTCGGGCCCAGGGGCACCGCACGCGCCGCCGTGCCCACCGGGGCGCCCTTGCCGGCATGCGCGCCGGCAACGTGCGCGCCGCTCGCAGTGCCGACACCCGCGCCAGCTGCCGCGCCGACCGCCGCACGGTTGGTCGGGCCCTGGGGAGCCCACCTATGCCGCAGCGCGTAGATGACGAACGGGATGGCCACGGATATCACGAACGCGATGCCGAGCGTGGCCTGGTACACCATGTTCGACTGCGCATCGAGGTTCGACGACGGGAAGAACGAGATGATGAGCGTTGCCACGGTCATGAACAGGCCGGCGCCCGCCACGATGGCCTTGAACGGCGTGCCGCCCGGCAGCTGGAACGAACGGGGCAGGTCCTTCTTCTTGAAGATGAGGTAGAAGTACCCGAGGAAGAACAGCACGTAGCCCACCAGGTAGATGACCACCGTCAGGCCGATGGCCGTGAGGTAGCCCACCGACGAGCTGGACCCGCCGGACAGCGCGATGGAGCCGCAGAGCACCGCATCCCACACCGTGACGATGCAGGCCTGGATGACCACGGTCTTCACCGACACGCCGTGCTTGTTGACCTTCTTGAAGGAGGGGGGCAGGATGCCGTCGTGCGCCGTGTCGAGCAGCGCGCGGGACGGGCCCACGATCCAGGCCGAGATCTCGGCCAGCACACCCAGCGCCAGAAGCAGCGCCACCGCGAACACGATCCAGCTGAGGCCGGGGCCGATATGCTGCACGAAGATGGCGCGGAACGCCTCGATCACGCCGAACGACAGGTTGCCGTCGAGCACCGACGCCGGCAGCGTCGTGGCCACGGCCAGGCCGCCCAGCGCATCGAGCGCGATGGTGAGCACTGCCAGGATGATCATGGCCAGCGGGTAGTTGCGGTTCGGGTTCTTCAGCTCGTTCACGTGCGAGGCGGATGCCTCCACGCCCATGTACGCCAGGATGAACGACGCGAAGATCACGAGCGTATCCACCTTGCCGAAGTCGGGCACGAACGTGGCCGGCGTCATGTTGATCTGCGACACGCCGCCCGTGGCGAAGTAGTAGACCAGGCCAACCAGCAGCACGATGACGGGCAGGATGATGCCTCCCACGAAGCCCACCTTCGAGATGCGCGCCGTGTACTTCGTGCCGCCGAGCTGCGTGAGCGTGAGGATCCACACGATGGCGGCCACGCCGAAGAACATCACGAGCGGGTTGTTGTACAGCGCGTCCCACTTCACCACGTAGGCGAACGCCGCCAAGATGAAGAACGCCATGGTCACGAAGCCCACCGTGATCTGGAACCACTGGAAGAACAGCGCGGCGAAACCCCAGCGCCTCCCCAGCGTGTTGCCAACCCACGAGAAGATGCCGCCGGACTCCCACCCCTTCACCGTGGCCATCTCCGCCGCGCACATGGCGACGGGCAAGAACCACAGGATACCGCCGATGATCAAGAAGAACACCAGCTGGAACCCGGACGAGGCGAACGAGGGATACTCGTACACCGTCATCACCATGGACGCGGTGATGGCGAAGAACCCGAAGAACGTCAAAGACCGCTTGAAAGACGGACGGCTCACCTTGCCCACGGGGCCGGGATCGGCCGAGGGCGCGACCGCCTGCTGACGGGTTTCGCTCATGCTCCAACTCCTTTCCTAGACGGGCGACGCCGCCATCCCAAAAGGCAGATGGATGCCGTCGCGTTTGCTTGCGTCCGTCCGTTCTATCAGACGCAGGAAAGGGAGAACGACGGAGGGGAGAAGGTTCACCCTCCCGTCGCTTAAGCGTGAGGTTCGGGATATGAAAGAGGGCGCGGACGCCCCGAAGCGGAACGCAGGCAGCTAGCAGCCAGCGGCCTTCGTGTAGGCCTCGATAGCCTCGTCGAGCAGTTTGCCGGTGGTCTCGCGCACGTCCAGACCCTCGGAGATAGAGGTCACGGCGGCACCATCGACGATGGCCACCACGATGCGCGGCGTCATGGGAACGCCCGCCCGCTCGAGGATGCGCGCGATGGCGGCATCCAGCAGAACGCGGCCCTTGCGGTAGGCCTCCGTGACCACGCTCGAATCAGCCGCGCCGATGAGCTGCGCGTAGTGCGCCTTGGGCACGATGGAGTCGTCCGGCAGGCACGCGCGCGTCAGAAGCTCGGTAATGCGCGCGCGGCATTCCTCGGGCTCCAGCTTCTCGCACAAATCCGCCACCCGCTCGGCGCGCTGCGCCCACAGCTGGATGTTGTACATGCCCGCCTCGTGCAAGAGCTCGGTGACGGAGTCGAAGTAGTAGCCCACCGACGAGGACGCCGCCCCGGCCCACTTCGCCACCTTGCGGTACGTGACGGCCTTGGGACCCTCCTCGCGCAGGAGCGCGGCGGCGGCGAGCACGAGCGACGTGCGCGTGATCTGAGCCTTCAATGACTTCGGCGTTGACGATTCGCTCATAGACCCCTCCAACCTGCTCCCTGCCGCTGTTGCAACCGCCCCATTATACGATGAAATACGCGCCGGTGCCGAGACGGCCCGCCGCCGCGGCCCGGACGGCCGCCGAAAGAAGGAGCCGCCCCAACGGAGCGGCTCCCGGCAGGCCTCGCAGCGCGCGGCGCACGCACCCCGCCTACACCTCGGACAAGTCCTTGCCCGTGTGCTCGTGCGACAGGATCATGGCCACCAGCGCCAGCGCGGCGATGAACACCATGTAGAACCCGGGCGCGATGTCGTTGCCCGTCATATCGATCAACCAGAACGAGATGAACGACGCCGAGCCGCCGAAGATGGCATTGGCCAGGTTGAAGCTCAACGCGAACCCGGAGTAGCGCACGTCGGTGGGGAACGTCTCGGTCAGGTAGCTGGACAGCGTGCCGTCGTTGATGGTGAGTATGAGGCACATGACCAGCTCGACCAGCAGGATGATCCAGAAGTTCTTCGTACCCAGCAGCATGAACGCCGGGATGGTGAGCACGATGAACCCGACGCAGGCGATGATGAGCATCTTCTTGCGGCCGAAGCGGTCGGAGATGCGGCCGGACACGAAGATGAACCCGATGTAGGCCACCAGCACGATAGTGGTGATGATGGATGCCGCGCTCGGATCGTAGTTCAGCGTGGTCTCGAGGTAGTTCGGCAGGTAGGTGAGCACCGCATAGAAGCCCACGGCGTTCAACACGCAGGCGCCGAACGAGATGATGAGCACGCGCAGGTGCTTCTTGAACAGCGTGCGGATGGGATGCTTCACGCTGGAACCCTGCTGCTTCAGGTGCTCCTGCATCTCCTCGTACACCGGGGAATCCTCGAGATACGTTCGGATGTAGTGCGTGATGTAGCCCAGCGGCAGCGCGAGCAAGAACGGTATGCGCCAGCCCCAGTCCACGACGAAGTCCGACGTGGCGCCCCAGGTGTTGAACATGAACGTGGCGAACAGCGAGCCCACGAGCAGGCCCGTGGCCGTGGACGCCGGCACCATGGAGCAGTAGAAGCCGCGGTGGTTCTTCGGCGCGTACTCGGCGATGAACGTGGCCGCACCCGCATACTCGCCGGCGGCCGAGAAGCTCTGCACCATGCGCAGCGCAAGCAGCAGCAGCGGCGCGCCCACGCCGAGGAGGGCGTAGCCGGGCAGACAGCCGATGAGGAACGTCGCACCGCTCATCATGAGGATGGAGATGGACAAGGCCCACTTGCGGCCCTTCTTGTCGCCCATGTTCCCCCAGAACACCGCACCGATGGGGCGCACGAGGAACGAGAGCGCGAACACGGCGAACGTGCTCATCACCGCCACGAAGCGGTCCTCGCCCGGGAAGAACACGAGCGCGATGACCGTGGCCAGGTAGGAATAACTCGCGTAGTCGAACCATTCGATGAAATTGCCCAGGAACGACGAGAACGTGACCTTTTTCAGGGTTTTATGCTGCTCTTCTTCCGAGAACGACCGGGGAGGAACAGCGTTGGCAGTACCGCTTTCAACATTCATGATAGCCCCCTAAGAAATGCGCGGCTTTGTGGAGCCGGGGACAAAACCGCTTGGCAAGCCTTCGCTTCATGTGGAGCCCTCCTGACAAAAATGGGGAGATACGCTTCCAGCAACCGTTATGATAACGCCAAAACTCGGCCTACCACCAAGATGTAACGTTTACCCGGCAGGCAGCGCTCCGCGACCGGGGTCTGGGAGAAGGCGCGGAACGCGCGGAAACCAGCTGGAGCAAGCGGCGGCAAGGGAAGATCGCAGCGAGAACCCCGACGCTGCGATGCCCGAGGCGCGGCGGCCGGCAGAACCGAGCCGCCGCGTTTTCAGAACCCCTGTCGTGCCCAGTCGGCTATCAGTAATCTTCGAGCAGGTCGACCTGCTCCTTGCTCGCACGCATGATGAAGTTGTGCTTGGCCCGTTGACCGCCCTGGGCCAGCTTGCGCAGGATGATGCGCTTCAAGCGCGGGTACTCGTTCATGCCGTACCAGGCGAACGCCGTGCCGCCCACGTAGCATTCCACGATGCTGTGCACGGGGGCGTTGGCATCGCGCTTCGCGTCGAGCTCCAGGTACTCGCGGATCTCGTCGGCGCATACGTCGCGGATAACGTCGGCGCTGATCTCCAGCTCGCGTGCAAGCTGCTTGAGCTGGTAGGTCACCTCGGCGTCATCGGCATGCGGGAAATACGTCACATCGTAGGTGACGGCCGCCACGCCCGACGTCTGGGCGAACCCGAGGAACGAGTCCAGCGCCATCATCTGCACATGCTCTTCCGTGCGTTCTGCAATGTCCAGCTCGGCGGGGAAGCCCTTGAGGCCGACTGCCCCGAACGCCTCCTTGAGCTGCTCCTCGGTCAGGGCAGGCTCGAACTCGACCTCGGTGGCGATGTGGGTCAGATTGGTCGTGATCTTCATATGACACACCGTTCCTTTCTTCTCGCTCGGCCTACTGCAGATGCTCGTCTTCCTCGGCCTTTTCCAGGCGGGCAGCCAGGTTCTCGCTGATCTCCTCCTGCTGCTTCTGCTTGCGGCCGACGATCATGCCCCTGATGGAGGGCACTGCGCCGCCGCCGATGATGAGCAGGCCGCCGATGATGGTGTTGATGGTGAGCGCCTCGCCGAACACCACGAGGCCCACGAAGATGGCGACGGGCACCTCCCAGTACGCGATGGTGCCGTAGTCTGCGGCAGGCAGGTTACGGCCGGCAACCAGCAGGAATCCGAGCGCGATGGGACCGCAGATGATCCACAGGAGCACGGTGCCAATCCAGTTGAACGGCGTGAAGTGGATGTTGAGCGCCCAGTTGGCCATGCTCGGGTCGATGCTGCCGAGCGAGTTCAGCACGATGGTGATGGAGCCGGCGCCGATGACGGCGAAGATGAAGTTCCACACGCCGCGCGCCGTGGTGTCGGCGTCCTTGCGATAGCCGTTGAAGAACATCGAGGCGCCGTAGAAGAAGCCGGAAGCGAGGCCGAACGCATCGCCGATGCCCTTCTGCGGGAACTCGGGCGTGGACGGCACGAGGTTGAAGTCCACGAAGAAGCCGTTGTCGCCGAAGCCCATGAGGTTGTTGCCGAACAGCATGCCGATGAACACCGCCCCCAGGCAGATCCACTGCAGCTTGGACATAGGCTCCTTGCGGAAGATGCGCGCGAGCAATACGCAGACCACCGGGCCTATGTAGATGAACAGAACCGCGTTCGACACGGTGGTGAGCAGCGTGGACGTGACGTAGCACGCCAGCGACATGCCGATCATGAGGCCGCCGAGCGCGATAGCCGGCGTGAGCTTGAGCTTCTTGAACACATGCACCTTGTGCGTGGCAAGAAGCAGGACGACGAAGAAGAGGACGCCCATGCCCATGCGCCCCACGGCCATGAGGGCGCCGATGGAATCGCCGGCGTTCAGGCCCGCCGCCCCGTTGAACATGTCGGTGCGCGTAGCCCAGCGGCTGAACAGCGGCACGAGGCCCATGCCGGTCGCCGAGATGAGCATGGCGATGGTGCCGAAGCCCACCCTCATCTGGTAGCTGCCGGAGCCGTCCTTGCCGTTGCCGAGCTCGGGCTTGTCACCCAGATCCGGCGTGTTGGTGGTTTTGTTGGTATCTGCCATTGGTCCTCCTTAAAACCAGTAGCAAGAAAAAGGAAATCCCCTTTGCCAGCCGCAAATCGGGCCCTGTGAGGCCGAATGGGTATACGGGTACCTAGTCGGCCTCACAGGGCCGAATCGTGCATGCGGTGGTATAGGTTGAAGAGCAGGAAAGGGGATCTGGAGCGATAAACCCTGCCAGATCCCCTTTCTTCTGTTAATCGACGCTTGCTTTCAGCAAGTGGCTTGTTGTGCTAGGCGGCTAAGCGACTAGTCGTTCCACATCTCCGGGCGCACCAGGGTGGGATCCTTGACGCGGTTCGGGAAGTAGTCGAGGCAGTCGCCCTCGCGGTAGACGTCAGCCGTGGAGCAGTGCAGGCCGCCGCCGAACGGATAGGCGTCGCGCAGGTCGCAGGGGATGACGTTCATGCCGAGCTTGTCCATCTGCTCCTGCTGGTGAACCTCGGAAGCCTCCACGATGACCGTCTTCGGGTCGAGCACGAGGCAGTTCATGGACAGCCAGACGGAGCTGTAGCACAGCGCCGGCGGCTCGTCGTGGGCCGGCTGGGCGGCTTCGACGATCTGCCAATCGTTGGCCTCGAAGATGGCGCGCTGCTCTTCGGGGAGCTTGCGGTGCGGGTTGTTGATGATCAGGCCCGGACGCAGCGGCACGAAGGTGGCGTCGATGTGGATCGGGTACGGGTCGCCGGGGAAGTTCACGGCGTGCACGCGGTACTCGGGGTAGTAGCGCTGGAACCAGTCCATGGCCGTGCGGTTCGTGGTCAGGCCGTGCTGGATGAACAGGTCCTTGCCCATGCGCATCACGTCGGCGGCATCCCACATCGGCTCGACCTCGGTGGTCACGAAGTCCTTGTTGGCCGTGCGGACGAGGCGCTCTTCCAGCGTGATCTTCTCGTCGTAGTAGTTGTGCTTGTAGGAGGCGTCCGTCAGGCGGGGACGGGGGGCCTGGGTCCACAGGAAGTCGGGATCCTCGTCGAAGTACTGCTTCATGAGGGGCCAGTAGGCCAGGTACTCGAAGTAGCGGCAGCGGAAGGAGTTCGCGGAGGCCATGATCTCGTTGCCGACGGTGAGCAGGATGTCACGCGGAGGCATGCAGGTCATCATGGAGTCGTTGCGGAAGTCCGGCGTGCCGATGGCCTGGTTCCACTGCAGCGGGGTAGGACGGTCGACGACGACGCCGCGGTCCTCGAGGATCTTCACGAGGTTCTCGAGGCACTCGTTGCCACGCTCGACGGTGGCGAGGGGACGCAGGCCCCACATGCCGCGCATCTCGGAGTCGACAGGCACCTTCTCGGAAGTCGCGGGCTCCTCGGGGGGGATCATCGAGTTGTCGCAACGACCCACGATGACGCGCTTCAGCGGATCCCAGTCGTTCCAAGAATTGACTATCTTCGCCATGACAGTCTCCTTTCTGTGGCAGCGCTCTTCGCTACCGTTGGGTGGCACACTACATACTACTGCAGCTTGCTGGTTTTTGCGCTGCAACTCAGAGTGCTGGGAGACTGGTGGTTCATGACGCTCCCGGTTTTCCTACCGTCGCATGCTTACCAGATTTGCCGTTGAGGAAGTTATACCATCTTTTTTGTTCACCTGCAACACAAATTTTCGAATGATTTTTAACAAAAAAACAATGATCTTGTTCATATGCACAAAAATATTACGGTTTGGTGAAGCTTTGCGCGAAACGAGATCATGACCATATTGGATATTCTTCTTCTTTGTTTCCATAGTTCTGCATAAAAAGGAATCAAATCGTAACCTCATGCAGGGGGGGCTGCCCGCGGTTGCCGTAGGAAAAACAGCGGCGTTTTGCACAAAACGAGGGGCTCCGAAGAATCGCCGGGATAGAGGGGGCGGGAAAAAACATATCTTGCCGCTCATCGACCCCCTCCCCCTGCAAGCATCCGCCGCCGCTTCCATTCAGTCGGCCGCGCAACGCTCCCCTCCAGCCCCTGCACCGCTCTTCCTTCCGGCGGGCCATACGCCGCTCTTCCATTCGCCGGCAATGCCGCCTTTCCATCCAGCCGGCAGGGACCACGCGTGCAGGGGAGGCCGTCCGGCGCATGTGGTCAACCTCGGAGGTTTCTCCATGCGCCGGACGGCTCCCCCGATACGCATGCCCCCAGCCGGCTCTATGCGGCGGCACGCCTTCGGCCGGTTATGCGGCGACACATCTTCGGCCGGCTATGCAGGTGACGCGCCTTTGGCCGGCTGAAAGAGGAGCCCCTACGAGATATGGCCCAGGAAGTCCTTCGTGCGGTCGGACGTCGGATGGTCGAACACCTCTTCGGGGGTGCCCTGCTCCACGATGTGGCCGCCGTCCATGAAGATGACGCGGTCGGCTACGTCGCGGGCGAAGCCCATCTCGTGCGTCACCACGATCATGGTCATGCCGCCGCGGGCGAGCTCCTTCATCACGCTCAGCACGTCGCGCACGAGCTCGGGGTCGAGCGCGCTCGTGGCCTCGTCGAACAGCATGACGTGCGGGTCCATGGCGAGCGCGCGGGCGATGGCCACGCGCTGCTGCTGGCCGCCGGAGAGCTCGGAGGGCCGGTAGTCTATACGCTCGCCCAGGCCCACCTTCTCTAGCTGCTCCTCGGCGATGCGCGCGGCCTCCTCCTTGTTGCGGTGCAGCACCTTCTGCTGCGCCAGCATAACGTTCTTCTTGGCCGTGAGGTGTGGGAACAGGTTGAAGTTCTGGAACACCATGCCCACCTTGGCACGCACCTTGTTGATGTCAGTCTTCTTCGCGGTGATCTCGGTGTCCTCGAAGAAGATGCGGCCGCCCGTGGGCTTCTCCAGCAGGTTCACGCAGCGCAGCAGCGTGGACTTGCCCGAGCCGGACGGGCCCAGGATCACCACTACCTCGCCGCGGCGCACGTCGAGGTCGATGCCGCGCAGCACCTCGTTGTCGCCGAACGTCTTGCGCAGGTCCTCGATGCGGATGACCGTCTCGTCCGCAGCGTCCGCGCCGGCGATGTCTGCCGCCCCGATACCCGCCGCGCCGTTGTTCGCTTCGCTCATGATCCGCACCTCCTTAATGGCTGATATGGTTGCCGTTGCGCTTCGCATCCTCGTAGATGCGCGTTGCCGCGTCGGTCTGCGAGGCGGGCCCGGCGAACGTCTCGGACAGGCGGATGCTGCGCGCCACGCCGGCGTCGGAATCAGGCACCACCGAGGCGGCCGACGTGATGCTGCGGTCGGCGGGGCCCTTCTTATGCTTGCGGCGCCCGTTGGACATGCGCGCTTCCATGGTGTTGATGAGCTTCGTGAGCGGAATGGTGACGATGAGGTAGAACCCGGCGGCCACGATATAGGGCGTCACGTTGCCCGTGGCGGCCGTGATGGTCTTCGCGTACATCATGAGCTCGGTCACGCCCACGGCGGCCAGGAGCGAGGTGTCCTTGTACATGAGGATGAACTCGCTGGTCATAGTGGGAATCACACGCCGTACCGTCTGCGGGATGATAACGAAGAACATGGTCTGCGCACCGTTCATGCCCAGCGACCGCGCCGCCTCGAACTGCCCTTGGCTGATGGACTGGATGCCCGCGCGGAATATCTCGGCCAGGTACGCGCTGGAGTTCATGACCAGCACGATGGCGCCCATGGTGAAGTTGTCCATCTGCACGCCCATGAGCGGCAGGCCGAAGAACGCGATGTAGAGCTGCAGGAACAGCGGCGTTCCGCGCACGATGTTGATGTACGTGGCGCCGATGGCGCGCGGAAGGCGGTGCTTCGCCATGCGTAAAAACGACAGCAGAAGGCCCAGGGGGATGGCCAGCGGGAAGCTCACCACCACCACGCCGATCGACACGAGCCAGCCGGCGAACAGCGCCGGCACGGACGTGACGATGATGGCCGGGTCGAAGAACAGGTGCAGGAACTTGTTGGAGTTCCACGCCTTCACCCAGTCCTGCTGGTTGAGCCAGCTGGACAGCTGCTCGGCGGGCGAGGTGCCCGTCACGTTGATGACCTGGTCCGTGGCCGGCATGTCGTGGCGCTGCCCGTCGGCCGTGGTGTAACTGCCCGCCAGGCCGAACGACCCGCCGCCGCCCGGCAGGAGCGTGCGGTTGCACTCCACCATGACGAGCGCACCGGCCGGCGCAGGCTCGGCGAGCGTCACCGTGACGTCGTTGCCGTCCACGACGGCCTCGGACGCCGCATCCAGGCGATCGAGCCCCACGAGCACGGTGGTCTTCACGTTCTCGGCCCCGACGGTGGTGCCCTCGGGCATCTCGATGGTCACGGAGGCAAGGGACTCGTCCTCCGCCGTCTGGCCCTGCCACGTGACGCGCGTCGCCGTGGCTCCCAGAACCGTGGTGTTGTCGCCGTCCTTGTTCGGCTTGGCGGTCCAGCGCTCCACGTCGAGCGCGTGCGCTTGGACCGGCAAGACGAACGAGACCGCCAGCGCCGCGGCGAAGAGAACCGCCGCGGCGCCTGCGAGGTGTTTCCGCGCAAATGCGAATGCGATCTGCATGCTCACCCTATCTGTGCGTTACTGCAACCACTTGGCGGCAAGCTCGTCGTACTTCCCGTTCTCGCGCACGGCCTTGAGCGCCGTGTTGAGCGCCTTGGTCAGCTCGGGGCTGTCCTTGCTCACCGCGATGGCGTACTGCTCGCCCGTGGGGATCTCCTTGATGACCTGGCAGTCGGTGTAGGCCGTCTTCACGTAGTAGTTCGCCACCGGCAGGTCCACCGCAATGGCGTCGATCTGGCCGGACTGCAGCGCCAGGAACACGGCGGTCATCTCGTCGAAGCCCACCATCTCCACGTCCTTGATGTTCTCGGCAGCCCACTCGTAGCCCGTGGTGCCGGTCTGGGCGCCCACCTTCTTGCCCTCGAGCTGCGCCACGTCGGTGACGCCCGAATCCTTGAGCACGGTGATGCTCTGGTTCACGTCGCACACGGCGTCGGTGAAGTCGACCTGGTCCAGGCGCTCGTCGGTGATGGTGATGCCCGAAACACCCACATCGGCCTTGCCGCCGGTCTGGATGAGCGGAACGATGGTGTCGAACTTCGTGGACGGCAGGTAGTTGATCTCCAGGCCCATCTCCTCGGCCAGAAGGCCCATGAGCTCCACCTCGAAGCCCTCGGGCGTGTCGCCGTTCAGGTTCTCGAACGGCGGGAAGTCGAGCGAAGCCGCCACCGTCAGCTTGCCGTCGTTCACCAGCGTGTAGCCGGACTCGTTGCCGGCCGCCTTGTCGTCCTTCGCGCCGGAGTCCTGCCCGTCGCCCGACGAGCAGCCGAACAGCGCGAGCGATGCCGCGAGGGCGCCGGTTGCAACGAGCGCAACCATTTTCTTGATGTTCATTGGTCTCTCCCCTTTCCTCTGCATCTCGCTTTCACGTCATGAAGTATGATGCAGTCGCACTACTATAAAGCGCCGGCCCCCTCTTTTCAAACAGTTATCCGTCGCCGACCGACGTTTTCGATGAATGGGCCCCCGCGAACGGGGTGTTTTGGCGTGCGTGTGGTTTAGCGCGCTAAAGCGGTGGAGCGACGGGAGGGGCTTCGAGAGCGAACGCCGGGGCCCTACACGAAGGGGGCGCACACGAGCAGGAGCACGACGAGGAAGGCCGCGTTGTACGCGGTGAAGCGCGCGAGGTAGGCGCCGGGCGTGACGCGGGCGAGCGCGGGGCGGCTGGGGAAACCGCGGCGGACGAGGCGGTACTCGTTGAACGTGATGAGGCTGGCAAGCGATGCCACGAGCGTGCCGGCGCCGCCTATGTTCACGCCCACGAGCAGCGCCTGGTAGCCGTCTGCAAAATGCGACAGCAGCACGGCGGCGGGGACGTTGCTGATGATCTGGCTGGCACCGGCGGCAACGAGCAGGGCGCTCTCGCCCATCCAGAACGAGAAGAAGCCCTCCACGGCCGGGATGCGCGCCAGGTTGCCCGCGAACACGAAGAAGCAGGCGAACGTGAGCAGCAGCCCCCAGTCCACCGTGCGCAGCGCGCGGCGGTCCAGCACGCCGAGCACGGCAACGACGGCGCCCACCGCCACCGGATAGGGCACGACCCGAAACACCGAGGCAATGACCAGCACCAGGAGCGCCGCATAGCCGAGCGCCCGCGCCCGCCGCGCCGAGACGATGCGTGGCGCGGCGGTATCGGCACCTCTCCCTTGTTCGAAGGCGGATGTTGGTCCTTCGCCGTTTCTAGCGGTTTGCCGAGGCGACCCACTGGAAACGGCGAAGGGCCCGAATGTTTCACGTGAAACATCCGTTCGTTGGAGGGGCTCGCCGGATGCGGGGAAGGCTACCTGCTGCCGGCCCTCGTCCACAAGCGAATTTTCCGTTGCCCGTGTTCCCGCTACCTGCTTTCCCGCCGCTCCCTCTTCCGTTGCCCGTATACCCGTTGCTCCTTTTACCGCCGACCGCTTCCCCCGAATTCGCTCTTCCTGCATTCGTTCTTTCATCTCCCCTTTTTCCGCCGCCCCCTTCTCTGCTGCTCGTTTTTTCGCTGGCTGCGGGGGCTCGGGCTTCGCGAACAGGGCGCAGCAGAGCGCGATGAGCGCGACCGAGACGGCGAAGGGCAGCGTCATGACGGAGAGGAAATCGCCCAGCGGGATGGAGAAGCACTCGTACAGGTAGAGGTTCTGCGGGTTGCCGAACGGCAGGATCATGCCGCCGAGGTTCGCCGCGAGGTTCTGCATGATGAACGCGAACGGGAGCGAGCGCTCCCACCCGGCCTTGAGCAGCGTGGCGGCGGACAGCGGCAGCATCATGATGAGCGCCAGATCGTTCGTGGCGAACATCGACAGCACGAGCGTTGACCCCACAAGCGCCGCCACGGCGGACCGGCAGGTGGCGAAGCGCGCCACGATGAGGCGCGCCGCGTGCTCGAACAGGCCGATGCCGCGCAGCGCGCCCACCACGGCGAGGATGCCGAACAGGCAGGCGAGCGTCTTCACGTCGAAATAGCCGAGGTACGCCTCGTCGGGCGGAACGAAGGCCACGGTTGCCAAGGCGGCCAGGGCCGACACGAGCAGCACCGTGCGCTCGCGCGCGAACCGGGCGATCCGCGAGGCAAGCGGGCGCACGGAAGCGCGCCCGCGGCGTGCGCTCGTCATAGCAGGCGCTCCCCCGTGCCGGAGCACTCGCCGCGCGCAAGCAGGTCGAGCGCGCGGGATGCCGCGCCGTACATACCGCAGGCGTTGCCCAGCTTCGAGACGACGATAGGCGTGTTGCGGCACGGTGGCAGCGCGCAGGCACGGTAGCGGGCGCGCACGGCGCCCAGGAACAGGTCGGCGCGCTCGGACAGGCCGCCTCCCAGCACGAGCACGTCCGGGTCGACGACGCAGGCTATCTGGGACAGCCCGAAGCCGAGCGCTTCGGAGAAGCGCTCGAGCGCCGCGCAGGCCGACGGATCGCGGCGTGCCGCGGCATCGAGGACGGCCCGCGCGTCGGGGAACGCCTCGGCGGCGGCGCGGGCAGCGTCTTCGAGAGAGGGCGACGCAGCAGTACGGGAAGCCAGCTCGCGGCGGGCGGCGTGCTCGCGGCGGGCGGTGTGCACGAGGCCCTTGGCCGAGGCGTACTGCTCAAGGCAGCCCGCCCTGCCGCACGAGCAGGGCTCCTGCTCGCGCGGGTCGACGCACAGATGGCCCACCTCCCCCGCCGCACCGTGCGCGCTGCCGTAGAGCACGCCCCGGAAGACGAAGCCGGCCCCCACGCCCGTGCCCAGCGTGACGAGCGCGACGTTGCCGCCGGCATGCTCGCTCGCAGAGCCGCGCCAGCAATCGCCCAGCACGGCGGCGTCGGCGTCGTTCAGCACCGCAAGGCGCGCCTGCGGGAACCGAGCGCGCAGGAGGGACGTGCAGGCCTCCAGGTCGAGGTCGATGTTCGGGCACAGCTCGAGAGAGCCGCCCTCGGAAACCGATCCCGGAATCGCCAGGCCCACGGCGGCCACCTGGCCGGCTTCGACGCCCGCGCGTGCCAGCGCCGCCTCGGCCTCGTGCGCGATGCTCCCCTGCGAGCCGGCGGCCAGCACGCGCTGCGAGTCGAACGCGTGGGCGCCCAGCAGCTCGCCGTCGAAATCGAACGCCGCCATCTTCGTATGCGTTCCGCCCACGTCGAGTCCGAGGATGACGGGATCGTCGGGAAGGCGGCCGACAGGGCCGCGGGGCCGGGCGCGCCGAGCAATATGCGAGGTTTGCTTTTCCATAGGTGGTAAGTGTAGCGCGAACGGCAGGCGCAGGCCGGCCACGACGATTCAACTTTTCGCCGCAAGACGGCTTTTCCGACGAACCGGCATCCGGGCGGGAGGCAAACCTGCACCGGCAAAGCTCGACGGCGCCGCGGTCAGGCTTGGGGAACGCGGTAGCCCACGTGGGGGATGGAGCCGAAGCGACCGTGGTAATCCGAGCCGGAGGTGCAAACCAGGTTGTAGCGCTCGGCCAGCTGGGTGCAGCGCGCGTGGTCGGCGGGCGTATGGTCGGGGTGATGGCGCTCGATGCCGGCGAGGCCGCAGGCTGCCAGCGAGGGCACCAGATCGTAGCTGTCCTGTTGGCCCGGATGCGCGAGCACGGGCATGCCGCCGTCTTCCGCAATGGCGCGCACGGCATCGCGGACGTCCACATAGGCGATGTCGCGATCGCAGATGCCGCCGTCCTTGAACAGGCTGCGGTACAGCGCGCGGTAGGCGGGGCTCACGTAGGGCTCGTCGGTGAGCGCGGCCATGAGATGCTGCTTGTAGAGGCAGGTGGAGGCGCGGCCGAGCGCGAGGGCGCGCTCGGCGTCGACGGGGTAGCCGGCCTCCACCAGGCGGTCGAGCTGCCAGAGGCTGTTCGCGTTGCGGCGCTCGAGGAGCGGGCCACAGAGGGCGACGAGCGCGGGGGCGTCCTCGCAGAGGCCGAGGCCGAGCACGTGCACCTTGCGGTCGCGCTTGAAGTCGTAGGCGCTCACCTCGATGCCGCCCGTCACCTGCACCCCGAAGCGCTCGCCGAGCACAACGGCACCGTCCAGGCCGCGCGTGGTGTCGTGGTTCGTGAACGCGACGCGCCCGATGCCGCGCTCGCGGGCCTGGGCGAGCACTTCCTCGAAGGTGTCCGAACCGTCCGACAAAGTGGTGTGCACGTGGAGGTCGGCGACGGGCGCGACGGCGTCTGCCCGCTTTGGGGTCGCCGCCGCGTCTCCGGATGTTTCACGTGAAACATCCGTTCCCTTTTGTTTGGAGCTCGCCTGCCCGTTCCTCACGCCATCATCCCTTCCTGCATGTTGAACTCATGATCGCACAACCCTTCCATGAATTCGAGGTCGTGGAAGATGCCGAGCATGGTGGTGCCCTCGGCCTTCAGCTGCTCGATGAGGGTGCGCACCTTGAGCTTCGACGCGTTGTCGAGCGAGGCGGTCGGCTCGTCCAGAAGCAGCAGGCGCGGGCGCTTGATCATGGCGGCGGCGATGTTCAGGCGCAGCTTCTCGCCGCCGGAGAACGTGCGCGGGTAGAGCTCCCACAGGCCCTCGTCCAGGTCGAAGTGGCGCAGCATGCGCTCGGTCTCCGCCTCGGCGCGGGCTCGCTCGTCGGGGCCGTAGGCTTCGAGCGCGCTTTTCAGCACGATGTCGCGGGCCGTTTGGCGCGGCAGGGCGTTGAGGAACTGGGAGACGTAGCCCAGCTCGTAGGCGCGCAGGTAGAGCATTTGGCGCTGGGTGGCCTGCGCCAGGTCGAGCAGGCCGAAGCGCGCGGAATCGTACAGGATGCGTCCCTGCTCGGGAAGGTTCGTGCGCCAGATGCAGCGCAGGATGGTGGACTTCCCGCTGCCGCTTCGGCCCGTGATGCCCACGAACTGCCCCGGTTCAAGGGCGAAGCTCACGTGCTGGCATCCTTGGATGCGCCGGTCCACGCGGTGCAGCAAAAACGACTTCGAGAGATCGTCGATTTCCAGGAGCGCCATGCTACACCGCCTCGGGAAAGAGAGCGCGGGCGGCGTCGGCTCGGGCGGCGTCGGCTCGGGCGGCGTCGATCCGCTCGCCCAGGTCGCGGGCGTAGCCGAGGGGCTGGTCGGGGTAGTGCGAACGGAACACGGAATGCCCGCCCACGAACGCGCGCGTGACCACGGGCATCGTGCGCGTGCCCGCCTCGCCACAGGCGATCTCGCGCACGAGCAGCACGTCGGCGCGCTTTCCCACCGCAAGCGAGCCCACCTCGTCGGCGATGCCGGCGGCCTTCGCCGGGTTCACGGACACGAGCGCGAAGGCCCGCGCGATGTCGAGCCCGCATTCGTCGCGCAGCGTGAACACGGCGTCGAGCAGCGCCGCCGGGTAGTAGTCGCTGCACAGCACGTCGATGGCCCCCGCCTCCACGGCCTCGCGTGCGCTCAAGTTGCCGGAATGGCTGTGGCCCAACATCACGTTCGGCGCGCCGGCCACCGTGTGCAGGCCGCGGGCGCGCGCCTCGCGGGCCACGTCGAGCGAGATGGGGAACTCGGAGATGGACGCCTCGAGGCCGTCCATGAACGCGAGCTTCTCCGCGCTGTCGTCGTCGTGCGACGCGATGGAGATGCCACGTTCGCGCGCGATGGACGCCAGCGCTGCGATCTGGGCGTACGTCATCTTACTGCTCTCCTGCTGCATGCGGACGATGTCGCGCACCTCCTCGTCCGTGACGTCGCGATACCCCTTGAGCGTGTCGCCGAACAGCAGGAGATCGCGGTACTGGCCCTGGCCGGGCGTGTGGTCCATGAACGACACGAGGTCCACCTTGCCGGAGCGCAGGAACTCCTCGATGTCGTCGTAGAGGTCGACCGAGTCCAGCTCCACGCGCATGTGCAGGCGATGACGGATGAGGTGGTCGCGCTCCTCGCCCGCGCGCAGGCCGGCCACGCGTTCGATGAGGCCGCTCACGTTGCCGAAGTCGCGGATGGGCTTGTGATCGAAGATGTGCGCGCCGTACACCGACAGGGAGTGGAAGATGGTGGTGATGCCATGCGACACGAGCTCGCGGTCGGCCTTGTACAGCGATGTGTTCAGGTCCATGACCACGCTCGGACGCGGCGAGGCCACGTTCTCCACGTAGTCCGAGTGGATGTCGATGAGGCCGGGGGCCACGAACGCGCCGCGCGCATCCACCACGGGCAGCACGCCCACCGTGGCGTCGGGCTGCGCGTCGAACTCGCGCGCGCCGGCCGGCTCGATGGCCGCGATGCGCCCGTCGATGACCACGACGTCGTGGTCGGGAAGCACCCGGTCGGCGCACACCACCGTGCCGCCGCGGATGATGCAGGAGTTGTCGTTCACGGGAGGGTCCTTTCGAGGAGTCATAGGTTGGCGTAGTAAGTCAGCGAGGGTTCTTCCGGTGCCCGAGATTGGCGTGAAAGACCGAGGAGGCGTACTTTGGTACGCGACGAGGGCTTGGAGCGCCAAGGTCGGGTGCCGGAAGAGCCCGCAGCGTCGAGCAGTTCCGACGGCCGCCAGGCCGCCGGAACGCCTAGAGGAGCGAATAGACAAGTTGTTGGGTATAAGAATGCTGGGGGTCTTCCAATATCTGGTCGGTCAGGCCGCTTTCTATGACGCGGCCGTCCAGCATGACCAGCGTGCGGTCGGCCAGCATGCGGATGACGCCCAGGTCGTGGCTCACCACGAGCATGCTCACGTTGAAGTCGCGCCTGATCTGCTGCACGAGGTCGAGCACGGCGGCCTGCACGGACAGGTCGAGGCCCGTGGTCACCTCGTCCAGCAGCAGGATGGGCGGGTTGTTCGACAGGGCCTTGGCAATCTGGACGCGCTGCTGCATGCCGCCGGAGAAGTTGCGCGGCGGCTCGGTGGCGCGCGAGAGCGGGATGTTCACGCGCCCCAGCAGGTCCTCGCCGCGGGAGCGCATGGCGCCCACGTTGCGGCTGCCGGAGGCGATCATCTGCTCGGCGATGTTCGACAGGCTGGAGAAGTCCATGCGCAGCCCCAGGTAGGGGTTCTGGTACACCATGCCGAACACCGTGTTGCGGATGGCGCGCCGCTGCTGGGGCGAGAGCGCCAGCAGGTTGGCCGCGCCCCCGTCGAACGGGCGGGCGCGCACGTCGCCGGACGTGGCCTCCTCGTCGAAGAACAGGCACTTCATGAGCGAGGACTTCCCGCTGCCCGACTCCCCGACAATGCCCACGATCTCGGCCGGGTACACGTCCAGGCTCACGTCGCGCACGGCGTGCACCGTGCCGCAGCGCGGGCACACGTTGCGCTCGAGCCGCGCGTCGGGCTCAAGGCAGTGCGGGCAGCCCGCGCCGAAGCGCTTCGACAGGTTCCGCACGGAGAGGCACGCCGCCTCGTCCGCACCGAACCGCTGGTCATCGAGCATGGGAGGCTCCTTCCCGGTCAGAAGATGGGTCGCCGGTCGTTCGTAGAGTCCAGTGTCCCAAATCGGGACTGTCCCCATTTGGGACATGTTGCGCGCACCATGAGGTGTCGTTGCATTGGTAGTACGTCTCGCCGGTTGCCTCGTCCACCAGCTCGTCCAGGTAGACGCCCGTCGCGCCGCACAGGCGGCAGCGTTTGCCGTCGAAGCGCTCCACCGCGAAGGGATAGTCCTCGAAATCGAGGGGAACCACGTCGGTGTGGGGCGGCACGGCGTAGATCTTCTTCTCGCGGCCCGCGCCCAAGAGCGTGAGGTGCTCGGCCTGGTTGAGCTTCAGGTTGTCGAAGCGCGGGATGGGAGAGGGGGCCATGACGTAGCGCCCGTTCACGAGCACGGGGTGGTCGGCCCCGGTGGTAGTGGCGTCGAAGCGCACGATTTGGTCGAACAGCTCCAGCCACGCGCCCGTGTAGTCCGCCTCGGCATGCAGGCGGCGCGTGGCGGCCTCGCTCGGCTCGAAGCCGCGCAGCGGCTCGGGCGTGGGCACCTGCAGCACGAGCACCTGGTCGGCGCGCAAGGGGCGTTCGGGAATCCGGTGGCGCGACTGGATGAGCGTGGCGTCCTCGGTGGCGTCGGTCACCTCCACGTCGGTGGTGTCGGCCACGAGCTTCTTGATGTTCACGGCGTTCACGCTGTCGTCCGAGCCCTGGTCGATCACCTTGAGCACGTCGCCGCGCCCGATGACGGCCAGCGTGATCTGCAGGCCGCCCGTGCCCCAGCCGCGGCCGATGGGCATCTCGCGGGAGGCGAAGGGCACCTGGTAGCCGGGGATGGAAACGCCCTTCACGATGGCGCGGCGGATCTCGCGCTTGGACGCCTCGTCGAAGAAGGCGTAGTTATAACGTTGCTGCATCGGTCGCCTCCTTCGCTTCCAGCGCCGCAGCGGCGGCCTGGTCGGCGGATCGGTCGTCGTCAGGGGTCCCGCCGCGCGTACCGCGCACGCTGGAAAGCTTCGATTGGAACGTCACGTAGTGCGGGAGCTTGAGGTGCGAGATGAAGCCGGTAGCCTCCACGCCGTCCACGTGGTAGAGCACGAACTCCTCGTCCTCGGTGGGGAACCTCTTGTCGCCCAGCTCCAGGCAGCGGTCGAGCACGCTCATGGCGATGGCCTTCGTCTCGGCGCGGCCGATCACGCAACCGTAGCCCACGGCGAGCGAGAGGCTGTCCTCACCGGAACCGCCCTCGTCCATGAACACGCTCTCCACCTCGGTGACGGGAAGCGAGCCCAGGTAGTAGGCGTCGTCCGGGCCGCCCGGCTCGACCGGATGGTCCACGGCCACGGCCACGCGGCCCTGCCGCAGCTCGCCCACCGTGGGATGCGCCGGGCCGAAGCCGCGGATGGCCGCGTAGCCGAGCGCCTCCACGGCCTGCGTCATGCCGCGCGCGAGCGTCTGCAGGCGCACGGAGCGCGGCGCGGGGAACGTGAGCGGCACCATGGTGGCGTCCACGGGCTGCGCGTCGTCGGCGGGCACGTGCGCGACGAGCCCCTGGGCGCGCAGGTAGTCGAGGACGCGCGGGAGGGTGGTTGCTGGCGCAGGAGCGTCAGCGGCGTCGGCGAAGTGGCGGGCCAGCTCGGCGCGCTTCTCGGCAAGCTCCCCAATGCCTTCCGTTTCCAGATCGAACGCGAGCAGGCGGTGGCTGTAGTCGCGCGTGGCGCCGAGCAGCTGGCCGCCGGGCACGTCCTTGAACGCAGCCGACACGCGGCGGGTAACGTGCATCTCCCCGGTGTCCACGGGGCGCGACACGTAGGGGCGCTCGAGCGTGGAGCGGAACGCGCGCAGCAGGAACACGGCCTCGTCGGGCGAGCCCTGCGCCTGCTTGAGCGCAAGCGCGGCCAGGCGCGGCGCGTAGAGCGAGGCCTCGCCCATCACCTGGTCCACCAGCTCGGGGAACGTGCCCTCGATGTCATCGGTGCCCCAGGCCGACGACGCGCTCACACGCTCGTATTCCAGCAGCTTGAGGCTCTCCTCGATGGCCCTGGCTCCGCCGCGGACGGCTACGTAGCCCATCTAGCGCACCCCCTTCGCGGCAGGCGCGGCGGGCGCGCTCGGGCACGTCACCCTGGAGCTGCGTGGCACGGCCACAACGCGGCCGGCCGGGTCCACCAGCACGATCTCGATGCCGCAGGGGAACTCGTCGCGCCGCGCGTCGCGGGCGCGCACCCAGTCCACACGGTCGACGGCGAAGCGGTTCACGTCGGCCACGCCCGGCCCGCGCACCTCCACCACGTGGAGCGCGGGCTCGCCGCCGCACTCCCCGGCCGCCTCGTCGGCCGGGGCGAGGCGCGCGCACCCCACGAGCACCGTCGCGCCCTTCTCGGGCGACACGAGCGTGCCGCGGCACGCCTGCGCCACAGCCTCTTCCGCCGTCTGCGCGTCCGCGCGCGCCGGTACCACCACGAAGTCAGCCTCGCGCACGGGGAACCGGCGCGCATGCGTCTCGCCCGTCAGATACGCCGCCGTCGCGTCGGACTCGGCGTCTGCCACGCAAAACGTCACCGCCTGGTCCACGAACAGCCGCACGACCGCCTCGAGGGAGGCGCCGAGCGCCACCGGCCGCGCCGGGCTGTTCGCCGCCGGATCCACAACGTGCACGGTGCCCGGGCGGGCGAACGCGTCCAGCACGCTGCGGAACGCCCGCTGCGCCCGGTGCAGCCCTGCGTCTTCCCTGATCATCATGCCTCCACCTTCATCGTCGAAAAGTCCACCTTCGTCGTCGCGACGCGACGCGCCTCGGCTGCCTCGCGCTCCTCGATGTGCGCGAGCTCCTGCCGCAGCCGCCCGTCCCAGCACTCCGCACGCGGCGTGCCCGCCTCTCCCGCAAACGCCGCATCCACCACGGCCAGCTCGTAGGCGCGGCAGCGATCGCCGCCCAGCACGAGCCCCAGCCCCACGAACGAGCCGACGCGCACCCGGCACGACGTCATGAGCGTCTCGCCCAGATAGAACAAGCCGCCCTGCGCCGTCTCGCGCACCTGCACCATCACCAGCTCCTCGCGCGGCTCGTCGAGCACCTTGAGCGCCTCCGCGCCCAGCTCGTCCTCCACCTCCCGCACGATCTCGCGCGCCAGCGACGGGTCCCCGTCCACCAACGCCCGCGTCCGCTCGTATCGTCTCAAGCTCACAACAATCCTCTCCGTCGCAAAACCAACTTCTCTAGTTCGCCGTGACAAGAGAACCGTCCCCTTGTCACGTCCGGGCAGAGCTAACGCTGCACCAAGTACCGCTTCCGCAGCTTCGTGGCCACGACTTCCAGCACCACGGCCACCGCCAAGCACAGGTACACGATCAGCCCCACCTCGTGGATGTTGTAGTAGAAGCTTCCTGCCAAGAACAGCTGGTAGCCAATGCCGCCCGCGCCCGCCACGGCGCCCACGGCCACGGCGTTCACGAAGTTGATCTCGAAGCGGATGAACGTCCACGACAGCATCTCGTTCACCTTCTCGGGCACGACGCCTTGAAACACCACCTGCCACCACGATGCGCCGCTGGCGCGCAGGGCCTCGATCACGCCGGGGTCCACTTCCTCGAAGCTCTCCGAGTACGCCTTCACCAGGTACGCCACGCTGTGGAAGAGCAGGCCGATCACGGCCGCCTCCGGCCCCAGCCCGATGGCTACGCTGAACACGAGCACCCACAGGATGGTGGGCACGGCACGCGCCACGCTCATGAACACCTTGATGGCGTTGCTCGCGGCGCGGTTCGACAGGTTGGACGCGGCCAGAAGCCCCAGGACGAAGGCGATCACCGCCCCGATGAACGTGGTCAGCAGCGCCAAGGCCAGCGACACGAACAGGCCCTCCACCACGTCGGGCAACGTGAAGTGCCCGCCCAGACCAGGCTGCAGCATCATAGTGAGGAAGTCGTCCACCGCGGCGGCCATCGCGGCAGGGAACGCCACCTTGCCGTAGTTCATCGTGGCCAGCGCGAACACCGTCACAGCCGCCAAGACGGCCAGCACGGCGCCCAGCGCCACGTTCGACGAGCTGGGCACCCGCACCTTGATCTTGCCCGAGCGGGTCAGGCGCGCGCCCTTTGCCCGCATCGGCGCGGCACCCGCGCCGGCGCCGGCACCGCGCTCATCGGCCGGTATACCGCGCGCCGCACCCACCTCCTCTGCCAGGGAGGCCGCGGCGGCTTCGGCGGCGATCCTGTCTGCGCAGCCCGTCACAGTATCCTCCTCCTCACGAAGTTCGAGGTGAGCTCGCACGCCACCACGGCCAGGATGATGGCGAGTATCACCAGGCCGGCCACGTCGTAGCGGAAGCTCTTGTAGTACACGTCGAACACGAACCCGATGCCCGTGCCCGTGAGCAGGCCGATGAGCGTGGCGTCGCGGATGTTCGTCTCAATCATGTAGAGCACCCAGCTGACCACCGAGGTTATGCTCATCGGGATGACAGCCTGCGCCACGATCTGGCCGTACGTCGCGCCCGCCGCCCGCAGCGCCTCTACCGGCCCGGAGCCCATCTCGTCGATGCTTTCCAGGAAACAGCGCGTCAGGTACCCGAAGCTGGTGAGGAACAGGGCGAAGAACCCGGTGAACTCGCTCTGCTTGAACGAGAACAGCAAGATGAATGCCCAGGCCACCACCGGTATGTTGCGAAAAAGCGACGCGATGCCCCGCGCGATGAGGGGAACGGGTCCGCCCACCCCCACCGTGCGCGAGCCGAGCACCGCAACTATATAGGCCAGCACCGCCGCCGTGCAGCTTGAGGCGATGGAGGCCAGGATCGTCGAACCCAGAGCGGGAAGGATGGTGCCCAACTTGCCGAAGGAAGGGAGGGAG
This sequence comes from Gordonibacter pamelaeae, assembly GCF_003340385.1. Classification (NCBI taxonomy): domain Bacteria; kingdom Bacillati; phylum Actinomycetota; class Coriobacteriia; order Eggerthellales; family Eggerthellaceae; genus Gordonibacter; species Gordonibacter pamelaeae. Next base: position 402,293 of record NZ_PPTS01000001.1, on the reverse strand, counting down.
GGGGCGAATTGGACGGCCATCCACGCGAACCCGCTCGGGACGTCGAGGATTGCCTGCACGAAATCGAATCCGACGTACGTGCCCGACAGCGCGCCGAGCGCCACGGCCACGAGCGCCACGGCCACGAGGGACGCGGTGCGGCGCGCGAAGAACGACGGGTCGTACTGGCCGTGCCGCCGGTCTTTTCCAGCGCGCAAGCCTGCGACAAGGCCCGAGGGCTGCAAGGTGCGCTCCATCATGCAGCCTCTTCCACCACGCGCGCCGCATCGGGGGCGTTGTCGGCGGCCTCTTCGCCATCGTCCTCGTCCGTCTCATAGATGTCGGCGATGGCGGTTTCGTCGAGCTGGGACGGCAATCCGTCGAACACGAGGCGGCCCTTCTTGAGCGCCACGATGCGGTCCGAGAACTCCAGCGCAAAGTCCACCTGATGCAGGTTCACGAGGCATGCGATGCCCAGCTCGTCGGCCGCCCAGCGCAGCTGCTCCATGACCGTGCGCGACGACTTCGGGTCGAGGCTAGCGATGGGCTCGTCGGCCAGCATGAGCAGCGGGTCCTGAACGAGCGCCCGGGCGATGCCCACGCGCTGCTTCTGCCCGCCGGACAGCTGATCGGTGCGCGTGTAGGCGAAGTCGGCCAGGCCTACCTGGTCGAGCACCTCGAAGGCGCGGCGCTTCTCTTCCTCAGAGAACAGCCCGAGCGCGCCAGCCACCGTGGATTTGTAGCCCAAGCGGCCCTGCAGCACGTTCTCGATGGACGTGGCGCGGTACACCAGGTTGTAATGCTGGAAGATCATGCTGATACGGCGGCGCACCTGACGCAGGTCACGGCCCTTCACGCGGGTAACGTCCGCGCCGTCGAAGGACACGGTGCCCTGCGTGGGGTCGACGAGCCGGTTCGCGCAGCGCAGCAGCGTGGACTTGCCCGCGCCCGACGAGCCGATGATGGACACGAACTCGCCGCGCGCCACCGCCATCGACACGCCGTCGAGCGCCTTCGACCAGCCATCGTAGCTCTTCGTCAAGCCCTGCACCGCCAGCAGCGGCTCGGCCATCACGCGGCCCCGCCGAGCTTGCGGATAGGCTCGTACCACGCGTCATCGGTCTCCACGAAGCACGTCTTCTCGGAGTCCTTCTCGAACAGGCCCTTCGCGTTCTCGTCCTCGGGATCGACGAAGATCTGCTCGTCGTTGGCCACCGCCTCGGAGCAGAAATGCTCGACGATCTTCGTGCGGTCCTCCTCGGAGATGGCATCCTCGTTGAAGCAGAAGGGCGAGTTCAGCACCGGCGTGAGAGCGATGATGGTGAACTGCTTGCCGCGCACGGTGTCCATGGGCGCCTCGGCGTCGGCCTTGGCCTGGTACACCGCGCCCACGCTGTTGGGCTCGCCGGACACGAGATCCAGGTACATGTCCACGTCAACGTCGTCAAACGCGGCGGCATCGGCATCGCCCGAGAGCAGGTTCACCACCGAGCCAACGTGCGAGTTGCCGAACAGCACCTCGCTGAAGAAGCCGCCCGCTTCCAAAAGCATGTCGGAGCTGTCCAGGCCGAACTCCTCCACGATGCCGCTCGAGGGCACCTTGAAGCCCGACGTGGACGTGGCGGACACGAACGAGAACGACCCGCCCTTGATACCCTCGATGGAGTAGCCGCTGCCGCTCTTGTAGGCGTCGGCGTCCTCGGTGCGCACGCAGATGCGGCTGTAGTAGCATGCTCCGTCCAGGCCGCCGTCCTCATCGCTGTTCGTGAACGCGGCCTGCACGGCGGAGTTCTTCTTGTTGGCCTGCACGTAGCCCTCGGGGCCCAGGAGCGCCATCTGCGCTTTGCCCGACGCGATGGCCTCGATGGCCACGTTGTAGTCGGTGGTGGTCAAAAGCTCGGTCTGGCGCCCGCAGGCCGCCAGAATGGCGGCGCCGATGGCCTCGCGCGACGACGTCATGTCCGACGAGGAGTTGTCCGGCAGCCACACGAACGTGATCGGCTCGGACGAGCCGCCGCCCGCACCGCCGCCGTTGCCGGACTGCGAGTCGGCCCCGCCCGCCGCCGCGCCCGAGCCGCCGGCGGTGCAGCCCGTCATCACGCCGAACATGCCTGCCAGCGCCACGGCCGCACCGCCTGCCACGAACTGTCGCCTGCTCAGGTACCCGTCTGCCATTCGCCTCACCCTTTCGCATTCCCGGCGCCGTAGCGCCGGAGTGTTGTCTGGTTGCCGCACCGCCAGTTGCTCGGCGCGTTGCAGACCATGCTACGAAAGGCAGGTAAAACCGGGTTCAGGCGCACGTAAAGATGCTCCCAAGATCAGGCAAAGAAGGGATCAAGGACAGGCAAAGGGATCATAAAGCGCTCCTTTCGCCGCCGCCCGATGCCGCCAACACCTCGCCGTTTGCCGCTACCGCGGGCCATGGGGGGGCGGCCGTGCGCGAAGAACTCCACGAGGGGGCGACTTCGCGCGTAGCGGCGCCGCGTTCCACGCGCCCTATCCGGCCGATGGGGGTGCGCTCCACGAGGGATGACGCTTTTTCCGGCCACTTATGCCAAAAAACGACCGGTTTGGCAATCCTGGCATCGGGTGCCCTTTGCCGTGCACACACGCGACCAGGGAAAATGCTCGCACGCCTCCGCACAGCACCCTTTTCATGGCGATGGCGATTGCCAAACCGGCCCGTTTTTGACAGCTGGGAGCGTTTTAGGCGTCAACGGAAAGGCCGAGGCGGCGCAAACAAGCCTGGGGCGAGCGGGAGGGCGCAGGCGAGCCCCGGAGCTCGAGGCCGGGGCGGCGCAGGCAGGCTTCAAAGCGCGCGAGGAAAGCGCAGGCAAGCCCCCCCCCCCGCCGGCCAGGCAAGAGCCCTCGGCCGTTCGGCACCTGGATCGCCGGCGCTACTCGAAGTGCTCGGCGGCTGCCTCCAGCTGGTGCACGATGTCGATGCCCTGGGGGCACATGGCCTCGCAGGCGCCGCAGGAGACGCACTTCGAGGCAGGGCCGGGCGCGGCCTGCCACGAGTACAGGCCCTTGGCGAAGTCGCGGTTCCCGGTCATGAGCTCCAGGTTCAGCAGGCCCATGATCTCGGGGATAACCACGCCCTGCGGACAGCCCTTCACGCAGTAGCGGCAGTTCGTGCACGGAATGGACGCCATACCGCGCAGCTCGTCCACCGCGCGGTCGAACGCCTGGCGCTCGGCCGGCGAGAACGGCTCGGCCGCGCGGAAGTCGGCCACGTTCTGGCGCACCTGGCCGATCGTGGACATGCCGGAGAGCACCGTGAGCACCCCGGGCAGCTGGTAGCAGAAGCGGTAGGCCCACGAAGCCAGGCTGGCCTCCGGGTTCGCTTGGCGCAGGATCGCGGCCACTTGCTCGGGCAGCTCCACCAGGCGGCCGCCGCGGGCGGGCTCCATGACGACAACCGGCTTGCCGTGGCGTGCGGCCACCTCCATGCAGCGGCGCGCCTGCACCACTGGGTCGTCCCAATCCAGGTAGTTCACCTGCAGCTGCACGAAGTCGGCGTCGGGGTGCGCCGTGAGCAGCGCGTCGAGCGTCTCAGGGCCGTCGTGCATGGAGAAGCCCCAGTTGCGGATGCGCCCGGTCGCCTTCTGCTCGCGTACGAAATCCCACATGCCGTACTCGTCGAACTTGGCCGTGCGCGCGCCGCCCACGTTGTGCAGCAGGTAGAAGTCGACGTAGTCGGTGCCCAGACGCTCAAGCGACGTGCCTAGGTTGGACTTCGCCTCCTCGGCGCTGCCGATGGCCCAGGCCAAACACTTCGTCGCGATGGTGAACGACTCGCGCGGATGCCGCGCCACGAGCGCCTGGCCGAGCGCCTTCTCGGACGCGCCCTCGTGGTAGACGAACGCCGTATCGAAGTACGTGCCGCCGCCTTCCAAGAACGCGTCCACCATCTGCTCGAGCTGCGGTATGTCGATGCTCTGCTGGTCGGCGGGGTCGAGCAGCGGCAGGCGCATGCAGCCGAAGCCGAGCTTCGGGGTGGATTCCAAATCGGGCCTCATGGAGTCTCCTCTCGTCAGGATTGCCCGACCATCATAGAACTTGGAGCGCACTCGAAGTCAAGCGGGAATTTCGCGCAGGGCGCTTGTGGCCTCACACCGAGCGCAGGTCGTCGAACAGTCGGGCGTACTCGGCACCGAACACGCTGCCTTTGGGGCGGATGAACGTGATGTCGTGCTCGATGAGGTGGCCGGCCAACGGGATGCGCGCAAGCGTGCCGGCTTCCAGATCGCACACCACGGCGGCGCCGTAGAGGAAGGCGATGCCGTAGCCGCTGGCGGCGAACTGCTTGATGATGTTGACGCTCTCTATCTCCGTGACGCGCGCGAAGCTCTCCACTGAGAGGTTCCGGGCGGCCAGGGCATGCTCGAGCACGGCACGCGTGCCGGAGCCGCGTTCCCGCACCAGGATGTGCTGGTCGAGCAGGTCCTCGAAGCGCTGGGGCTCCTTCACGCGGGCAAGCGGCGCGTCGGGTGCGCATACCGCCATGAGGTGCTCGGTGGCGAACACGCGCCAGTCGTAGGAGCTCTTGTCGAAGAACCCCTCCACGAGCGCGCAGTCGATCTCGCCGGCGTGCAACTGCGCCAGCAGGCGCTCGGTGTCGGACGAGGCGATGCGCACCTGCACCTCGGGATGGCCCACCAGGTAGTGCGCTAGCGGCTCCGCCAGCACGTACTCGCCGGCGGTGAGCGTCATGCCCAACCTCAGGCGGCGGCGCGGCCCGGCTAACGCGGCGATGGCGTCGCGCAGCGTGGCCTCGTCGTGCGCCATGGTGGCCGCGGCATCCCGCAGCAGCTCGCCCGCCGGCGTGAGCGTGAGCTTCTTGCCGTGGTAGGAGAGCAGCTTCGCGCCGTACGCCTTCTCCAGGTAAGCGATGTGCTGCGACACGGCGGGCTGCGTGATATTGAGCTCCGCCGCCGACCGGGTGTAGTTCAACGTTCGGCACACGCTCAAGAACGTGTTCATGCGGAAATCTTGCATGGTAATCCTTTCGTTGCTTGTGCTCCCATGACGGGAACGGTATCGTCGGCCTCGCAACGGTACACATCACCTGCCCTTTTACGATGCAGAGGCGCCGAGCGAACGACAATCTATTATATATAGTTATCAACACATAACGATATATAATTTTTCTTTTTGATGGGAGCATGCCAGAATGCGTCTGAGCAAAACCAGGAACGGCGTAGAAAGGCATGCGACTATGCGCGACATCATCGAGAAGGTACCTATTCCCACAGCGGGCGTCGCCCTGGCTCTCACGGCGCTGGGCAACCTGCTGCAGCCGGCCTACGAGGGCATCCATATCCTCTGCGGCGCCGTCGCGCTGTTCCTCATCGTGCTGCTGGCGGCGAAGGCAATCATGTTTCCCCAGCTTATCCGCGACGATCTGCACAACTCCATCATGGCCAGCGTGAGCGGCACCGTGTTCATGACGCTCATGCAGTTCTCCAACTACCTGGCGCCGCTGGCCTTCGGCCCCGCGTTCGCGCTCTGGGTGGCGGCCACGATGGCGCACCTGGCGCTCATCGTGTGGTTCACGGTGCGCTTCTTCCGCCCGTTCAAGCTGCACGAGGTGTTCCCCACCTACTTCATCTGCTACGTGGGCATCGTGGTGGCCTCGGTCACGTCGCCCGTGTTCGGGATGCAGGCCCTGGGCCAGGCGATCTTCTGGTTCGGCTTCGCCTGCTACGCCGCGCTGCTGGTGCTGGTGACGTACCGCTACGCCAAGCACGAGGTGCCCGAGGGCGCGCGCCCGCTGTTCTGCATCTACACCGCCCCCATGAGCCTGTCCATCGTGGGCTACCTGGCCGTGGCGGACGCGCCGAACGCCCTGTTCGTAGGCGTGATGATGGTGCTGGCCCAGGTGCTGCTCCTGGTGGTGCTCTCCCGCCTGCCGCACCTGCTGCGCCTGAAGTTCTACCCCAGCTACGCGGCCATGACGTTCCCCTTCGTCATCACGGCCACGGCGCTCGGCCAGGGCACGGCGTTTTTCCGCGGGAACGGCGTGGCGCTTCCCTTCGCCTTCGACGTGGTGTTCTACGTGGAGGTTGCGCTGGCCACGGTCATGGTGGCCTACGTGCTGGCGCACTACCTGCGGTTCTTCTTCCGCCGCATCGAGCAGCCGCAAAGCGTGGCCGTGCTCAAGGAGAACGCGCAGATCGCGCGCTTCTCGGAGAACTTCGACAACTAGCCTCCCCTTTTCTTGCGAACAGGCCCCACTGCGGGGCCTGTTCGTGTGTGGGGGAGGGATGCTCGCGTCCGGCCATCCGGGCACCCGGACGGCCGCAGCCGCTAGTCGTCCACCTCGAGGGCGCCGGCGAGGATCTGCATGCGGGCCTCCACGTCCTCGATGATGCGGCTGCAGTCTTTCAGCTCGTCGTAGGAGTCGATGCCCTCCACCTCGCTCACGGCCTTGTACTTCAGGTCATGCTCGAGGCTGGCCCAGAAGTCCATGGCGATGGTGCGCAGCTGCACCTCCACGGGGATGAGCTCCTTGTTATCCAGGAAGTACACGGGAATTCGCACGATGACGTGCAGGCTGCGGTAGCCGTTGGGCTTGGGGTCGGCGATGTAGTCCTTCACCGTGACGATGGTGAGGTCGTCCTGCTTGCGCAGCAACTCCAGCAGGTTGTACACGTCGTGGATGTACGAGCAGATCACGCGCACGCCCGCGATGTCCATGATGTAGCGCTCCATGTTCTCGAGCGTGGGCTCCTTGCCGTAGCGGCCCAGCTTCTCGAAGATGCTCGCCGGCTTCTTGATGCGCGACTCCACGTGGTGGATGGGGTTGCGGTGCTTCTTGAGGTTGAGGTCCTGGTCGAGGATCTCGAAGCGCACCTCCATCTCGCGCATGGCGGCCTGGTACTTCTGGATGATCTCGCGCGTCTTCGCCTCCATGTCCTTGAGGCGGGTCAGCTCGTCGATGGGCTCGCGCAGGTCGTCGGTCACGCTGAACGGCGGGCGCTCCTGCGGCTCTTCCTTCTTCTCCCCCACGGCGAGCCGCTGGTCCGACCGCTGCTGCGATGCATCTGGCATGTTGTTGCTCCTTGGCGAAAGGTTGCTCTCCTCGGCGCCCATGATAGCGCGACAGGCCCGCGCGCCGGCGTTTGCGCGCGTAATCTCGCGCAAATCACCAGATGCTTGAGGGAGGGGGTGAGAAAGGGAGTAGGGAATGCGGGCGCTGCGGATGCGCGGGATGGCGTGGGCGGACCGGCATGCACGCGGCCCGCTTATGGGGGGGCTGGAGGCGCGTGCGCGACGGTGCAGGCGGGCGCGAGCGTGCGCGACGGTGCGAGCGGACGCGGGCGGGCGTCGGCGTGTGGTATGCTGCACGCAGGGGACGACCGCCGGGGGCGCCGGCGCGAGGGAGGGGTTCGCATGTACCGCATCAAGGAGTTCGCGGCGATGACGGGGCTGCCGCCGTCGAAGATCAGGTTCTACGAGAAGCACGGCCTGCTGGCCACGCGCCGCGAGGAGAACGGCTACCGGGTGTTCTCGCCCGAGGACGCCTTCCGCGCGAACGCGTTCCGCGTGCTGCTGCAGTACGGGTTCACCGTGGAGCAGGCCGTGGCCATGCTGGACGCCGAGCAGGGCACCGACGACTTCAAGCGCTCGCTGGAGGACCAGCAGGCAAAGCTGCGCCGCGAGGCCGACCTGCTGCGCTACCGGCTGGCGAAGATAGACAGCGCGCTCGCGCTGATCGACGGGGGCGGCCGGGCGGCCTTCACGCTCGTGGACGCGCCCGACCAGCTGTACGTGAGCGCATCGGTGGGCCGCGACTTCGGCGTGTCGGTGGAAAACGAGCGGGAGATCGCCCTGTTCTACGACCTGCTGAGCATCACCAGCTGCGCGCGCATCATCGCCAAGCGCGACTTCGACGCGCCGGGCGAAACGGTGGACCCCAGCTACGTCATCGCCATGCCCGAGAGCGAGGAGCACCGGCTGGAAGGCGTCGACCGCGCGCACGTGGGCCGCCTGTGCCTGGGGAAATGCGTGCGGTTCCGGCGCCGCGTGACGCGGGCGGAGAGCGTGCGCAAGGAGACGTTCGCGGACCTGTTCGCCTACCTGGACGACCACGGCTACGCGCTGCGGGGGGACGTGATCCTGTTCCCGTCGTTTCTGAACCTGGACGGGAACGGCAGCGATATCGAGACGCTGTTCGCCCCGGTGAGATAAAGGCGCCCCGCCGTTGGAGGGAGAGGAGGCGGCGGGGCGGTCGGAGAGGGCCCCGGCGGCGCGGGGGGGGTGCGCCGCCGGGACCGTTCGGAGTTGGTGAAACCCTACGCCTTGAGCGCGGCCACGGCCTCCTCGGCGGCGATGTAGCCGGAATCGATGCACAGACCGTAGCAGTAGCCGGGAATGTCGTAGTAAGGCGAGTAGTACAGGCTGCCCGCATCGGTGCCCGCGGCGTAGAGGCCGGGTATCGGGTCGTTCGTCTCGGCGGCCAGCACGCGGCAGCAGTCGTCGATGCGGATGCCGCCGAACGTGCTCCACGCGCTCGGCTCGTTCTCGGTCACGTAGAACGGCGGCGTGGCCACCTTCGAGAGGTACCACGGGTTCGCGCCGAACTCGGCGTCGGCGCCGGCGTCGCAGAACTCGTTGTACTGAGCCACCGTCTGGGGCAGCTCGTCCAGCCCGAAGTGCTCGGCCAGCTCCTCCAGCGTGTCGGCCTTGAAGCACCAGCCTTCCTCGATGCCCTCCTCGATGTCGGCGGGCAGGTTCTCGAGGATACGGTCCTTGAAGTAGTTGCCGATGAACCACGTGTCCTCGGTGGCGCCCTTCGCCGTGGTGTAGTTGTAGAGGCCCTGCGTGCTCATGGCGTCCACGTAGGCCTGGTCGACCACGGCGTACCACGGGGAGTTCTTGAGGATCTGCTCGGAGCCGTAGCTCATGGGATAGTCGCACAGCAGGCCCTCGTTGATGAAGCGCTTGCCCTCGGCGTCCACCAGGAGGCAGCCGTACAGGCCGAACTTGAACGCGGTGTTCTGGTCGAACTTGTCCTGCTTGGCCGGGCGCGAAGCGTTGGCGTGCGTGCCGCCGTACTCGCAGGGGCAGTAGCCGTACGTCTTCTCCAGCGCAGCACCCGCCTTCTCGGCCGCGAGGATGGTGTCGCCCGTGCAGATGGAGTCGCCGCCGCGCGCCACGTTGAGCTTGCGCGTGTGCAGGAAGCGCTCCTGCAAATCGCGGTTGCCCAGGTAGCCGCCCGCCGCCAGGATGACGGCCTTGGCGTTGAACGTGATGTTCTTCTTGTCCTTCTCGACGGCGTTCACCCCGGTCACGGAGCCGTCGTCACCGGTGGCCAGCGACACGAGGGCCGTGGAGAACCGCACGTCCACGTTGTGGTCGGCCAGCGCCTGCTCCCACAGCTTCGCGCGCTCGTCGGAGGCGTTCGTGATGGCGTGGAAGCCGCCCTTCTCGCCCATGAACGGCGTCTCGAAGCGGAAGTTCTTCTCCTCGAACGTGTAGCCGATCTTCTCGAGCTGGGCCACGGCGTCGGCCGACGTCTCCAGGCAGCGGCGCATGAGCGCGGGGTTCGGCGTCCAGTGCGAATACTCCATGACGTGGTAGAACGCGTCGTCCACGGTGAGCGTGGTGCCGCCGGGCTTGTTCTGCAGCACGTCGGTGCCCACGGCGAACGGGCCGGACACGTAGATGCCGTTCGGGGCCGCCATGCTGTCGCCCTTCTCCAGCACCACCACGTTCGCGCCGCCCTTCGACGCGCGCAGCGCCGCCATGAAGCCGGCCGCGCCGCAGCCGACCACCACCACGTCGGCATCCACCGTCTCCTCGGCCTTGAACGGCTCGTCCTCGCCGCCCTTCGCGCCGTCGGACGCGTCCGCCGCCTTGCCGCCGTTCTGCTGCGGCGCGCATGCCGCCAGCGCGCCCGCCGACGCCACGCCCAGCGCCGACAGCGCCGCGCCCTTCAGGAAGTTGCGGCGGTCCATGCCGCGCCTCGGCGTACCCTCGGCGCGCACGGCCTCGTGGGCTTCCCGCCCGGCCTCGTCCGCCCGGATCTCCCCGCTGTCCTGCTTCTCCATGATGAGTCTCCCTTTCCCCTTGCGGTTTGAAAAGCTGACCTCACCCTACGGCCTGAACCAAGTCGAAGGTCAAGGGGTTTCGGCGGAAAAACGAGCGGGAGCGGGGCTAAGGGCGCAGCCGCAGGAAGCGGGCGGCACGCTAGGAGCCGTAAACCTGGACCCGGTTCTTTCCGGCGCGCTTCGCCTGGTAGAGGGCCTCGTTGGCGCGGGTGAACACATCGCGGTACGTGCGGTCGTCGGAACAGGTGGCGTACACGCCCACGCTGAGCGTGGGAGCGTGGCCCAGCCCGGGCACCGTCGTGGCAGATATCTGGGCTCTCACCTGGTTCAACTTGCGCAGCACCACATCCATATCCACTTCTTTCAGCAGCAGCACGAACTCGTCTCCGCCTACGCGGCCGATGACGTCGCTCTCGCGGAAGCTCGAGCGCAGCACCGAGCCCACTTTGCGCAGCAGCGCATCGCCCTCCATGTGGCCGGAGTTGTCGTTTACCGCCTTGAAGTCGTCGATGTCCAGCACCACGCACACGCTGTGCTCGCGAACGGCGGGCTTCGCAAGCGCCGCTGCCACCAGGTCTTGCGTGGTTGCATGGTTGCTCAGCCCCGTGGCGGCATCGTTCTCGGCACGGTAGCGCAGGTCGCGTTCGTCCTCGATGTTCTCGATGAGGCCCACGAGATGCCATGCGCCCGCATTGTCGTGCGCGACGAACAGGTTCGCGCGGTACCACGCGTAGCCGTGACCGTAGTAGTTCGCCCGATACTCCGCGCTCACCTCCGCAGCACCGGCCCGGGCGTCTTCGAACATCCTGCGCACGTCGTCCATATCGTCGGGATGCACCACGCCGCTGCGCGTGCTGGCAAGCTTTTCCAAGTAATGCGGTATGACCTGCGCTTCGACGCCGTCGCCCGTACGATCGATATACAGCAGGACCGTGTCGGTGTCGGAATCGTAGTCGAAGCTCATCTTGTTCGTCATCTCGGTGAGCAGCCGGTAGCGCTCGTCCTGCCACGCCCGCCTGCGATCCTCGGTGGCCAGGCCCTCCGTGACATCCTTGTTGCAGCACAGCGTGCAGGTATCGGACACGCGGATGAACGTGCTCTGGCACCAGGTGGCGTTGCCGCCTTTCGACAGCTTGTACGTGCAGGAAGACGGCTTTCCGCTGACGTTCGCACGGCATTCGTCAAAGGTTTTGCGCAGGCCGGCGCGCTCCACGCCATCGGGAATGTGCGCCATCCACCGCTCGAGCGCCTCTTCTAGCGGAAGCGCGACGCCGATCGATTCGGGGTGCAGGGCGGAATACAGCACGTGGTACCGGTCGTCCATGCGGTCGAACTCGAATATCTCGTCGTATACCGAACACAGCACCTCCGTGAAACGCTGCAGATCGAGCTCGTGGCTTTTCCGGCGCCGACCGGACACGTCGAGGAAGGCGCTCTGGATCATCGGTTCGCCCTCCGGGCCCAGCTCGTATGCCGACGTCCCCTCAAGCCAGCCAACGGTACCGTCGCTGCGATAGTAGCGGTACGCGAAGTCGAGGGGCTTCGAGCCGTTCCTCAAGCGCTCGATGCCCGCACGGTGGCGCGGCACGTCGTCCTCATGGATGGGCATGAGCGCGTTGTCGCCCGATGAGGCGATGAACTCCTCCCTGTCACGGTAGCCCAGCAGCTCGCAGCCCTTCTTGTTGATTGAGACGATATGCTGGCCGTCGCCTACGGTATAGCGCACGATTCCACACGGTATGGCGTCGTACAGCTGCTGCCGGGCTTCGTTCTGCCGGCGAAGTCGCTGCAGGCCGCCGGGAATGGAATCACGCGGGGCCGCCAGGCGGTCGCGCAGAACCTGCTCCTCGGTCGTCTCCTCCGCCAGCACGTACAGGCTGATCACGCTATCCGCGCGCGAGAGCGGGCGCAAATGCAGCCGGAGCCAGCGGCCCTTGCCGGCAGCGCTGCGGTAGCGCAGATCGCACGCCGCATCGCCTTCGCTCGCCGCCCGCAGCGCCTCCTCCAATGCGGCGCGGTCCTCCTCCTGCAGCACGCCCAAGAAGTTCTTGCGCACAAGCTCCGCCGACGCCGCTTCGTCGGCTAAATCGAGCAAGCGGGCAAACTCGCCGTTGACGCGGATGAGCTCGCACGTCTCCCCATCGTACTCGGCAATGGCCGCTGGCCCTGCATAGCTGTTGAAGATGAGGGAGAGCTGCGAGTCGACATCCCAAAACTCCGCGGCCCCGTCCTGCAGGCTTTCCGCAAACGGGTGCGCAAGGTCCTCGACAGCCGTGCCTTCGAGCAGCTTCTCGAACGTTTCCCGGTCGACTGGCTTCGAGAACAGGTAGCCCTGCATGTAGTCGCAGCCGACGCTGGCCAGGTAAGCGGCCTGCTGCTTCGTCTCCACGCCCTCGGCAATGAGGGGCAGGTCGAGCCAGCGCGCCATGCGCACGACCGACGCGAGGATGAGCCCGCCTCGCGAGCTGGCGCTCGCGCCGAGGAAGCCCATATCCAGCTTCAGCACGTCAACCGGTACGTCCTTCAACGTGTTGAGCGACGAGTACCCGCTGCCGAAGTCGTCCATCTCCACGACGAATCCGGCGGCGCGCAGCTTCGTGACGGCGCCGATAAGCTGCTTGGGCGCTTCCATGTACGCGCTTTCGGTGATCTCCAGGTGCAGCAGCTCCGCAGGAACGTCGTAACGTTCGACCAGGCCCTTCAAGTACGTGCAGAGGTCGGACCGGTAGATATCGGCACGCGACAGGTTCACGGACAGCCGCGGCGCGCCCTCGACACCCCGCCCGTCGATCCACATGCGCAGGCAGCGGCACGCCTGCTCCCACATATAGTAGTCGAACGTGGCAATGAGGCCGTTGCGCTCGAACACGGGGATGAACTCCGTCGGCCCCAGCAGCCCCTTGGCCGGATGGTTCCAGCGCGCCAGCACCTCGGCGCCTATCATGCGCCCCGTGGCGTAGCGGTACTGCGGCTGGAAGTACGGCACGAACTGGCCGCCTTCGAGTGCCGCGATCATCTCGCCGGCGAGCTCCTGCTCCTTGAGCACCGACGAGCGCAGCTTCTCGTCGTAGAACACGTACTTGCTTCCCACGTAGCCGCTCTTCGCAGAGCGCAGGGCCAGCAGCGCGCGGTCGCACATGAGGTTGACGTCGAGGGAGGGGTCGTCGATGGGGAAGATGCCCAGGCGCACGAAGAAGGTGAAGTCCTCGCGATAGGAGGCGAACCAGGCGTCGAGCGCGGCGGGCATGCGGTCGGGATCGAACGAGGAACGCGAGCAGCAGCAGACGAAGTGGTCGGCCCGCAAGCGCGCAGCCGCTGCCCCGGCGGGCATGAGGTCGCGGATCATGGCGCCGATGTCTGCGAGCAGGCGGTCGCCCGCCGGCGCGCCGAACAGGTCGTTGTAGACCTTGAAGCGGTCGATGTCGCCGTATACGAGCAGGTACGACTCATTCGGGTGGCCGTCGATGATCATGCGCACCCGCTTGTCGAACCCGCTCCTGCCCAGCAGCCCGGAGAGCGTGTCGTGGTCAGAAACCGGAGATGAGCCCCCCCCCCCCGCGTCTTCTTCTTGCACCGACGAGCCTTTTGCGATTCCAAGTTCCCATGCAGGTCGCATCGCCCTCCTCGCCTTCTCAAGCGAAATATGATGTCGGACGTATAGTTTAACGCTTGCGGGAGCCTGGCGCCATCGCACGGCCTGCAAAGATTCGTTTAGGCGGTCGGGTGGACGCGCAGGGCGGACGCGAGGCGCAGCCGGGGTTCGCCGCAGCCGGGGTTCGCAAGGCTACGCGCGCTCGCGGTCCTTGGCCTGCTGCCACAGGGCCTCGCGCTCTTCGGGAGCGAGCGCTTCGACCGTCGTCCCCTGCGCCCAGGCCGCGCCCTCCATGAACGACCAGCGGCGGCGGAACTTGCCGCACGTGGCGCGCAGCGCGTTCTCTGCATCGATGCCCATGCGGCAACCCACGTTGACCAGCGAGAACAGCACGTCGCCGAACTCGTCCTCCACGCTCGCCGCCGCCTGCTCGGCCGCCGCGGAATCGCCTTCGGCCGCGCCGGCATCGACCTTGCCGTTCGCGGCCTTCGGTGCGGCGGCGTAGGCGGCGCGCAGCTCGTCGACCTCCTCGCGCACCTTCTCCCACACATCGTCGAGCGAATCCCACTCGAAGCCGGCGGACGCGGCCTTGCGCGACACCTTCTGCGCCTGCATGAGCGCGGGGAAGCTCGTGGGCACGCCGTCGAGCAGGCCCTCGCGTTGTGCGGCCTGGCCGGCTACGCCGGCGCCTGCCGCCGCATCGGAGCCCGAAGCCCCGGCGCTCGGCACGATGCCTGCCGCATTCTGGGAGGAGCGCTCGGCCAGCTTCACCTGGTCCCACAGGTCCAGCACCTCGGAGGCGTTGTCCGCGCGCGCCTCGCCGAACACGTGCGGATGGCGGCGGATCATCTTCGCGTTCACGTCCGCGCACACGTCGTCGATATCGAACGCGCCCGCATCGGCCGCTATCTGGCTTTGCAGCACCACCTGCAGCAGCACGTCGCCCAGCTCCTCGCGCAGGTGCGCCGTGTCGCCGGACTCGATGGCGTCCACCGCCTCGTAGGCCTCCTCGATCATGTTATGCGCGATGCTCCGATGCGTCTGCGCGCGGTCCCATGGGCACCCGTCCGGAGCGCGCAGTGCGGCGATGGTGGCCACGAAATCGTCGAAGCACGGGTGGTCGATGGGCGCGATGGGCGCGGGCGCAAGTTCGGGCTCGGTGGTCATGGACGCTTCCTTTCAGCCGATGGTCTGCAAGCAGTATACCCCTCGTCAACGCACGCGGCGTCGAATGCGCTACACTCCACGGTGCAGGCGCTTTGGCAGCCCGTGGCAGCGAGCCCGCGGCGGGTGGAGCCTCGGCTGGCGGGTCGCTCGCAACATGCGCGGCCACCCCTCCCTGAAGCGTAACCTGCTCGCAAGTGTCAAAAAACGGCCGCTTTGGCAAACGGAGACTGCGGCGATCGTCTCCATGGGAACACGTGACCTGCGGTTTCTGCAACGCTATGGGCGAAACACCGGTCGACAGGCGCCGCTTCGCTTGCCAAAGCGACCGTTTTTTGACACTTGAGGCGGATCAGCGCGACATTGACGCGCCGAACCTGCGGAAGCGGGAGCGAGCGACGCCGAACGGCAGGCAGCTTGCGGCTTGCGAGAGCCGGCGGCCGGGCGGCGGGAGGCGGAGGCCGGATGACGAGAGGCGACGGCCGGAGGGCGGGAGGCGGAGGCCGGGCGGCGGGAGGCGGCCGGGCGGCGGGAGGCGCACGCAGATCGGCGAGCTGCGTGCGGCCTGCAGCTTCGACCTGCGGGAGGCGGCGGGCAGCAGACAGCTCGGCAAGCTGCGGACACGGTGACGGAAGGATACACGACATGGGCAACCGACGCCTGGGCAGCCAGGAGACGGGCAACCGGAAGATGGGCAACCGTCGCATGACGCGCGGCCAGAGGGCAGCGGGCATTGCGGCGCGCGTGGCGGTAGCGCTCGTGTTCGCCGTGAACGTGCAGTGCGCCGCGTCGTTCGCGCTGTGGCCCGAGGCGTTCGCGGCCGGGTTCGAGCTGGCGGGCGTTCCGGGCGCGGCCGCCGTGCGCGGGCTGGGCGTGGCCTTCCTCATGTGGAACGCCACTTATCCCCCCGTCATCGCAAACCCGCGCCGCTTCCGCGCGCTGTTCGCCGTCCTGCTCGTGCAGCAGGTCGTGGGCTTGACAGGCGAGTCGTGGATCCTGCTGTCGCTCCCCGTCGGCCATGCGGCGCTCGCAGCCTCCATCATCCGGTTCATAGCCTTCGACGCCGCAGGCCTCATGCTCATGGCCGCGGCGCTCTCCTGGCTGGTGCTGGCCGACCGGCGCGCGAGGCGAGCCGCGACGGGACCCGGGGCATAGCGCAGGCATCCCGCGGGGGAGAACGCCGGAGCTGCGGCGGCGGCAGAATCGGATATACTGTGCTGTTGATTCAACGTACCGGCAACGAGGGAGCACCATGACCAGCAACAACCAGCCCGATGCCGCGCGGCTCTCGCCCGCGGCCCTCGCGCAGATCCGCGCGTTCCAGCAGAACGAGGTGACGGAGGCCGAGGTGTACCGCCGCATCGCCCGGCGCACGAAGGACGCGGGCAACCGCGACACGCTTCTGCGCATCGCCGACGAGGAGGCAAAACACGCCGCCATCTGGCAGCGCTACACCGGCGAGGAGATGCGCCCGCAAGCCGGCAAGGTGCGCCGCTACGCGCTGATCGCGCTCGTGTTCGGCTTCACGTTCGCCGTCAAGCTCATGGAGAAGGGCGAGACCAAGGCGCAGATCTCCTACGAGGAGCTGGCGCGCGAGGCCCCCGAGGCGCTGGACATCCGCGCCGACGAGGAGGCGCACGAGCAGGCGCTCCTGGCGATGCTCGACGAGGAGCGCCTGTCGTACGTGGGCAGCATGGTGCTGGGCATGAACGACGCCATGGTGGAGATGACGGGCACGCTGGCGGGCCTCACGCTGGCCATGCAGAACACCCGCCTCATCGCGCTGTCAGGCCTGATCACCGGCATTGCGGCGACGCTTTCCATGGCGTCGAGCGAGTACCTGTCATCCAAGAGCGAGGGCCGCGAGGACGCATTCAAGTCCGCCACGTACACCGGCATCGCCTACCTGGTGACGGTGGCGCTGCTCATCTTGCCGTACCTGTTGTTCGACGAGGCGCACTACCTGTGGGCCATGGCCACCATGATCGTCATCGGGCTGCTGATCCTGGTGGTGTTCAACTACTACATCTCCGTGGCGCAGGACCTGCCGTTCAAGAAGCGCTTCGGCCAGATGGCCGGCATCAGCCTGGGCGTGGCCGCGCTCTCATTCGTCATCGGTATCCTGGTGAAGCAGTTCCTGGGCGTGGACATCTAGGAAGGGAGTAGCGGGGTTGGGGGCAGGCACAAGCGCCCGCCCCCTACCCCGCTACTCCCCCTTCGGCTCACGCCAAGATGACGGCGAGGTCTTCCTCGGGCGTGGAGATGGGGTGCACGTCGAACTCGCGGACAAGCACGTCCAGCACGCCGGGCGACACGAATGCGGGCAGCGTCGGACCCAGGTAGATGCCCTTGATGCCCAAGTTCAGCAGCGAGAGCAGGATGCTCACGGCTTTCTGCTCGTACCACGACAGCACGAGCGTGAGCGGCAGGTCGTTCACGCCGCACTCGAACGCCTCGGCCAGCGCGACGGCTACGCGGATGGCGCCGTACGCGTCGTTGCACTGCCCCATGTCCATGAGACGAGGCAGGCCGGCCACCGTGCCGAGGTCCAGGTCGTTGAAGCGGAACTTGCCGCAGGCCAGCGTGAGCACCACGCTGTCGGCGGGTGTCCGCCGCACGAAGTCGCGGAAGTAGCCACGGCCCGGCCGCGCGCCGTCACAGCCGCCCACCAGGAAGAAATGGCTGATCGCGCCCTGCTTCACGGCATCGACCACCGCGTCTGCCGAGCCGAGGATGGCGCCATGCCCGAAACCCGTGGTGAGCCAAGCCCCCTCTTCCGCCGCGACGGCTCGCGGCTCGGCGAACCCCCCCAGCTCCAGCGCGCTCTCGATGACGGGGCCGAAGTCCTTGTTCGCGTCGATGCGCGCCATACCAGGGAACGCCACGGGACCAGTCGTGAACACGCGATCGGCGTAGGATGCAGCGGGCGGCATGAGGCAGTTCGTGGTAAACAGGATGGGCGCGGGCAGGTTCGCGAATTCCTCGCGCTGGTTCTGCCACGCGGTACCCAGGTTGCCTCTGAGGTGCGGATACTGCTTGAACAGCGGATAGGCGTGCGCGGGCAGCAGCTCGCCGTGCGTGTAGACGTTCACGCCGCGGCCCGCCGCCTGGTCGAGCACGAGCTTGAGGTCCAGCAGGTCGTGCCCAGACACCACGATGAACGGCCCCGGCTCGATCGTGCGCGCCACCTGCGTGGGCTCGGGCGTGCCGAACGTCTCGGTGTTGGCCTGGTCGAGCAGCTCCATGCAGCGCAGGTTCACCTCGCCCACGCGCAGCGCGAGCGGCAGCAGCTCGTCCGCGCCGGCCTCGTTGTCGGCGAGCGAAGCCAAACCCTGGTGAAGGAAAGCCGACACCGTCTCGTCGCGGTAGCCGAGCACGGCCGCGTGGTAGGCATAGGCGGCTACGCCGCGCAAGCCGAACAACACGAGCGACTTAAGCGAGCGCACATCCTCCGGCGCGTTCCACAAGAGGGCCAGATCGTAGTCGGAAGCGGCCTCCACGCCGAGCGCGGCGGCGATGCGGTCGCGCTCGGCGTGCGCTCGAGCTGTGAGCGCACGCAACGATGCATCATCGAAATCGACGTTGGTGAGCGTGGCGAACAGGCCTTCCATTGCCACGTTATCGGCCTCGTCGCACACCGCCGCCTTCACGCCTTCGGCCGCTTTCGCCGCCTGCACCGTGAGTGCGAGACCTACAAGTGCGCCGGTCAACTCGTCTTGCACCTGCGCTGTGGCCGCCGTCTTGCCGCACACACCCGCCGCGCCCATGCACCCGGCGCATCCGGCAGTTTGCTCGCATTGGAAGCAGAACATCGTGGTGTCCATACCGTCGTCCTTCCCTTCGTCTCGCGCCACTCGCGGCCCCATGCCGGGCGATCGCGCGAATTCCTTCTTGCCTGACACGCCCCACCCTACGATACTGGCATAAGATGTTCCGTTGTAATTCCAACGAAGGAGATCGATGGACCGCCATCTTCCCGTCATCAGCCGCTCGTCGCTGTTCGACGGCATCGACCACAACGACCTCGAGGCGCTGCTGCACTGCCTGGGCGCACGCGAGCGCCGCTACCCACAAGGGTCGGCCGTGCTGCGCGTGGGCGACGTGACCACGTGCATGGGGCTGGTGCTGGAGGGGGCGGTGCGGCTGGAGAAGGAGGACTACTGGGGCAACCGCACGATCCTGGCGTCGTTCGGCCCCGGCCAATCGTTCGCCGAGGTGTACGCCTGCGAGCCCGGCTTTCCCCTCGACCTCAACGTGGTGGCGGCCGAGGACGCGCTTGTCCTGCTCATGGACGTGCGGCGCGTCACCAGCCTGTGCCCTGCGTCGTGTGCGTTCCACGCGCGCCTCGTCCGCAACCTGCTGGGCATCGTGGCGCGCCGCGCGCACGCGCTCACACGCAAGATAGAGCACACGTCGCAGCGCACGACGCGCGCCAAGCTGCTGTCATACCTGTCCGACCAGGCCAAAGCTGCGGAAGCGAGCCGGTTCGCCATCCCGTTCGACCGCCAGGAGCTTGCCGACTACCTGTCCGTTGACCGCAGCGCCATGTGCGCCGAGCTGTCGCGGATGAGGAAAGAGGGTATCATAGACTTCCACAAGAACGTGTTCGAGCTCGGGGAAGGGAGCACGCTATGATCGATCCGCGCAAGGCGGCCCTCATCGTCATCGACATGCAAAACGGGTTCATCGACCCGGCATCGGCCCTGTGCGTGGAGGGGGCGGCGGCCACGGTGCCCGCGTGCTCGCGCGCGCTCGACCATGCCCGCGAGCTGGGCATGCCCGTGTTCCACGTCGTGCGCGAGTACGCCGAGGACGGCTCGGACGTGGAGGCGGTGCGCCACGCCGCGTGGCACGACGGCGGCAAGCCCGTGTCGCGGGCGTGCGTGAACCCACGCTCGCTAGACGAGCTGGCGCCGCTTGCGCCGCAGCCCGGCGACCGCGTGGTGGTGAAGCCGCGCTTCTCCGCGTTCTTCAACACGAACCTGGACAACGTGCTGCGACGCCTGGGCGTGGGGACGGTGGTGCTCATCGGCACCACCACGCCGAACTGCATACGCACCACCTGCTACGACGCGCTTTCGCTCGACTACAACGTGGCCGTCATCGAGGATTGCACCTCCTCGCGCACCCCGGCCGTGCAGGCGGCGAACATCGAGGACATGGCCCACATCGGTGCGCAGATGCTCACCTGCGACGAGTTCTGCATGCAAGGCCTGGCGAGCGTGCGCGACGTGGCAGCCGAGGTGGCCGTCGCCGTGCGGGGGCCGCGCGCATGATCGTTGACGTGCAGACGCTCGACGACCCGCGGCTCGACGCGTATGCACGCCTGACCGACGTGCAGCTGCGCAGCCGGCTGGAACCGGAGCGCGGGGTGTTCATCGCGGAGTCGGGCAACGTGATAGAGCGGGCGCTCGAGGCGGGAATGCAACCGTTGTCGCTGCTCATGGAGGCGAAGTGGCTCGATACCCTGCAGCCTGTCATCGCGCGCACCGAGGCCGAGCACCCCGAGGTGCCCGTGTTCGTGGCGCCGCGCGAGGAGCTGGCGAGGCTCACGGGGTTCGAGCTGACGCGCGGGGCGCTTGCGGCGTTCAAGCGCCCCGCGCCGCCGAGCGTGGCCGACGTCGTGCGCGATGCGCGGCTCGTGGCCGTGCTGGAGAACATCACGAACCACACGAACGTGGGCGCCATCTTCCGTTCAGCCGCGGCGCTGGGCGTGGATGCCGTGCTCGTGACACCCGAGTGCTACGACCCGTTGTACCGCCGCGCGGTTCGCGTGTCGATGGGAACCGTGTTCCAGGTGCCGTGGACGCGCATCGGCGAGGAGGCGGACCCGCGCGCGGGCAAGGGCGCTTGGGCGAAGGGCGGTCTCCCGCTGCTGCATGAGCTGGGGTTCGCCACGGCCGCGATGGCGTTGTCGGACGACTCGGTGCCGCTGGACGACGCCCGCCTGGCCGCCGAGCCGAAGCTCGCGCTGGTGTTCGGCACCGAGGGCGACGGTTTGGCCCCTACCACCATCGCCGCCTGCGACTACACGGTGCGCATCCCCATGCAGCACCACGTGGACTCCCTGAACGTGGCCGCCGCCAGCGCCGTGGCCTTCTGGGAGCTGCGCCGGTAGTGACGCCGATTTTTCCCACTTCTGCCAAAAACGAGCCGGTTTGGCAATCGCGACGCGGCTTCGGAGGGATATCCGACGCTCATACAGCGAGCAACGAGGGCGTTTCACCAGGTGGCGTTCTTCAGACATATTCATAGTTATCTACTATGGATTGCCAAAACGGCTCGTTTTTGGCACGAAGGGCCTGATTCGGCGTCATGAAGCCGGAAAAGCCCCGAAGCAGGCTTCCCTAGCGAGCGTCCTCGCTGGAATGCTCGTAACCAGGATGCCCGCCCCTACAGCGCGTCGTCCCCAGGGTGGCCGGTGTGGTTCACGCTCTTGGCCAAGGGGTTCTCCTTAAGGGTGAGCATGAGGATGAAACCCACCACCAGCAAGGGCACCACGTACAGGAAGATGGGCACGAGCGCGTCGGAGTACGCGGCGGTGATGATGTCGCGCACGGGGGCGGCGAGGTGGTCGACGTACTGGGGCGTGATGCGGTTCATGCCGATGTTGTCCACACGCGGCAGCTGCGCAGCCAGATCCGACGCGAGGCGCGAGGTGAACAGCGCGCCCACGAGCGACGCCCCCAGCGTGGAGCCGATCTGCCGGAAGAAGTTGTTGGCCGCGGTGGCCGTGCCCACGATGGCGTGCGGGAACTCGTTCTGCACGATGAGCACGAGGATCTGCTGCCCGAGGCCTATGCCGAAGCCCAGCACGAACAGGAACACGCCCGTCACCAGCAGCGATGTATCCGGCGTGAGGCGCGACAGCAGCACGAAGCCCACCGCCGCCACGGCGCACGACGCGATGGGCATCCACTTGTAGCGCCCGGTCTTCGTGGCCAAAAAGCCCGTGCCCACCGCCGTGAGCAGCACGCCCGCCATCATGGGGAACGTCATGAGCCCGGCCTGCTCGGGCGCGAGGCCGTCCACGATCTGGAAGTACGTGGGCAGATACGACACCGTGCCCATCATGCCCAGCATGATGAACATGCCCGTGACGGTGCACACCACGAAGTTGCGGTTCTTGAACAGGAGCATCGGGATGATGGGCTCCTTCGCCCGCCGCTCCACCAGCACGAACGCCACGGCCGCAACCACGAACAGCGCGAACAAGCCGATGATCTGCCATGACAGCCAGGGATACAACGTGCCGCCCCATGCGGTGGCCAGCACGAGCGACGACACCGAAACGGCCATGGCCATCATGCCGCCCACGTCCACCGGCGGGCGGTCGTCGCGGCGCTCGGGGTTCGTGAGGAAGAACGCCACGGCCGCGATAGCCAAGAGCGCCAGCGGGATGTTGAAAGCGAACAGCCAGCGCCAGCCCGTCACCTGCACGAACCAGCCGCCCAGAAGCGGCCCCACCACGGTGGACACGGCGAACACCGAGCCCATGACGCCCATGTACTTGCCGCGCTGCCGGGGCGGGATGATGTCGGCGATGGTGGCCTGCGCCAAGATGATGAGGCCGCCGCCCCCGAGCCCTTCAACGGCGCGACCCGCGATGAGGCCGTCCATGCTGGGCGCGAGCCCGCAGGTGGCCGAGCCCACGATGAACACCGAAAGCGCCACGATGAACAGGTACTTGCGGCCGAACAGGTCGCCCAGCTTGCCGTAAATGGGCATCATGATGGTGGAGGCCAGGATGTAGGCCGTGGTCACCCACTGCATGTGGTCGACACCGCCGAGGTCGCCCACGATGGTGGGCAGCGCCGTGGCCGTGACCGTCTCGGACAGCGTGGACACGAACATGGCCAAAAGCAGGCCCGCGAACACGGCCGCCACGCCGCGCTTGCGCTCGGGCTTGAGCTCGGCGGCGGGCACGTCGCCCTGCCTGGCGGAGGCGGCGGCCAGCTCGCGGGCGCGCTCGGCCGCGGCGGCTTCCTGCGCGTCGCGCACGGCGACAGCAGGCACTCCTTCGGTGGTGGCCGAAGCGGGCGAAGGGACCGTCGAAGGGCGCGCGGAGCCGCTCGCCTCCGCCGCCTTGGCCGTTCGCTGCGTCTCTGCCGCTTCGCGCACCCGCGCCTCGTCGGCCGCCGTGCCGCCTGTTCGATCCACGCCTTCCATCACCGCTCCTTCGCCGTCGCATGCCTGCCTGCAAGTATCGGCGAAGCAGGAGGGCGCGGCGCGGCGCATACGGCGTCGGAAAGCGCGCTGTCAGCGTTTCGAGGACGGGAGGACACGACAGCGGGAGGAAGGACGGGACGAAGCGTCGGGAGAACGCAAGCTGTGCGGAGGAGCATGCGACGCACCTCCTCCGCGCAGCATCGCCCCGTGGCGCCTTTCGTCAGTCGATGCCCTCGCGGGGGTCGTGAAGGTCGTTCGGCGGTACGCGCACCTCGTCCCAGCCCATCTGCTTAAGGGCGTCGGCAGTGCGCCACGGCGGCGTGATGTCGTCGAACTTCGCGCAGTAGCACAGCGCCTCCACCACGGTGATGGCGTGCATGAGGTCGGCCATGGTGTCCACGTCGGGGATGGGTGGCAGGTACAGCGCCGGAAGCCCCTGCTTGCGCGCCTTCGCGATATAGGCGGGCAGCACGGTAAGGCCGTCGGGATTGTAGAACACGCCCGTGTGGTCGAAGTCCGTCTCGCGCGTCCACCCGATCACCGACACGCCCATCTCCTGGTCCGGCGCCAGCACGATACCGCCGCCCTCCACGTCGTCCAAGCGGTGCAGCGCGTCGAACCCGGCAATGACGTCGGCTTTCGTGAGCGCCGGCATGTCGGCGCCCATGGACAGCACCGCGTCGGCACCGCGCTCGAACGCCTGCGCGAACGCATGGTTGTAGTGCTCGTCAAAGCTCGAGCCCTCGTCGGCGATGAACGTGATCGGGCGCGGCCACGTGCCTGCCTTGTAGTACAGGTCGCGCATGACCCCGACGTTCGACGCCGGCGTTGTGGAGATGACCAGCTCGTACACGTCGCGCACGCCCTCGGCTTCGGCCCGCTCGGCCGAACGCGCCTCGAGGTCGGCGAGCGCCGCACAGCAGACCTCCGTCACATCGAACAGCATGCAGTGGTACAGCGCCGAGGCCACCTCGGGCGTGAACACGCCGTCCTTGAGCGTAGTCAGGCGAGTTTTCACCAATCCCGGCGCCGGCGGTTTGCTGAACAGGACCAACGAGTTCTTGCGTTCCCTCAAATTTCTCCTCCTTGCTCTTTGCGGCGGCCCTGCAGGAGCGCGAGGCCGCCGCGCACCGCCCCCCAGCGGTGCGCTTGCGTGCAGCTGCTATCGGCGAAACGCTACCGGGCGATAAGCACCGGGAGGCTCGTGCCGTTCAGCACCTTATGGCTCACGCTGCCCATGTACTCCTTGAGGCCGACGAGACCGCGGTTGCCGATGACCACCATATCGTAATCGCGCTGCTCGGTGAGCTTGATTATCTCCGTCGCAGGGTTCACACCCGTCATGAGCAGGGTCTCGGTGCGCGCGGCCACGTCTTCGCCCAGGCTTTCCTCCATCTTGGTCAGCACGTCCTCGCCGTCGGATATCATCATGTCGAGGATATCCTTGAAGCTGGCCGTCTGCGATTCGTCAAGCAGTGGGATGGGAACCACGTACACCAGATCGAGGTGCATGTCGGGATCGGGCGCAGCCAGGGCCTCCGCCAGCTCGAGCGCGCGCCGAGCGCCCTCGGACTCGTCCACAGCCACCAATACCTTGTTGATCTTCATGTCGCGCTCCTTTCGCGCACGTCCGCTTCGAACGCGCTTGTCGCCGGCGAGCTTCCTTCACTGACAGTATAAAGGTTTTGGCAGGCTGCGTGCGCCGTTGTTCGGAGGCGGTTGCCTGGGCGGCGCGCGGCGGGCTGCATCGCGATTTGCCAACAGCTCGGTTATCGCACGGCGCAGGGGAGCCCGCGCCGCTGGGAGCGTCAAGGGCCAAGACGTACGATGGACGCAACGCGTGCGCGAGGCGCGCACCACCCGACACAACCCGCTGCGCCGCAGGAGCGTGCGCCCCGGCGGCATCCGGCCGCGCGGGCCCCGAGGAAAGGAAGAGCCATGGACCAGGTAGATGCGGCGATCATCGGATTCGGAGCAGCCAGCAAGCCGTTGGCGCTCGACTTGGCGGACGCGGGCCTCACCGTCGCCGTGATCGAGCGCTCGACCCGCATGTACGGCGGGGCTTGCGTCAACACCGCCTGCCTCCCCTCGAAGATGCTCGTGCACGCGGCTGCCGTGAGCGCGTTCGAAGGAGGCGAGTTCCCGGCGCGCGCCGAGCGCTACGAGGCCGTGATCGACGAGAAGAACGAGGCCACGGCCCGCCTGCGCGAACGGAGCTACCGGGTGCTCGCCGACAACCCGCGCATCGAGGTCATCGACGGCGAGGCCTCGTTCGTCGACGCCACCCACCTGTCCGTGCGCACGACCGACGGCGAGCGTCAGCTGGAGGCGGCACGCACGTTCATCGACACCGGCTCCGTGCCCGCGCTGCCCGACATTCCCGGCGCGGACGGCAAGCGCGTGTACACGAGCGAGTCGCTGCTGGACGTAAAGATACTGCCCGAGCGCACGGTCATCGTGGGCGCCGGCTACGTAGGGCTGGAGTTCGCCTCGCTGTTCGCCGACTTCGGCGTGGACGTGACGGTGCTGCAGGGCGGCGAGGAGTTCCTACCGCGCGAGGACGCCGACGTGGCGCGCGCCGTGCGCGAGGACTTCGAGCAGCGGGGCATCAAGCTCATGCTGGGCGCGCAGGTGAAGAGCCTGGAAGACGATGTGGCGCAGGTGCTGGTCATAGCCGACGTGGACGGCAAGGAAATGCGCCTGCCCGGCGATTTCGCGCTCGTGGCCACGGGGCGCCGCCCCGCCACGGACGGCCTGAACCTCGAGGCCGCCGGCGTGCAGGTGGACGGGCGCGGCGCCATCGTCACCGACAAGCACCTGCGCACCACCGCGCCGAACATCTGGGCCATGGGAGACGTGACCGAGCTGCAGCAGTTCACCTACGTGTCGTACGACGACTACCGCATCGTGGTCTCCGACGTGCTGGGCGACGGCACGAAGACGAAGGGCACCCGCGGCGCCGTGCCGTCCTGCATCTTCGCCGACCCGCCGCTCGCCCACGTCGGCCTGACCGAGCAGGAGGCGCGCGACCAGGGGTTCGACGTGGCCTGCGCCGTCATGACGGCCGATGACATGCCGAAGGTGCCGCTCTTGGGCAAGGAGGCGCGGCTCATGAAGGGCGTCGTGGACAACGCCACGGGACGCGTGCTGGGCATCCACCTGTACTGCACGGGCGCGCCCGAGATCGTGAACCTGGCGAAGCGCTTCCTGGACGACGGCTGCACCGCCGCCGACATCCGCGACGCCGTGTTCACCCACCCCACCGTCACGGAGGAGCTGAACAACCTGTTCGCGAAGGTGGCGGGGTAGGCGCAGGCGGCAGGCGCAGGGAGGTGGTACTCCCCACGGCTCTCGAATCGCTTCGGCGGTTTGGTCTTACTTTGGAGGCTCCCCGTCCTTGCGGATTGGGAGCCGCTCCAGCTTTTATGCATAATCCCCCTTTGCTTTCGCTTGTGCCGCTCGCTGGATAAATCCTACTGATTGTGTTGACTTTTATAACTGTATGATTTACTGTTACAGTCAGTAACTGTACTTGGAACGATTACACTGAATGGTAAAACGTTGGAGGGAGCGGATATGAGGAAGGGCAAGCCAGGGAGCAGGGCGCTCGTCATGGCCGCAGGGGCGCTTGCGTTGGCGGCGGTGCTCGCATTGGCGGCCTGCAGCGCGCCGGCCGGCGAAAACGGCGGCATGGCGGGCGGTGCGGACCCGGCTGCGAATACGGGCGGGGACACGGGCGCCTACCATAAGATAACGGCGGAAGAGGCCAAGGCCCTCATCGACGAGGGCGGCGTCACCGTGGTAGACGTTCGCACGCCCAAGGAGTACGCCGACGGCCACGTGCCCGGCGCCCTCAACATCCCGAACGAGGACATCGGGTCGGCACGGCCCTCGCAGCTGACCGGCACCGACGACAAGCTCATCGTATACTGCCGCACCGGCGTGCGCAGCAAGCAGGCCTCCGACAAGCTGGTTGCCCTGGGCTTCACCGACGTGAACGACATGGGCGGCATCGTCGATTGGCCCTACGGCACCGTGGCCGGCTCCGAGCCGGACGGCGCCTAGCCGTCTCCGCGCTCGCACCCCTTCCCTCCCCGCCCCTTCTCTCACGAAACGCGAGCCGCAAGTCGGGGGCGTTGGGGAGCGTGCCGCCACGACCGAACTCGTAGTTGTGTGGGCAAACGCAACCTCGACGAGTCGCGCCACGTCGGCACGCTCCCCAACGCCCCCGGCCCCACGCGCCCCCACGAGCACCACGAACACCACGAACACCACGAACAGCGAACCATCCCCTTCCCTGAAAGGAAGCATCATGAGGAAAGTCGACGCAGCCGTCATCGGATTCGGCAAGGGCGGCAAGGCGCTGGCGGGCGCGCTCGCCGCAGCGGGCAAGATGGTGGCGCTGGTTGAGAAGTCGCCGAAGAGGTACGGCGGCACCTGCATCAACGTGGCCTGCATCCCCACGAAGTCGCTCGTGCACTCCGCGGCGCTCTCGGCGGCGCAGGGCGGCACGTTCGACGAGCGCGCCGCGCGCTATGCGGCGGCCATCGACGAGAAGGACCGCGTGACCGGCCTGCTGCGCGGCAAGAACTACCATAAGCTGGCCGACCTGCCGAACGTGGAGGTGGTGGACGGCACGGCATCGTTCGTTAACAGCTTCCCGCCTTGCACCGGGGCGGCCTCCCGGACGGCCGCCCCGGTTTTCGCCGCGCCGGGGGAACTGGCGCTTGACACGCCCCGCGAAGAGAACTACTGTTACCATCATAAACTGTAATTACATTGAATACATTTAGTCCCCCTCCTGCATCGCGCGCCGGAAGGGGCAGGCAGGAGGGCACCGTGGCAGACGAGGAAGGCTCGGTAAAGGTCGTCATCACGGCCGAGGACCAGCGGGCGCTCGACTCGGGCGCCTACCACCTGATATCGAGCGAGGCCGCCGAGGACCTGGTCGACCAAGGCGGCGTGACCATCTTGGACGTGCGCTCGCCGCAGGAGTACGGCGACGGGCACCTGCGCGATTCGCTGAACATCCGCTACGACAGCTTCGACCCGCTGCCCCCGGAGCTCGAAGGACTCGACCGCGACGCCCCGGTGCTCGCCTACTGCCGCACCGGCAACCGCGCCCGGAAAACCTGCGCGCAGCTCATCAACAACGGCTTCACCAACGTGTACAACATGGACAAGGGCATCCTCGACTGGGCCGGCGTGACCGTGGCCTGGTAGGACGGCCCGCTCCGCGCCCGCGGCATTCCCCTGCCCGTCAGGCCGCAGCCGCACCCTTCGCAGCCTTGCCGTGGCGCTTGCCGTGCACGAACGCGATGGTCCCCACGAGCGACACCCCCAGCAGCACCGCCTGCAGGCCGAACGACACGCTGAACCCGTGCATGCTCACGCCCGCCCCGGCAACCACCGCCGCGCCCGCCGACGCGTGCGCCACCACGGCAACCATGACCGACGAACCCAGCGACCCGCAGATCTGCCTCAGCGAGTTCACGATGGCGGTGCCCTGGGGAAGGTCGTCCCCTCCCAGATCCGTCATGCAGTACGCCGTCATGGGCATGAGGATGAACGCCACGCCCACCATGCGCACCAGGTACAGGGCCGCCACCAGCGCCACGGGCGTGGAATCCGAGAAGAACACGAACGATGCCGTGCCCGCAATGAGCAGCGAGAAGCCCACGATGCCGACGAGCTTGCCGCCGAAGCGGTCGAACAGGCGCCCCGTCACCGGGTTCAGCAGCGGCATGCACAGCGCGCCCGGCAGCAGCGTGAGCCCCGACTGCGTGGCCGTGAACCCGTGGATCTCCTGCAGGTAGAGCGGAACCTGCAGGGCCGACGCCATCATGGCCATCTGCGCCACCACCAGCAGCAGCACCCCCGTGCGGAACACGCGGTTGCCGAAAAGCGCCAGCTTCAGGTAGGGCTTGCGCAGGCGCACCTGCCGCACGGCGAACGCCGCCACCAAGGCCAGACCCGCGAGCGTGGGGCCGAAGGCGCGCGCGTCGAGGAACCCGAACTGCTCGAGGCCCGTCACCCCCACCATGAACACGATCAGCCCGAACGTGTACAGCAGCACGGACGGCACGTCGAGCGCAACGCGCTCGTGCCTCCCCACGTCGCGCACCACGAGCGACGAGGCCAGAAGCGATGCCACGGCCACCAGCCCCAGCAGCAGGAAGATGGTGCGCCAGCCGAGCGCATCCGTGATGATGCCCGACAACGTGGGACCCACGACCGGCGCGAACCCGAACACGAGCCCCACCAGGCCGAGCGCCTGCCCATACTGGTCTTTCGGGTAGATCTCCAGCGCCACCACCTGGATGAGGGGCATGAGCACGCCCGTGCCGCACGCCTGCATGAGCCGGGCCGCCAGCAGCAGGGGGTAGGTCGTGGCATAGTACGCCAGCACGCAACCTGCCGCGAACAGGGCGAGGGCGCCCAGAAACAGCCGACGCACGTTGCAGCGGGTGATGAGGAACGCCGAGAACGCGGCCACGATGCCCAACGTGTACATATACGACGTGGTGAGCAGCTGCCCCAGCGTGGCATCTACGCCGAACTCGCGCATCACGGCAGGAAGGGCGCTCGTGAGCATGCTCTGGCTGACCGAGGCCACGAAGGTGCCCACCAACATGGCGACCAGCACCACCTTCGGGCTGAACTGTTTTTCGACGAACGGCATGCCCCGATCATACGCCCGCTGGCGCCCGCGTGTCAAAGAACGGTCGGCCAACGTGCGCTGTCAAGCCTTTCAACTACATTTTAACTGTATTGACATGGGGTTACGGTCAAACGACGATAACAGCGCCAACTGTTATCCAAGGAGAGGAGACCACCCATGGCGGTCGAGGCATACTGCATGAAGTGCAAGGAGAAGAAGGTCATGAAGGACCCCGTGGCCAGCACCACGAAGAACGGGAAGCCCATCACGAAGGGCACGTGCCCCGTGTGCGGCAGCACGATCTGCCGCATCGGCAAAACGAAGTAGCGGCGGGCAGCCGGCGCTCCCGCGAGCAACCGCGCATCGCGGGAGCGCGCAGGCAAGGAAGGAGCGGGCCCGCGCAGCACATGAGCCCGCGCAAGCATTCGCGTATCGAAAACAAGGGGAGCCTCAATATGGAAACATCATCGATGAAGAAGTACGCCGCAGAGGCGTTCGGCACGTTCGTGCTCACGCTGTTCGGCTGCGGCAGCGCCGCCGTGGCGGGCGCGACGCTGGGCACGCTCGGCATTGCCATGGCATTCGGCCTGTCCATCGTGGCCATGGCGTTCGTCATCGGCAACGTGTCGGGGTGCCACATCAACCCGGCCGTGTCGTTCGGCCTGTTCTTGGACAAGCGCCTGTCGGGCAAGGACCTCGCGGGCTACTGGGTTGCGCAGTTCGTCGGCGGCATCGTGGCCGCGGCCGTGCTCGCGCTCGTCATAAGCATGTGCGACCTGGGCGGCGTGGCCGCCACGGGCCTGGGCTGCGACGGGTACGGGGCCGCATCGGCCGTGGGGATATCCCTGGTGGGCGCCCTGATCGTCGAGGTGATCCTCACCTGCATCTTCGTGCTCAGCGTGCTGGGCTCGACGGCCGACGAGCGCACGGCACCCTACGCCGGCATCATCATCGGCCTCACGCTGGCGTTCGTGCACATCATGGGCATTCCGCTGACGGGCACGTCCGTGAACCCGGCGCGCAGCTTCGGCCCGGCCCTCATGATGGCCGTCTCCGGCGACGCCACCGCCCTGTCGCAGGTGTGGGTGTTCATCGCGGCCCCGCTCGCAGGCGCCGCGCTGGCCGCGCTCATCTGGATGGGGTTGAAAAAGCGCAAGTAAAGGCGCAGGCAGCAAGCAGGAAAGCTCCCCTTCCACAGGGACGGAAGGGGAGCTTTCCTCCCTAAAGGGGCCGTTTTTTCCGGCGCGCTACTTCAGGAACGGGAGCCCGCCGTCTCCCAGGCGCAGCTTCTCCACCACGGACCGCATCATGGCACCGCGGCCCTTGAGACAGACGAGGCAGATGGGCACGGGCACGGCATCTTTCGGTGCCAGCACGCGCACCGTCAGGGATGGATCGGCGCGGCCGAGCGCAGGAATGCCCGTCGTGAAGATGATGCCGCCCTCGCCAAGGAACCGGACAACGTCCGCTAGGGCCAGCTCGACGAAATTCAAATGCGCCCCCTGTTGGCGGTAGTGCTCGACGATGGTTTCGTTCGCGTCGTCGAACCAGCTTGAAAGGCCCATGGGGTACCGTGCGAGGTCTTCCAGGCTGACGACGTCCTTCTGGGCGAGCGGATGCCGCGCCCCCATCATGACGCCCGCTGGGACGGTGCCCACGGGGAAGCACTCCACATCGCCATGGCGGAACGCCCCTACGGTGACGAGGGCATCGTACGTGCCGTCCGCAAGTCCTTCGAATCCGGCCTCTCCCGTGGCAAGCTCGTACGTCACCTCGATGCCGAGACGGGCCCGCGAGAACGAGGCCGTGTTCTCGCGCACCACCTCGTTGCCAGGAAAGGCCGGCGTGTTCAGCGCAAGCCGAAGCCGATCGGGCAGGCCCCCGCGCTCGCCGTAGGACCGGGCGAACGCCTCCAAGCTGTCGAACCCGGCGATCACGCCAAGCGCCTTCTCGCCGAATTCCTGGCAGAACGGCGTGGGGCGCATGCCGCGGCTCTCGCGCACGAACAGGCGCCGACCCAGCTCGCGCTCGAGGTCGGCGATGGCCTTCGACACCGTCTGCACGGTTACGTACTGGTCTTTGGCCGCCGCGGACAGGCTACCGTGCTCGATGACCGCGGCCAGGTATGTGATTTGCTTTATGTTCAACGACGCACCCTATCGAACCGAGAACGAGCGTATCAGCGTGCCATTGTACCCGGCCTTCCCTGCCGCCCGCCGGTTATGAATGCCCTTCAAATATATTTTCAAGTCGCGATACGATTTACCTTGACCGGGATATGAACACGGTATCGCGCGCTCCCTCATCGGGGAAGCGGGGGGGGGGATGCCTCCCCCTCCGACGACGATCAGCTCGCTGGCGATCCAACGTTCGAAGGCAAGATAAGCCGGGGACTTGCGGTCTTTCATGCTCACCAGGCAGAGGGGAATGGCAACGGCGTCTCCGGAGGCCAGGGGCTTGATGACCGTACCAGGGTACATCTCGCCCAGCGCCGGGATGTGCACCATGAGGCACATGCCACGATGGACGTCGAGATGCTCGTCGAACTTCTCCGGAACGATCGGCACGAACGTCGCATCCACCTTGCGCCTGC
Organism: Gordonibacter pamelaeae; assembly: GCF_003340385.1. Taxonomy (NCBI): domain Bacteria; kingdom Bacillati; phylum Actinomycetota; class Coriobacteriia; order Eggerthellales; family Eggerthellaceae; genus Gordonibacter; species Gordonibacter pamelaeae. The sequence continues at coordinate 370,077 of NZ_PPTS01000001.1, read as the reverse complement.
GGTACACCGTGACGATGGACTCGTTGAAGCTGTCGAATTCCTGCGACACCGCAATGGGGTAGCCCGAGAGATCGGCCAAGCTCACCTCGTCCTGACCGGCCAGGGGATGCGTCTTGGACATGACCACCCCGGGGGCGACCGCCCCAACCGACACGCAGTCGGTATCGGGAGTCGAGAGCGTGCCGATGGTGATGAGCGCATCGTACTCGCCCGCCCGCAACAGGGACAATCCTTGCGTACCGGTTTCCAGCACCACGGTCGAATCGAGGCCGAGGCCCCGGTTCGCGAACTGGGCTATGCTCGCGCAGGCCCGCTCGTAGCCGTAAAACGCCGGCGAGCACAGCGCGAGGCGCAGCGCATCGGGAAGGACGTTCTCATGGTAAAGCTTGGCAAACGCCTCCAGCTCGCCGAAATCATCCAGAACCGGCAAGGCCTTCTGGTAGAACGCCTTGCCGAACGGCGTGGGATGCACGCCGCGGCTCTCGCGCACGAACAGGCTCTGGCCCAGCTCGCGCTCGAGGTCGGCGATGGCCTTCGACACGGCCTGCACGGTTACGTACTGGCCCTTTGCCGCCGCGGACAGGCTACCGTGCTCGACGACCGCGGCAAAGTATCGGATCTGCTTGATATTCAACGACTTTGCCCCCAAACGCTCCTCGTTTCCCTATCCTTTGAACTTTACAGCGACAAATGTCACTTTTTCATGCAGCGAGGCTCATTCAACTTCTTTTGAAACCTTGCGGTTGCAGAGCCGACGCGCAGGATGGCCGCCGCTTGCCCGCAGCGCACCCGCCGCTTGGAAGGTTTGTGGCGAACGTGCAGGGCGACGCGCGCCCCGGCTGCCAAGCGATACCATGAAGCCATCATCGAGGGCGAGCGAAAGGGCCGCATGGGCATCCTCAAACAGGGCGACTGCGCCGACGTGCAGCGCGTGGGCATCCCGCGTGCGCTGCTGTACTACCGCTACGGCACGCTGTGGGAGACGTTCTTCGGCGAGCTGGGGCGCGAGGTGGTGCTGAGCCGACCGACGGACCGCGCGCTCATGGAGGCGGGCGAGGCGCTGTCCGTGGACGAGTGCTGCCTGGCGTCGAAGACCTACCTGGGGCACGCCGAGAGCCTGCTGGATTCCTGCGACGCGCTCTTCGTGCCGAGCATGGGCAACCTGGGGCGGCGCAAAGGGTTCTGCACGAAGTTCCAGGCGCTGCCCGACCTGGTGGCGAACACCTTCCGCGACCGCGGCGTGCGCGTGGCCTCATGCCTGGCAGACGCCGTGGAGGGACGCTCGTCGCTGCGCGACGCATTCCTCGAGCTGGGCGGGTGCTTCGGTGCCAGCCCTCATGAGGCGAAGCGCGCCTGGAGGTCGGCCCTGCACGCCCAGGAGCGCGCCGACCGCGCGGCGGCGGGGGCGCAGGAGAGGCTGCTGGCCTCGCTTGCGGCCACGCAGGGCGCGGGGCGGCCGCTGGCCATCCTGCTGGTGGCGCACCCCTACCTGGCGCACGACCCCTACCTGGGCGGCAGCGTGGTCGACCCGCTCGAGCGCCTGGGCGCCACGGTGCTCTACGCGGACGAAGCGGACCACGAGCGCGCGCTCAAGGCCAGCTTCGACTTCTCGGCCACCATGCCCTGGGTGGTGAATCGCGAGCTCATCGGGGCTATCCTGCTGCTGCACGAGCGCATCGACGACATCGTGCTGGTGAGCGCGTTCCCCTGCGGGCCCGATTCCATGACCGACGACGCCATCATGCGCTGCATCCAGGGCAAGCCCATCTTGAACCTCACCATCGACGCGCAGAGCGGCACGGCCGGGCTGGAAACCCGCATCGAGAGCTTCGTGGACATCCTGCGCTACCAGAAGAAGGGGGGCTACGTGCATGGCTGACCTCGAGGGAAGCGCCGTAGGCGGGAGCGGGACAGGCGGAGGCCCGCTGGAGGCGGGCCCGGCCGACGGCTCGGACGACACGCTGCGCGCCCGCACGGCCGTGTTCCTGGAGCGCAGGCGCCCGCCGCGGCTCGTGCTGCCGCGCCCGCGGCGCCGCCCGAAGCGCGACCGGCACGCCCGCACGCGCGTGGCCTTCCTGCGCTACAGCTACTACGACATCGTGCTCAAGTTCTTCGTGGAGCACGTGCTGGACGCCGACTACCTGCCCTTGCCCGAGCCCACGAAGCGCACGGTGGAGCTGGGCAGCCGCAACTCGAACGACTCGGTGTGCGCCCCGTTCAAGCACATCTTGGGCGACTACCTCGAGGCGCTGGAGCTGGGAGCCGACGTGCTCGTGCAGTTCGCCGGCCCCTGCCGGCTGGGCTACTACGGCGAGCTGCAGGAGTCCATCCTGCGCGACATGGGCTACGAGTTCGAGATGCTGAACTTCGCCACCGTCACGGGCAAGCCGCTCACGGACTACATCGAGGTGTGCAAGAAGAAGGTGAACCCGAACCTGTCCGTGCCGCACGGCGTGCGCGGCATGCTGACGGCGTTCAAGATGATCGAGTGCCTTGACGAGGCGCAGGACTTCTACCTGACGCATGCCGGGTTCGAGGCCGAGCGCGGGTCGTTCGACCGGGCGCTGGCCGCCTACCATGCCGAGATGCGCGCCGCGGCAAACGAGCGCGACATCGCCGAGGCGCAGCGCCGCGGGCTGGAGTCGCTGCGCGCGCTGCCGGTGCGCCGCCCGGCGCGCCCCGTGCGCGTGGGCGTGGTTGGCGAGTACTTCACCGCGGCCGACCCGCATTCCAACCTGGGGCTGGAGCGCAAGCTGCTCGACCTGGGCGTGGAGGTGCACCGGCAGCTGAACATGACGAACCGCAACCTGCGCTACAACGAACGGAACCTGCGCGCGGGCATCTCCGACTACGTGCGCTACGACATGGGGCCCACGTCCAGCATGACCATCGCCGCCGCGCTGAGGTACGCGCAGGAGGGCTTCGACGGCGTGGTGCACCTGAAGTCGGCGGGCTGCACGCCGGAGGTGGACTGCATCCCCGTGCTGCAGCAGGTCAGCCGCGACACGGGCCTGCCCATCCTGTACCTGAGCTACGACTCGCAGACCAGTGACACCGGGCTCGACACCCGGCTCGAGGCGTTCTACGACATGCTGGCCATGAAGAAGGAGAAGACGATATGACGGACGCGCCGGCAAACGCCTACCTCGGGATAGATATCGGGTCTATCTCCACGAAGGGCGTCATCGTGGACGCCGACCGCGCCATTGTGGCGCGGTCGTACCTGTGGACGGAGGGCAACCCGACGGACGCGGCGCGGCGGGTGGTGGCCGACCTGGGCGCGCAGATCGACCGCGACGCGGTGCGCGTGCGCGCCGTGGGCACCACCGGCAGCGCGCGGCGGCTCGTGGGGGCCATGCTGGGCGCGGCCGTGGTGAAGAACGAGATCACCGCGCACGCCGTGGGCACCACCTACCTGCACCCGGACGTGCGCACCATCTTGGAGATAGGCGGGCAGGACTCGAAGATCATCTGCGTGGAGGGCGGCATAGCCGTGGACTACGCCATGAACACGCTATGCGCGGCTGGCACGGGCGCGTTCCTGTCGAGCCAGGCGGCGCGGCTCGGCGTGGAGGTGGAGGAATTCGGCGCCATCGCGCTCGCGTCCAAGCGGCCGGCCAACATCGCGGCGCGCTGCACCGTGTTCGCCGAGAGCGACCTGGTGCACAAGATACAGGTGGGCTACGCGCGCGAGGACATCATCGCGGGGCTCTGCCGCGCGGTGGCGTCGAACTACCTGAACAACGTGGGCAAGGGAAAGAAGATCGTCGCACCCGTGGTGTTCCAGGGCGGCGTGAGCAAGAACGCGGGCGTGGTGCGCGCGTTCGAGGACATGCTGGGGATAGACGTGCTCGTGGACCCCGACGGCCACCTGATGGGCGCGTTCGGCGTCGCGCTGCTGGCCGCCGAGGCGGTCGCGGCGGCAGGGGCGGATGCGGCGGGGATGGGCAGGGACGGGATCGCGGGTGCGGCCTCGCGCAGCGCCGGCGGCGAGGCATTCGACTTCGATGCTGTGGGCGACTTCGCGTTCAAGACGCGCGAGATCGAATGCGCCAAGTGCGCGAACCACTGCGAGATCATCTGCGTCTACCGCGACGATCAGCTCATCGACTCCTGGGGCAACCGCTGCGACCAGGGGGCCGTGCGGGCGGGATAGCGGATTTCGGCATGCGGGAAACCGTCGTCCACCGTCCAACGGCCAGCGCCGTCTTCCCGCATGGCCGCCCAACCTATGGCCCCGTGCTCGGGCTAGCTCAGCCAGTGCACACGGTCCTCGGCATAGCGGTCCTTGCCCTTGGCGTGGGGCTCGGACTCCGGGTAGCCCAGCGCGACGATGGCGAACGGCTCCAGCCCCGCCGGCGCGCCCACGATCTCGGACACGGCTGCCATGCGCTCGGGCTCGGGCGCGATGCCCATCCACACGGCGCCGAAGCCCAGGTCGACGGCCTCCAATAGGATGTTCTCCACGCAGGCGCTCATGTCCTGCACGGCGATCTCGGGAAAGCGCAGGCCCTCCGTGCGCATGCACGGCACGATGGCGCAGGCGGCGCCGGCGGCCGGTTTCGCGTAGGGGCTGGCCTCGGACAGCAGCTGCAACGTGGCCCGGTCGCGCGCCACGTAGAACTCCCACGGCTGCTGGTTGCCGCCCGAGGGCGCCGCCATGCCCGCGCGCAGCACGGCGCGCACCTCGTCGTCGGTCATCGGGTCGTCCGTGAACCTCCGCACGCTCGCCCGTTTGAAAATCGCATCTGCCATGGATGCCTCCTTGCGCTCGGCTTCGTCATGCGCCGATGATAGCGCTTTCCGCACGGTAGCGCGCAGCACGGATGCGAACGGGAGGCGAGCCGATAACGAAGGGAGGGCAAGGCGCGGCCGCTCTCGGATGTTTCACGTGAAACATCCGTTCTGTCTCCCCCTTTGACGCATAGCCCGGCGCCTGAGGTGCTTCGTGTGCGGAAAGCAGGCTGCCCGGCACAAAAATTCCCGACGTGGGGTCAGGGCATTCGTTCTGTCTCCCCCATCGACACACAGCCGATGCTCACGGATCGTGCTGCGCGCGGAAAGCTTTCCCGCTCCCTTGGGACGCTTGCATATATGACTTAAAGAGTAATGGACAAAAAGGGTCGTTAGTCTGTAGATTTCTGACGGGAATCAAGGGATCGGGAATGCGGCGTTTGCGAAGCGCCTGGTAGTAAGCTCGGCATTCTAATCATCTTTTATCCAGAATAAAGATTACCACCCCTATTTGTCCACGGCGCTGCAAGCCCCGTGTGTCGAGTGGATGCCCCAGGGCCGCTGCGCGCGAAGGCCGCCGGGTTACGCGTCAAACGGTCAGCTAGAATAGCCGTTCGCGCGAAGCGCGAAACCGGGTGCGCTCCGCAGGAGCCGCACCCCTCGCGCGCCAGCGCGAGAACAACCGCCCCGGTGGAACGGGCGGGAGCGAAGCGATCCGCCCATGCGCCCGGAGGGCGCATAACGGCCGCGCAGGTTGGCGTAGTAAGTCAGCGAGGAGCCCCCTGGTGCCCGAGATTGGCGGGATCGTGGAGGTGAAGCGTACTGCGGTACGCGAACCTCCGGGATCGCGGCAAGATCGGGTGCCAGGGGGCTTCGCAGCGTCGAGTCGTTCCGGCGGCCGGCAGGCCGCCGGAACCCGACTACATCAGCTTCGCGACGTTCTGGGCGAAGGCGACCGGATCGTCGATGGGCATGCCCTCCACCAGCAGCGCCTGGTTGTACAGCAGGTCGGCGTACAGGCGGATCTTGTCGTTGTCGCCGGCCTCGTGGGCGGCCTTCAGCGTGTCGAACACCGGGTGCTTGGCGTTCAGCTCCAGCACGCGCTGCGACTTCACGCCGTCGGGGCCCTCGGGGCCCTTCGACAGCACGCGCTCCATCTCAAGCGACACGGGGCCCTCGGTGGTCACGCACGCAGGCGCGTCGGTGAGGCGCGCGGACACGGCCACCTTCGTCACCTCGTTGCCGAGCGCGTCCTTCAGCGCCTTGAACAGGTCCTCGTTCTCCTTCGTGGCCTCTTCGGCCTCCTTCTTCTCGTCCTCGGTGGCGAAGTCGAGGTCGCCGGACGCCACGTTCTTGAGCTCCTTCGCGCCCTCGCCGTCCTCGTTCGCACCGTAGTCGCGCATGGCGGTGAAGCAGAACTCGTCCACGTCCTGCGTGCACAGCAGCACGTCGTAGCCCTTGCCGAGCACCGTCTTCACGATGGGCATCTTGTTCAGGCGCTCCACCGAATCGCCGGCGGCGTAGTAGATGGCCGGCTGGTCCTCGGGCATGGCCTCGAAGTACTCGGCCAGCGTGATCAGCTTGTCCTGTTTCGCGGAGTAGTACAGCAACAGGTCGGCCAGCGTGTCCTTCTGCGAGCCGTAGCTGGCGTAGATGCCGTACTTCAGGCCGCGGCCGAAGTTCTCGAAGAACGCCTCGTAGCCCTCGCGGTCGTTGTCGCGCATGTCCTCGAGGTCGGACGTGATCTTCTTCTCGATCTTCTTGGCGATGGCGCGCAGCTGGCTGTTGTGCTGCAGCGTCTCGCGGCTGATGTTCAGCTGCAGGTCCTGGCTGTCCACCACGCCGTGCACGAAGTTGTAGTAGTCGGGCAACAGCTCCTCGCACTTCTCCATGATAAGCACGTTGGAGCTGTAGAGCGCGAGGCCCTTCTGGTAGTCGCGGCTGTACAGGTCGAACGGCGCGCGGCTCGGCACGAACAGCAGCGCATCGTAGGACAGCGCGCCCTCGGCGTGCACGGAGATGGTGCGGGCCGGGTCGGCGAAATCGTGGAAGTCGGTCTTGTAGAACTCGTTGTACTCCTCCTGGTCGACCTCGGACTTGCGGCGCTTCCAGATGGGGATCATGGAGTTCACCGTGTCGAGCTCCTGGTAGTTCTCGAACTGCGGCACGTAGTCGTCGCCGGCATCCTCGGGCTTCGGCAGCTCGCGCGACTTCGTCACCTCCATGCGGATGGGGTAGCGCACGTAGTTGCTGTAGCGCTTGACCAGGTCTTTAAGGCCGTACTCGGACAGGTAGCCGTCGTAGGAGTCCTCGTCGGTGTTGTCCTTGAGCGTGATGATGACGTCGGTGCCGTGCTCGGCGCGCTCGGCCGGCTCGATGGTGTAGCCCTCCACGCCGTCGCTCTCCCAGGCCCAAGCCTCGTCGCTGCCGTAGGCCTTCGACACCACGCGCACGCTCTTGCCCACCATGAACGAGGAGTAGAAGCCCACGCCGAATTGGCCGATGATGTCCACGTCGTCGCCCTGCACCTCGTCGTTCTCCATCTTGAACGCCATGGAGTCCGAGTGCGCGATGGTGCCCAGGTTGCGGTCGAGCTCGTCCTTCGTCATGCCGATACCGCTGTCGCTCACGGTGACGGTGCGGGCGTCCTTGTCGAAGCTCACCTGGATGGCGAGCTCGTCCTTGGAGAGTTCGATGGACTTGTCGGTGAGGCTCTTGAAGTAGAGCTTGTCCACCGCGTCCGACGCGTTCGAGATGAGCTCGCGCAGGAAGATCTCGCGGTTCGTGTAGATGGAGTTGATCATGAGGTCGAGCAGCTTCTTGCTCTCTGTTTTGAACTTGCGCATGGCGGCGTCGCTTCCTTTCGGGTACGTTCCTTCGTCAAGCGGTCGGACTGCCCCGTGTGCTAGCAGTCCAAGCCTTCGAGTGCTAAAACGAGATTTTAGTACGACGCGGGGCGATGTCAAGGAGGACACGCGGCAATTCCAAACAACGCCTAAGCGCAGGCGGGGGCTGCCGCCAGCAGCGTGCCGCCTGCCCCGCTGCGCGCCCCGTAGGGCAAGCGCCGGGCGACCAGCCTACGGGCGGTTGCACACCAGCAGCCACTTCCCGCCGGTGGAGGCGGCATGGGGGCAGCCGATGCAGGATGGCTCGGCGCAGCGCTCGGCCGAGGGCGGGGCGTCGAGAAGCGCGGGATCGTCGGCGGGCAGCGGCTCGCCGCACTCGGCCGCCATCGCGTGCAGCACGAGGGCGGCGAACTGGCGCATGCCGCGTGCCGTGGGGTGCGTGCCCTCAAGGCCCTCGTAGTCGCGGCCGAGCGCCCGCACGTCGGCCACGCGACAGCCGTGCGCGCGGGCCGCGGCGCGGATGGCTTCGTTGTAGGCGTCGAAGGCCGCGCCGCGCAGGCGGTAGGCGAACGTGGAGCCGTCGCGGCCGACCACGCGACCGGGGCAGAGCGTGCAGCACCACACCTCGGCGTGCGGGTAGGCCGCGCGCAGGCGCGCGAGCATCGACCCGTACGCAGCCCCGAACCGCTCGGCCGCGTCGGAGGCAGCCAGGCCGGGCTCGCGCTGCTCGCCGAGCGCGTCAACGTCCAGGCAGGTCGGCAGGGCGTTGCCCCGCCCGGCTGCCTGCGCGTCGGCGCCGCCCCAGCCGTAGTCGTTGATACCCATGAACACGAGGACCACGTCGGGAGCCTGCCCGTCGCGCGCAAGGGCCGCGACGCGCTCCGCGCTGTCGCCGGCCGGGAAGCCCGCGCCCTCCACCATGCTGCCCGAGAACGACCCGTTCGCCAGAAGCTCGCCGTCCAGCGCGTCGACCACCTGCGCCCACCACGTGTCGCGCGCCTCGCGCACGCCCGTGACCTCCCGACGCTCCTCCTCGTAGAACACGCGGAAACCCGCCGGGTTGCAGCCTTCGAACGTGCTGATGGAATCGCCCAGAATGGAGAACAGCCGCTTCGCCGCCATCGCCTTGCCCTTCGTCGCCCTATCGCCGAGATACCCGGCTGCCGCGCTGCCCGGCCACAACCGGGGCGTGCCCGCAACCGAACCCGCGCCCAATGCCGAAGCCGCGCGCAGCCCTCGCTATTCTACGCCATCCCCAGCCACACGGCGAACTTCGGCACGTAGCCCATCACGAAGATCACCAGGATCAGCGCAGGGATGCCGAACTTCAGCCAGAGCTTCGACCAGCGCGGGAAGCGGATGCCCTTGCCGGTGTCGGCCTCGGCCAGGAAGTTGTCCCAGCCCCAGCCGCCACGCGACACGCAGAACAGCACGTAGAACAGGCTGCCCAGCGGCAGCAGGTTGTTCGACACGATGAAGTCCTCGATGGACTGGATGTCGCCGATGGCCGGGATCTGCACGCCCGCCAGCACGTTGAACCCGAGCGCGCACGGCAGGCTGAGCACGCACACGATAACGGCCGTGCGCGCCACCGCCGTGTGGCGCGACCAGCCCCACTTGTCCATGGACCAGCTGATGAGGTTCTCGAACACCGCGATGATGGTGGACAGCGCCGCGAAGCTCATGAACACGAAGAACAGCGCGCCCCACAGCTGCCCCATCGGCATCTGGCCGAACACGCTCGGCAGCGTGACGAACACGAGGCCGGGGCCGCTGCCCGGCTCCACCGCGAACGCGAAGCACGCCGGGAAGATGATGAGGCCGGCCATGAGCGCCACAGCCGTGTCCAGCCCGCAGATGCGCAGCGCCTCGCCGGTGAGCGAGCGTTCCTTGCCGATGTAGCTGCCGAATATCTCCATGGCCGAGATGCCGAGCGACAGCGTGAAGAACGCCTGGCCCATGGCCGCGAACACGGCGTCGCCGAACGTGGCCCACTGCTCAGCCGGCGTCGCGCCTGCGAACAGGCGCCCGAAGTCGGGGACGAGGTAGAACTCGAGGCCCGCGAGGCCGCCCGGCAGCGTGACGGCGCGCGCCACGAGCACCACCATGATGCCCAGGAGGCACACCATCATCACCTTCGTGACGCGCTCGACGCCCTTCTGCAGCCCCAGGCTGCATACGAGGAAGCCCAGCACGATGACCACGAGCATCCAGCCCACGAGCTCGGTGGGGTTAGCCAGCATCGCGTTGAACACCTCGCCGACGCCCGCGCTGTCCAGGCCGTTGAACGCGCCGGTGGCCATCTTCACCACGAAAGACAGCATCCAGCCGCCCACCGTGGTGTAGAACATCATGAGCACCATGCACCCGATGTAGCCCCACCACGAGAACCAATGCCACTTGCGCGACGGCTGCAGCGTGTCGAACGCCGCGGCCGCGCTCTTCTGGCTGGCGCGGCCCACGGCGAACTCCATCACCATGACGGGCAGGCCCAGGATGACGAGGAACACCAGGTACATGAGCACGAACGCCGCGCCGCCGTACTCGCCCGTGATGTAGGGGAAGCGCCACACGTTGCCCAGGCCGATGGCGCACCCCGCGCTGATGAGGATGAACCCCAACCGCGATCCGAACCGTTCCCTCTTGGCCTCCGCCATGCCACACTCCCCCGCGCTTGTCTTGTACGATATTGCCCATTGGCAAAACGTTGCAATTGTACAGCAAACAGGTCGGCGGAGCAGCTGCGTTGCCCGTCTTTTGCGCGTCCTTGCGGCTTCGTGCAGCAAGCTCTAAGATATGCCCTGAGGCGAGTCGGCCGAAAGGGGTGCGCCATGAGGGGGTACGAGTACGTGAGCGTCGACTACAAGAAGCGTGAAGTATTCGTAGTTGGATTCGGCACCTCGGAACACCGCGAGATCATCGACGACTACGCGGCGCGCGGCTACCGCTACGTCGACTCCATAATCACCGAAATCGACGGCAACGCCCGCATACGCAAAATCGACCTGGTCTTCGAGAAAGACGCCTAAGGGAGGTGCGACCCCCGACAAGCCGGCTAGCGCTCAGCAGGGGGCGCGTCGGTCAGCATGGCTGCGGACGACGGGTTCGGCGAGGGCGCAGCGGCTGCGGGCACGGGCGGCGCGACCTCTGCCGCCCGCTTCCGCCTGCCCATCCATGCGGCCTCAGCGCCGATGGCGGCGATGCCCAGCCAGATGAGGGCGAAGCAGATGCCGTGCGCCATGGTGAACTGCTCGCCGAAGAAGGCCACCGCCAGCACGAGCGCGATGGTGGGGCTGACGTACTGGATGAAGCCGATCACCGTGAGCGAGATGCGGTTGGCCGCCGCCGAGAACAGCAGCAGCGGGATGGCCGTGAGCACGCCGCAGCCGGCGAGCAGCGCCATGTCGACTGCCGGGCCGGTGACGGCCATCGGGTCGGGCGTGGCGGGCACGAGCCGCCAGATCCACGGAGCGGCCGCCCCCACGATCAGGGCGACGGCGCCGATAAGCCCCGTGAGCAGCGACTCGAACGCCATGCCGGGCAGCGCCGGGTACCCGCCCTTCTTCTTCACCGCGCCGTACACGCTGAACGTGAGCGCCAGCGCGAACGCGATCCAGATGTCGCCACCGTTCGCCACGATGAAGTACCCCACGCCGAGCGCCGCCAGCACCGTGGCCACCGTCTGCATGGGCGTGAGCCGCTCCTTGAAGAACGCCATCCCCAGCACGATGGTGAACAGCGGGCACAGGTAGTACCCGATGCTCGTCTGCAGCAGGTGCCCGCTGTTGGCGGCCCAGATGTACACGCCCCAGTTGCACGAGACGATGAGCCCCGAGGCCAGAAACGTGCGCACCGCACGCGGGTCGCGGAACAGGTAGAGGAAGCGCGTCCGCTGGACCAGCACGCACAGCGCCACCACCGCCGCGCACGACCACACCATGCGCCATGCCAGCACCTCGAACGCGGGAACCGCCGACAGCAGCTTCCAGTACACGGGCATGACGCCCCACAGGAGGTAGCACCCGAGCCCCTGGAGGAACCCCGTGCGGTCGGTGTGCTGCCCTTCCCCGTTCGCGCCCTCGCCCGCGTTCGCCTTCGCCTTTGCCGCCTGCTCGCTCAAAACACGCTCCTTGCTCTCGATCGATCCGCAGCATTATACTCCCGCTCCCTCGCATCCGCCCACGCTTTCCAACCAGCGAGGGCGCAAGGACGGAGCGGCAGGACGCGACGAGGCGGCGAGCAAAACAGCGGTACGCGGCAGGGCGAACGGGCGGAGCGGCGGAAGGGCCGCTGCGGAGCCGCAGCACCCGGCAGCGGCAAGGGCTTGCACCTCTGATGTTTCCCTCCGATGCAGGGCACAAAACCGACCGAGGAGGATATAATCGGGAGTCTACGAATGGAGGACTGCATGCGGATCGTTCAAGCAGAAGACACGCGCTCAATTGAGCCGCTTCTCAACACCATCATCGAAGGCGACTGCCTTGAGAAGATGAAGGCCATCCCCGACGAATCGATAGACATGGTGCTCTGCGATCTGCCCTACGGAACCACCCAGAACAAATGGGACTCCATCATCAACCTCGATATCCTGTTCACCGAGTACCGCAGGGTGATAAAGCCGCGAGGCGTGATAGCCCTGACGAGCAGTGGCCTGTTCACCGCCAAGCTCATGCTCCACGCGGCCGACCTGTACAAGTACAAGCTGGTTTGGATCAAGTCGAAGGCGACCAACTTCCTCAACGCGAAGAAGCAGCCCCTTCGGAAGTACGAGGACATCTGCATCTTCTACCGATCGCAGCCGACCTACCATCCCCAGATGTCCCAAGGCGAGTCTTACGACAAGGGGGTGCGCAAGAACCAGCTGACCGGGAGCTACGGCGACTTCGACCCCAAGCATGTGCAGAGCGACGGCAGCCGATACCCCACGGACATCGTCTACTTCAAGACCGCCGAATCGGAAGGCCCCGTGTACCACCCCACGCAGAAGCCGGTGGAGCTGGGGAGGTACCTCATTCGCACCTACACCGACCCGGGGGACGTCGTGCTGGACAACGCCTGCGGAAGCGGCTCTTTCTGCGTTGCCGCCTGCCTTGAGGGGCGCCGCTATATTGGTATAGAGAAGAACGAGGGCGTCGCCCGCTTCAAAAACGAGCCCATCGACTATATCGAAGTCTGCCGTCGGCGCCTCGAAGAAGCACGGTCCCGCATGGACGAGGAAAACGCGATCGCCTACCCGGCATCGTCGTGAGCAACGAGGAGAGTTCGAGCCTATGAGCGCCCAACGCGTCCATGACAACGAACGGTCATACGCCATCGAGCTCATCAGCGCCATCAACGACTACCTCCACGGCAAGGACATGCACATCAAGCGGGCCGGCGGGGAGTCGACCATCAACGAGCGCGGCCGCGTCAAGTTCCCCGACGTCCTGCTCTTCTCCGATCGGCAGCGTTCGACCATCCTCCAGGGCTGGGAGATAAAGTGCCCCGACGTCAAGATAGACGACGAGGCGTTCGTGTCCGACGCCCGCCGCAAGGCAGAGCTGCTGGGATGCAATTCATGCATCCTGTGGAACTTCCAGCATGCCGAGCTTCACGTGAGGACGAAAGAGGGCTCCTTCGAGATCCTCGAATCATGGACCATCTCGGAGCGCATAACCGACAGGGCGTCGATCAACGCGTTCCAGGGCGAATGGATGGCGTTCCTCCACTCCCTCGTCGACACGATAGAGCTCTTCATCGCGTCGGGAAGAATCAAGCAGCGGGAACTGGGCGAGGTCATCACCGACTCCGTCATGCCCAAGATCATCAACGACAACAAGGCGTCCGTGTCCACCGCCCTCAAGGGAAGGACCGCGGTCGATGCCCTGGTGGACATCAATATCAGATCCTGGTGGCGCACCGTGGCGAAGGAGTACACCCTCGACGAGAGCGACGCCTATTGCGCCTATGCGAAAATGCTCCTGATCGGCTGGCTGAACAAATTCCTCTTCGCAAACCTCATCAAGGTCTACTACCAGGACGCACGCGAGGTCGAGGGCATCGCAGAGGGATGCACGGTTGAAGATGCCGCGCGGTGCTTCGCCCTCATTGCAAGCCGCTGCGGGTTCTACCACCTCTTCAACAGCCCCCCGTACTTCGACTCGCTGCCCGAAGCCACGCTGTCCGACCTCGTGCAGTTCAACGGCCTTCTCCAGATGTGCGACCTCGACCAGCTTGACAGCCGTTATCGACACCGGCTGCTCGAAGAGAGCATCTCCTCGGCCAAGCGGCAGGTCTCCGGCCAGTACCCCACCCCCGAGCCCCTCGCCAGGCTCATGGCCGAGCTTGGCGTGAGAAACGCCACCGGCCACGCATGGGACTGCTGCTGCGGAACGGGAACGATAGGCAAGGCCCTCTGGGAGAGGAAGGTGAAGCTGACCGAGCCGGTAATGGACGATGCTGCCGACCGGGCGTACCGCACAACCTGGCTGTCGGACATCCATGACTTTCCCCTGCAGGTGGCCACGCTCGCCCTTTCCCCGCGCGAGCATATCGACTCCCTTCTGCTGGTCTTCCAGAAAAACGCGTTCGAGGTCGAGCCGGGGACCATGGTCGAGTTCATCGACCCCTCCACGGGCGAAGAGGTCGGCAAAGCCGTGCCCCGCTTCGACACCATCGCGAGCAACCTCCCCTACGTCGACTTCAACACCAAGGAGATAGGCCGGTACTCCCAGATCAAAGACGAGCTCAAGCAGGAAGCGCGGGCTGCAGGCATCAAGCTCCACGACCGCAACGACCTGTACTGCTATTTCTGCCTCTACCTTGAGCGCCTGCTCAACGACGGAGGCGTGGCCTGCCTGCTTACCTCGAACACGTGGCTCTTCTCGCAAGCGGGGGTCAGCTTCTTCGAGATGCTTGCACTGAAGTACCAGATCGAAGGGGTATTCGTGAACGGGCAGGCGCGCTGGTTCCACAAGACGAAAGTCATGAACGCGCTGCTGGTGCTTAGGAAGAAGAAGCCGGGCGATACCCCCAGCGACGTGCGCATGGGAGTTGTCCACGCGAGCATCGGCGACCTCGACGACCCGGCGAAACGATCCGCGATCGTGGAGAGCATCCTTGCGGGAAGCGACCGCAGCGCCCTCGTATCGCAGCATCGCTACTCCCTCGAGGACATCCGGCGTTTCCACGCATGGGGGATTACGCTGTACGCGCTCTGCTTCGGGGCATCGTCCCTGTCCCCGCTGGCCGGGAAGCTCGTCCCCATCAGCTCTTTGTTCGAGGTTTTCCGCGGCGTCAAATCGGGGTACGACAGCGCCTTCTATTCGGACGATCCCTGCTTCGTCGACCCTCCCTTCTGCTTTCCGCTGATCAAGAACCTGCGCGGCACGCACTCGTACACCCTCGAGCCGAACCAGTACGTGTTCATCTGCGACAAATCCAAAGACGAGCTTGCGAGGGAGGGCCATTTCAAGACCCTCGGGCATATAAGAAGGCACGAGGCAGGCGTGACGGAATCGGCGAAGTCGAACACCCCCTATTGGTACTCCTTGCCGGCGGGCAAGAGCTTCCATTTCGCAACCATGATGAACCCGGGCGACCGCCTCTTCTTCGCGCAGGCTGGAGGGGACGTGTGCTTCGCGAACCAGCGGCTCATCTGTCTTCGGGCCCTCTCCGACCACGCCGACCTTCCGCTCGCCCACGCCCTGCTCAACTCATGCGCGGGCCTTCTGATGCTGGAGTCTTCCGGGGGGCCTATGGGGGACGGCGCCTTGGACAACCGGAAGGAGAGCCTGGCCAGCCTCTCGATGCTCGATCCCTCACTGGTTGCCCCCGAGTCGAGACAGGCGATCCTGAACGCTTTCGAGCCCCTGAAGGGAAGGCCCGTGAAGCCCCTCCGGGAAGAGCTTTACGAAGCCGACCGGGAAGCGTTCGATAAGGCGGTCCTCCAGGCATTCGGGCTGGAGGACCTGCACGACCGAATCAGGAACGCCCTGTCCACGATGGTCAAGGTGAGGACCGAGGAGCTGCCCTGACGATGCGGCTGCAACGAGGGCGCGCGGCCGCCCTTACCCCCGCACCGTGTAGCGCTCCACCGCGTCCTCGTCGAGCGTGAGGCCCAGGCCGGGGCCCTCGGGCGGGTAGACGCGGCCGTTCTCCATGCGGATGCGCTCGTTGACCAGGCTCGGAGCGGCGGGGTCGTCGAAGTCCATGAATTCGCAGGGGTAGCTGATGGTTTTCAGCGCGCAGCCTATGTGGACGAGGGTGGCCATCCCCAGGCTGCTCTCGGATTGGCTGCCGATCATCATGGGCCGGTGGTACGCCTCGCACAGCGCCGCGATCTTGCGGCCGTAGGTGAAGCCGCTGCGGGGGATCTTGATCATCATGATGGACAGCGCGTCGATGTCTATCTGGTGGGCGATGTCGTGCAGCGTGAAGTTGCTCTCGTCGCCGGCGATGGGGATGTCGATGGCGTGGGCCAGGCGCACGCGGTCCTTCTCGTTCGTGGCGGCGATGGGCTCCTCGAAGTAGTCCAGCTCGCCGCGCAACGCGTCATGCACCTTCTTCGCGCCGAAGTACGTGTAGCTCTGGTTGCCGTCGATGTAGAGCCTCGTGTCGGACGTGACCGCGCGGCGCAGCGCATGCACGCGGCGGATGTCGGCATCGGGGTCCAGCCCGCCCTTCACCTTGAAAGCCCGGTAGCCCTTGGCGTTCAGCTCGCGCGCCTGGTCCACCATGACCTCGTCGCTCGTGAGCCAGAGTATCCGGCTCGGCTCGATGCTGTCGCGGTAGCCTCCCAGCAGCTTGTGGCAGGGCAGTCCGCACGCCTTGCCCATGATGTCCCACAGCGCCACGTCGATACCGCCCTTGGCGGCCAGGTTCCCCTTGATGAAGGCCATGGCCTCGTGCACCTTCTCCACATCGAACGGGTCGAGGCCCGCAACCAGCGGCGCCAGCAGGTTGTTGATCACGTGCACCATGCCCACCTGCGTCTCGCCGTAGATGTTCTCGCGCGGAATGGCCTCCGCGATGCCCTCCACGCCCTCGTCCGTCATGATGCGCACCAGCACATGCGCCTGGCTGGCCATGCACCCGGTGGCCCACTCCATCGGATGGGGCAGGGGCAGGTCGACGGGGATAGCGCGCACGCTCTGGATTCTCACTACAACTCATCGCCTTTCATCCGCACCGCCCGGCGGCAGCGCGCAAGATATTTCCTATACGATCCCGGTTCTCAGCGTATCACAGAGAACACCGCATCGGCGTAATCATGCTTCAACCAGTTCCCGCATATGCTCGGCCAGATACGCACGGGCTTCGGCCGAATAACACGGAGAGGTATAAGGCCCCTTGGCGTCAGAGGAGGAGAACTCGGAAATGCCAATGCGCCTGCCCTGTTCTGACGGCTTTCTTTTGCGATAATCGCCGTCCTCGATCACTTGATACCCGGCTTTCACAAGGCATCGATTCATATCCGCGGCGCTCATGCCGCCCAATAACTCGGCCAATGCGGGATCCCGACGCCATTCTTCAAGGCATTTGGTGATGGGCAGGTTCTCGGTTTTGGTGCTACACGCATTTTGCTCCTTGCGTCCTGGCTGCTGCGCATGCGGCGTTACCGCATATCCCTCCTCATCACCGAGATAACGAAGGAAACTTTTGGCGGTGCTCCGAGCGTTAAGCCACCGCTGCTTTTCGAGATATTCTTCGATGGTCGGCGGAAGATAATCGTTGGCGATAACCTCATTGGCGCCCAGATCCAAAGCCTTCTCGCGAAGCGCCTCGGTTTCCCAAAACGTGCTGCCGTCGGACGGAATACGCAGGAACACGAAACTTGCATCGATGCTGACTTTGCTGGGAAAGCATTTCCAGCTGGGCCAAGCGGTTCTCGGTGCGCCTTCCGACGCCAAGTCTTCCTCAATGGCTTCCGCGCTTCCCGTTTCCGCCGCGAGAGACCCGATGCGAATTTTGCCCAACCAGCAGAGGTCTGCGCCACACACCTCTTTGGCCACAGCGTTCTTCGTCTCATCCAGCTCGCGCTGCGAGTCATCGGGACGACCGCTCTTTCGCTTGAAGCGATGCTGCGTGCCGTCAACCTCAATGGCCATTAGAACGCGCTTTGAGTGGGATTCGTACAGAACAAAATCGTAGTGAGCCTTATCGGGTTTGACATAACGACCGGCACATGCCTCGCTGACCAACGTGCCATCAGACAGGCTAAGTTGATCGAGTTTGACATTTTGCGCGACTGATACTCCCTTTACCCTCAAATCCTGCAGAGATTCCTTGATGCACAATTCCGGAGCCCACTCTTTGTTCTTCTTTCGCTCCTGCTTGAAGGGCACCTCGTCGAACACCGAAGTGATCACCGACTTGTGAAAACCATAGTAGGCGTCGCACCCAGCCTGCCCCTCTTTCTCCGGAGCAAGACGCCGGACGTATTCGACAAGGCGGCGAACGTACATTTCCTGGTTGTTCTTGTCGTCAGCTGCTCTCGCCGGCTTGGTGACGTTCGCATTCCTCCCAGCAAGCCAACACTGCGTGTCGTCCTCCATCAGCTTTGTCGAGAGAATGACGACGAGTTCCTCTTTCGCCCTCGAGGCTGCGACGTTAACAAGTCGGCGTCCTTGCGACCAAGGCCACTCCCAGTTACCATCCTCGACGGGAAGCAGGTACACGGAATCAAACTCCCGGCCTTGGGATCTATGGATAGTCAGCGTGTAAATGGGATCGTACGCCCCCGGCGAGTCGCTCTCCTCCTCGTAACTGGTTTCAAGGGCGATATCAGCGTCTTGAACGATACCAGCCAACACCCATTTCACAGAATTCATCAGCGCGTATATCTGCCCACGGAAAGGCGAGAGTATACAGATTGACTTTCCGGCACGCGCAAGCTCTCGAAGATGGGCAGCCTCTTCTTGCTTCCAAGATGAGCAGTTGTTTGCGGTTCACATAGGTGGATCGCTGCTTCTGATTCGGGTTTTCTTCCGGTGGGGCTTTGGGAGGCCAAACCCCTTCGCGGTAGTCCCCCTCATACCAGCAGATGCGGATAGGACAGGGCGTCGCCAGGTTTTTCGGGTGCGACTTGATGACCAATTCGCCACCGTACACTTCTTGATTGCAAAACCCGATAATGGCTGGGTGGCAGCGAAAATGCTCGTTCAGCATAGTCATGAGAACGGGGTTGCGATCGCTAAATACCTCATAGCACGAAGTGAGAAAGCTGAGGCCGCCCCGGCTGATATCGTAAGGTGATGTGTCTTCCTTCTTGAACAGCTCTTTGCGCTCGGCGTAGGCGCGCATGACTTCTTGGTGCACTTCGGTTATCACCGGCGGCAACTGCTCCTCATCGCCCACGAGCACCATGCGTTTCGCACAGCTCATCGCCACAATTCCTACTATGAGATTCGTCTGCGACGCCTCATCCATGATTATCAAGTCGTACTTTTCAACGTCACCGTCGGCGAAGCATTTTTTAAGGGAGTGTATAGTGCTAGTGACAAGAGGGTGCTTGGCGGTAAATTCTTCATGCAGTTTGTTCTGCTCCCAGCCGGACATACTCTCGCCGTCTGCGAATACATGGATACCGCGGTTCGTCTCCGCATCAAAAGCGAGCCACGCTCCAGTCACGGGATCTTCCGCTTTCGCACGCTTTTTCTTGTCGCCCAAGCTCGCATGCTTACACGCCGCGGCAAAGGCAAGGTCATCCGCCTCATGAAGGGAGAGCAGGTCGAAGGACGGAGACCCGTAGAACCTCAAAGCCTCCCTTTCAAGCTTCTGATCGACATTCTCCACCGCCGCCTTGTTCGTGGAGACGACGGCCACGCTTTGACCTTGGGCCACAGCCAAAGCGACTATGCGCAAGATGGTTTCGGTCTTCCCGGTTCCAGGAGGACCTTTGATGATCGAAAAGGGGAAATGCAGCGCCTTATGCACCGCCTCGATCTGACGCGGGTTCAACGGATACTCGCTTTGGGGAAACATGGTGTCCAGCAGACGCCGTTCTTCCGCGCGTTGCGCATCGTCGATTCTTGGCGGATCAACGATTGCGGAGAGATTGCCGTTCAGATATGCGTCCAGCAACGGGCTGAAGCATGGTGATTTTGGATCCAGGTCATGCTCGATGCAATGTTCAAAATACCAAAGTAGTGAATAGAACGCCTGGCCGTCAGGATAGCACTTGTTCTGGTTGACAGCTTCCTCACTAGCTTGCCCGACATCTTTGGCGGCGTATCTGAAGTACTTTACGAGTTTTTTCTGGGACGGATTCGACGCCTTCTTGTTTCGACCCATCACCATCACCTCGCTTATCGATGCTGTGTCGCACGAACCTATCGCGCTCGCAAAACCAGTATACCTGTTCAACATGAGTTAACCTACTTAGTTTTGAACACCACGCGCACCAGGTAAGGGAAAGGGGCTATAAAAGACTGGGTTATAAACCAATGACGGTTGCATGGCGGTCGAACCGACAAAAAAAGATCAGGCCGAAGCCTGATCTGGGATTATTGGTCGCGGGGGCAGGATTTGAACCTACGACCTCCGGGTTATGAGAACACCTTATAAGTGGCCAGATTGTTTCATTTTTCCCTATTTTCGCAGGTTAAAAGCCCGTCAAAAAATCCTGACACCAATGATGTTTCAGGATGTTTCAGCATTTTAGCCCATAATTAGCCCAAATTTGCCCATAACAGTACGTTTATGTACTGTAACCGAAGACGGGCAAAGGAGTCAGTAAACGCCGCTTGACGCGGCCGGTCTTCGGCGGTGTCTTCTTTCCCATGCGAACCGAAGGAAAGGAGTACGCGATGTCGGGAAGAAGCTCATTGTCCGGCATAGGGTCGGTGGAGAAGACGGGAAGGAAGAACACGTGGCGCATCAGGGTCGCGCTCGGCAAGGACCCCGTGACGGGCAAGTACAGGAAGTCGCCCAGCCGCACCGTGCACGGCACCAAGTCGGAGGCGACCAAGGCGCTGATGGAGTACCGCGCCGAGATCATGGACGCCTCGGCGGTGAGGCCGAGCGACATCACCATCGGGGAATACGCGGTGCGCTTCCACGAGGAGCGCGAGCACGAGTTCAGGAGCCCGCTCGCGTGGAACCGGGAGGCCTACGAGATCAAGCGGATAGCCGAGGCCTTCGGCGCGTACCGCCTGCAGGAGCTCGACACCCTCACCCTGAGGAGCGCCTACTCCAGGATGCGCAAGGAGGGCGCGACCGAGAGCAGGCTACACCGCGTCCACCAGAAGCTCTCCCAGATCATGAACCAGGCGGTCGACGACGGGCTCGTCGCCAAGAACCCCTGCTCCCCCATATCCATCCCCAGGCCGAAGCCCAAGGAGCGGCACAGCCTCACGGCGGGCGAGGCGCAGAGGCTCAACTCCACCATCCTCGGGATGTCCGTGAGCGCCCAGCATTGCGCGGTGCTGCGTACCCTGCACACGGGCATGAAGCGCAGCGAGATGCTCGGCCTCACCTGGGAGCACGTCCACTTCGACAAGCGCAAGCTCTACGTCGCCCAGCAGTATGCCTGCGACAAGGTCCCGAGAGACCCGAAGAGCAAGCATTGGATCCCCCTCGACAACGAGATCGTCGCGTACCTCGAGGAATGGAAGCGGGTGCAAAGGACGGAGTTCGAGGCCAGGAAGAGGAGGCTAGAGGGCGAGGACACCGACGCGATAGCGATCCCACAAACCGAGAAGAGCCCGGTCGTCAGCAACATCTACGGGGGCTGCTACGACCCGAACATCTTCGGAAGGTGGTTCCGGGAGTTCTGCGTGGAGAACGGATTCGGAGAGCAGGGTCGCGCGATCATGGTGCTAATTCTCGCATGCCTCGCGATTCTGGGCAACTCCTACCCGGACTGGAATCTCGACGATCCGGAGACGGCAGTCGCCATCGCCTTCCTCCACGCGTTCGAATGGGCGTTCGTCAGAATTGTGCCGTTCGTGATCGCGGGCACCGCGGCGGGATTGCTCCTGACGAGAAGAAGGAGTTGACCCCAGGAAAACATCTGATTCTTCTTGTCGCATTCCATGGACTCGCGGCAGAATCGCCGAGAGGAGGGGTTCTCATCCGCCGCTGTCCACTCCGCAACGGAGAAGGCCGTCTGGGAAGCTGCTCTTCGAAAGAATGCCCATTCCTTGCTCGCCTCCAGAAGGGATTCCAAGAGGCTCCATGATGCTGATCGCATCGAACGAGCCGAGAAAGCATTCTCCCAATGTTCGTCAAAGCGTGCTGCACGCGAAGACTCAAAAGCGACTGACCGTCGGAACGCCCCCACCGAGTGAATAGCATTTTCACGCGACAAAGAAGATACCTCAAACAAGCGAACCAGCTTTTCGGCTCCTGCTCAGAAGCCCACGTCGAAGACGGAGGTCTCCCCCACATCGCCCAACAAGATACAGGTGGAAGCAGCTGAAGACCTCGATGCGTCCTCCGAGCTTCTGGGCGCGACTCCGGGGTGCCTGGTACAAACAGCCCTATACGACATGATGCAATTGACAAATCGAAAGAACCCACCCAAGAAAGCGTTCATTCTAGCCATGCGCTTTCAGCAGGGATTAGACGACCCCATCCCAAAGCATTAACCAAACCTTAATGACTCTCAACCAGCAGTTGAAACCCGGTGATCGAGCATCTCATTATTTGCTCAGCAGCTGCTCGATATAATCAAGAAAAGACATCGCGCATTTATTGGAAGTGAGACACATAACAAGTGATGTCGCCTCAAGGCGAGGATCCGTCGTTTGCAAATGCACAATGTCCTTACGTCCCGAAAGACATCGATTGTCGGCCATCCCTAACGTAGTCAGCATGACGCTCCTGTCGTCGAAATCGGAAAGAAAGAACGACGCAGGCGATTCCGCATCAAAATGCACAGGTTTAAACAAGGGTTCGGCGCCGTATCGAGAAAACGCGTCGCGAGTCATATCCCTCATGTAATCGTATACATTCGTCATGCTTGTCATGATCGGTATATTCAGCAGGTCATCGAGAGAGATGCCGCCCTCCTCCGACAGAGAATTATGCTTGCTCATCCAGACAAGGAGCGGATTACGCGAAATGGGCACCGCGCGCATGTCAAGGTAATCTCCGTCAGGGCGGTACGAGCTCGGTTCGCCACACCGCACGTCGACAACAACATCAAACAAGCTATCTCGAATAGCTTCAGCGGGAGAACTGCCGACAAGCTTTGCGTAAACAATGTCCACATTCGGACAAGCTTTACGAAAATCATTCCCCGCCCGATATAAGACATCGTTCGCGTCGTTACCTTCGAGAAATACCGCTATACGCAATTCGCAATGCGCCTCTTTTTGCAGTTCCATGCAACGGCGAAGACAATCGTCCCATTGAAAGAGCAGCACCGCCATCTCGCTAGCGAAGTATTTACCAACCGACGTAAGCGTAACCTTCTTTGATCCGTGATCGATGAGATCAAGTCCGGTCTCAGCTTCAAGCTCTGCCATATGTTTGCTAAGACAAGACTGGGTAACGTGGAGCTCACGGGCCGCTTTGCTTAAATTCTGGCTAACTGCAAATACCTGGAATTCTCTGACAATATCTATGTTCATAGGACCCTCCGATCCGTAGACATAGTATAAACGCAAATATAAATTAGCTCTTCGCCAGCGACCGCATGAAAAACGCTCGCAAACTGATATGCATGAGCATATGCCAATTTTGCAAGGAAATAATACAGCACTTACAGCTTTTGACAATCCGCTAGCCAATGCGGCTTGCAAGCGAATGATCACTTACCGAGAGTCTTCTGGCCTTTCGATGCGCTCGGGGCAAATGAGGCTGTACTGAACGAAGCATCCGCACACTGCAGCATGAGAGGACTCTGCCAGCGCGTCAGCAGAAGCCGAAAAGGAGAAAACGACCCCTATAGACCGCCCGCATACCACTAACAAACCGAAGGAGCATTCAACTCAAATTACTAACGGGGGCCTGCCGATTCCGTTTCCGCAGACCCCCGAAAAGCAAGGGGCAAATGCTAAATATCGCCCCTTTAAGCTATCGATTCAATCGCATTATGCAGCAGCTTTGTCCCATTTGATCTTTCCGATAAACGAGCAAGATACAAGAAGCAATGCACCAATGACGATAACCATTACCATAGCGGCAATCAGAGCCGCCTGATAGCTGCCAAGAGCCTGATAGACAAAGCTAATTATGGTCCCGCTGATACCACCCATAAGTCCGTTTACGGTCATTAGGTTCGAGAAAATCTTGGAGTAATCCTTGTTCCCGTAAAGCGAACGAACAATAAGCGGATAGCCGACGGAGATGAGTGCGTTGTGTGAGCCGAACAAAAACGCGCCTACAAGAAGCGCCGCGGAAGCAGGAGCAAACACCCACAGCCCAAAACCAACCAGGAAAGCGAGAACGAATACCACAAACGTAGCCTTTAGGCCGGCACGATTCGACATGAAGCCGAACGCAACCTTTCCGCAGATATTGCCAACCGCCGCAACGGAAATCATCGAAGCACCTAGCATGGCCGCTTCAGGGGCAGCCATAATCCCGTCCATCGCCTCAGTGGCAATAGCCACCTGGTTAGAGTTAAATCCCATACCGATCGAAGTGAACAGCACGACGACCATCATGATCCAGAAAGGAGCTGATTTAAGCGCTGTAGCACGGCTCGCGCCAAGCTTCATGGCGTCTGCTTCCTGAGAAGCAAGTTCCGCGTCGAACCCATACGGCTCAAGCCCCTTGTCGCTCGGCTTGAATTTAAATACGAACAGCGTCCACGGAAGGAGGAACACACAAATAAGCGCAGCGTTGATCTGATACGCCGTCGACCATCCGAAGTTTTGAAGGATCATGGTAAACAACGGAGCCCAACAAAACGTGCCAACGCCGGTAAACGCAGCTGCGATGCCGAGCACTCTGCCGCGCTGCTTCTTGCCGAACCAATTGCCGAGCAGCGTAGGAACGGTCAGCGTCGCGATGCACGGCACGGCAAGGCCGATCACCGCCCCCCAAATATAAAACCACATGACATTGTTGCCAAAAGAGAACATGAATACGGCTAGAGCAAGAAGTATAGCGGAGAGCGAGGTCACCACATTAATGTTCCTGCTCTGAATCGCCTGCCCCCAGAAAGACGTAGCTATCGCGGAGACAATCGAGCAAATCGTCATCCATAGCATCCAGTCGCCAGGACCAACTCCTATTGATTGAGAAACGGGCAGCATGTATACGCCAACGATACTGATCGACGCCGCCATCGAGCCGGCGTTGACGAAACAGCACCCTATGAAAATCAGCCATGCGTAGTGCATTTTTCCACTCTTTTCGGAAGTCATTTCATCCCCTTTCCCTTAAAACCTCCTGCCTCTTCGGCTCTTCGCAGGTCAACCTCTTGTTTTCCCCAGGAGGCCTTAAGACAGGAGTTCTCTTTTCCATTTCAAACCGCTCGTCGTTCGAAGCAGAGGACGAACGACGAGCTTCCAGTTCTTCAGCAAGAGATGCCTCGAAATTTGCGCGAGGGCATGCCCCGCATCCCACGCAGAACAGGCACACTTTGACTACTCCATCGAGACCAATTGCA
This sequence comes from Gordonibacter pamelaeae, assembly GCF_003340385.1. NCBI lineage: Bacteria > Bacillati > Actinomycetota > Coriobacteriia > Eggerthellales > Eggerthellaceae > Gordonibacter > Gordonibacter pamelaeae. The sequence continues at coordinate 344,952 of NZ_PPTS01000001.1, read as the reverse complement.
GCCAGTAGGTCAGATCCTTGCCGGCAAAAGGATGGTTGAAGTCGATAGTTACCTGTAAATCGTCTGCATGGATTACCTTCACAGGAATAGGAGATCCGCTCACTGGGTTCGTCCAAGCAAAAAAATCGCCCTCTTTCAGCTTCTCCCCGTTAGCGATGTACGTGCGAGGATACGTCTGGACGCCATTCGGATCATGTGCGCCAAACCCCAAATCATAGGGAATGCGGACAGTACGCTCTTCGCCGATTTCCATCGAGATAAACTCGTTGTCCATTCCCTTCGGAAGCTCGCCGACGCCCAAAACCACACGCACAGGTTCACCTTGGCTGCAATCGTCAATTAGATCATCGCCAACAGCGCCTCCGCGGTACCTGACAAAAGCCGCCCTTCCTACGCGCTCACTATCCATGAAAGACACCTCTCTCCACTTCGTCGCACCGCAACGAAACCTTTAATCGAGGTCAACCGTACGCACATCAGAGTCATCGCGATGCGTTGCAAATTCGATATGACCCGTTGCCTCGACCTCCATCGCGGCAGCTTTTCTTCTGTTTGCGTCATTGAAGCGTTTGGAAACAAATTCACCGCGGGCCTCGTACGGCTTGTATTGCGGGACGAACAGAACCTGCTTGGTCTTGTCGCACATGAGCTTCGCAAGCTCTTCTACCGGACCGTACTTCATAACGTCCGCAAGGCAGTGGTGCACGCAAATCGGTTCGCGGCCCTTCGCAGTACGATTAACGCACAAGTCGCACAGATCTGTAGGCACCGGAATCTTGTTCCAGTTCATATGATCTTCATCGATCTCCCAAGGACCTTCATCAACGACACGAATGCCCCATTTGCCTACCGGATAACCGTGCTCTTCCTTGCATGAAACCTCGCAAGACTGGCACCCCGTGCAGTATTCGTAGTCAATCAGCAGACCGTAAGTCGTCATCGTTACACCAACTCCCCAAACTTCTCCCAGACAAGATTCATATCGGTGTCGTAGTTCTCCTTAATGGGCTCGACGTTGCACAGCAAGCACTTAAAGGGGGCGCCGAAGCCGAGTTTGCCGAAGTGGAAGTTCGGTACAAGGTTGTTGATGTTCGAACGGAACGTGCCATACAGATAAGGAGCGTTTCCGTCCTGCTCAGGGAACCACCAGGCATGCTGGGCGTGAACGACACCCTCCTTTACGATTGGGGTGATCTTCGCCTTGAGCACACAGCTGCCGAACTGGTTGCTGACCTTGACCCACTGACCGTCGGAGACGCCGATACTTCTCGCCGTTTCAGGATTGATCTCAATCAGCGGATCGGGGTTGAGTTCGCGACAATACGCAATCTGACGATTCTCGGAGTGGAAGAATGCGAACGGACGAGCACCCGTCGTCAGCACGAACGGATACTGCTCGAGAAGCTCGGGTGTCGCACGCGGGCTGTATTGGGGCTCCTCGTAATACGGAAGCGGATCCTCGCCAAATCTCTGGAACGCATAGGACCACAACTCAACGCGGCCAGTCGACGTATTGAAGCCGGGTTTTCCATCACGACGAAGGAGGCCGGTCTCGTATTTGCGATAGCCGACGTAGCGCTGAAGGACAACCTCCTTGCTGATATCCTCGAAGCTGTACTTGCTGCCGAGACGCAAATGCTCGATGAAGTCACGCACGCAGTCATATTTCTCCCACAAGTGCGGGTTGAGAACCTTGCCGAGGTTATAGCAGAGCTCGAGGTCCGACATGCCCTCGCCCTGTGTAACCGCCTTGTTCATGAACCCCATGGTTACCGGGGACGAGCCGTAGTGCGTCTGAACGACGCCCTCGCGTTCCGCTATGGTCGCAAGCGGCAGGAACACGTCGCATGTTGCCTGCGTAGACGGCGTCATGAACGTATCAAAGCCGACAACGAATTCCATCGAGCGATTGATGGCCTTCATCCAGCGCTCGGGCTCCGCAGACGTGCAGGAGAGCAAGTTGTTTCCAGCATAGAAACCCATTTTGATCGGATACGGATCATCCGTCTCCATGGCACGCAGCGTTAAATCGCAATGAGAGTTAAGGATCAATCCGCAGTACGCGGGATACTCCTTTGCTCCTATCATCTTCGCAATAAGCTCTTTGCCCAAACCCTCTTCGAAACCGAATCCGGCTTCGTTCAGACCCATCGTCTTATCGCCGATTCGCATACCACCGGGAACGTCGATGTTCCCGCAGATAGCCATCAAAGCGATCATGCAATGACCCGCCTGCATGCCGTTTGCCTTCTGATCGAGAGCAAGGCCCCATGCAATCGAAGCCGGTGTTGCCGTTGCGTACATACGGGCAGCAGCAACAATCTTCTCCTCGGGAACACCCGTAATCTCCGCAGCCTTCGCCGGAGTCATCTCTTTAACGCGCTCGGCAAGCTCTTCGAAGCCATAGCACCAGTATTCGACGAACTCCTTGTCGTAAAGCCCTTCGGAGATGATGACGTTCAACCATGCCATCGCAAGTGCCGTATCGGTGCCCGGACGGAGCTGCAGCAAATAATCCGCACGTGAAGACATCCACGTCTTGCGCGGATCAACGACAATCAGACGCGTCCCCCTGCGCATAAGGTCAATGACCGCATGCCCGAACAAGCCGTCAGGATTCGAGGCGAGCGGCTCCTTGCCCCAAACGACAATGCATTCAGGAATCTCGTATTCCGGATCATCGTAACGACCCGGCAAGCCGCCCGCGTAATCGATCTCAGGATATGCAGCGCCCAGCAAATACGACGAGGCTGCCATTCGCGGAACATAGCAAGCGTACCCGGATTGAGAATAGCAGTAGTTAGGCGTACAGAGCATACGGCTACCAAACGGAGCCATCGTACCGCCCTCGCGACCGGTACCGGCGAAGACGACAATCGACTCGCGTCCGTACTGCTCCGTGATCTCGTCGTAGCGCTTCTTGATGAGAGAGAACGCCTCGTCCCATGTTATCTCTTCCCACGCATCTGCGACACCGCGCTTCTCGGGATCGCGCTTCATAGGATGCAGTATGCGACTCGGGTTGTAGATATAATCCTTGAGCGTAATGCAGCGTACACACAGACGGCCCTGCGTAACCGGATTGTTTTCATCGCCTTCAACCTTGACGAGCTTTCCGCCCTCATCGGTGTAAAGCTTCAGCGTACAGCCTACCGGATGGCAGCCCGGGGGGGACCACGGGCTTGTACGCGTGACCGTCAATCCGTCCTCCTCGTAGCGCCAAGGCTTATTGAGGTCGTTTTCATCCTCGCTGATCGTGAATTCGCTACGCGCGTTTAATCGATCCGGATGCCAAGGGCGAATCGTAGGATTGTCGCGCCAGTCTTGATACCCCTTCTCCACAGATCTCTCCTTCCCTCGCTTCCCTTTTGTTTCGTCCATTCATGCATCTACAGCAGTTATCAGCCTCATCAGCCAACATAACTACGGGAGATAGACGACAACCTTTCCGCCGTTCTTTTCAGCAAGGATGCTGGATGACTCTTCGACGTCTACAACCTTAATGACCGAGGCGAGGCAGTGAAGCTCGCACAAAGGTTTCTTACCTTCTTCGATACGCGACACGCATAGATCGCATAAACGCGACGGGGTGGGCAGATAGTCCCATTCCCAGCGACCGTCATCAAACTTCTGAGGGCCGATAGAGGAAACTTTGATGCCCCATTCGTTGAGGCTCAGCCCCTTCTCTTTACGGCACGAGACCTCGCAGGATCCGCAGCCGGTGCAGTATCCGTAATCGATTACCATTGCTTTGTTGCCCATGACAATCCCTAACCTTCCAGGCTATCGACTTTTCGAATATTGCAGATCACGTTCTTGTATGGAGCTCCGTAACCTGTGATGCCGACGCACTCATGAGGCACAAGATTGTTGATGTTCGATTTGTAAACACCGAACAGATTCGGCGCCTCGCCATCCTGCTCGGGGAACCACCAAGCATGCTGCGCATGAACAACACGAGGATCAATCGTCGTGCTGAGCTTCGCTTTCTGAACACAAGTGCCAAGCGGATTGGAGATCTCGACCCAATCGCCATCGGAGATACCGTACTTCGACGCGGTGTCGGGATGAATGGTGACAAGCGGCCATGGATTCATCGAACGTAGCGAAGGTATTTGGCGGTGCTCGGAATGGAACATGGCGATATGGCGTCCGCCAGACGTAAGAACGAGAGGGAATGCCTCCCGGACCCCTTGGGAAATCTTATCGCTGTATGGGCTGTAATACGGCTCTTCGAAATACGGAAGAGCTTGCTCTCCAAAAGCGGGATAGATACAGGACTTCAACTCAACCAGACCGGTTGGGGTGTCAAAACCGGGCTTCCCATCGGCACGAAGCTTGCCGGACTCGTACTTGCGATATTCGAAGGGCTGCTGGAATACAACCATATCTTGCAAATCTTCGAAACCCCAATCGTACGCAGTATGCAACTGCTCGGTGAAGAACTCCGCAGGGGTCTCCCATGGCCAAAGCTCGGGGCGAAGGCGGCGACCAAGCTCGAGCATGATTTCAACATCGCTCTTGCAGTCACCGGAATCGACAGCCTTGTTCATCGCACCCAAGAAATGAGTATTGCGACCGAAATGCGGCATCACAATACCCTCATGTTCGATAGACGTCGTGAGCGGAAGAACCAGGTCGCACAAAGCCATGATCGATGGGTTCATAAAGATATCTTGCGACACGTTGAACTCGAGCTTGTTCAGGGCCTTCTCCCAGCGTTTCGGCGACGCAGCCATGCATGCAAGGGGATTCGTGCCGAACCAATAGCTCATCTTATACTCATCGACAGCGTTATCCTGTTCCAAGCAATTGAGCGTCACGTCCGGCAAGGGACCCGGACCCGCAGCATCCCAGCATGAATACTTGCCCTCGGGATCCCTCATTCTTTTCGCACGAATCTCATCAGGAACCGAGTTGACGGTCTCATAGCGCCATTTGCCCGTAAAGCTAGACGGACGAGCAAGCGTAAGACCGCCAGGAATATCCAGATAACCGCAAAGCGCACAAATCGCGAGGAAGATGTGCCCGGCTTGCTGGCCATTGGTCATCTGATCGATTGCCAAACCCCACAAGGCGGACGAGGGACTATTCATCGCAAACGCACGTGCCGCACCACGAATCAGCTCTGGATCTACCCAGCAAACTTCACCGGCACGCTCGGGCGTCCAATCCTCCACCCACTCTGCAAAGTCGTCGAATCCATAGCACCACTTGTCAACGAATTCCTTGTTGTACAAATTCTCGGCAATAATGACATGAGCCAAGCCAAGGCCGAGGGCCGTATCGGTACCGGGGCGAAGCTGGAGATGGTATTCAGCATGCGCGGCGATCCATGTAACGCGAGGATCAACGACGATCAGCTTTGATCCAAGCTTCATCAGGTCGACAAGCGCGTGACCGAACAGGCCGTCGGGGCTAGAGTTAATAGGATCCTTTCCCCACACCAAGACATACTTTGGAAGCTCCCAACGCGGATCCTCATATCTGTCCGGGAAATACGCCGCGTAATCAAGTTCGGGATAGCCCGCGCCAAGCTGGAAGTTTGCTATGGTGCAACGCGGACCGTAGCAAGCACCGCCGCTGAGGGTCATGCAGTAGTTTGGGGACATAAAGATCGCATGGCAATACGCCGCCGAATACATCGTTATTTCGCGTCCGGTGCCGGTGAAGGTCAGAATGCCCTGAGGGCCGGGCTCCTTCCAGTACTTGCGCACCTTTGACTCTATAAGGTCATAAGCTTCATCCCAGGAAATCACCTCCCATTTATCCTTACCGCGATCCGCGCGATCTCGCTTCATCGGATGCAGAATTCGATCTGGATGGTACTCGACTTCGTCGAGAGCGATACATCTCGGGCAAAGTCTTCCGTGCGTGATGGGGTGATTCGGATCGCCCTCGACTTTCACAAGCTTTCCGTCTTTGACGGTTACGACGATGCCGCATCCAACTGGATGGTCTCCCGGCGGCGACCATACGCATGTGCGAACTTGATGAGTACCGTCTCCAAGCTCAGTAATCCAGCTTTTCTCGTCCATTCCCTATTCTTCTCCTCTCCGATTTTCCGCTTTCTTTAAGCGCGATTTCCATACCGAAAGAAACGAGGGCATTTCGCAATAAACGCTGCGCAGGGGTAACTTGAGTTAGATCTACGGAAGCTTTTTCCATCCGGCGAACACGACAACGAGGCCTAGTGCGAAAATCGGTGCCATGACGTACTGACCAGCAATTGAAAAGCTTCCGAAATGTTCGACTACCATTCCGAGAATTCGGGATCCGAACAAAGCCGCCAGCTGCTGGAAGAACAGCACGATTGCCGTTGCCGAAGCAATATCTTCGGGGCGCTTGACGACTTTGGGGATGGAGGACCATATCATTACGGGAATCACTCCACCGGCAATGGCATTGAGCGCAATCACCGGGACAAACCCCTCGACCGTTGTCGTCTGGAACACCATCCAGGCATATGCGGTACCCCCAATGCAGCTGAGCACCATTAGTTTTTTCTTGGTTCCCAGAACATCGGAAAGCTTGCCCGCTAAAGGATTCACGCAGCAGCCCGCGACAGCCATTACCGATATAATCGCGGACATGGCAGTCATCGAGATATCAGTCTCCTGCGTTGCATAGGTTGTCAAGAAGTTGGACATTCCCAGAAAAGGAATCTCTTCGCACAGGAAGACAAGGCCGAGGATCCATACTGCAGGGTTTTTCACAACGCGCTTGAGATTCGCAAAATGGCTCGACGCGCTTGCCTCTCCGGCAGATCGTCCTCTTTCGCCGTCCGAATCAAAGCTAAACGGAGCGTCTCGATAGAAGATGAGAACGACGAGGAGCAGGATTGCGTTAAACGCAAGGCAAACACCCCATATGAAATGGTAGTCCCCCGTTGCTTCGAACATTCTCGAAAAAAGGCTTGGACCCACCAGGAAAGCCATGGTGACGTTCATTGCCCAAATCCCTAGCGGGACGCCCCGCTTTTCCGGGGAAAACCACCCAGAAATAGCAGGTACCGCTGCAGTGGAAACCAGGCCAAAACCAACGCCTTCAACCACCCTGCTCAATATGAAGACGGTCAAATCCGTTGCGATGGTGCCGATGAAACCGCCGATTACCGCAAACAGCAATGAAAGGACGAACGTGTAGCGATAGCCGATTTTCCCCACAATGACCGCTCCGGGAACAGCGAGGATCGCAGCGATAATGTAGAACATCGCCATGACCCAGCTCATAGCATCCGTTCCAATCGAAAACGATTGCATCAATACCGGAGACAAAATCGAAACCTTGAGCATATTGAGAGGCATCGCAACGCCGGTCAACCAGACGATCAGCGTCACGAACCAGCAATATATCGCCGGTGAACGACCCTTATATACGCTCTTTGCCTTTAATGCAGCCCCCATACTTTTCCCCTCCTAAAGCATGCCGCCCGCTACCGTTTCGTTTTAATGAGGCTGAAATACCCCCGGGAAACACAAGGGATGCTTTGATCAGTTCAGCATCCCGGGAGCCGCCGGAGGCTTGGGCGCCCCCGGAATCCCAGGCGCACCGGGGGCGGCAGGAGCGGCAACCGGAGATCCGTTTCTCCTCTCCATGCCGTCGGTTTTTGCGCCGCAAAACGGACACTCTTCAGGAGCTACGCCCATAACCATGTTGATTTGCTTTCCGCAACTCGAACATTCAATGAACTGATCAACGCCTGCGGGTCTAAAGCACATAACATTTCCTCTCTCTAAGCGTTCTCCATTACGTCACAAAACACGGCAGCCATCAGCTGGTATATACCCCATGGGAACTGGCTGAATTGTTCGAACTGCTCGTATTCTAAAGATGGCGAAACTACTGTTGTTACTGAAGATGTCGCACCCTTTATCCCCTCTTTTGGAAACATGGTTAATCCGATCTGGAAGACCGATTCGGACCTCGCCTTAATGAGATCGCACTACTTGCCTAGCAAGCAAGCCCATGCTCTCGCTGCAACCTTGATCAGACCCTCGATGACGACAGCGAACATTTGGCCACCAAAGGAAGCTGAGAACTAGCTCCGAAACCCTTTTATTCCGATGTTCTGCCAGGTCGGATACGATCCGGAAATCCGTTTCATTCGCCCGTCTCCCAACAATGAAACCCTGGGCGGCCCGCAGTAAAACCACATCCGCAGCAGAATACCCGCACCTGAGAGCCGCTCCCACTCGCAGTCTCTAGCCAGAACCCATTGGACATCGCCCATTCCGCTTGTACATGAAGGAATCCTTCGTGAGGCATCGAATTCTTGGTGCGGATTCGAACGCGCCCCCAACGATTGCCCCGCCTTCCCCCACTCAGCGCATCAGGGCCGATCCCGACAACCTGCAAGAAGATTAGACTCAAGGAGAAACGGGTCCAAGGGGCATATGCGGCAAATCAAAGAGCGTGAAGGAGATTCGAAGGCAGAATAAACCCATGGGATCCGCCCTTGCAGAATTCCGGAGGCTCTCCCACCCGAAAGTGAAAGCCACACCGCCGGGAGAACGTGTCAGGGGGCATTATCATGGAGTAGCACGCATCCGCGCATTAATGCCGACAAGGAAAACGAAACGGAGGCCTAGAGGCTCGATGCGGAGACGACCGCCACGCTCGTCGAGGACGCCACCCACGAATACCCCATGACCATCCCGGACATCGACCCAGGACGGCCTCTGAGCTGGTCATCTTATCAGGATCGAGGACTTCTCCGACCACGACCACATCGCATCGCACTGCGGTGTAGCGCCCAAGACCGCCAGTCGGGAACGTCTATATCGTCGGTCAGCGCGTCCAGGCAGAGCAGCAAGAGGTTGTGATATACGCGATCTTGAGAGACAAGATCCCATACGCGACTTAGCGAGCCGCGCTGTAGACAGTCGGAAGCGAACCCTGAACGAGGCCTGCGTCAGCATTGCCAAATCACTAGCTGAGCGTCGGATTGACGCTTGGGAAAATTATGGGAACACCCTGCTCGTCGCACTATGCCTCCTTGCTCTAGAACCATCCGCCCCTTATCGCAGGTGCTTGCCATGCGCGCCAGCGGCGCGAAAGGCCCGTCGGCCAAACGCTCGGAAGCTCAGGGCCCTCGCGGGTTTTCGCTTCCCTCCGCTGACGCCCCCGGGAACCGGGGCGCGCCCCAGGCCACGAGGCCAGCCAAAGGGGCGGGCCGAAAGCCGAAAGGGATCGTCATGGGAAACCGAGCCGTCATCACCACCGCCGAGAGGAAGATCGGGCTGTACCTGCACTGGAACGGAGGGCGCGACACCGTCGAGCCGCTGCTTCGGTACTGCGAGTTCAAGGGCTACCGCCCGCCGAGCTCGGACGACTACGGATGGGCGAGGCTCTGCCAGGTCGCCGGCAACTTCTTCGGAGTCACGCTGAGCGTGGGCATCATGCCCTACTCCGACGACAAGCATATGAATCCCGGGGACAACGGGATCTACGTCATCGAAGGATGGAGGATCGCCGACCGGATCCTCCCTTACGAAGGATTCGTCGAGCAGAGCTCCCACGACTTCGACGGCATGCTCCGGGCCTTCGACGAGGCGATGCCCGAAGGCGAGCGGCTCGGAGACCTCCTCGACGCCGAAGAGATCCCCTCCTCGGAGCTCGAAATCGGAGACGAGGTCTGGGTGAGCGACTTCGACGGGCGATGGGAGCACTACCCCGTGGTGGCCCGCTCCGAAAAGGGCACACCGCTCGTCGCCCGATACGACCACGACGGCGACTGGAATTGGAACCCGAACAACAGGATCGAATCCGACACCGCCCTCATCGTCCCGAGGGAGTAGGCGTAAGCGCGAAGGGAGCCGCCCCCTCCGGCGGCTCCCTTCCCATCGTTCTCCCGATCGCGATCGCGCCGGGGCTGCGCGCCCCGGTCCTGCAGCAGGAGGCAAGCCCCCTGCACCCATCCACCGTTTCGGGATTAAGAGAGTCCCGAAACGGTTGCTTCGGAAGCGCCACCAAAATTCATATTCGTCGGACCATTTGCAAATCGCGACCAAAACGGGACAGAACCCGGCGCAAGAGCTCACCTCAGCGCTACTTCTCTACCGCCCGAAAAGCATCGTGCGGATGCCCTTGTTTTCGGCGGTTTTCCAATTATTTGCCCAAAATTTGCCCAAAAGCAAAGAGACGAAGTCCCTCAATATGGTCGGACCAAGCATGCGAACTGGGGAAACATTGCGTTATCCATCCCGACAGAACCGTACGGTCGCTGGGCTGTCAGACCGAGAACATACATGACTAAACAAGCTAACGAAATCGTCTAGAGCGCTTTTTCAATCAGAGATCCATAGCCTTCCCATCGCGTATAAGTTGCCAGACTGCTTTCTTGGATGCCACCCCTTCATCTCCCAAACGCAATCACCTTCCGTCGAGAAGGCCGGGTTAATCGTCGGGAACGTGCTCCAAGCCCCCATAGGCTTCGAAGAGAGGACGGAGTGAAAAGGGCACGGCGACAGATTGGTAAGATCAGCGACGAATCGCACCCCTCGATTCGCAGCCGCGCTGAAAAGCGCGACGGCCTTGGCGACGACAACACCGCCGATATGAGAAGAGTCGCATACATCGGCTAGGCATACTCGCCAAGCTACCGCGTCGCTTCCTCAAGATTTTTCAATGTCTCGACCGCCCGCCTGATGCCATCTGGGTCCAACGTATAGTGAATCCACTTCCCATCCTTCTCGCATTTGACGAGCCCGGCCGTGCAAAGGAGCTTCATATGATGAGAAAGCGTCGACTGCGACATCTCGTGCTCCGCCAGCACTTTGCAGGAGCATATGCCAGGCTGAGACGCGATTTGTCGCATTATCCGAAGCCGCCTCTCATCTCCGAGCGCTTTGAAGATGGAGGCATCGTCGGAAAGGCGGGGGGATTGCAAGGGTTCGCTGTTGCTTTTCGCGTGGTCCATGGGTGTCCTCCTATGCGGCACGTCGCTTCGGCTAATCATACTACCATCTTGAGAAAACGGGATTCCGCTAACGGGAAAGTCGCTCCTTCAGCATGAGGACTCTTCGCTCGATTTCCTCGATGACTTCCAGAAACTCGCCATCCCCCTTTCCAGTGGGATCGGCAATGCCCCAATCCTCCGAATACTCGCTAGGTACGTTGGGGCATCTCACCTCGCATCCCATGAACACAACCACGTCGGGCGCGGGGATGTCCGCGACCAACTTGCTGCGCTGCCCGCAGCCCGCCATATCGATGCCATGGCTCTCCAGCATCAGCCTTTGCGCATCGGAGTTGATGGAGTCCCTAAGTTCGGTTCCCGCCGAATAGCTTTCGAACACGTCGGAGGCGAGCTTCCTACCGAGGGCCTCAGCGATCTGGCTTCGGCAAGCGTTGTGCGTGCACACGAATGCGACCTTGGGCTTGCCCGGACATGAGAGCTCGGGCTTGTAGGTCTCGAACGAGTAGTCGATGCCCGCCGAGCCGTCGTCCCCGTGATAGGAGATCGCGGATGCAGGGCAGAGGCTCCCGCATCCTTTGCATCCATGAACGCAGCCCACAGGATAGACGACATCGGGGGCCTCTTTCCCAATCGACGCCTTGTAGACCCCAAGCTGGCAGAGGGCGAGGCATGCGCCGCATCCTATGCACTCTGCCTCGTCTATGATGGGATACCAGGTTTTGCTCATTATGCCGTCCTTCTCTCGAGAGCGCCTTTGCTTGCGTTATCGGATCAACGATCTCGCCCCGCTGTCGAATACTCGCCTTTTAGAAGCCGCCTTGGCTGGCACGCGGCGGGACGAGCGTCGTGCGCTTGCCCTTGGCCCAGTCCCACGAGCGGAACTCCTTGGAGCCGGTCATGATGTCGTGGTCCTTGTAGTTCTCCGACCACATCAGGCAGAAGTTCCTCAGCTCCACGAGCAGGTCCTCGAGCGGCCCGTCGTACTCGTCCTCGATGTATGCCTTGAAGACGCTGTAGGTCTGGCTCTTGTCGCGGATGCGCTCCTTGACGAAGCGGATCGTGAGCCACATGCGGATGCCGGCGTTGAGCTTCTCGGACCCGGGGTCGTCGCCGAACATCAGCTCGATGGGCTTCCAGTACTCCTCGTACAGGCGCTCCTGCTCCCTGCGGTCCTCGGCGATGAGCAGGTAGTTGCGCACGAGATCGCCGACGGTCAGCGGGGTGCCGCGCGAGTTGAGCGACTCGAAGATCAGCTGCGGGTTGTCCTCGTCGGTGAGGTTGGCCGATATCAGCAGCAGCTGCTGCATGCCCGCCCACAGGTCGCCCGGATCGAATCCCTCCTCCCTCGTCTTCGCGCAGAAGAACTCGAAGTTCTCGACCACCCGCTCGGAGACGCGCTCGGGAAGCTCTCCCCCGTCCAAGATGGCGAACAGCGTCTTGCGGTCGGTACGCGACAGGACGAGCTTGTGCTCGCCGCCGACGAAGAGGAGGTTGTCGCGCACGAAGTCCGCATCCACATGCCCGATGCTGGCGCCCGTCTCGCGAAGGCGGCGCTCCAGCGCCGCCAGCAGGAGCGTGAGCGTCGCGGTGCGCTGCTGGCCGTCGATGACCGACAGGCGGGTCACGCCGCTGCCGTCGTCGGGGTCCACCGAATACAGCAGCGTGCCGATGAAATGCGTGTTGGAAGTACGTCCGGCGCGGAGAATGTCCCCCCACAGCTCGTCGCATTGATCCTTGCTCCATGAGTACACGCGTTGGAAAACCGGGATGACGTATTGCACGTTTTCCGACCCCAAAACATCCAAGAACATCTTTTGCTCGGTAATCACAACAGTCCCCTTTCTTGATGAACTGCATATGAGGGCCTCAGCATTCGAGCGGCCCTCGTTCGCGTTCGCGGCATGCAAGGCTTTCGGCGATGGCCTCGCGATCCGACGGACGGCAGACGAAACTCGGCGAGATCTTTACCACCGATTCCCTTTGCTCGTCACCCAGATGAAACGAGCAGACTTCGGCGCCGCGCTCCCTCATCAGGTCGCATATCCTCCGATGCAATGCGACTTGAAACTCGTCGGGGCTTCCCATCGGCTTGATGCTGGACAGGTTGGCTACGCGGGAATGCGCTGATGCCATGGCGGTGCCGCGGTACTTGCCCTTCTTCCGGCCAACGAGAAGGTCCATGACGTTTATATCGGTCGAATGGAGAAGGGTCCCGTGCACCACCGACATGCCTCCGATGGCCTCCCATGCGAAGCCCGACACCTTCGCCCCTTCCAGGAAGAGATCGTTCCTGCCGGTCCTCTCGACGGGGAAGCCAAGCGTCCGCAATGCTTCCGCGACGAGATCGACCGGCATCCGCGAATAGCGATCGGGCACCACGAACGAATAGCATATGCACCCATCGTCGCGGTAGACAGCGCCTCCCCCCGTCGGACGCCTAACGATGTCGACACCGATCCTGCGTGCGACGGATACATCCACCTCCGCCGAGAGGTCCTGATTGAAGCCTATCGAAACGCAAGCGCGATCCCTATGCGTAACGAAGCAAGGGGTCCGGCATGATGCGAGCAGCTGTTCGAAGGCAAGGTTCTCCGCCGCGGTTCCAAACGGGCTGGCGCATTCGCCGATCTTCAAGCCGAGAAGGGCTTCGCCCGTCATGGCAGAATGAAGCCGATGGGCTCGTTTGATTTCGTCGTGCTCCCTGTAGGAACGACGATGTCCCCGAGCGTCCCCTCGACGGGAGCGGCGACGAACGTCGTCCCCTTCCCGGCTTCCATGCTGGCCACCGATTCCCCCGCCTTAACATGATCGCCAGGGGCCTTGAGCCAGAATATGTGGCGGAACCCTTCCGATACAACGATGGGGGTGCCTTGGGATCCATCCATGAAAATCACCTCGATCTAACGGTTTTCGTAATAGCTGCAGTTTTCACGCAGGCAAACGGCATTGGCCTCCGAGAAGGCGCAGCGCGCTTTCCGGGGCTCCGGCGAAGGGAACGATACGCAGAAGTCCCGTTCGAAGATGCCGGCCGCAACCTCGACGGCGATCCTCGAATCCCTCTTGCAGCAGCGCGGAGCGCCCGCGTCGGCTATCGCGAGCCCGATGAGGGCCACCATCTTCTGCCCTTCGGCCCAGCCGTTTTCCTTCAAAGGCTCATTACCCGAGGCGATCGCGTACGCCATGCCCGCAGATACCCCAGCACCGCACACTCCCCATCGCGCGCACGCAGCGCCGGGGACAGACGACGAGCGCACGCCCAGTTCCGAAAGCCGGGACAGCAACGTTTCCCCACTATCCCCTTTTGCGCTCGCTAGGGCTGTCAGCAGGCACGCGCCGACAATGAAATGATGATCCGCACCGAAAGCCGGGCACCGCGGATCGGCGAACAGCCTCTCGAGCAGATCGCAGGGAGCGACTGACTTTCCGAGCTCGCCGATGCACTCGTCCACGACCCAAGACAAGTTGTCCATCCATCCCTCCTAACATATCGAAATCATTCGATATGTTATGTCGGGAAAAAGCCAGAGTCAATAGGAATCGAGGCCGAATCCCCGCATCCTGCAAGGGTACGAAATCCAAAGGGACGCCCTGCATCTCCGACGAAGACGTCCCGATCACCGCGCGCCGCTCCTACAACGGTCGCTTCTCATACCATGCGGCCTTCAAGCGCAAAGAGGCATTCACGAGCAATATCAATGCAGGCACCTCCACAAGAGGGCCGATGACCGCGGCGAACGCTTCGCCGGATGCAAGCCCGAACGTCGCAGCCGCGACGGCTATGGTGAGCTCGAAATTATTCCCGGTCGCGGTGAAGGCGACCGACGCCATGCTGGGATAATCCGTCCCGACCTTCCTAGCCACGAAGGCGAGTGAGCTTCCGAGGGCGAACGCAAGCGAGAGCCGAAGATTTCGCCGTTCCTTTCTGCTCTACACCGCCGACGTACGCTATGGCGAGCGAGGCGCCCGAGAGCGAGCATGGCGTAAACGACGTGAGCACCCCGCTGATGAATGCCGCGCAGACGGCGACGGCGGGGCTCCCCCCCCTTATTAGAGACGAGGTTTGAGCCAGTATCTCATCCATGCTAGGCCCCCATACCCGATAGCAAAGCCTCCATCTGCTCCGAGGTCAATGCGCCCCGGTGCGCCGCAAGGGCGGCGACCACCACGACAATGATGGCGATCGCCGCGAGCAGCCTCGCTCTGGAGGAGAGGGCTGGGGCTTTCGTCATCGCAGCATCTTCTGGATCTCCGCAGGGGAAAGCACCTTGCCGGCGGAGACGACCTTCCCGTCGACGAGGAGCGCCG
Organism: Gordonibacter pamelaeae; assembly: GCF_003340385.1. Lineage (NCBI taxonomy): Bacteria > Bacillati > Actinomycetota > Coriobacteriia > Eggerthellales > Eggerthellaceae > Gordonibacter > Gordonibacter pamelaeae. The sequence goes on along the minus strand of NZ_PPTS01000001.1, from coordinate 329,726 downwards.
GGGTGGACATGACGCCCGCGGCCGCTACCTCGGCGAGATCGGTCACGTATTCGACCTTGATCGGCCTGCCGATTCGCTCAACCGCCTTAAGCGCGTTCTCGTGAAGCTGATGGCAGTTCTTGCATCCGGGCCCCATGACCTTAACGACGGTTCCATCGCCTGAATCCGAGGCGGAATCGCAAGCACCGCCGCAGTCGCAGGTGGGTTCTTCCACAATGCGCATGTCGCAGCACCCTCCGTGGCTCCCGCCGTCCTTCTTTCCGAACAGGCTTCCGAAGATCGACATTTCCAGTCCTTTCTCTCGTTTCTTATTTCCGACCGCCCTTCCGGCGGAAGGTTTCTACTAAAGCAGGATCGTGAAGGCGAACCCCGTCGCCGTGGCGACGATGAACACGCACAGCACGAACGTCGCCACCATGGGCTTCTTGAAGATGCTGTTGAGCAGCGACACCTCCGGGATGCTCGCGCCCGCCCCGCCCAGGATGAGCGCTATCACCACGCCGGCGGACACCCCTTTGCCCATGAGGATGCCGGCGATGGGGATCATGGTCTCCGCGCGGATGTACATGGGGATGCCGACGACCGCCGCCAAGGGGATGGCCCACAGGTCGTTCGCCCCCGCGAAGCCGGCGAGCAGCTCCTGCGGCACGAACCCGTAGATGAACGCGCCGATGCCCGCGCCCAGCAGAAGCCATCCGACGACCCCCCTGAACAGGCCGACCGCCTCTTTAAGCGAGATCAGCACGGCCTGGCGCTGCTTCTGCCAGAACGTCCCCTCGAGGGTCTCCCAGGTGGCGCCGTCCTGGGCGCCACCTTGAATCGAGACGTTCTTCACGTACCGGGAGAACCCGAGGGCGTCCAGGACGAGCCCGGCGACGACCGCGAACGCGAAGGCGAGCACGGCGTACACGGCGGTCGGGACGGGCCCGAAGAACACGAGCAGCAGAGCCAGGATCGCCGGATTCAGGACGGGCGATGTCAGAAGGAACGAGATCGCCCCGGAGAACGGCGCGCCGCTTCTGAACAGGCCCACGAGAACGGGGATGGTCGAGCACGAGCAGAACGGGGTGACCGCTCCGAGCGCCGCTCCCAGGAGCGCGTTGGTCACCTTATGAGGCCTCGTGAGGAGGCGCTTGATGCGCTCCTTCGAGACGTAGACCTGCAGCAGGGCGACGAGGAAGCTGATGCCTATGAAGAGGGCGAACAGCTCGCCGAAGAGCATCAGGAACGTCTGCCCGGCCGAGATGAGGGTTGATTGGATGTCCATGGTTTCCTTCCTTTCGGTTCCGTCTGGTCAAAGCGACAGCTCGGCAGCGTCAGACGGACCGGCATCGGAACCTCCGTTTGCATCGGCACATGAGAGCCCTCCCTAGGCGAACAGCGGCTGCAGCGCGTTGAACAAGTAGCCGCTCGCGATCATGCCCGCGAGGCACACGCCCACGAACGTCGCCAGCAGCTTCGGCCTCACCACGCGGGAGAGCATGGTGAGCGAAGGGATGGAGAGCACGGTCACGCTCATCATGAAGGCGAGCAGGGTTCCCAGCCCCACGCCCTTCGCGTAGAGCGCCTCTGCGATGGGCAGCGTTCCGAAGATGTCGGCGTAGATCGGCGCGCCGACGATTGCGGCGAGCACCACCGCGAAGGGGTTGCCGTCGCCGAGAACGGCCTCGATGATCTCCTGCGGGATCCAGTTGTGGATGAGCGCGCCTATAGCCACGCCCGCGAGGATGAACGGGAACACCTTCTTGAAGGTCGAGGCCGTCGACGACGCGGCGAAGGCGAGGCGGTCGCGAACGTCCATCATCTCCTCGTCGGTTCCCGCCGGACCCTCCGCCCGCACGAACTCCTGGATCTGGTCGTCCATGCCGAGCCGCTGGATGACGGCGCCGCCCGCTATCGCTATGACGAGCCCCACGACGGTGTATATGATCGCGATCTGCGGCCCGAAGATGCTCATGACCAAGACGAGGGAGGCAAGGTCGACCATGGGCGAGGAGATGAGGAACGAGAACGTGACGCCCAGCGGCAGCCCCGCGCGGGTGAACGCGATGAACAGCGGGATGGAGCTGCAGGCGCAAAACGGCGTGACCGTCCCGAGCAGGGCGCCGATGACGTTGCCCGCGATCCCCTTGAAGCGCCCGAGGATGCGCTTGCTCCGCTCCGGCGGGAAGAAGCTCTGCACGTAGCTGATGACGAATATCATCACGCATAGGAGGATCACGATCTTGACGGTGTCGTAGAGGAAGAACTGCAGGCTCCCTCCCCATCGCGACGCCGTGTCGACGCCGGCCGACGCGAGCAGCCCCGTGACGAGCTCGCTCAGCCATTCCATCTTCAGCACCTGGTCCATGAGGAACGATCCTATCGCCTCCATGATGTCCCGCCTTTCATTTCGAAAATATTCGATATATTGTCCGTATGCCAATATATCGAAAGAAATCGAAATGTAAAGGGGCGTATTTCTGCTAGAAAGAAAAGTCGACGCAAGAACGAGTAAACGGTTTCTGGGGCGACGACTATTGAGGCGAGATCAATCGCAAGTGCGCATGCCCCACGATAACCACCGTTGCCGAAGGAGGATAGGCCCCAAGGCGAGCTCGGCCGTCACCGGCAAAATGCACCCGGGCATCGAGATCACCTGACCCGGCTCTTCCAGGCTTCGTAGTCCGCTTCGCCTATCTCGCCCTCGTCGAGCCGGCGCTTCATCTCCGCCCACTTCTCGATGGCGGTCACCATCTTCGGGGCATGCTCGGCCATGCGGTCGATGCGCAGCGTGCCGTCCGGCCTGGGAGTCACCCCGCAGGCGTCCTCGAGGCGGAAGAGCACCTCCAGGGCATCGCGGACGCTTTCGACCTCGATTTCCCTCAGGGCCTGGACGTCGATGCCGACCGCCGCGGCGATACGCTCTAAGACCTCGGGATTGGGCTTCCTCTTCCCGAGCTCGTAAAGTCTTATCGACGCCTCCGAAACCCCGAGCGCCTTCGCGACCTCCGCCTGCGTCATGCCCGCCGCCTCGCGCGCCGCCCTTATCCTTTTCCCTACGCTCAACCAGACCGCTCCTCGCTCCATGCAGGCATCCGCGCGGCACTTCGGGGAAAGCCCGGATCGATGCCCGACGCGTCCTCATGGGAGGCGCCGCCCACGGCGCCGAATAGCCCGATATTCTCGCTCTAGATTATAAGCCCCTGTCCCGCAGCCCGCCACACGGGTCCGCCGCACGCCCCCGTCCGCAGGCGGACGCCCCATCTCTCCGGGAAGGCCGCCCCCTTCCCGTCGCACGCCCCTCACCTAACGCCTTCGGATGCTCGAGTAACGCACGGAACCCGAGCGCGCACGCAAGGGCCGCGGCGCTTTTCGGAAATTCTTCCCTAAAGATGTTCTTCTGAAAGACGAAAAGATTTTCCGAAAACCGGCATCGGGGGATGTTCGACCAGGCCGACTCCGCTTCCTCCCTTGCATGGCGTCGGAACCCGTGCGCCCTTCGCGCCGCAAGGCGCTGGGCAAGGGGCCCAGCCCGAAACCGAAAGGGGTCAGCCATGACAGAGAAGATTCAGGAACGCGCCATCGAGGCAGCCGCCAAGTTCGTGGACCGCCGGGGCTACGAGGTGCTCGACAGGGCCTGGTCCGCCGAAGAGGGGATCTCGGTCGACCTGGTCGCCAGGGACGGGGACGCGATCGTGTTCATCGACGTCGCCGCCCGCGAGGGCATCGACAAGGGCCTCCCCGAGGAGGACCCCGTCGGCTGCCGCCAGCGTATGGAGATCGCGGCGGCGAGGTGGCTGGCGGAGCATGCCGAGGAGCTCGCGGACGTCACCGTCCGGTTCGACCTGATAGCCCTGATGGTCATCGACGAAAAGCGCGCCCTGCTGAGGCACCACGTCAACGCCCTCGGCTGCGGGGAGTTCGCCGATTCGGCCGATTAAGCCCCTTTCGGGCCGGCATCGGATCAGCCCCTCGGGGACCGAAACCCCGAGGGGCTAATATACGGAAGGCCTCAGCCGAGCAGCAGGCGGCTCCAGAAGCCCCTCGCGCCGGGGCCCGAGGATGCGAGCATCTCGAACATGCGCCGCCTCGTCTCGGGGGGCATAGACTCGAAGTCCTCGCGCATCGCCCGCTCCACCTCCTCGGTGCTCGAGCGCATGCCCTCGATTATCTCGGCCTTCTCCTCCAGGCTGTAGCCCTCCGGATCGGACAGGGCCAGGTCCGCCCGGAAATGGGCCACCTCGTGGTCTTCCCGCAGCCGGCGATATTCCTCTTCGCTAAGCATCGGACCCCCTATCCGAAAGAGCCTTCCCGCGCATTGTACAGGCCCCGCCTCCCGCGGATCTCGCACGGACCTAACGCGAACCTAACGCGGATCTCACCCGCAGACCGCGCCTCATGCGCCTCTTCGTTCGAACATAGCAGTACGTTTCTGTACTGTTATGTGCTAAACTGTGGATACAGTACAGTTTCGTACTGTTATTGAAAGCCACCCGAAAGGCCGGAGATGAAGACGATAGCCATAAGCAACTACAAAGGGGGCGTCGGCAAGACCACGACCGCGGTGAACCTGGCGTCCGTGTTCGCGTCGAAAGGCCGGCGCGTGCTCCTCGTCGACCTCGACCCGCAGGCGTCGGCGACCGACTACTTCGGCCTCTACGGCCAAGCGGAAGAGGAGGGGCGGAGCGCCATCGAGCTGCTCTACGGGCACGCCCCCGTCGCGGACCTCGCCTTCGAAACGGATGTCGAGGGGCTCTCGGTGATCCCCTCGATCATCGACCTGGTCGACCAGAACGAGCTCCTGCTCCACGAGCAGACGCTCAAGTTCGCGCTCGCCGACGCGGCGGGAGACTACGACCTCGCCATCATCGACTGCTCGCCGGTGATGAAGCGGCTGGCGGTCAACGCCTACATCGCCGCCTCCGCGGGGGGCATGGTGGTGATCCCGGTCAAGCTCGACGGCTCGGTCATGAGGGGGACCGCCCTCACGGTCAACGCCATGAGGCGGGTCAGCGACGCGCTGCGGCTCCCGACCCCCAACTTCAGGATCCTGCGGACGTGCGTCCCTGGGCGCCAGACGCGGAGCAACGCGACGGGCACCGAGATCCTCGACAGGTTCTTCGCCGGCAGGCAGTTCGAGACGAGCATCCACTCCTCGACCAAAGTCGGCGAAGGCTCCTGGGTCTGGAAGCCGGTCGTCGACTACGCCCCGTCGAGCAGGCCCGCGCAGGACTACCTCGCCCTCGCCGAGGAGGTGGACCGTGAGCTCTCCTAAAGACGCCGCGAAGGCTTTCACCATCGCCGGGCTCCTCGACGAGAGCGCCGCCACCAGGAGGCGCTTCCCCATAGAGGAGATAGAGGTCTCGGACATCGCCGACCATCCCGGAAACGCCGTCTACTCGATGGACGAGAAGGCCATCGGGAGGCTTGCCGAGTCCATACGCAAGGACGGGCTCACGGACATCCCGCTCGTCAGGAAGCTTCCCGACGGCGGCTTCCAGATGATATCCGGGCACCGGCGCATGGCCGCGTACCGGCTCCTCTCCGCGCACGACGAGGGCTACGCGAGGATGCCGTGCCGGATCGTCGAGGGCGTCACCGACGAGCAGGCCATCGCGCTCCTCCACGCCGCCAACTACTTCACGAGGGAGCTCACCGTCACGGAGCGCGCCGCCGCGACGCGGGCGCTCGGGGCCGAGGTCGAGCGCATGAGAGGAAGCGACCCGCGCCTTTCCGGCATGAGGACCGAAGACATCAAGGCGGAGATCATCAGCAGCCAGACGGGGCGGAAGGTCTCGGGCAAGTCGATCCGGAGGCAGGAGGCGCTCGCCTCGACGATCGAGAACGACCTCTCCCTCGGATGGAGGAAGCTGGCGGACGAGGGGGCCCTTTCGAGCCAGGCGATCAAGATGCTCGTCAAAGTGCCCCAAAAGGAGCAGATGAGACTCCACGTCCAATGGGCCGAGGAAGGCGGATACGGCAAGCGCGACACCACCGACTTCATCCGGAGGAACACCGCGAGGGGAGCCGACGCGGACGACCGGCTGCGCCGGGCGGACAGGGAGATCCAGAAGTTCCTCTCCAGGCACCGAACGCCCCTCCCACAGGCGGACCGAGGCATGATCGAGGCCATCTCCAGGCATGCCGAGGAGCTGGGAAGGCTCCTCTAGGCGTTCGGCAGGGGCTCGCGGCGGATAAGGACGCCTCCTCCATCGGCCGTGAGCCCCGGGTTTAGCAAGTAGCCCATGGAAGGGATACAAATCCCTTCCAATGGTTTCCCGTAGATACAGACCCACGGCAAGCGCCGGCCTCCTCCCTTCGCATCGCGAACGGGTCGGAGAACCGGCTCGGTCGCCCAGCCTGCCGGGGCAAGCCCGACAGACCCGGCTTCCTCGTCGCGGGGGAGCCCCCGCTGGCCCCTAAGCGAAAGGTTTCGCCCATGAGCAAGAAAAACCCCAAGACCGCGGACTTCCACATACGCATGACCCCGGAAGAGCGGGCCCACATCGACGAGATCGCCGAGAAATGCGGCCTCACGAGATCCGACCTCATCCGCCTTTTGGCGCAGCTTCCCGCCAGCGAGATCCACTGGTCTAACGTCCGCCTGGTCGTCGTCGACGCCAAGGAGATATCGCGCATCCACAAGGAAATGCGCCGGTTCGGCACGAACCTGAACCAGGCGACGCATGCGCTCAACTCCATCTCTTACTACTTGCGGCACGGAAAGCTCCGGTACGAGTACCTGGACATCGCCCTCCCGGAGATCCGCGAGAAGCTGGATGCCGTGAACGCCCGGCAGGAAAAATTGTGCGAGGAGATGTCACGGCTCGAGACCGCGATGTTCGCGAGGTGGTGAGGATGCCAGTGCTGAAGCCCATATCGGGACACGGAAACTGCGTCCCGGTCCAAAGGTACCTCGAGAAGAACGGGCGCGCGCTCGCGCGCGACTTCTTCAATTTCTCCGAGACGCCGGACGCGGACCTCATGCGCGAGCCCGAATTCGGGAAGCCCTTCGATTGGGCGGCGGAAATGGACGCCTTCAGAGCCGAATGCGGCAACGACGATCCATGGAACGGGAAGAGGGCCCGCACCTTCAAGCATTTCGTGCTGTCTCCCTCCCCGGAAGACGAAGTGAGCCTCGATGAGCTCAGGGAGCTGGCGCACGCATGGGCGCTCCACTTCTTTCCCGAGCACCACATCGCAATCATCTACCACGACGACAACGAAAACCGCATCCCCCATGCGCACATCGTCGTGAACAACACGAACGTGGTCACAGGCAGGAGGATGCATACCGACAACCCCCTCGATCTCAACCGGGCGCTCCAGGAGATGGCGGCCGAGCGGGGACTCAGGGCGCTCAGCAACGAAAGGCCCGAGCCCAGCACGGGCTTCCAGCGACTCGCGGCAAACAAGGGCGAGCCCAGAGCGAAAGCGCGCACCCTGCAGGAGACCTACCGCAGCCGAGCCGAGCGAAGGGCCGAGGCGGCGGGCGGCTACTCGTGGGTGGCGGACATCAGGAACAGGGTGGGCATCGCGAAGGGCCTTGCCAGAAACGAGCAGGAGTTCCGCAGCATCCTCGTGATGATGGGAGTCGGGATCGAGGACAACTCCCCCCGCGCGCGCAGGCAAGACTGGATCTTCTCGCTCGCCGACGCGCCCGCCCGCCGCGTATCGGGAGAGCGCCTGGGCGCATCCTTCGGCAAGGCCGCGCTGGAGAGACGGCTCCTCGGAGCGAGGGCAGAGCACCTGCCGGACGCATCCTCGCGGGAGCTCCTGCGCCTCGCCAGGAAGGCAGTCGAACTCAAGGACCTCGACGAGCTGGATTCGCTCTCAAATGCGTTAGAGGTCTGCAGCAAATGGCGCATCATGTCCCTCGACGCTGCCGACAGCGCGATCGCGGCGCAACGAGGCAGGCTGCGAAACGGAGTTCCCGCCAGCCAGGAAACCCGCATCCGAAAGGAGATTGAGGCCCTGGAGCATGCGAGGGACTTCCTGAAGGAGAGAAGGGCGCTCCCGCTCCACGACGTCAGCCGAAGGAGCGATCGCGCCAGCGGCAAAGGAAGCTGGGCGGGCGAACCATCGGGCTCCGAGCGAAACACCCCGCAACGCGAGCAGCCGCGCGAAAGGAGGGAGGAGCGCCAGCGATGAAGGTAGTCATCACATACGACAACGGGAGGGTCGACGTCTTCGACGACGGGCGGTTCACCGCCGCGCAGCCCTTCGGAAGCAACGCGATGCTCGCGAACTACGAGCTGAGGTTCGACCGTCTGGGGCAGACGGGCTTGTGGCTTTGCATCCATCATTACGACATCTCCCCGGGAGCGGCGCAGCTCGATTCCCAGGAGGGGACGCCCAGAGCCTCAAGGAGCCGAGGATGGCAGTTCCTGCTCGCGGAGAAGGAAGAGGTTTCGCATGTGGTCCAAATAAAGGCCGATGAAAGAGAGCTCGCGTTCCGCGTGGGAGGAGAGCTCGTGGACGCGGCGAAGTTCAAGCAGATGGTCGACCTGTGCATCAGCGACGCCTCTCAGAAGAGCAAGGCGCAGTGCGCCGTCGAGCTCTTCGGCATCCTGTCCCGCATGCCCGGCGCTTCGGTGGCGGCACCCGAAGAGATCTGCTCGAGGTTCGGCTTCGGACTCGGAGCGTACGACGAGGCGCTGGCCATAAGCGCCTCGCCCCCCGGCTCCTTTGGAGAGCGGCATCCCGGTAAGGAAGACGGAACCCAGGACGTAGGGTGCGAGTGGATGAAAGGATTAGACGATGAGGTTCCTGATTAAAGCGACGGTAGGGTTCTTCGGCTGGTTGATCCGAGCCGTGTTCAGATTCGTGTAGAGGAGTGCGGGATGAATGACAAGCCCAAGAAAATCAAGGGGAAGATACTTGCTGTCTTCAAGAACAAAAAGAAGACGACCATCATAGCAGGCTGCGCCGCGGTGGTCTTCATAGCCGCGGCATGCTTCCCCGCGATTGCCGCGCACCAGATCAACCTGTCTTCTGAAAGCAGAAAGACGGAAGAACAAATAACCGCTGAAGGCACGAGCATATCGGGCGACAACCCGGCCGATCAAGGAAACGCCGGGGTGAAACTCAGCGATACCGAACCATGCGCGCCTGATGTCCGTCCATCGGAAATCCAAGTTGCAAAAGAATCCATAGCAGCCGATCAAGCAGTAGCGGGTGGCAACGCCACCGTCGTCGATGAGGTCAATGCGAGCACCTCAATCTCGACGGAAGACTCCGCTAAATCGCAAGAAAATAGCCCTAGCTACTCCCAAAAGACCTGGGTCGAGGACACCGAGAGAATCTGGGTCGTCGACAGAGCTGCATGGGTCGAAACGGCCCCCGTCTACGAGAGCATCGAGAGATCGATCTGCGACGTCTGCGGCGCCGACATCACGGGAAGCACGTCGGCACACAACAAGCAGCACATGCTCGCCGGAGAAGGCTCTGGTTACCACAGCGAAGTTCAACGGGTGAAGGTCGGCGAAGAGACCATCGAGCACCGCGAGGAAGGGCATTGGGAGACCGTTGTTGTTGGAGGCCATTGGGAAAAAGCATTTTAACCGGAACCCAAGCATTATTAATTGTCTTCGCTAGACAATTGCAAATCCAGCAAACAGCGATTTCGCCTTCCTCATTCCTATCGGGCGCTGCACAATCCCTTGAATTGCAAACGTTGGGCCAGAACCTCAGTTTTGGCTCTCTTGGCCCCTCTCGATGAGCTCGGTCAGGGCGGACCTGTAAGCCTCCTCATCAAGACGCAGAGCTTCTAAGAAATCTTTTGTCGCCAGAAGAACGATTTCCTTAAAGCTTTTCTTGTCAAACTCTTCGTGCTCGCAGTCAATTTTGAGTTCATCTGGGTCAAAAATGTCTTTAACCTTCACAATTTCGTCGACGAGCCCCTTGATGTCTGGCGCATCGGTTGTCAGAGTCACTTCGTGACCCGGAGCGAGCGTTACGGTTATGTCTTTACTCTCCATATTTCATAAGCCTTCTCTTCACGGCATCCTTTCCTCCGTCGAGGATAACCGAAGCCTTATCTATGATCTTTCCATACTCGAGGGCGCCATACTCATAGACAAAATGTCCGGGTGAAGGTTGCTTCGCCACGATCACATTCTCGGCGTCCGCGTTGATTACGATATTCGCGTCATGGGTGACGACAATTACTTGCCTTGTGGACTTGAGCCCTAAAAACCAATTTCTAATGTCCTTGTATATTGTCTGGTTGTCGACATTGTCCTCAGGCTGATCAATAAGCAGGGGCAGGCTGGTATCTTTGTGAACAATGTACTCGATCAATATGTTGGTCTGAGTACCGGGCGAGAGGCTCTTAATATCTCGGTAAACCCCATCCCCAGAGTCAAAGCGTATTGAAGAGCGCTCTTCGTAATTGAGTTCAAAAGCTTTCAGCTTGTCGTAAAGGCGTTCCCAGTCAGACCCTTTCCTATATCCCTCTTCGCTAAAACAAAAAGATCCTATGTAATCCCAGAGATTATCCCTAGTGCATTGACCGAGACCCGGAATCACTTTAACGCAGTCGTTTATCGTTCGAATCATAAAGTCAATAGGATGTTCAACACACAGTTCGCGCATGAACTTAAAGGATTCTGCTCTCTCGCCGTCAGCAAATACATGTTTTTCGTAATATGGCTCAAATCCGTCGCAAACTTTAATCAACGTCCTAACCAGAGAAACTCGTTTTCTGATCCCCAGGGTCTCATGGCTAAACGCTTCGTTAAACAGATCTATCTGCTGCTTTCTGGTTGCTTGGGCATCGCTGATCGAGGCCTTTTTCTCGAGAAAAATATCAACAAATCGATTCCGGAGATATGGACCCGAGAAATACTGGCGCCTGCAATCGTGAGCAACGTCACAAATCTCCTTTTCCAGATGTTTAATTGCCGCCGAGACCCGACGGTCCTCGGCGACGGTAGGAGGAAGGCATTTCACTACCGCGGCCTGAACTTTCTCGACAGCCGACCGATAATCAAAAGACTCCAGTTTCTTATCCTCCACCTTTTCGACCAAAGAAATATGCATGCGGCTCTAAGCCGCCGCCGAGTTGGCCCACTTCTCGAACGTGCTCCGGGAGACTCCGAGGCGTCGTGCGGCCTCCCGGGCGCTGATCTCGCCTGCGCGCCATAGCTCGCGCACCCGTCCGAAATCGTCCGGAACGCGCTTGGGCGGGCGACCGAACCGCACGCCGCGAGCCCGAGCGGCGGCGATCCCCTCCGCTTGGCGCTGCTTGGTGTTGTCGCGTTCAACCTGCGCGACATAGGAAAGCAGCTGCAGCACCAAATCGGCAATGAAAACGCCGGTGACATCCTTGTCGACGACGCGCGTGTCGAGCAAGGGCATATCGATCACGACGACATCGACCGATTTCCGCTTCGTCAGCGTCCTCCACTGCTCGAGGATCTCGTCGTAATTCCTTCCAAGCCTGTCGATGCTCTTGACAACCACCACGTCGCCCGGCTTGAGCCGCTCGCACAGCTTTTTGTATCCGGGCCGGTTGAAATCCCTGCCGCTCATGTGATCCGTGAACACCAACGACTCCTCGACGGGAAACTGCGCCAAGGCGTCAAGCTGCCGGTCGAGGTTCTGATCTTTTGTTGAAACGCGTGCGTATCCGTATACCGTCATGGCTACCTTCCTCTCTTTCGAGAGCGGTCGGCACCTCGCACCATGACATGAAAACTCCCGCGCGGAAATGAACATTGCCAGCCCGAAGCATCCAGCCGCCCTTCCGTTGACTTCTTGTTGCTGGAAGGGGGCTCATGGCCCGCGATAGGCGACGCGACAAGAGCCTTGGCTGGACGATGAGGCCCTGACTCCCCAAAGGGCTGGTTCGGCGCCGCGCGCAAAGATCATGATGGTATATAGGCTTCGAAACAGCGACGAAAGGTTTTCTTGCGCGCTTAAAGCGCTTGAAACGGCGAGGGCCTCATTGCAAACGATCGACGAAGGCCCTGGAAATTCTGGCCCGCCGGACGCGCCGCAAGGCCCCGACCGTCTCAATCGCATCATGCCGAAGGCTAGTTACCTAACTTGTATCGGAAACAAAAACGCGTTGCAGGTTGCGGGGCTGCATGCTTTCCCGCATCAGGCGCATGGGATATGATAGCAAAATTCGACTAGGGCGCATTTTTCCGGCAATGCGAGAACCGCGAGGGACGGCGGGCGCGCGGTTGCGCCCGCCGTCCCTCTGTCGTTCGCTAGTCCAGGATGGCCTCGCCCAGGACGGAGTCGAAGCGCACCGACGTGCCGTCGGCGTAGGCCACGTTCCAGATGCGGTAGTCCAGCGTGCTCGGCACCTCGCCGCCTTCCCGTGCGCAGGACTCGCCCGAGGTGTCAACCCCGAAGTCCTCGCGGCCCCGCCCGTCCGACATCGAGGACTTGCCCTGCGCAGGCTCGTCGGTGACAACCGAGGCCGGAGGTGCGCTCTCCTCGACATCGACGGCCGCCTCCTCGGCCGCCACATCGGCCGGGTCGTCGCCGCGGCGCAGCGCCGCCTCGGCCTCGGCCACGGCGTCGTCCAGCTCGGCGCGCGTCGGCTCCTCGGCCTCGCGCGCGGAGCCCTCCCAGGCGTTCTCGCCATCGGGGTCGGCGGCGGCCCAGCCGCTTCGCGCCTCGTCGTCGATGCCGGCGGCCTCCGTCACGGCCGCGATGATGTCCGAGGCCGACGACGAGCCGCGTTCCTCCTTGCCGATCGCGCGCACGGCCGCCGTCGTGCCCGCATCGGCAGCATCGCCCGCACCCGCGCCGCCCTGCGCCGCGCCGGCGTCCTGCCGTTGGGCCGCGATGCTCGCGCAGGCGGGAATGCGGATCACCTCGATGGGGTCCGCGCCCAGGGCACCCGCGCGCAGCAGGGTGCGCGCCCGCCCCACGTAGCCGGCGGCCGCCTCCGGTATGGACGACTCCACCATGCGCACGGCGATGGCCGGGCCCGCGCCGAAGCGCACCTCGGCCCACGAGAAGGGCAGCACGGGGTCGCCGTTGTTGCGGCGCGCATCGTTCTCGCGTGCCACCAGGGCCGACGTCTCGACGAACTCCTCGTCGAGCCACGTGGTGAGCGCGCCTTCCCACAGCGGGTCCTCCGCATCCTCGTCCACCGCGTTCATCCCGACATCGAACTCGATGACGTTCGCGCGCTGCGAGCCCTTCTCGGCCCGCACAACCTCCGTAGGCGCAACGGCTGTGAAGCGACGCTCGATCTCGGCGTCGGCGTCGCCCTGGAAGCTCTCCTCGTCGAGCACGATGCTCAGTTTCAGTTCGGGATGGATCGATGCGGGCATGGCGGTTCCTTTCGTCGACCGCGGACGGGCGCGTCCGCGGGATGGTTCGGTATCCGCTGCATTGTCGCCCCGGCCGCAGGCCGCCGAACGGGTGGATGGCGAGCGTGACGCAACCGTTGCGCTCCCATCACCCGCAGGCAAACCGTCGAGCGAAGCACGCAGCAGACAACCGCTATAAGCGTCAGCGTATTCAGCAGGTTACATATCGGCTATACTGGAACGGTTGGCACACTACGGCGTCGGCGGTCCCTGGGGAGCGTCGGCGAGGGACGGGGGATTCCCATGCACGACGGCGAGGAGCACATCACCATCGGAGCGCTCATGGAGGACGTGTACGCCCTCTTCCGCTCGCGCGACGACTACGAGGACGTGTCGGAGGCGGAGCACGATCTGGTCGCCCGCATCCAGTACGCCTCGGCGGTGGTACAGGCCGAGAAGGTCACGCCGCCCGGCGGTTGGGACCCTTACGGGCGCTAGGTCGCGCAAAAAGGCCGCCGATCGGGAGGGAGAGGATCGGCGGCCCTGAAAAGGAGCGGCGAGCGGGCACGACGCCCGCTCGCCTGCCCCATGGCTAGAGGTCGAGGCTCGGGATCTCCTCGTCGGCGTTGCCGCCTGCGGCGTTGATGCCCGCGATGCGGCCGAACGTCACGCAGCGTCCGTGGCCGATACCCGGCACGTAGGTGGGGTAGTCGCCCGCGCCGAAGAACTCGCCGGCAGCCGAGCCGCACACGTACAGGCCCTCGATGGGCTGGTCCTCGGCGTCGAGCACCTGGGCGTCCAGGTTCGTGCGCAGGCCGCCGCACATGGTGAGCATGCTGGCCACCAGCTTGCCGGCGTAGAACGGCGGGTCGACGACCTTGCCCATGACCTCGGGGCGCTTGCCGAAGTCGAGGTCCTTGCCCAGATCGCACAGCTCGTTGTAGCGGTCGACCGTGGCCACGAGGTTCTCGGGCGGCACGCCCATCTTCTCCGCCAGTTCTTCAAGCGTGTTCGCCTCGACCGTCTGGCCGCTCTCCAGCTCGCCTTCCAGCACCTTCTTCTGGGCCTCGAGGTTGTACTCGCCGCCCACCGGCTGGGTGAGCTGGCCCCACTGCAGACCGCCGCCCAAACCAGCGTCCATCTGGGCCTTCACCTGCTCCAGGCCGTGGGAGTCGTAGATGGTCCAGGCGTCCTTCTTCGTCTGGAGGGCCTTCGTCACGCTCTTGGACTGGGTGTTCACGTCCTCGTTCTTGAAGCGCCTGCCCTCCCAGTTCACGTGCAAGAAGCCGTAGCTGGCCGCGCCGAAGTCCAGGTGCATGACCGCCGCGTGCGGCTCGGACTTCTGCATGGCGCCGCCGGCCCAGATGGCCTGCTTGTGCATGTCGCCGGTGTCGCAGTCGGGCGGGTTGTAGAAGCGGCCGTCCATGGCGTAGGCCGTCATGGGCGAATAGTACTGGAACATCTCGTTGTCGGCCGCGTAGTCGCCGGAGGCGATGATGACCGACTTGGCGTTGATCTGCGTATACTCGTCCTTGCCGGTGGACACGACAGCGCCCGTCACGGGGCCGTCGCCCTCGCGCACGAGCTGCTCGCTCTTCGTCTCCCAGCGGATCTCGCCGCCCATGTCGGCGATGGTCTCGTACAGCGCCGGCACCAGCACCGCGTTGCCGTACACGTCGCCCACGCCGGAACCCTGGTAGAACGTGAAGTTCACGGTCTCCTCGTACTTGTCGGCCTGGTAGAAGATGTGCGTTACCGGGTACTCGGTGTAGTCGGGGCCCTTGTAGTAGCCGTCCCACAGAAGCGCCTCGAGGCCCTTCTTCGTGGCCAGGTCGTACAGCCAGTCGAAGCACGCGCCGCTCTTGTGCGCGAACTCCCACAGCAAGGGCTCCTTCACGCGACCCTGCGCCCAGTTGATCCAGCGGCGCACCACGTTGTTGTAGTCGGGCTCCTCCACCAGGCCCTCGCCCGCCAGCTTCTGCTGGACCTTGGTGTGGAAGCCGGCGATGTGCACGCCGCGCGCGACCACCGTTTCGGGGTTCTTGTCGATGGTGATGACCTTCGCGCCCTTCTCAAGCGCCGAGATGGAGGCGCAGCAGCCCGCGAGGCCCGCGCCGATCACGAGCACGTCGCATTCCTCCGTGCCCTTGATCTTGTCCTTGGCGATGGGCTCGGGCGCGATCTCCCAGCTGTGCTTCCCGGCAACGTCGGGGCCGGCCGAGGCGCCGCTCTCCGCCACCGGCACGCCGCCCTCGCCGCCCGCGGCGGCATCGGCCTTGGCGTCAGACTTCGACTGGGGCGCGCAGCCGGCCATGCCGGCCATGGCCGCACCGGCGAGCGCCGTGCCGCCCAGGCCCAGGAACGCGCGACGCGACAGGCCCTTCTTCCCCATACCCTTCTCTTCCTCCATGAGAATCCCTCCTTGATTTGACTCGCGAACCCGGCGCGCCCCTTTTGCGCGCCGGAACGCAGCGTTGCCGCTGCCCGTGAGCCCACCTTAAAACCGACGCTGCCCGTCATCAACCCGCAGGCAGGGGGAAATGCCTCCCCACGTGCATTTCCCCCTGCTGGGGGGATGCCCGCGAGCAGGGTGCGGCACGCGATCGAGGCGCTATAATGAGCACGGGGAGATCAGCCGGGGCGCGTCCGATGCGCCTCGGGTTGCTACGGGAGGGGGCGGCGATGCCGTCGTTCAAGGACGAGCTGTGGCGCACGCCCGATCTGCTGGGGTTCGCGGCGCATTGGATCTGGATATGGTGCGTGTTCTGGAGCTCGCTGTTCTACGGCGAGGGAACGCTGCTCGACGTCTTCAGCGGCCTGGCCGGCCCGCTCGCGCTCGAGCCGCTGTGGGTGGTCTCGCTGCTGGCGAACGTCGTGACCATCGCGTTTTTGCTCATGCTGTCGTACTTCCGCAACCCGCTGGCCGACGTGCGCTGGCTGCCCCATGCGGGCGGCGCGCTCACCGCGGCGGGGACGCTCGCGCTCTCTCACCCGGTGCTCGTCGCCGCCGGCGGGGCCGCCGCGCCGGTCTATCTTGCAGGCGCGCTGGTCACAGGCGTGGGCAGCGCCATCGTCGTGGTACTGTGGGCCGAGCTGTTCGCCTCACTCGGATCGAAGCGCACCGTGAACTACTCCGTGGTCGCCCTGCTCATCGCCGCCGTCGCGTACTTCGCCATCCGGCTGCTGCCCGTCGACGCGGCCCAGCTGGCCGTGGCCCTGCTGCCGGCGGCGAGCATGGGCTGCTTCCTGCACTACAAGCGCAGCGTGCCCCGCCTGCCCCGGCGCGAGCGCAACATGCGGGTGAAGGCGCGCCCGCCGCTGCGGCTCGTGACCGTGGCGCTTTTCTTCGGCGTGTCGTTCGGCGCGATGAAAGGCCTCATGGCGCCCGTGGAGAGCGACTGGCTGGCCGTGCGCGACCTGCTGAACATCGCGGCCATCGTCGGCGGATCCGTGGCCATCTTCGCAACCATGAGCTGGGCGAAGATGGACTTCGACCATCTGACGTACCAAGTGGCCCTGCCGCTCATGGCGGCGGGCTTCCTGTTCCTGCCGCTGCACGAGCCGTGGAACGTCATCGGTACGGCGGTGCACCAGGCGGGCTACCAGTACTTCTACATCGTGCTGTGGGCGCTGTGGCCCGTGCTGGCCTCGCGCGGCGTGCCGGCCGGCTGGATAGCGGGATGGGGGCTTTTGTCCATCCAGCTGGGCCAGTTCGCCGGGTCAATCGCTGCGGCGCTGGCCGTGAACGTGGTGGACACCGACCTGGGGATGGCCATGCTCTCGGCGGGCATCATCTTCGCCATCCTCATCATCGCGCTGTTCGCCCTGGGCAGCGGGAAGGCCAGCACGGGCTGGGGTTACGTGAAGCCCATGGAGGAGGCCGACGCCGCCACCGACTTCGAGAAGGCCGGCACGCGCATCGCCCGGCGCTGCCGCCTGTCGCCGCGCGAGATAGAGGTGCTGTTCCTGCTGGCGAAGGGCCGCAACCGCGCCTACATCCGCGAGGAGCTGGTCATTGGCGACGAGACGGTGAAGAGCCACGTGAAGAGCATCTACCGCAAGGTGGACGTGCACTCGCAGCAGGATCTCATCGACCTCATAGAGGCCGAGACGCGCAACGCCTAAAGCGTGCCGCGCGGTGCCCGTCGCACGCAACGGCCTCAACCCTCGCCCACGCTCATGGGCGCACGATGCGCATCATCCGCCCCGTAACCGTCCGCCCATCGGGTTATGGTATCGTGGGTGCCTGCAAGCTGGACGGGGCCGGCGCGGTGCGCGTCGGCATGGGCACGAGAGGTACCGATGATGCACAACCACCGCGAGGGGCAGCGCAGCACCGAGGCGGAAGCCAAGCTCGAAGCCGAGATAGAGGCGCTGACGTCCCAGGAAGCCGAGGCGGCGGCAACCCTCAAGAAGAAGATCCCCCTGCCGCTCAAGGTGTTCGCCATCCTGTGCATCGTGGCAGGCGTCGCCATCCTGCCCATGATCGGGTTCGTCATCGTGGCCATGGTGATCGCGTTTCGCGAAGGCGCGCTCGCAGACGACTCTACGGCCTCCACGGTGCTGTTCTTCGCGCTGCTGGCTATCCTGGCCCTGCTCACCGTGGCGTTCATCGTGTTCGGCATCCGCCTGCTGCGCGACAAGCGGCGCTTTGCGGCGCAGACCGCCGAGCTGCTCACCGGCCTCATGGTAGCCGGCATCCTGTGTGACATCATGCTTTTCGGCCTGGACGGCACCGTGCTGTTCTTCGTGGCTTTCATCGTGTTCCTCGTGGTGCTTACCAGCTACCTGGACCCGTCGCTTGCCGACGAGCGCGAGCTGCAACGCAAGCTGCGCGACATGGAGACGCGCGAGGACGCCGAGGACGGCACGCTCGGGCGCGACGAGACCGGCAAGGGGTTCATTGCCCTCAACTTCTTCAACCTGTTCTGGATATTCACCGTCTGCTGCGTGCTGGGCCTTATCATCGAGACGGTGTACCACTTCGTCGTGGTCGACCCCGGCCACTACCAGGACCGTGCCGGCCTGCTGTTCGGGCCCTTCTCGCCCATCTACGGGTTCGGCGCCGTGCTCATGACCGTGGCGCTCAACCGCTTCCACGACAAGAACGTCGTCCTCATCTTCCTGGTGAGCGCGGTCATCGGCGGGGCATTCGAATACCTGACCAGTTGGTTCATGCAGTTCGCCTTCGGCATTGTGGCCTGGGACTACTCGGGCACGTTCCTGTCCATCGACGGGCGCACCAACGGCATGTTCATGGCCATGTGGGGCGTGCTGGGCGTGGTGTGGATCAAGCTGTGCCTGCCCTGGATGCTGAAGCTGGTGAACCTCATACCCTGGAATTGGCGCTACGCCGTCACCACGGTGTGCGCGGCCCTCATGATCGTGGACGGCGCCATGACGTTGCTGTCGCTGGACTGCTGGTACCAGCGCATGGCCGGCAAGCCGGCCGAGACCGCCATGGCCCAGTTCTTCGACCGCAACTTCGACAACGAGTACATGCAGGAGCGCTTCCAGAGCATGTCGATAGACCCCTCCAACGCCACCCGCGCGAACTGAGACGGATGCTAAGGCAGGGGAGGTTTTCCGTCTCCCTGCTCCTTCCCCTACGAACCCAGCATGATCCTGATGATCTCGTCGTTGGTGGCGCGCATGCCGTCGCGGCCGAGGCGGGCGATGGAGTCGATGGTGTTCTCCACGCCCTTCTTCACGATGCCGTCGCCGCCGTAGAACTGCTGGCCGTCGCGGTACATCACGTAGCCCAAGATGCCGGCGTTCACCGAGAAGGCTATCTTGCCGGCGCACGAGGGCTTCGCGCCGTCGCACACCATGCCGGCCACGATGGAGAGCGCGTTCACCACGGCGTGGCACGCCTCCTTGTAGCCGCCGCCGTCCAGGTACGCGATGCCGGCGCCCGCCGCCGCGCCCGCGCATACGGCGCCGCAGAAGGCCGACAGGCGCCCGATGCCCGTCTTCTGGTGGATGGCCACGAGGTTCGAGAGCACGAGCGCGCGGTAGAGCTGCTCGTCGCTCGACCCCAGCTCGCGCGCGTACACGATGAGCGGCACCGACACGGTGATGCCCTGGTTGCCGCTGCCCGAGTTGATGACCACCGGCAGCTCGCAGCCGCTCATGCGCGCGTCGGACGCCGCGGCGGCGCAGGCGCAGGCGCGCACCTTCACGTCGTCGCCGTAGGCGCCCAACATGACGCTGCCGATGTTGGCGCCCCAATCGCCGGCCAGCCCCTCGTCGGCCACCGCTGCGTTGCAGGCAACCTGCCGCTCCAGCAGCCCGCACACGTCGTCCAGGTCCACCGTCATGGCGAAGTCCCAGATGCCGGCCATCGAGAGCACGCCGCGGTCGGTCATGCCCTCGGCCTCGCCGCCCTCGGACGCAGGAGCGGCGTCGCGCAGCACCTCGCCGTCGCGCTCCTCGCGCACGATGTTCGTGTGGAAGTCGGCGATGCGCACGAGCGCGCGGCGCGCCGGGGCGCCCGCATCCGCCGCGCCGGGGCGCGCGACGGCGCCCTCCGCCGCGGCCGCCGCCCCCTCGGCACCATCCCCCGCGAACACCTGCACGACGATGTCGAAGTCAAGGCCCGAGTCCGCGCGCTCAACCGCGATGGGGGTGCCCTCCAGGTAGGCGACGACCTTCTCCACGTCGGCCGGCGAAACGTCGGCGATCACTTCCAGCCCGCGGGCGGCCTCCCCCGCCACGATGCCGGCCGCCGCCGCGGCCTCGATGCCCTTGAGGCCGCCCGTGTGGGGCACCACGACGCTCTTCGCGTTCTTGATGATGCTGCCGCTGGCCGCCACCTGCACGCGGGCGGGTTCGACGCCCAGCAGCTCGCGCGCCCGCGCCGCCGCCAACGCGATGGCGATGGGCTCCGTGCATCCCATCGCCGCGATAAGCTCTTCTTCCAAGATGGAAACGTAGGCGCCGTAGCGCTCGTCGGTCCGATCCATGCTCCGCCTTCCCGCCGGTTGCGATTCCCCCATGATAGCACGCGGCCCCCATCGGGTGCCGGACTCTGCATCGACGCTGGCGAGAGGCCGCGGTGATCGTGGGGAAGCTGTCTTTAACGCATTGAACGGGCACGATCGGTGCGGCAATACCCGACTATTTCTATAGCCTTTCGCCTTTTGCAAGACACCAGCCTGCGCAAGGAGATACAATGGGGGTTGCTCTCTTGCGGCACCAGTCCGTCATGGGGAGATCGGCTACTTCGGTTAGGAGCAGGTACATGGGCGACAGCGCTTCAGGGAACCCATCCATGCGCCGGCACACCTATGTCATCGACCGCGACTATCGCGTGGTGTACATGGACCAGGCCGCCCATCGCGCGTTCCCGCGCGGCCAGGTGGGCTCCCTCTGCTACGAGTCGTTCCGCGGCTCGAGCGAGCCCTGCATCGACTGCCCCTGGCACGGGGACGGGGATGCCGCCCAGACCGTCATCTTCAGCGCGCGGCGCGACCAATGGTTCGAGATCACCTGCCTCGAGGTTGACTGGTTCGACCGCGGCCCCTGCGTGCTGTTCTCGGGCCGGCCCGTTGACGACCGGAGCCGCAGCCTGTTCTCCACGTTGAGGGAGCCCTCGTCCTACGACGAGCTGTTCGAGATCAACCTGACGGACGGCACGTACCGGGTACTCTACCACGAGCCGGGCAAGTACGTCATGCCGCCGCTCTCCGGCGAGCTCGACGCTATGTTCGACGACGTGCGGGAGAATATGATAAGCCCCGAGGACCGCGAGCGGTTCGAGCGGTTCTGGGACTTCGGAACCATGCTCGCGCGCATCGAGGAGGCGGGCGGCGCGCTGCGCGACGAGTTCCGCAAACTGCGCTACGATGGCAGCTGGGGCTGGGTGGCGCAGACCGTCGTGCCCGTCAAGCGCGGAGAGGGCGGCGAGACGGTGGTCATGTGCTTCATCGCCGACATCGATGCCGAAGTGCGCAACCGCAACAAGCACGTCGAAACCGCCCAGATACGGCAGCTGCGCGAGCGCGACCGGCTCACCGGCCTCTACAACGCCTCCACGTTCTACGAGAAGGCCGACAAACTGGTCAAAGCGCATCCCGGCCAGCGCTTCGATGCCTCCTATCTGGACATCGAGCACTTCAAGCTGTTCAACGAGTGGCATGGGCGCGAGGCGGGCGACGAGATACTGCGCTCCATCGCGGCCCGCCTCGACAGCCTTGCCGAGCGCCATGGCGGCGTGGCCGGCTACCTGGGAGGCGACGACTTCACCCTCGTGCTGCCCTGCGGCGTGATAGCCGAGGACTCCATCGACGGCCAGCTCAAGCTGCCGCCCTTCGACTCCGAGGACACCATCGGGTTCCGTCCCGCCATCGGCGTATGCCCCATCGAGGAGGCGGGAGGGTCGGTCAGCACCGCCTGCGACTATGCCATGCTGGCCATGGCCTCGGTCAAGAACGCCTACGCCAAGCGCGTGGCCTGGTACGAGGATTCCATGTCCGAGAAGCTGGAGAACGAGGCGAAGCTGCTGCTGGAAGTGAAACAGGCGCTGAAGAACCGCGAGTTCGTGCCGTACTGGCAGCCCCAGTGCAGCACCCGCACGGGGCGCATCGTGGGCCTCGAGGCGCTCGTGCGCTGGCAGCATCCCGAGCGCGGCATCGTCATGCCGGGGGCGTTCATCCCCGTGCTCGAGCGCAACGGGTTCATCGCCAGCCTCGACCTGTATGTGTGGGACGAGGTGTGCCGGAACCTGCGCTCGTGGATCGACCGCGGCAACCGGCCCATCCCCGTGTCCGTGAACATCTCGCGGGCCGACCTGTACGCCATCGACGTGGTGGAGACCCTCGAGGACCTGGTGAGCACCTACGGCCTCGACCACCGTCTCCTTGAGCTGGAGATCACCGAGAGCGCCTATGCCGAGGACCGAAAGATGGCCGAGGCGGTGCGCCAGCTGAAAGCGCTCGGCTTCACCATCCTCATGGACGACTTCGGCAGCGGCTACTCGTCGCTCAACATGCTGAAGGACATCACCGTGGACGTCCTGAAGATCGATATGGGCTTCCTGAACCGCGAGGACGACACGCAGCGCAGCGAGAGCATCCTCGAAGCCGTCGTGTCCATGGCCCGCCTCATGGACCTGCGCATCATCGCCGAAGGTGCCGAGACGAAGGAGCAGGTGGATTTCCTCCAGGAGATCGGCTGCGACTACGCCCAAGGTTACTACTTCCACCGCCCCATGGACACCGAGCAGATCGAGGCCCTGCTCGGCCAGCCCAATGCCGTGGACTTCCGCGGCGTGCTGAGCCCGCTCATGGATCTTATCGACCTGGATGCGCTGCTGAACGAAAACGTGACGAGCCACACGCTCGTCGACAACCTCCTCGGGGGCATGGCCGTGTACGCCGTCTACCCCGATCGTTTCGAGCTGCTGCAAGTGAACAACTCGTATTATCGCGTGACCGGCTGCAACGCCATCGACCTGCACGAGCGCCAGCGGTTCATCTTCCGCCAGGTGCACCCCGATGACCGAGACCTCATCATGAGCTTGTTCCAGCAGGCCGAGCAGCACCCGGTGTCGGGCGCCGAGGGCACGATACGGCGCTACCGCCTGAACGGCGAGCTTATGTGGCTGCACTTGAAAGTGTTCTTCCTGCGGCGCGAGCAGGAGCGCAGCATCTTCTTCGCCTCGCTCGCCGACGTGACGGACCAGAGGGAGCTCGATCCATCCCCAGCTGCACCGAGCACCGCTTCTGCCGAAAGCGACCCGGAGGGCAACCTGTTCGACATGCTGAAGGGCCGCGCCGTGGACCACTGGTGCGTCAACCTGTGCACGAAGAGCTTCCTGAACGCCGCCGATCGGAAGGCATGGAGGCGGGCTTCGGGAGCCCAGCTCGAAGACTGGACGGACACCACGCCGGCCGAGCGCATCGGGCGCACGGTGCATACCGTGAAGGACGAGGCGGCGGTCAGGTCGTTCCTCGACTTCGACGCCATGCTCGCGCGTTTCGAGGACGGGGTGCTGTTCGATTCGCTGGAGTACCGCCAGCAAGACGAGCAGGGCGAGCGCTGGATGGAACTGGACTTCCGCCTCGTCCGGCTCGAGGAGGGCGGCGACGTGTACGCCTATCTGACCGTCACCGATATCGACCGGCGCAAACGCCGGGAGCTGGAGCTGGAGGACAAGGCGCGCCACGACGCGCTCACCGGGCTGCTGAACCGCCAGACCGGCGCAGCGCTGCTGCCGGAGGCCCTGGCGAAAACGCTGCGCAAGGGAACGGCAGGCGCCTTCGTGATCATCGACCTGGACGATTTCAAGCTGATCAACGACCGCTACGGCCACCTGTCCGGCGACACGGCGCTGGCGGACGCGGGGAGCCATCTGCGCGGCGCATTCCGCAAGAACGACCTGGTGTGCCGCTGGGGCGGCGACGAGTTCATCGTGTACTGCGACGATATCACGCAGGCCAGCTTGGCGCGGCGCGTTGGCGCGCTTTGCGGCAAGCCGTGGACGACGAAGGTAAGGGGTGACACGTCCATCGAGCTCTCGGCCTCGGCCGGCGTGGTGCTCGTACCCAAGCAGGGAACGGATTTCAAGACGGTGTACGACCGCGCCGACACGGCGCTGTACCGGGCGAAGTCGCAGGGCAAGGCGCACTTCTGCTTCTACGATCCGGGCACCCCGTCCCCCCATGCCGACTAAAGCCTACACGCCCAGCCCCACCGTCAGGTGCATCATGTAGAACGCGAAGCGCATGACGAAGATGCCGGCCAGCACGAGCGCGCACGCCGCGGCCGCGCGCGCGACGCCCAGCTGACGGCCGCCCCCCCTGCGTGCGGCCGAGCAGGGCCTGCGCGTCCAGGCCGATACCCGCAAGCGCCAGCACGCCGAACGCGGCGATCATGAGGCCGTAATACGGCACGAGGTCGGAGGCCGCGAGGAACGCGTTCTCGATGAACGGCAGGCTGGCGCTCTGCAGCCCGAACGACACGAGGTTCGCGGCAAGGGCCGCCGTCGACAGCGCCAGCGCCGCGCGTCCGAAGCGGCCGCACGCCGGCTCCCAACGCGCGGCACGCAGGCCCACGAGCGCAAGGACCGGGCCGCCCACCAACGCGTTCAGCCACAGGTTCAGCGGCACGTACACCGTGTACCACGATACGATGGTCTCGGCGTTGTAGGCGAAGGCCACGGACGTGACGAACACGATGCCCGCCGCCATGGCCAGCACCATCCAGGGGCGCTGCAGGCCGACGCGCGGGCGCTCCGCGAACGAGTAGAGCCAGTACACCCCCGCCAGCGCAAGGAACACCACGGCGCAGAACACCTCAGTGGAAAGCGGGCTGCGGCCCACGCCCAGGAACACGTAGAGGGCGTTCGCCGGATTGCCCAGGTGGGTGGCCGAGGCCACGAGCCCCACCATGGCAGTGACGAGCGGAATGCTTAGGAACTGGTTGATGCGCCGCCGCGCGTCGGCAGCCAGGTCCGCGCGCAGAAGCGGCAGGCCCATGAGGATGAACGCGACGACGCCCGACGGCGCGAGCGTCGTGAACAGGACGAGCGTGATCTCGCCCAGCGCCGTGCCCATCCCCGACAGCATGAGCCCCTCCTAGCGGTAGAACCGCGGGTAGGCCACGTCGAGGGCGCGCTCGGACTGGATGCCCTCGAGGCTCGCCTTCGCCAGGCGGGCAAGGCCCTCGTAGAACGGCTGCTTTGCAGCCTCGGCCAGCTCGTCCAGGAAGTGCGGCGACCACGGCAGCAGGTGCAGGCGCAGGTAGTCGTCCAGGTCGGCGGGCTGGTTGCGGGCGATCCACGCCATGAGCACGAGCATGAGGCCGATGTGGTCCTCGGGGGTCTTATCGTCCACGAGCCGCGCGATGCCCTGGGCGCGCATCCAAGCGCGCAGGGCGAGCGTGCTCTCGCCGAACACGACGCACTCGCGGTCGGTGTACACCGATCCCCACGGCGGCGCCGGCTTCGGCGCCGGGCCGACGAACAGGCGGCGGTACTCCCACACCAGGTCGTCGTCCTCGATGCCGTGCGCAAGGCCCTCCTTCATGAGCGCCAGACAGGCGCGCGCCTCGGCCTCGCCCGCGAACGGCCACTCCGCAGCGGCCGCGTCCACGTCGAGCGCCGCCAACGCCTGGAACGCCGCCCCGGCCTCGCCCGTCTTCGGGTCCTGAAGGAAGAACGGCCCCAGCGTCTCGCCCACGAAGGCGATGCCCTCGAGCACGTCCGAGCCGTCCTGCATGTTCTCGTCCATAGTTCGTCCCCTCCGTCGAAACCAGCAAGGTACGCCACATTGTAGCGTACCTTGCCTCCGTCAAAGTTTTCGTTTCAGAACCGTGCGCGCGTACCCTCCCGGCAAGCCGGTCGAAGGGGGAGCGCGTGCTCTCCCTGCAAGCTGGTCGAAGGGGGAGCGCGTACCCTCCCTGCAAGCCGGTCGGGGGGGGGCGTACCCTTCCTGCAAGCCGGTCGGCGACGCGCGTATCGGGAGAGCCGTCCGGCGCATTCGGCAACTTGCGAGGTTGACCGGATGCGCCGGGGCGGCAGCCCCGGCGCGCAAGCACCCGGCCGGCTGGTAAGGAAGGGAGCGCTCCCTTCCTTACCAGCAAGGTGGTGCGCTAGAAGCTCAGGCCCACCGAGAGCTGCACGGCGTAGAACACGAGGCGGGCGACGAAGATGCCGATCACGGCCATGACCGCGCCGAAGCCGGCCATTGCCACCGGGCTCTTGCCCAGGAGCGCCGCCACGGTGCCCGCCGCCGCCAGCACGAGGCTGGCCACGGCCACCGCAAGGTAGATGGTGACGTCGGCCACGAGGTCGGCGCCGGACACGAGGGCATTCTCCATGCCGCCCACGCCCATGACCTGGACGCAGAACCCGCCGATGGCAAGCACCGCGCCGGCTGCGGCCACCACGATGCCGGCCGTCTTGAACGAGCCCTTGAGCGCGTCAGGCAGCGCCCCCGCCAGGCCCAGCACCAGCGTGCCCAGCGGCATACCGCCCAGCAGGGCGAAGCCCAGCAGCTGCACCACCACGAGCGGCGAGTTCCACGAGGCGATGGTCTCCATCATGTAGGCCATGCCGGTGAAGCAGGCGAACACGGCGGCGGCCACGGCCACCACGGCCACGAGGCCCTTGCGCGCAGCGCCGGAGAGCTTGCCGGCCAGCGCCAGGATCACGTACACCAGGGCCAGCACCACGAACAGCGAGCCCACGAGGATCTCGTTCGACAGCGGCGAGGAGCCGATGCCGGCGAACACGCCGGCCGCGTGCAGCGGCGAGGCCAGGTGGAAGAACGAGGCGGCGAAGCCCACGAGCACCACGACGAGCGGGATGAGCGTCATGCGGTCGATCTTCTTCACCTGGTCGTCGGTGAACGTCGTGGTGAAGAAGGCCAGCGCGAGCGCGATGAAGGCGCCGGCGCCCATCGGGGCCAGGGTCGTGAACAGCGCCAGAGGCAGTTCGGCGAATGCGGCCTCCATGCTACATCACCTCCAGGGGGTTGACGACCTTGCCGTCGGCGCTGCCGGCAGGCTTGGCATCCGCGGAAGGCTTGATGAACAGGTTCGGGTTCGTGTAGTGCGGCTCGGGCAGCGGCGCGATGTTGCCGCGCTCGCCTACCTTGGACATCTCCTCAACCGTGCCGAAGTCGAGCGCGCGGGCCGGGCAGGCCTCCACGCACACCGGCTTCTCGCCGGCCGCCACGCGCTCGGCGCAGCCGTCGCACTTCACGGAGTGGCCCTTGGAGCGGTCCACCTTCGGCGCGTTGTACGGGCAGGCCATGTGGCAGTAGCCGCAGCCCACGCACTTGTCGGCGTCAACGGACACGAGGCCCGTCTCCGCATCCTTGTGCATGGCGCCCGTGGGGCACACCTTCGTGCACGCCGGGTCGTCGCAGTGGTTGCACGACAGCGACAGCGGGTAGCTCGTGCACGTGGAGGTGAAGCAGCCGTTGGCGTCCCTCACCGTCTCGCCGCTCGTCACCTCGTACACTTTGCGGTACGCGACGCCCAGGTCAAGATCCTTGTAATCCTTGCAGGCCATCTCGCAGGTCTTGCAACCGGTGCAGCGAGTGCCGTCGAAAGAAAATGCGTAATGCGTCATGATCTATCCTCTCCTTTCCTCGCCGCTATGCCTTCACGACTTCGCAGATGTTCGTGTGCTGCGGGTTGCCCTTCGACAGGGGCGAGGGACGCTGGGTCGTGAGCGTGTTGATGCTGCCGCCCTTGTCCACGCGGTCGCCCGCCATGTCGGCGTCGTGCCACGCGCCCTGGGAAACCGCCACCGTGCCGGGAACCACGCGGGGCGTGACCTTGGCCAACAGCTCGATCTCGCCGAACTCGTTCTTCACGCGCACCGTATCGCCCTGCTCGATGCCGCGGGGCTCCGCGTCCACCGGGTTGATCCAGGCTTCCTGCGGGTTGACCTCCTTGAGCTCGGGCATGAAGCCCCACGAGCTATGGATGCGGCCGCGGTAGTGGAAGCCGGACAGCGCGAGCGGGTACTCGTCGGTCGTGTTCTCCACGCCGTACCACTCGGGCAGGTACACGGGGATCGGGGGCATGGTGTCCAAGCCGGGCAGCGTGTCGTCGGCCTCGAGCTCCCAGCCCTCGGTGAATTCGAGCAGCTTCTCGGAGAATATCTCGATCTTGCCGGACGGCGTGTCCAGCTTGTTCGCCACCGGGTCGTCGCGGAACTTCTTCATGGACACCACCGGCGCGTGCTCCTCGATGTACACGCCCATCTCCACGGCCTCATCCCAGGTGGGAAGCTTCGGGCTCTTCTCGCGCGCCTTCTCGTACTGCTCCTTGATGCGCTCTTCCTCGGTCTTGCCCTCGGTGAACTCGTCGGCCACGCCGAACTTCTCGGCCATGAGCGTGGCCATCTCGTAGGCGGTCTTGCGCTCGAACTTGGGCGACGTGCAGGCCGTGCCCGTGATCATGTAGCCCGTGTCGGAGCCAGTGGAGATCTGCGAGGTCTGCTCGAAGCGGAACAGGTCGGGCAGGATGACGTCGGAGTACTTCAGCGAGTCGCACATGACCGTGTCGATGCCCAGGATGAACTCGCACTTGCTCTCGTCGGCCAGGACGTCGTGCGCCTTGTTGATGTCGGAGTGCTGGTTGGTCAGGCAGTTGCCGGCGTAGTTGATCATGTACTTGATGTTCACCTTGAGCGCGTCGGCGTTCTTCACGCCGGCGTTCTTCGCCGTCATCTCGGTGCCATGGTCGATGGCATCGGTGAACAGGAAGCACGGGATGGAGGTCTTCACCGGGTTCTTGCCGGCGTCCATGGACACGCTCGCCGGGCTCGTGCGGTCCTCGCGGGTGCCGTTGTTCGTGCCAGGCAGGCCGATCTGGCCCACCAGGCAGGGCAGCGCCATGATGGCCCAGGCCGTCCACTCGCCGTTGCTGCGGCGCTGCGGGCCCCAGCCCTGGTTCACGTAGAGGGGCTTCGTCGTGCCGATCTCCTCGGCCAGCTCCTCGATGCGCTCGGCCGGAATGCCGGTGATCTTGGCAGCCCACTCGGGCGTCTTCTCCACCTTGTCGTAGCCCTCGCCCATGATGTAGGAGTAGTAGGACAGGTTCTTGCCCTTATAGGCCTCGGGCATGGTCTCCTCGTCGTAACCCTGGCAGTACGTGTGCAGGAAGTCCAGGTCCACCAGGTCGTTCTTGATAAGGTAGTGGGCGATGCCGGCCACGAGCGCCGCATCGGTGCCCGGGTTGATGGGCAGCCACTGCTCGGAATGGCCCGAGATGGAGTCGTTCATGCGGTAGTCGATCATGTAGATCTTCGCGCCCGTGCGCTCGCGCAGGTGCACCCAGTCGTAGTGCGTGGTCAGGCCGCCCTGGCGCGTCTCGGTGGGGCTGGAGCCGAAGATGAGCACGAGCTTGGCGTCCTCCGCCGTCTTGAACGAGCTGCCGCCGTTGCCCTTGGAGCCGTACATGTAGGGCGTGATGCAGGAGATCTGCGCCGTGGAGTAGCTGTTGTAGAAGTTCAGGTAGCCGCCCACGAGGTTCAGGAAGCGGTTGAACGGACGCGACGTGGTGGCCGACACGCCGGTGGCGTAGGGCACGTACACGGCCTCGTTGCCGTACTTGTCGATGACCTCCTTGAGCTTCGTGGCTGCAAGGTCGATGGCCTCGTCCCAGCTGATCTGCTCGTACTTGCCCTCGCCGCGCTTCCCCACGCGCTTCATGGGGTAGTTGATGCGGTCGGGGCTGGCAAGCCAGCGACGATAGCTGCGGCCGCGCAGGCAGGCGCGCGGCTGCGGGTCGTCGAAGCCCGCGTCCTTGCTCGTGTAGGTATCCACCCACACCACTTCGTCATCCTGCACGTGGAACTTCAGGCTGCAGCGGCCCGGGCAGTTGATGGCGCAGTGGCCCCACGTGACGGTCTCCTCGGCGGCGGCATGCGCTTGCGGCACGCCCGCCCCGAAGAGCGTGTTCGTGGCGGCCACGCTGCCGCCCACGGCTGCCAGCGCACCGAGCGCACCGGTCGTCTTCATGAACGTACGGCGGCTCAGACTCGGCATGATGTCTGACATGACACTCCCCCTTCGGTAGTCCTCGATGCGTCCCGCGCCTCCCGCGCGGGACGCCTTGCCGGTCCGCCTTTCGGGTTCCCCCCAAGACGGAAACGGCTCCATAACGGGGCCTACCATACCCTTATCGGAGAAAACGCGTGTCACATAAAATGTGGGAACTTTGAGTATTCGCAGGTCAACTGCCTGCATGTGAGGGTGTATGTGACAGCGCTCCCCGCCGCCGCCCCAACCGTCAGCGCAGGGCGCTCAACAGTGCCGGCGGCGCCGTGAGCACCAGGCTGGGGTACGTGGCGTCCGCGGGAGGCAGCGGCGGGATGCTCGCCAGCTCGCCATAGGCGGCGCGGAGGTCGCGCATCTCGCCGAAATGGAGCGCGTCCTCGGGACAGGCTTCCACGCAAGCGGGCTGCTTGCCCGCCTCTATGACGGCGGCGCAGGCATCGCAGATGACGGCCACGCCATGGCGCGGGTCGATCTTCACCACACCGTAGGGGCACGCCCGGGCGCAGTCCCCGCACCCGGTGCAGAGGGCGGTCACCACGCTCATAAGGCCGGTACCCGGCTGCTTGCGCAACGCCTCCTCCGTGCAAGCAGCCATGCAGGCAGGGCGGGCGCAGTGCAGGCAGCTTACCGAGATGAAGTACGCAAACAAGATGAGCGAGCAGGTGCCGTCGGGCGCCTCCTCCCAAACGCCGCCTTCGTAGGAGGTCACGGTGCGGCAGGATAGCTCGTCCGGCACGCGGCACTGCGCACAGCAGGCGTCGACGCAGGCGCGGCATCCGACGCAGCGCACGGCGTCGACGTGAAATCCATAGGGCACGTTGTTCCTTTCATCATCCCCTCCGCTCCACAACCCATCACGTCATGGTATCGGGCACCGCTTCTGCAACGGTGCCGATCACCAGAGCATTCAACGAACCGTGGGCACCCCGTTGCCCCGGCGTAACGCGTGCCCCGGCCCTGCGGCAGGCACGGGCGAGCCCAATCGGCTATACTGCACTCCTGTCTCTCGTCGCATGTCCGATAAAACCCGGGGGAGCCCTTTGCAGCCAGCAGCCGTCATCCGCATACTGAAGCCGAACGTCACGTCGCTCGGCTACGCGCTGTTCCTGGCCATCAATGCCGCCGGCGTATGGGGAGGCGTGTTTCCGTTCCTGCCCTTGGAGTTCCAGACGCCCGAGATCGTGTTCTGGTTCTTCCTGGCGCAATCGCTCGTGTTCTCGGCAAGCTACTTCGCCAGCGCCTTCGGCGTGTACTTCCTGCCCGGGCCCACGCGGCGCTTCATGGTCATGCTGGCCGCCGCGCCTTACTTCCTTGGCTGGTGTTGCCTCATTGCGGCCATCTACCTGGACGCCTGGGCCCTTCCGCTCGTGGTGGTAGGCGGCGGCCTGCTGGGACTGGGTTCGGCCGGGTTCTTCATGCTGTGGCAGCGGCTGTTCGCCAGCTTCGATGCCGACCACGGCAACCGCGACCTCATCGTGGGCACGGCCTATGCGGCCGTCATGTACTTCGCGCTGTACCTCATACCGCAGGCGGTGACGGCCTACCTCATACCGCTTGTGTTCCTGCCGCTGTTCGGCCTGGCCATTGTTTTGAAAAGCCGCGAGATCGACCGCGACCAGCCCATGTTCGAGGACGTGCCGCGCGACCACCCGCACGTGTACCGCACCGTGGTGCGCGACTACTGGCGCAGCGCGTTCTGCGTGGGAGCGCTCGGGTTCTGCACGGGCATCATGCGCTCGTTGGCCATCGGCGAACCGCAGGTGGGAGCGCTGGTGAACGTGCTGTCCATGGCCGGCTCGCTCGTGGCGGCGGTCACGGTGCTGGTGCTGTGGCAGTTCAAGAACCTGCGCATGAACGTGGTGGGCGCCTACCGCGTGGTGTTCCCGTTCGTCATCACGTCGTTTCTGCTGCTGCCGTTCCTCATGGTGGCGTATGCGCAGTGGCTCGCGGCCATCCTGTACGCCGTGTACAGCGTGGCCATCGTGCTCATGATGATACAGTGCGCGCAGGCATCGCGCGACCGCGGCATCAACCCCGTGTTCGTGTACGGGTTCTTCGGCGGCGTGGTGTACGCGCTGCACGACGTGGGGTTCATCGGCGGGTCGTTCGCCGAGCAGATCTCCGTCACCGGCATCGAGCCGGTGGCCGTGGTGGCGCTGGTGGCCGTGTACCTGCTGGGGCTCATGTACTTCGTGGGACAGGGCGGGTTCCGCCGGATATTCGCACGCGGCAGCGACGCGGAGAGCATCGAGCTGGTGGCGCTGCGACCCGCCGGCGAGGCGGCGCGGCCCGCTGCCAAGGCCGCGCCCGCTGCGAAGGCAGCCCCCGTCGCGAAGGCGAAGCGTACGCCCGTGGCAAGCGAGCCCTTCTACCAGGACCGCATCTCGAAGCAGGCCGAGCTGCTGCGCCAGCACTACCGCCTGAGCGCACGCGAGACCGAGGTCATGGAGCTCATCGCGCGCGGCAATACCGTCGCCCGCATCGCCGAGGACCTCGTGGTGTCCGAGAACACCATCCGCACGCACTCCAAGCGCATCTACACCAAGCTGGACATCCACAAGAAGCAGGAGCTTTTGGACCTCATCGACTCGTTCGACCCGAGCGAGCTGGGGGACTAGGGCAGTTCGCAGGGCGCCTGCGCCGACCGCGCGGAAGGGGCTGCGTCGAATGCGACGCAGCCCCTGAATTCGCCCTGCGAACGCAGCGCCTTTAGAACTGCATGGCGTAGAACAGCACGCGGGCGGCCACGAGCGCGGCCAGCACCGCCACGTTGCCCAGGACCAGGTAGGGAACAGCCTTGGTCGCATCGGTCGCAGCCTGCCTGCGATAGCGCGCCTCGAGGTCGGGGACCACGTTGCCCTCGGCCGCCGGGCTGGCAGCTGCCGAATCGACGCTGTTCCACGGCATGGCCGCAGCGCCCGCCGTGCTGCCAAGGGGCGCCGCCGAGCGGCCCGAGCGCGGCCCGCTCAACGCCCCGCGCATGCAGGCGAGCGCCACCACGAACCCGGCGATGGACACGATAAGGTACACCCAGGCGCCTGGCACGGCATCGGCGCCAGGGAAGATCGCGGCCACTGTGGCCTGGGCGTTCATGAGCTGGACCGTGATGGCGAGGATAGACACCACCGCGCCCACGAGCGCCGTGACGAGCGCCGCCGTGCCGAAGCGCGTCTCGCGCGCCTCGGGAAGGGCCCTCGCAGCAGCCAGCATGAGCATGCCCAGCGGCACGCCGCTTGCCAGGCTGAAGCCGGCGAACCCGAGGGGCACGATGATCGAGGCCCACAGCGGGACGTCCGACATCATGTAGGCCGCGCCAATGGCCACCGAGTACACCACCGCCAGCACGGCGACCACCGTGGCGAACGCCTTGCGCGCGCCGTCGGACAGCCGGCCGACCATGGCCACGATCCAGTACACCAGCGCCACGACGGCGAACGCCACGGCCATGAACACCGCGAACCCGAACGCCCCGGGGTCTATCCCCTGGATAACCAGAAGCGCGCTTTGCGGCGTGTTCATGAACGCGACGGCCGCGATCACACCTACTGCCAAAATGACCAGGGGCAAAAGCGTCCATCGGTCGATACGCCGCAAGGTCTCCGCCGAGAAGCGCGTCGTGAGGAACGCAATGGCCAAGCCGATGAACGCGCCCGAGGCCATGGGCGCGGCCGCTGTGAAGAACACGAGCGGCAGTTGTAGATACACCAGATCCATAGAACCAACCTCCTTGAAGCGCTAGGCTCCTTCGAATGCCGTTATCCGCGGCTATCGTAGGCGCTCGCCCAAGGATGCTTCCGAGGCTATCCGCGATTCCTCTGAGCCGTTGCCGCCCCGAAGCGGTCCCGCGATGCGAAGGCCGGTGCGGCTCAGAGCGTGCAGCGTCCCGGGAGGAGCCCCGAAAGGACCTTCCGAGGACCGAGAGGCGTTCAGCGCAACCCGAAGACGTCCTTGATGGAGTAGACGCCGGCGGGCTTGCCGTCGAGGAACTGGGCGCAATCGACGGCGCCGCGGGCGAAGCAGTCGTCGCTGTAGGAGTAGTGCGTGATCTCCAGGCGCTCGCCCAGGCCGCCGAAGTACACCTTGTGGTCGCTCGTGATGTCGCCGGCGCGCAGCGAGCGGAAGCCCACGCCGCCGGGCTTGCGCGCGCCGTGGCCTGCGCGGCCGTATTCGGCCAGCTCGTCGAGCGTGGTGCCTTTGAGCTCGGCGATCATGTTGCCGATGATGACGGCCGTGCCGCTGGGCGCATCCAGCTTGTCGCGGTCGTGCTGGTCGATGATCTCGATGTCGCACTCGTCTGCAAGGGCGCGCGCGGCCGTTTCCACGAGCGCGAGCATGACGTTCACCATCTTGGAGGTGTTGCATTTGAAGATGACGGGGATGCGCTCGCCCGCCGCCTCGAAGCGCGCGAACTGCTCGGGCGTGAAGCCGGTGCTCGCGG
The DNA here is from genome assembly GCF_003340385.1 of Gordonibacter pamelaeae. Classification (NCBI taxonomy): domain Bacteria; kingdom Bacillati; phylum Actinomycetota; class Coriobacteriia; order Eggerthellales; family Eggerthellaceae; genus Gordonibacter; species Gordonibacter pamelaeae. The sequence continues at coordinate 295,509 of NZ_PPTS01000001.1, read as the reverse complement.
TGACGAGGGCCTTGCCGTGCTCGACGGCCAGGTCGAGCGTGCGCAGGCACTGCTCCACGCTGGACACGTCGATGAGCGTGTCGCACTCGTCGATGACGGATGCAAGGTCGTCTGCCACGGGGATGCCCAGGTCGCGCCCGAGGCCTGCCACCTGGCCGAGGTCGCGACCGATGTAGTCTCGGCCGGCCGGCCCCACGCCGCCCACCAGCTCCATGCCCTCGCGCTCGTCCACGAAACGGCAGATGGGCTGGCCCATCTGCCCGTGGCACCCGACGACGATCACCTTCATGCCGCGCTCCTTCCCACCGTGTGGCAGCATCGCCAACAGGCGCGCTGCTCGTTTTCGCAAGTATAAGGGGTGCAGGCGGCGAAAGGCCTATGGCGAGTCGACAAAGGCGGGGTCGGGCTGCCTTCCGGCGCACACTAATCACCGATTTTTGCAGAATTTGGACGCTACCCGCTTTTCGCGGTTTCGCCATCAGGCATTTCCCCGGCCCATTCCTCAAAGCTCGGCCAGTCCCACGCCTCAGGGGCGGAAAACTGTAAAAAACTGGTGAATAGTGTGCGTCGGAAGGACTTTTCGGCAACCAACGAGCGCGGGCCTCGGGCATTGGCCCCGCGCGATAGCCACGGTGCCGCCCCGAACAGCGACCGCCCTATCGCCCCGAGCTGCAACCATATCGCCCCAGGCTTCGGCCATATCGCCGCCGGGTCAACTCCGGTCCTGCGGCCCTATTCCCCGGCGCCCTCCTCGCCGAACAGCACGTCGAACAGGTAGCGCGTGATGGTGGCGCGCCTCACCACGCCGACGAGCCTGCCGTCCTCGTCGATGACCGGCACCTTCTTGAACTTCTTCTTCGCCAGCACGTCGGCGATCTCGCCGATGGACTGGTCGGCCGTGACGCACAGCACCTTCTGCACGGCCAGCTCCATCACGTTGCGGTGCTTGAGCGCGCGGGCCTTCTCCTCGAAGGACTCGTTGTCGTACAGCACCATGTTGGCGTAGCCGCCGCCGAAGATGGAGCGCGTTTTCTGCGCGGCCACCGCCTTCATGATGTCGCCGTCGCTGATGAACCCCACCACGTGCCGGTCCTCGTCGATGACGGCCAGGCCGCTCGTGCCCAGCTCATTGAACAGGGCCACGATCTCGCCGAGGTTCTGGTCGTAGCGGCACGTGTACACGTCGCGCTCCATGATATCCCCGATGGTACGGTTCATCGTCCGGCTCCTTCCCGAGCTTCTTCCAGATCGACCGCACGCGGCGCCTCGGCCTGCGGCGCAGGCGTCGCGACTGCGCGCTTCTTCGTATTGTGCACCTTCAGCACGGCGACGATCAGCGCAATCGCGGCGACCGCCGCGGAAATGCCGTACGCCACGTCGATGCCCGCCGCCGTGGATGCCACCGGGCCCGCTTCGGCGTTCGCGGCGGTCACCATGGTCATCACGGTGACGATGAGCGCCGTGCTCACCGCGCCTCCCACCTGGCGGCCGGTGTTGCTGATGGCGTTGCCGTGCGCGATCATGTCGTTCGGCAGCGCGTTGATGCCCCAGGTGGTCACCGGCATGTTCGCCAGCGTGAGCCCCGAGGACTGGATGACGTAGAACGCCACGAGATACGCCACCGTCGTCTTGTCGTCGACGAAGGACAGCGCGGCCAGCGAGGCGGTGAGCCCCGTCAGGCCCACGATGGCGATGACGCGCGGGCCGAACTTGTCGAACAGCATGCCGCTGATCGGGCTCAGGAAGATGGTGGACACGGCACCCGGCGTCATGAGGATGCCGGTTTCGAACGCCGTGAGCCCCAGCACGTTCTGCAGGTAGATGGGCAGAATGACGCTGCCCACGGCCAGCGCCGAGTTCACCACCGTCACGATGACGGCCGAGTAGGCGAACGTCGGCGTCTTGAGGGCGCGCAGCTGCAGCAGCGGCTCGTCGAGATGCAGCTGACGGCGGACGAACCACGCGAGCGACACCACGCCCACCGCGATGCTGCCGACGACCACGGCGTTGCCCCAACCCAGCGTGCTGGCGCTGGAGAAGCCGTACAAAAGGCCGCCGAACGCGAACGTGGACAGGACGATGGACGGCACGTCGAGGTGCGGGCGCTTGAGCTCGCCCACGTTGGAGAGCAGAAAGAAGCTCACGACGAGCACGAGGACGGCGAGCGGGATCATCGACCAGAACATCATGCGCCAGCCCCACGCGTCGATGATGCCGCCCGCCAGCACGGGGCCGGCCGCCGGCGCGCAGCTCATCACGATGCCGGCCATGCCCATGGCCGTGCCTCGTTTCTCGGGCGGGAAGATGAGCATGGGCACCACGCCCACGAGCGGCAGCTGCACGCCCGCGCCCGCCGCCTGCAGGATGCGGCCCACGATGAGCAGCTCGAAGCTCGGCGCCGCCGCGCACAGCGCCGTGCCCACGATAAACGCCGCCATGGACGCGAAGAACAGCTTGCGCGTGGAGAAGCGGTCGATGAGGAACCCGGTGATGGGTACCATGATGCCGTTGACCAGCATGTAGATGGACGTCACCCACTGCGCGGTGCCGGCCGAGATGGCGAACGCGTCCATGAGCTTCGGCAAGGCCGGAGACAGGACGGTCTGGTTCAGGATGGCGAGGAACGCGCCGGCCAGCACGATGCCGATGACGGTGATCTCCTTGCGGGTCACCTTGTGCTGCCGGGCTATCAACTGTTGCTCGTTCAAGAGCGCATCAACTTCCTTTGCGAACGCGTCGGACGCCGAGCCGTGCCGAAGCGGCGGCGGGCGTCGACTATGAGGTTTCAGGGGAAAGAAGGTTGCGGGGAGGCGTCAGCGGACGCGCATCACCCGAGCGAGCTCGTTCAGCGCCAGCCTTGCCACACGCCCGGGCCGACCTCGCCCGTCGAGCGGAACGCGGCCGTGCGCGTGCGGCGGCGCGAAAGCTGCCGTGAGCAGGAATAGCGTTCGTGTATATGCAGAAGCGATTTCACAGCGGGCAAGTATACCGGAAGCCGAAACCCCCGTATCTTCGAGAAAGCAGGTCGCTCCAAGCGATTTCCACAGTTCCGGCAAAAAACGCAACGCCTCTCATGCCACGTTCTCCGAAATAGGGAGCCAGAAACCAGCGCTGGGCGGGTCGCGTCGAACGCACGACCCGCCCAGCGCCATCCGGCAGAAGGCGCTCCTACGCCTTGCGCACGTCCACCCACAGGTCGAACTGAGCGGCTCCCCCGCCGACGGGGTCGCACACGCCGCCTCCTCCCGCCTGGGTGCCGTCTTCGGGCAGAAGCTCGTTCATGCAGAAGCCGCGGCCGCGGCCGCCGGCGAAGCCGGTCTTCTGCTTGCCGGGCTCATCGCCGTCGAGGATGCCCTCCTCTTCGAGGTAGTCGGGCGCAGGCTCTACGGGCTCGCCGTCGATGCGCACGGCGCGGGCGGCGTAGCCCTGGTGGCCGAACGAGTAGTTCGCGCCCACCACGCCGGGGCGAATGCCCTCGGTCACGCGCACGTGGCCGGCCAAGATGCCCTCGGGGCCCACGATCTCCACGGCGTCGCCGTTCGCCAGCCCGCGCGCGGCGGCATCGGCCGGGGCCATCCACACGAAGTTCTCGGTGGTCAGCTCGCGCAGCCACGACGAGGCGATGGTGCGGTGCGTGCCGTTCGTGCGGGCCTTCCAGTTGACGAAGGCGAGCGGACGGTCGACCGAGCGCCCCATCGGCGTGCCGTCGGCCAGCGACACGGGAGCCGTGTGCGCCAAACCGTCGAAGTTTTCGCCGCTCAGGGCGTTTTTCAGCGAGGCCGTCTTCGGATCGTAGAACGCGCACAGACCGGCGTACCGCGTCTTGATGAGGTCGCCCTCGTAGCCGTCGCCCTTCGCCGGGTCGGCCGAGGCGAAGCGCCCGCCGCGGTTGAGCACGTACACCACCTTGGGCCACTCCTCCTCGGTAACCGCGGCCTTCCACGCCGCGAGGTCGAAGGCGTCGCCCAGCGCGCGGGTGCGGGCGCGCTCGAACAGGGCCAGCTCGTCGGCATCGGCGTCGGGCGCCGGCTTCTCGCCAGCGTACGCGATGTTCGCGGCCATCTTCAACCAGTAGTCGTACTCGGTCGAGAGCGCCGCCGCGCCGTCCGTGCCGCCCTTGCCCACCGGCACGGCGGCCTCGCCTGCGCCCGGCAGCCCGAGGCGCTGCATGAGGTCGAGGTACACGTCCTCCACCGAACGCGGGCCCTCGTAGGTGCGGACGGCCGGCTGCCCCAGCTGGATGAGCTGGTACTGCTGGTTGGGGTAGATTGACTCCTGGCTGAACCGCTCGAGGTAGGTCTTGTCGGGCAGCACGAAGTCGGCGAAGCGCGACGTGTCGCCGATCTCCACGTCGAACGACACGAGAAGGTTGATCTTGGCAGGATCGCCCAGCACGTCGCCCAGGCGCTGGCCGCCCGGCGTGGAGTCCACGAGCGAATGGCGGTGGATGAACAGCGCGCCCAGGTGGTCGTACACGTAGCCGGCGCGCAGGGTGGGCACGATCTCGTGCGAGAGGTTGCCCGGCAGCGGGTACCACGGACGCGGCGCGGGATAGCCGTCCTGCTTGAAGTAGCTGGTCTTCTCGTACTCGGTCTTCTGGCGCGTGATGGGAATGCCCCAGCCCGCGTGCGCGTCCGGCACGGTTTGCAGGTCGTAGCGGCCGGTGAACGGGGCGAACTTGGCACCGGCGGCAAGGTGCCCGCCCTTCCAATCGTGGTTGCCGATGAGGAAGTTGAGGTAGCCCACCGCGCGCACCGCGTCGAACCCGTTGGCGTGCATGGCCGGGCCGCGATAGCTCATGACGCAGGCGCGATTGCCGTGGCTCGTGAACTCGCGCGCGACCTCCTCCACCACGGCGGGCTCGATGCCCGCGTCGGCGGCGTACTCCTCGAGCGTCCGCTCGCCCACGCGCTCGCTCAACAGCTCGAACACGCTCTTCACGCGCGACGGCTTGCCCTTGATCTCGATCTCGGCATCCACCAGGAGGTCGGCCGCGCCCTCCACGGCGTCGGCAGCCACGAGCTGGCCGTCCACGAACACGAACCGCGCGTCTTCCGCCATGGGCTCGCCGTCGGCACCGGCTTCGCCGGCGCGGCCGAGCACCTTCGCCGTGACGATGGGCCGGTTCGGCAGATCGACGGCCACGAGATGCGTCGCGTCCGACCACGTGGGCTCTCCCAGCGCTGCGGCCGCCTTCTTGCCGGGCGCCGCCAGGTAACGGGCGTCGTAGCGCTCGTTCGCGAAGATCCACGACATCAGGGCGAAGGCCAGCTTGGCGTCCTTGCCGGGCATCACGGGCAGCCACGCGTCGGCCTTCGACGCGCTGCGCCCCTGGCGCGGGTCCACCACGTAGAGCTTCATGCCGCGCTCGCGCGCCGCCGACAGGCGCGGAGCCAGCCACGACGGCCCCTTGTTCGCCGTCATGGGCTCGGTGCCCCAGATGATAAGGCACTCGCAATGGTCGATGTCGGCGTACATGCGCTTGTGCTTCGTGGTGGGATGCGTGCGCACGTTGGCCATGACGCCCGTCATGCCGCATACGCCGCCGTGGTTGAAGTTGTTGACGGAGCCGAAGCCGTTCTGCGTGAGGCGGTCGCCGATGAGGAACATGCGGTCGCCGCCGGCCGAGCAGAACAGGTTGGACTTCGGGCCCAGGTCGGGGTGCTTCGTGTCGATGAGGACGTCGGCCCACTTCGCGTCGAACTCGCCCTGGGTCATCGCGCCGGACTCAACGAGCGTGACGTCGGCCTCCACCTGCTTCTTCGGCGCCCAGGCGTACCACTCGGCGATGCCCGGCGTGCCCAAGGTCGGCGAGCCGTGCACGATCTCGTCGAGCGCCGTGTCCCAGTCCACCGTCTCCCATTCGTCGTCGCCACGCGCGCCGACGCGTCGCAGGGGCTTCGTGATGCGGAACCGGTCGTGCGCCAGCTGGATGCCCGACTGGCCCTTGAGGCAGATCATGCCGCCGTTCGTCGCGCGACCCGCCACCGCCATGCCGCCGTCGGGCGAAAGCGCGTCCTCCGGGCGCGTCTCGTAGGGCACGGGCGCGTAGGGCTGCGAATTGAGCGGCGAGTACGGGTTGCCCGCTATCTTGCGCACGAGCGCCGTGGCTCCCTCGTTCGCCTCCGCGCCGTCGGCCGCGTCGGCCACGCGCACCTTGATGGTGCAGTACGTGTTGCAGTTGTTGCACATCGACAGGATCACGTCGTCGGCCGCGTACGCGCCGGTGGCGTTGCCGCGTCCGTGCGGCTTGTCGGTCAAAGGATCGTCGTTTTCCATGTAAGCCCCCAATCCGGTTCCCGTTGCCACGACGCCCAGCGCCACCGCGCAGCCCGCACCCACGACGGCGCGTCGCGACGGCGTGCCGAACATGCCGGCGCCCTGCTGCGCTTCGTCCTTACGCTGCACCTCCATCGCGCACCTCCTTGCCCGTCGAAACCTCATCGCGCGGCGACGCGCCGGACGCCGCACCGAGCACCGCATCCGCGCCCGCGTCCGCATACGCGCTCTCCACCTGCGCCTCGCCTTCGCTCGCGCCCACGCGCTCGAGCGGCAGCAGGCGCACGGCCAGCCCGTAGCAACCGACGGCCAAACCCAGCACGAACAGGGCCACCATCACCTCGCCTGCGCTGGGCACGTACGCCGGCAGGGGCATGCCGTCCAGCAGCGGCACGGAGAACCCGGCCACCACCAGCACGTAGCGCAACGCGAGGATGCCTGCCATCGCCGAGAGCGCCGCGCCCACGGCCCACGCGCCGCCGGCGATGCCGCGCCCATCGGCGCGCCCTGCGCGCGAGCGCGCGGCGCCCACCGCCAGCAGCAGGGCCGGCAGCACCAGTCCCAGGCCAATCTCGCCCGCCCAGAACAGCGGCGCCAACGAACCCGCCACCATCACCTGCACGGGCGCCGCCACCGCCGGGTCGCCCGACAGCAAAGCCGGGGCCACCTGAAAGAACACGCAGAACGCAAACGCGAGCAGCGACGCGGCCAGCACACGGTTCAATCCTGCGAGCACGCCACCGTCCGGCCGCGCCCCGCGCAAGCGGGCCAGCAACCGGTACGCCACGATGAGAAACGCCGCAGCCGTCACGATGGCCATGACGTAGAACAGCACCGACGTGACGCCGCCTTCCCACAGCCCGCGCGTCTTCACCGCGGCGAAGAACATGCCCGTGCCGCCCGGAGGCCCCACGAACGACGTGGCCACGCCCACGCCGGCCAGCACGCGGATCGCCAGGTTCACGTTGCCGCGCCGCCTGAGCGCCTCGGCGCTCGACGCGCCCGCAACCGCGCCCCCATCCCCGCCGCCTGCGTCCGCCGTGCGCGCATCGGCGGCCGCACGCTTGTCGTTCCACAGCACCAGCGCGAACTGCACGACGGCCACCGCCATGAAAAATAGGTACGCCTTGATCTCCCAGGCCAGCGGCGACGACCAGTGGAAGAACAGCAGCGTGCCCAGCGAATGGCGGATAGCGCCCAGATCGATGCCGATGAAGATCATCGACACGACAAGCGACACGACGCTCAAGCCGAGCGACAGGCGCGCAATGGGCGCGAAACGCGGCAGCCTCAGCAGGTACACGAGCGCCGACAGCAGGTACAAGCCGCCCGCCAGCCCCGAGAACCAGATGTACACCACCACCCACAAGCCCCAGGGCACGGCGTTCGTGGCCCCGGCCATGCCCAGCCCGTTGGCCAGCCGGTCGAACATGAAGTACGCGCCGGCCACCAGCAGCACGCCCACGATGACGGCCCACCCGGCGGTGACGCGGCGCGGGAACGGCGAGCCCAGCCCGAACCGGCGGCGCGCCTTGTGCGCATCAGATCCCATAGCCCTCACCTCGATCATTTCAGATAGTAGACGGACGGGTTCGTGCCCAGCTCTTCGCGCAGGCGGAAGGCGCGCGGCGAGGCCGCCAGCTGCGCTACCTTGGATTCCGGGTCGTTCAAGTCGCCGAAATACCGCGCGTCGCCGATGCACGTCTCGCAGCACGCCGGCGCCTCGCCCCAGGCAAGGCGATGCGCGCAGAACGTGCACTTGCGCACCGTGCCGTACGTGCCGACGTACTTCCCGCGCGCGCCGCGCTCCACGCCGTACTCGGGCGCCGTCACCTGATCGGCCGCCTGCATCTCAACGCCGTACGACGACCCCTCGTCGGCCGAGCGCGCGCCGTAAGGGCACGCGGCGATGCAGTACTTGCAGCCGATGCAGCGGTCGGCGTCGATCACCACGATGCCGTCGTCGCCCTTGTACGTGGCCTGCACCGGGCACACCGACACGCACGGCGGGTTCTCGCATTGCATGCACGGGCGCGGCAGCGCCTCGAGGCGCACGTTGGGGTACGCGCCCGTCTCCCGCTCCAGCACCACGTTGTACGTGATGCCGGGCGGCGTGCGGTTCTCCGCCTTGCACGCCACGGTGCACGAGTCGCACCCGACGCATTTCGCCAGATCGATGACCATGCCCCAATGCGGGCGGGAGGAATCTTCCATGCGGCACCTACTTTCCTAAACGGGGAGCACCACGACCCGAAAGGCCGCGGTGCCCCAAAGGAGAACAGGCGGTTCCAGGGGGAAAGGGAACCGCCTGCGGTAGCGGCCGTCGGCTGCCGAGGGGACACGGGCCGAGGCCGAGAAAGGTCAGAGGAACAGGACGGGCAGCGCGGCCAGGATAACCAGCAGCCGCAGCAGGAAGCCGCCCACGAGCACGCCCGCCTCGCCGATGAGGCTCACCACCAGCGACGTGGTGGACGTTTCCACCCGCTTCGCGATGAACACCGGGTAGCCCTCGATGCAGAACGGCGCCACGAGGCCCAGGATGACGATGCCGCCCCAGAACGCCGGCGCGTACTGCCCCGCTATCAGGGAGCTCACCGATGCCGCACCCTCGAAGCTGCCCGCGCTCACGATGACGAGCATGGTGAACAGCACCACCATCTCGATGGCCGACAGGATGACGTGCGACTTCTTGATGAGCCACATGTGCTCGAAGCGCTCGCGGTCGGTGACGAGGCCCACGAGCGACGTGGCCGCAAGCCCCGCCGACAGCGCCGACACCACGAACAGGATGGGCAAGATGGCGTTGTTCCACAGCGGGTACGCCTTCACCACGCCCAGCAAGAAGCCGGTGTAAGCCGCCACGGCGAACGCGAACACGATGCCGATCCACGTGAGCCACTTCGGCACCTTCTTCTTCAGTATCTCAAGAACAGCCGCCGCCAAGGCTACCGGCATATAGACGCAGATGAAGTACACGCCCAGCGTCATGACCGAGCCCGGGTTCGACACGAGCCAGAAGAAGCGCAAAGGGTTGTGCAGGCCCGCTTCGGCATCGATCATGAGCATGAGCAGGCCGATGCCCACAAACACGGGCGCGATGATACGGCCGGCGATGCGCATCTTGTTGCTGTCGGGATACTTGGCCTCCACGAACGCGGCCGTCAGGAACGCCCCGGCCGATGCGCCGGCCAGAAACAGGTACCAGGCAATCAAAGGTCCCCAAACCATGGTTTCATCACCTCACGTAGTAGATCTTGGAAGCGGTCAGGTTGCTTGCGAGCGGCTGCGCATGGTACTGCGCGATAGCCTTCGAGATGTCGCTTTCGGGGTCGTCGAGGTCGCCGAACACGCGCGCCCCGGATATGCACGTCCCCGCGCAGGCGGGCGGGTTGCCCGGTTCGCCGTTTTCCCAGCAGAAGCGGCACTTCTCCACCACGCCGGTCGACTCCTGCACGATGCGGGCCTGGTACGGGCACGCGGCCATGCAGTACTTGCAGCCGATGCACTTCTCCGGGTCCACCAGCACCACGCCGGAGTCCGTGACGTACGTGGCATGCGTGGGGCACACGGCCGCGCAGGGCGCGTCCTCGCAGTGCTGGCACTGGGTGGGCACGATCTCGTTGTACACGTTCGGGTACGTGCCGGTCTCCAGCTCGTGGAACTTGATGAACGACTCTCCGGGCTCCAGATGGTTCTTGGCCTGGCAGGCCAGGCGGCAGGCGTAGCAGCCCACGCACTTCTTCGTGTTGATAAGCATTCCGTAGCGTGCCATGTTATGCCTCCACCTTCTTCACCGTAACCGCAACCTCCTGGCTCATCATGGAGCCCACGCCCGGTTCCATGTCGAACGGGATGAAATCCGTGAGCGCGATGCCGTAGCGGTACGCGCGCGTCTGGGCCGGCGAGTCGCCGCCGTAGTGCGTGGGCAGGAACACCACGCCGGGCTTGAGGCGCTGCGTCACACGGGCCTCCACCTGGCCCACGTGCTCGCTCGATGCCACTTCCACGGTGTCGCCCGTCTGCACGCCCAAATCCTCGGCGTCCTGGGCGGATATCCACAGGCGCTCCATGTGGTACTCGCGCGAGATGGCGTTCAGGCAGGCGATGTTCTGCGTCATGGTATGGGAGTGGATGCCCTGCTTGCCGCCCACGATGGCGAACTCGCCATCCTTCGGCGTAACCTTGCGCGGGATCCACCCGATGACCGGGTTCAGGCCCGCAGCGCCCACGGCCTCGGAGGAGAACTCGAACTTGCCCGACGGCGTCTTGAACTTCGGCGTGCCGTACTGGAAGTTGGGGTCGGGCAGCTCCACCACGCCCTCCCGCTTCATGGTGTCGAGGTCCACGCCCACGGTGGCCAGCTGAGCGGCGGCCAGGTCCTCGGCTGTGAACTGGAAGTACTCGCCCACGCCGCAGGCCTCGGCCAGGCCGTTGAATATCTCGTCGCAGGTCTTGGCGTCTGGCAGCACCTTGTCGATGGCCACGGTGCGCATGCCCACGAAGTGCTTCTTGCCGCCGATCCACTCGGGCAGCTCCAGGCGCTCCAGGTACGTGACCTCGGGCAGCACGTAGTCGGACTGCAGCGCCGTCTCGGACATCTGCACGTCGATGGTCACGGCGAGCTCGGCCTTCTGCAGCGCCTCCGTCCACATCTTCGGCTGCGCGTAGCCCTTCGCGGCGTTGGAGTTGTAGAAGAAGAGGCCCTTGATGGTTCCGTCGAGCGCCGCCTTGAGAGCGGCCAGGTTCGTGCCGGCGCTGTCGAGGGCGAGCGGGTACTCCTTGTTGCCCACGCGCTTGGCCTGGGGCTTCGGCGGGTCGGCGAAGCGGGCGTCAGCCAGCTTGCCGGCCGCCGGCGACGACGTGAGCAGCGCGCCGCCCTTGGCGCCGTAGGAGCCCAGGAGCGCGTTCACGGCCGAGGCGGCACGGGCCGTCTCGAAAGAGTTCTGGTACGAGCAGCCGATGACGGCGCGCCAGCCCGCCTCGATGGAGGCGGCGGGGGCGGCCTTCGCCATGGCGCGCGCCAACTCCCGGATGCGCTCGGCGGGCACGTCGATGATCTTGGCGGCCCACTCGGGCGTGTAGTTCCTGGCCTGGGCGGCGAACTCGTCGAAGCCCGCGGTGCTCTGCTCCACGAAGCCGTGGTCGTAGAGGTCCTCCTCGATGAGCACGTTGCAGAGCGCCAGGATGAACGCCAGGTCGGTGCCCGGGTTGATGGGTACCCAGTCGCTCGAGAAGATGCCGGAGTTGTTGAGGCGCGGGTCAACGCTCACGATGCGCGTACCGGCTTCCTTGGCCGATGCGAGGCTCTGCACGGACGAGGGGCGGATGCCGTCGCCGTAGCTGCGGCCGATGAACATGACCATCTTCGCGTTGGCGAAGTCGGTGGAGTAGTTCGACGCGCCCATGGTCTGCTGGTAGGCGCTCTCCTTCGACAGGTTGCACGACGAGGAGTGCGCGTACACGTTCGGACTGCCCAGCGCGTTCATGAAGCGCTTGGAGTAGTACTTGCCCGACGGGCGCGGGTCCTGGATGATGGCGAGGGACTCGGGGCCGTCCTTGGCGATGATGGCCTGCACCTTCTCGCCGATCTCACGGAAGGCCGTGTCCCAGTCGATGGGCTCGAACTCGCCGCCCTCCTTGCGGCGCAGGGGCTGCGTGACGCGCTCGTCCGAGTACGCCAACTGGGCCAAGCCATGGCCGCGGCCGCAGATGCGGCCCTTCGAGTAGGGGTGCACCTCGCTGCCCTTGAGCGTGTACAGCCTGCCGCCCACCGTGGTAGCCACAAGGCCGCATTTGCTGGAGCAGCCGTTGCAGAGCGACGGCGCCGTCTTCACCTCGCCGGACGCCGCGCCATCCGCCTCGGCGGCCTGCGCCTCGGCGCGCCAGGCGCCGAGCGAGAGCGACCCCGCGGCGGCGAGGGCGGCCGTGGCGGCCGTCCCCTTCAGAAACGTTCGCCTTGAAACGTCTTCGAACATCCCATTCCTCCCTTTCGTCTTTTCATGCTGATCGGTTTTGGTGAGGCAGGGGGCGGGATGACGCCCTATCCACGACGGAGCATCATCCCGTCCCCCTGCCTCACCCTGCACCTGTCTTCGTCGCAGCCCGCCCGGCCAGCGCGACGAGGGCGCGCAGGTGGGCGATGCCCTCCGCGAGCGCCGCACGGCGGGCGTTGTCGAGCCGCTCGGAGCGGGCGGCCCCATCGGCGCTGCGGCACAGCGCGGCGTCGTAGTCGTCCAGCCAGTCCAGGTGGTCGCGGGCGACGTCGGACGCCGCCTGGGCATTGCCGTTCTGCAAAAACAGGGCCAGCAGGTCGAGCGTGAGCGCCAGATGGTCGGGCGTGGCGGCGAAATGCGCGGGAACCTCTATCTGGAGCGTCGCGTACACGCTTTGCAGGTGGCGCGCCGCATCGCCCAGGTACAGGCCGCGCTGGGCGCCGAAGGCGTTGCCCGGTGCGGACGACCACGGCTTGTAGAGCGATTCCACCGGCAGCGCTGCCAGCGGCATGCCGGGAAGGAGCACCTCGTTCTGCAGCGTTGAGCGCACCTCCCACGAAGGAAGCGCGAAAGGATGCGGGAAGAGGGCGCCTCCGGCTCCGCCTGAGAACGCCTCGTCGGGAAACGGGCTCGCCGCATCGTCCTCGGCCGCGCACACTGCTTTCCGGCCCGCCCCATCGAGGAGCACCGCTGCCGCATCGCGCACCTCCGGCTGCATGGCGATTTTGGATACGTCGCCGTATTCCGCTTCGGTGAGAACGGAAAACAAAGGCGCAATGAGCGATAATACGGTGACTACGTTCGAAGTCGCGTCCACGGCGGGTATCCTTTCCTCGATGCCCCCATCGTAGGCGCGAGGCGGGAAACGGTTGTCATCAATAATTGATGATTTGCCCCTTTCCCCTGCTAAACGCTTTGTTGAAAGCAACGTGTCGAAACGGGCGAAGCGAAGGCGTTACGCGCTCGTCACCTCTACGGCACCATACGAGATAGGGGAACCGGTGTCCGTCGCACGCGATCGGCGCAGCATGCGCATGGTGTGGAAGACGATGCGCCTGCGCCATGTGGGCATGGGTTTCTTCTGGGCCTGCAGCATGCTCACGTTCCGCAGCTCCATCCTGTTATCGGGCTCCGCCAACACGCCGGAATACGAGTCGCTGGTGGTCATCGTGTCGTTCGTTGCGAACATGACCACCATGCTGGCGGTGGCCGCCTGGGTCGAGAACGACCCCGTGCGCATCGACCGTCTGCCCATCTGGCCCCTGCCCGTGCTCGTGGTCGCCGGCCTGCTGCTGGTGTTCGCCGCCGGGCGCGCAGGAGGCGGCGCGCTGCTGCCGCTGCTGTTGGGCGGGGCCGTGGTGGCGGGCGTTGGCTACGGCCTGTTCTGGGGAAGCTGGGCCGACTGCTACGGGCGCATGCATCCGGCGCGCACGTCGTTCTACCTGCCGGTGACGTTCCTGCTCACCGCTGCGCTGTTCCTGGCCGTGTCGCTCTTGAGCGAGAACCTGGGCGTGCCCGCCATCGTGCTCATGCTGCCGCTGCCCTTGGCTTCGTACGCATGCCTGCTGCGGTGCCGAGCGGAGCAGCCGGACGGTCGCGCCGCGCCCTCGGGCGGGACGCGCCGCTCGCTTGCCGCGCTGGGCTCGCTGCTGGGGTTGATAGTGGCCAGCCTGGTGCTCTCGTGCCTGTTCGGCTTCGTATGGGAGCTCACCGTGTTCTCGGTGGGGTCGGTGAACGAGGCGCACCTCAGCCCTCTCGTGGCCAACCTTGCGGTGGCTGCGGCGCTCGTGGGCCTCGTGCTGTACGCGCGCACGCGCATCAACCTGGACCTGGCTTACCGCATCATCGTGCCGGTGATCGTGGTGCTGTTCGCCGTGCTGCCGTTCTTCTGGGAGACGAACCCCGTGGCTCTCAACATCATCATGAGCGCCAGCTACGGCTTGTTCGACGTCATCATCTGGTCGCTCGTGGCGGCCTGTTCCTACGACTTCGCCGTGTCGGGCTACATCGTGGGCGGCATCGTGCGCTCGCTGTCCGTGCTGCTGCGCCTGGTGGGCATGGGCATCGGGTTCCTCATCACGCTCGTGCCGGGCAAGCCGTCGGCGCTCATCGTGGGCGTGTCCATCGGCGCGCTGTACGTGCTGGTCATGTTGGGGCTGTTCAACGCGCTGCGCCGCAAGCGCCGCCTGGCGGCAGGCGACGGCAAAAACCAGGGCGATGCGTACTTGGACGGGGTGGCAGTCCCGCCGCAGGTCGGAGGGGCGCCCGCCATGCCAGCCGCGACCGCTCCCGCAGCACCGGAACCGGCACCGTCACCCGCCGCACCCGAAGCCCCTACCCCGACGGCCGCCGACGATGCCGAGCAGGCCCTCTACGCCGCCATCGTCGAAGACTACGGCCTCACCCGCCGCGAGGCCGAGGTGCTGCCCTTCCTGGCCCGCGGCCGCTCCGCCAAGGTGATCGCCGAGGCCCTCTTCGTGTCCGAGAGCACCGTGCGCACCCACATCCGCCGCATATTGGAAAAGACCGACCTCCATTCGAAGCAGCAGGTCATCGACCTGATCGAGCGGTACGGGTAGCAAGGCGCCAGCACGGGCGCGCATCGCGCCCGCTGCATGCCCGCCCCGTCACCCTTCGGCGCGCTAGTCCGTCACGTCGCCCGACTGGTTCAGGCTGATGGGATCGCCCACGAACGTCGAGGGGGCTTTGAACAGCGTCTTGAAGAAGTCCTTCGTGCGCGCGGGGATCTCGCGCAGGTCGTACTGGGTCTGCTTGCTGTAGGCGTGGTAGTCGCTCGGCACGCCCAGGGCCTCGACGCCCAGACCCCGGGCGGAGTAGAGGGCCCGGTACAGATGGTAGGTCTGCGTGGCCACCACGATGCGCTCGGCACCGAACACGTGCTTGGCGCGGTACATGCTCTCGTAAGTGGAGAAGCCCGCATGGTCGCAGAAGATGTCCTCGCTGGGGACGCCCTGGGCGATGGCGTAGTCCTTCATGGCCTTCACCTCGTTGTACGACACCGTGGAGTTGTCGCCGCTCATGATCATCTTGGTCGCGGCGCCCACACGGTACAGCGCGATGCCGTCGTCCAGGCGGTCCTGGAGGATGCCCGACGGCGTGCCGTCGGCGAACACGGAGGCACCCAGCACCACGATAGCATCGGCACCGAAAGCCGCGGCCGTCTCGGTGTCGACGATGGCGTCTTTCGTCGTGGCAACCGTGGCGAGGTTCGTTCCCGCCACGATCAACGCCGCAACGACCACGAACCCGACCACGAACCCGACCATACGCCTCAACCATCCATGTTTCTTGTTACGTGTCATAACGTTTGATGATAGCAAACGCGCCCAAGCGGCAGGCTGCCGCAACACGGCCGCCATCGAATCTCACGGACTTGTCCACAAACAACGGTTGAACCGATGTCTCGATGCCGGCAAGAACGCTCTGCGGCGTCCGGCCGCTCTTCGCGCAGCCAGCTAGCGCAGCACGCACCGGTGGCCCGGCGTGGCGCTGCAGCCGTTGCACGAGACGCAGCGCGGAACCGCCTGCGGGTCGGCCGCCCAGCGTTTCGGCAGGTCGGGCTCGCAGATGAGGGGACGGCACAGGCCGAACCCGGCAATGCCCTCGTCGACCAAGCGCTCCATCGCGTCGACGCGGCGGTTGCCGCCCGTGAGAATCACCGGCACCGGCACGGCCCGCGCCAGCCGCTGCGCGTAGGCGGCGAAGAACGGCTCGCCGTCGAAATCGCGCGCGCGGCAGGCACGCCACGGGCCGCTCACCTCGATGGCCGAAACGCCGGCTTCCACCAGCAGCTGCGCCGCCTCCAGGCTGTCGTCCTCGGTCAGGCCGCCCTCCACGCCGTCCGAGCTGTTCAGCTTCACGAGCACGGGATATTCCGCGCCTGCCTCCCGCCGGATGGCCGCAAGCGCCTCCACGACGATGCGCGCGCGGTTCTCAACAGGGCCGCCGTACTCGTCCGTCCGGCGGTTGAGCTGCGGGTTCAGGAACTGGCTCAGCAGGTAGCCGTGGGCGGCATGCAGCTCCACCCCGTCGAACCCCGCGTCGCGCGCACGACGGGCTGCCGCGGCGAACGACTCCACGAGCAGGCGGATGTCGCCCCTCGAGGCCTCGACGGGGACGATGCCCGTCTTGGGGTTGGGCACCGCCGACGGACCCAGGATGCGCGCGCTCGGGGGATCGAGCTTCGTTGCGGAGCCTCCGTACACGATCTGCGAGACGACGCGCGCGTCGTAGGAATGGAGGCGTTCCACCAGCTTGCGGTACTCGGGCACGAACGAGTCGTCGTAGATTCCCAGCATGCGCGGGTTCGGCTGCTCGTCGGGCGTCACGTACGCGTACCCCAAGATGACGGTGCCCGCCCCGCCGGCCGCCAGCTCCTCGCAAACCGCCGTCAGCTCCGGCGTGAGGTGCCCGTCGTCGGTGGCCAACCCCTCGTAGGTTGCCGCCCGCACCAACCGGTTCCTCGCTCGCAGGCTCCCGATGCACATCTCCTCGAACAGCGTGCCCATGATGCCCTCGCTCTCCTCGTGCCCGTTTTCAGCGGATGAATGCAATGATTCTAGCAGTTCGCCGCGCAAGGCGGCATGTAATCGGGAGCCCCGTACGCCAAGACACCGCCTCTGCCGGGCTTCATGAACTGCCACTTGCTCCCGAGGGCGGTTCATGGTGCAAGCTCCCCCGCCTGAAGAGGAAGAGGGCATCCCGAACACGCCCGGGATGCCCTCTGCAGCCAGAATACGAAACAGGATGCCCGCTACTTCGCCACGATGTTCACCAGGCGGCCGGGGACGAGGACGACCTTCTTCACGTCCTTGCCTGCGAGCGCCGCCTCCACGGCGGCGAGGCCGGCGGCCTTCACGTCGTCCTCCGCAGCATCGGCGGCCACCGTGATCTTGGCCTTCACCTTGCCGTTCACCTGCACGGCCAGCTCCACCTCGTCGGCCTTGGCCTGCTCGGGGTCAAACTCGGGCCACGGCTGCGTGTGCACGGAGCCCTCGCGGCCGAGCACCGCGCTCCACAGCTCCTCGGCCCAGTGCGGGGCGATGGGGGCCATGAGCTTCACGATGACCTCGGCCACCTCCGGATCGATAGCGCGGGAACCCTCGCAGGCCGCACGCTCCTCGGGCGAGCACTTGCGCAGGTAGTCGGCCGCCGCGTTGCACAGCTCCATGATGGCGGCGATGGCGGTGTTGAAGTTGTTGCGGTCGAAGTCGTCGACCACCTTGCCCGCCACGCGGTGCCGCTCGCGCACGAGGGTCTTGAGCGCCTCGACGCCCTCGGCCTCGCTCGCGCCCGGCTGGTAGAGCGCCTCGTCGCCCGCCTGGCCCACCAGGTCGCACACGATGCGCCACGCGCGGTTCATGAACTTGTAGATGCCGGCCAAGCCGCCCTCGTCCCACAGCATATCTTTGTCGGGCGGGGCCATGAACAGGATGTACGCGCGCACGGCGTCCGCGCCGTACTCGGCGATCATGTCCTCGGGAGCGATGACGTTGCCCTTCGACTTGCTCATGGTCTCGCCGTGCTCGTCCTTCACCATGCCCTGGCACAGAAGGTTCGCGAACGGCTCGTCGAAGTCGACCATTCCCAGGTCGCGCAGCACCTTCGTGAAGAAGCGGCTGTACAGCAAGTGCAGGATGGCGTGCTCGATGCCGCCTATGTACTGGTCCACCGGCAGCCAGCGGTTCGCCTTCTCGGGCGCGAACGGCAGCTCGTCGTTGTGCGGGTCGGTGTAGCGCAGGTAGTACCAGCTGGAGCACGTGAACGTGTCCATGGTGTCCGTCTCGCGCTTGGCCGGGCCGCCGCACACGGGGCACGTGGTGTTCACGAACGCCTCGTGCGTGGCCAGCGTCTCGCCGGCGGCGAGGTCGATATCCTCGGGCAGGCGCACCGGCAGGTCGCTTTCCGGCACGGGTACCAGGCCGCACTCCGGGCAGTGGACGGCCGGAATGGGATTGCCCCAGTAGCGCTGGCGGCTGATGAGCCAGTCGCGCAGGCGGAACTCCACCTTCGTGCGGCCGAGGCCCTGCGCCTCGAGGTCGGCGATGATGGCGTCCACGGCCGGGCTGTGCTTGCCGCCTGTCATGCCGGTGTACTTGCCGGACTGCACGAGGACGCCCTCGGCGTCGTAGGCGTGATCCCAGTCAACGCTCGTCACGCGACGCTCCTGCACGCCGTCGAGCTCGGGAAACAGCGGATCGTCCTCGCCCAAGATGATGGGGATGATGGGCAGGTCGTACTTGCGCGCGAATTCGAAGTCGCGCTGGTCGCCGCAGGGCACGGCCATGACCGCGCCGGTGCCGTAGTCGCTCACGATGTAGTCGGCCACCCACACGGGCACTTTCTCGCCGTTGACGGGGTTCACCATGTAGCGCCCGGTGAACGCGCCGTGCTTCTCGCGGTCGCCCTGGGCGCGCTCCACGGCGCTCACCTTGGCGGCCTGCTCCACCACCTCGCGCACGCCGGCCTCGTACTCGGTGCCGGCCACGAGGTCCATGAGGCCCTTGTACTCGGGCGCCAACAGGAAGAACGAGCAGCCGAACAGCGTGTCGGGGCGCGTGGTGAACACGGTGATGAGGTCGTCCTCGGTCGGCTCCGCCGGCGCCTCGCCGTCCGGGCCGCACAGCGTGAAGGTGACCTCCGCGCCCTCGGAGCGGCCGATCCAGTTGGCCTGCATCTGCTTGACGCGCTCAGGCCAGCCGTCCAGCTGGTCCAGGTCGTCCAAGAGCTCTTGGGCGTAGTCGGTGATCTTGAGGTACCACTGCGTGAGGTCGCGCTTCTCCACCGCGCCATGGCAGCGCCAGCACTGGCCCTCCGTCACCTGCTCGTTCGCGAGGACGGTCTCGCAGTTGGGGCACCAGTTCACGGGGCTGTTGCGGCGCTCCACCAGGCCCTTCTTCCACATCTGCAGGAAGATCCACTGGCCCCAGCGGTAGTACTCGGGGTCGCACGCCACCACGGTGCGGTCCCAGTCGTAGCTGAAGCCCATGCGCTTGAACGACGCCTTCTGCGTGTCGATGTTCTCATAGGTCCACTTCGCCGGATGGCTGTGGTGCTTGATGGCCGCGTTCTCCGCCGGCAGGCCGAACGCGTCCCAGCCCATGGGGTGCAGCACGTCGAAGCCGCGCATCTTGGAGTAGCGCGCGATGACGTCGCCGATGGTGTAGTTGCGCACGTGCCCCATGTGGATGTCGCCCGAGGGGTACGGGAACATCTCGAGCACGTAACGCTTCGGCTTAGAGGGGTCCTCGGTCACTTTGTACAGGTCGGCGTCGGCCCACGCCTTCTGCCAGCGGGGCTCGATCTCATGCGGGTTGTAAGGTTTCATGGCTGCTTTCCTCGTCAGGTCCTCGCCCGCCGGGCAGGTGCCGCAGCAGGGCGATGCCGCCCACGCGCGTCCGCGCGGAGGGCCTCAGATTCGCGAATGCTCCCATTATAGTGATTTTCCCCTGCACCGGGGGTTCTCCATGCAAATTCGAGCCGATCAGGCAGATCAAAGTCCCGCGGCACCAGGGTCTTGGCTGCGAGTCCGCAGGAACCCCGATCAGCGCCGCGCGTGGCAGCCGTCGACGAGCAGGCCTCCGAACCAGTACGAGGACGCACCGGCCAGCACAAGGCGGTCGCCGAACGCGAGCTCGAACGACCCGGCACCGTCGCGAGCGCTGTCGTACACAACATGACCCTCGCGCAGCACGCGGCTCCCATGGACCGAGCCTTGGTCCTCCAGAAGCCATCGTCCACCCTCTCCGACGATACGGCAATGCCGGCGAGAAACGCAGGGGTTCGTCTCGATGATGTCGCAATCGGTGTAACGGCCGATGGAGAACGGATGGGCTGACACGACGGTCCACCAGTTGTCCAAGGCGTCCGGCTCGTCGCTTGCGTACTTGACAAGGCAGGCGCAGTCTTCGCGCCGAGCAACCCGATTCGGATCGTCGTTATTGCCCTCTGGAATGGTGAGGGGCGTCTCGTCGGCCAGCTCGCACATGAAGCGCTCGTCCAAATAACCGAACGTCATGAGGTGGAAGTACGAGGACGCAAGCACGGCCAGCAGATCTTCGCTGCGCGCAGCAGGCTGCTTTCCGCACCAGGCGAACAACGAGCTCATCTCGTTTGCAATGCGATCGAGGCGCAACTCCACACGCCCATCCTCGCGTTCGTGCTCCAACCCACGCTGCACGTCGTTCCACAAGGGGCCGCAGAAGTAAAAGACAAGGTCTTCGATATTGCAGTCGGCGCCATCGCAGAGGTCGGCGCACAGCAGCCGCGCCGCGTCGTCGAACACCTGCGGGTTCCTCTCGTAGCTGGCGCGGAAGTCCTCCACGTAGCGTCGCGAGTGGACGAGTCGCGACAGCACCGCTGCCGTGCGCTTCCTGATGGTGGGATTGTCGTGGTTGATGTAGTGGCCGTTCGTCCCAAGGTAGGAATAGAGGACCTTGTGGTTCACCCGGCCGCGCGAGAGCGATCGGATATGCTCGGCAAAATAGTACAACGCCGTGTGCCATCCCCGATCCTCGCCCGACACGTCGAATGACCGCGTCTGTTCGGTGTTCGTCGTCAGCCGCACCTTGTCCCCTTTATCTCAACTGCTTTGTCAAGCATACGTTTGCACCGGTAAATCGTTATTAGGTTATTCGTCTTGGCGAGGTCGGCCTATTGCGCAACACTTTTGCTTGGCTCATCGGGCGGTAAATCAAGCAGGGGAGGGTATGCCGACACGGGCGTGGGAAGCGGCGCGGCGGAGGCGGCAAGGGAGCAAGACGCGTTGGAACCAGCATAAAGAGCCGCTAACCGACCTACCTGCTCGATCAGTTCGGACGAGCTCGGGCGCAGGCCAGGATCGAGCGAAACGCACGACCGAACCAGCTGGCGCACATCACCGGGCAGACGGGGATCGACGCGCAGACCGCCTCCCCCGCGAAAGTAAGCCTTCCAGAAAGAGAGGTCGTCGCGCAGGCGCGGCGGAAAAGGGTACGGCCAGCGGCCTGTGAGCACCTCATGCGCCACGATGCCGAAAGAGAACACGTCCAGGTTCTCGTTCTCCCATCCGGGCGTGCGCATGATGCCCTCCGGAGCCGTGTAGCCATATGAGCCGCAGGGCACGGCATCTGTCGGCTCGCCCAGAAAGAAAGCCGTATCGAGGTCGATGACGGTAGCCCGCTCGACAGGGGAGGTCGCCATGATGATGTTCGAGGGCTTCAGGTCTTGATGGATGAGGACGGTGCCGGAAACCCCGCCGCAGCGTCCCAGGTCGCGCAGGTCGATTGCCACTGCGAGCAGCAGCGACAACGAGTCCGCCAGCAGAAGCGGCCGACGCTCGCGAGTGCGTTGCGCTATAACGCGGGAAAGGGGAATGCCTTCGGCCCAAGCAGACACCAAGTAGAGCCACTTCCCGTGCGAAGGGCGCAAACGCGAGTCGTGAAGCATCCCGGTCGCCGCGAAGCGTGCGCTGAAGGCCGGCACCCCGCTCCCCTCCGCGTTGCCGTCGGCGGCTCCTCCCTTCGCCGCGCGCTTGCTCGCTACCGCACAGGACCTTCTCCCCCCTGCCAAGCCCTCACGAGAGCCTGCAACCAACCGTGCGAGCAGGTTTCTCTGATGCTCCAAGTAGCGGCCGTCCGCACACAGCGTTTTCAGGCAGTAGGCACGGTTCTGAAGCACGTCCGAGAAACGGCATACGTGCACGCTTGAACGGCTGTTTCTCGACACAAGCTCGATCGACAGGAAAGGCTGGGGCGCTGCGGAGGAGTCGAGATGATGTGCAGAATGGACATGCATACCCACCCTCCATTTCGCCGACGCGCCATCAGCTGTCAAGACGCGCGCTCCGTACGGGACCCTCACGCAGGCTCGCTTCAAGCAAGGGACGCCAACGCAGGCGGTTGCACGCGAACCGCTTTAGTTGCTCTGGAGTTATGGCCGATCATGCGGGCCGTTTAGTTTACGGGAGCCTCCCTTTATCGCACTATAGCCTGTTGAGGCGCATGCGCGGGTTGCGCAACTTTGCAGAAGGTCGCTGCCGACACGGGCGAAGGATCCAAATGGAATCGTTCGGAAACACCCCCGGCGAGATGAAGTTCTCTAGGAACCGCCTAACGAAGCCGTGGCAGGGTCCCGCAAGCTCGACCCTGCACGAACACGAGGCAGTCGTCGGTGGAACGGGCCTCGTCGTAGACGTGGCCGAGCTGGTCGAAGGCGCACAAGCCCTCGGGATGCTGGACGTTGTGCTCGGCGCACCAGCGCACCATGGAGCCGCGGGCGGCCTTCGCGGCGGTGGCGCGCTGTTTGAGACGACCTTGTGCGTCGATCGTGCCGAACAAGCAGGTGACGATGCGCGGCGCCCGCATACCCGCCGCCTTAGCGTGCGGGAGGACGGCCTTGGCGTATTCGACGGATGCAAGGTTCACGATGACGTCGGTTTCATCGGCAAGCGTGCGGTAGAGGCGGTCGCCCCAGAAGGCGTAGAGGTCGGGCGCGTCGCCCGCGGCTAGCTTCGCCTGCATTTCCAGGCGGTACGGCACCACGCCGTCAAGGGGGCGCAGCACGCCGTAGAAGCCCGAGAGGATGCGCAGGTGCTCCTGCACGTAGGCCAGCTGCGCCTCGTCCATGACGCGCGGCGCCAGGTGCTGGTACTGGATGCCCTCGTAGGCAACCACCGCCGGCGTCAGCGCGCCCTCGGCCCGCAGGTCCATGGTACGTACCCGCTCGAAGTTGAGCTCCGCCAGCGCGTCGCTGCATCCCCAGAGCTCCTTCGCCTGGTCGTACGACAGCGCGCGCAACGCGCCGAGCAACCGCTCCGCATCGTCGATGAACTGCGGCAGGCTGCGGCACGCAAAGGAGTCATCGACGACGCTCATCTTCTTGGCCGGCGAAACGATGAAGCGCATGGCCCCTCCCCCTTCGTTGTTTCCGCTGCACGACCCGGATGTCAGCCGCGCCATTCCCTGCGCATGACCTCCCATTTCGCGTCTCGGCCCTGCTCGACGGCGGCAACCTCGTCGTCCGAAAGCGCGCGGAAGCGGCCTTGGCGGCGCAGGTAGGCCGGAACGCTGGCGAACTGCTTCGGGTCGCGATTCAGACGGAAGCGGCCGCCGGGCTGGCCGGACACCCGCTCGCCCTCGTACTCGGCGAGGTACCAGAGCCCCGTATCCACGATGTCCTTCGCGATGTCCACGGTTTCGTCCACGCCGCAGCCCCAGCCGGTGGGGCACGGGGCGATCACGTGGATGTAGCGCGTGCCGTGCACGTCGCGCGCCCGCTCCACCTTGCGGATGAAGTCGTTCAGGTAGCCGACGCTCGCCGTGGCGGCGTAGGGGATGCCGTGCGCGGCCACGATCTCGAACAGGTTCTTCTTCTGCGTGAGGCAGCCGTGCACGTTGCTGCCGGCCGGCGTGGTGGTGGTCTTGGCGCCGAACGGGGTGAGCGAGCTCTTCTGGATGCCCGTGTTCATGTACGCCTCGTTGTCGTAGCAGATGTAGAGCACGTCGTCGTTGCGGTCGATGGCGCCCGAGAGCGCCTGCAGCCCGATGTCGGCCGTGCCGCCGTCGCCGGCGAAGCCCACCACCGTGCAGTCGTCGGGCTTCTTGCCCTGCGCGCGCAGGCCAGCCTCGATGCCGGTGAGCACGCTGGCCGTGGCGGCGAAGGGCGTGATCATGGCGTTGTTGGCGAAGGCGAGCTGCGGGAAGTTGAACCCGACGGCGCTCATGCAGCCCGCGGGCAGCGCGGCCACGGCGTTCGGCCCCAGCACCTTGAGTGCGGCGCGCAGGGCGAGCGACCCGCCGCAGCCCGCACACGCCTTGTGCCCGAAGAACAGCTCGTCGTCGATCATGTTCTTGACGTTGACGACCATGGCTATCGACCTCCTTCCGAGACGGCGTCCGCTGGCGAGTCGATCCCCAAGAACGACACGTGCGGCAGGTCGAGCGTGCCGTCAGCCGCCTGCGCGAGCGCGCGGAACATGCCTTCCACCTGCGCTTCCGAGATGTCGTCGCCGCCGAGGCCGCCGATGAAGTTGTACGTGGGAACGCGTGCGCCTGCCTGCTGCAGCGCCGAGTTCACGTTGGTGTACACCGTGCCCTCCGCGCCGAACGAGACGTCCTTCTCCAGCACGCCCACGGCCTTCGCGCCTGCAAGCGCGGTGGCCACGAGCACGCTCGGCATCGGGCGCAAGTAGCGGATGCGCAGCATGCCGGCGCGCACGCCCTGGGCGCGCAGCCTCTCCACCACGCCGCGCACGAGGCCTGCCACCGAACCGAGCGTCACCAGCACCACGTCGGCATCGTCGCAGGCCACGCACTCGATCATGCCGGAATAGCGCCGCCCGAACACCTCGGCGAAGCGCGCCTCCGCCTCCTTGATGGCGCGCGGCACGGCCTCGAGCATGTCGCGATGCTCCCAGTACTTGAAGTAGCGATCGTAGTCCGGTCCCGCCGAGAAGCCGATGCTCACCGGGTTCTCGAAGTCGAAGCTGTTGCCCGCGCCGTCGTAGGGCGGCAGGAACGCGTCGGCCTGCTCGGGCGTGGGAACGTCCACCGTCTCGTAGGTGTGCGTGAGCGCGAAGCCGTCCAGGTTCACCATCACCGGCGTGCGCACGGCGGGGTCCTCGGCCACGGCGTAGGCCATGAGGGCCAGGTCGAGCGCCTCCTGGTTGTTCTCGGCGTACACCTGGATCCAGCCGTGATCGAGCAGCGAGAGAGAGTCGCGCTGGTCGCCGTAGATGTTCCACGGCAGGGCGGTCGCGCGGTTCGCGTTCATCATGACGATGGGGAAGCGGCCGCCCGACGCGTAGGTCAGGCACTCGGCCATGTACAGCAGGCCCTGGCTCGACGTGGCCGTGAACGTGCGCGCGCCCGTGGCCGACGCGCCGATGGCGCACGAGAGCGCCGAGTGCTCGGACTCCACATGCACGTACTCGGCGGCGAGCGAGCCGTCCTCCACCATCTCGCTCAGGCGCTCCACCACCACCGTCTGCGGCGTGATGGGATACGCGGAGATGACCTGCGGGCGCGCCAGCCGCACGCCCTCGGCGAGGGCCTCGTCGCCGGAAAGGAACCGCTTCATCGGGCATCCGCCTCGCTTTCGGGGATCATCGTGATGGCGCCGAACCTGCACGCCTTCGCGCACACGCCGCACCCCTTGCAGAAGTCGTAATCGATCTCGATTCCGCCGTTCTGACGAACGGCGGAACGACCCGACGCTGCGGCTTCGTGTGGCACTCCATCTTGCAGCTCCAAGCTTTCCTCACGTGCAGAAGCACGCTTCGGAAAGCTTTCGCTGCAATCTGAAGCGCCACACGAACCCTCGTTGACCGCATCTGACCTGCTTGTTTTATAAACCGCCCCATCCGGGCAGTAGAGGTAGCACTGAAGGCAGCCGGTGCAGACGGCGGCGTCGATCACAGGGCGGATGTTGCGCCAGCCCGCGTTTTTCACCGTGAGGTAGCCGCCTTCGAAGCACGTGGAATGCGCGAACTCGGCAGGGTCGAGCGCGCCGGAGCGCAGCGTGGGGATGCGGGATGCGGGACGCTGGGGCGCCGTCGCGGTATTTTCCGCCGACGCCACAGGGGACCCTTCGGCTTGCTCCACCCGCTCAGGACGACGAGCCGACCCGCCTTCGTCGCGACGGGAGACGGCCTCCCTCGCCGCCTGCACGATCTCGATGTTCTTCGCATGCAGCTTCGCAGGCATATATTGACGGACGGCCTCCTCCACGTCGGCCAACTCCACCCGGTCGCAGAGCGCCGCCAGCGCACCCAGGAACACCGTGTTGGGGATAGGCCGACCGAGGACGGCGGTCGAGATGCCGTCGGCGTCAAGCGCCACGATGCGCGGGTCGTCGAACGTGCGCGTGCTGTTCGCCAGCACCAGCCCGCCGGGCTTAAGCTCGCACTCCCACCCGTCGCCGAGCAGCGTGTCGTCCAAGTACACCACGTAGTCAGCCTGCGCAACGGCGCTGCGGTCGCCGATGGGCACGTCGTCCATCTTGGTGAACGCGCGCATGGGCGCGCCACGCCGCTCGGGCCCGAACGAGGGAAACGCCAGCGCGTGCCTCCCGTCGGCCATCGACGCCGCCGCACCCAGCAGCCGCGCCGCTGTGAACGCACCCTGCCCACCGCGGCCGTGCCAGAGTACCTCGATCATGCCTTCTCCCGTTCTCTGCTTGCATATGATCGTGCCAGTATAGCGCGGCCGCCGCGTCTAAGCAGCAACACGCCCGTCCGCCTGCCCCAATATTCAGCAAGTGGGTATCTGCCCGCTCATCGACCTGCTGTCGGGCGACGCGTCCGCCTTCGCGCACCTACCGGCCCGCCCCCAGCACCGCCCCACCTCGCCGTTTGCTGCCGCCATGAGTCATAGAGGCACGGCCGTGCGCGAAGAGCTCCACAAGGGGGCGACTTCGCACGTGCCGCGTTCCGCGCGCCACCACCACCCGATGGGGGCGCTCCACGGGAAATGACGCTTTTCCGGCTGTCTGTGCCAAAAAACGACCGGTTTGGCAATCCTGGCATCGGGTTCTTTTCTACAGCGCGATACTCGACCAGGCGAAATGCTGCGACTCGCCTTGTGCTGGGCGCTGTTTGCTGCAAAAGCGATTGCCAAACCGGTTATTTTCTGACATCTCTCGGGGAAAAACGCTGCACCCCACCGCCGCATCCCGCAGCATCGCGCCTCTCCCCGCTCCTTCCCAGCACCGCCCCACCTCGCCGTTTGCTGCTGCTATGAATCTTAGAGGCGCGGCCGTGCGCGAACTATATAATGCTCGAAGAGAGATCGGACGAAGAGGCATGCGAAGGAGTTGGCGAACACCGTGATGGACCGCCCCGCGTACGGCAGGAAACGCCCGACAACGAGCCAGCCGCCCGTCGATTCAGGCGAGACTGCAAACGTCGTGCCGGCATCCGGCGAGGACGTCGCGCGCGGCAAGCACGGCCGGCCTTCGACGGAGGCCGTCGCGAAGGGCGATCACGCCCGAACGCGCAACAATGCATCGCTCGGCGAGAGCGGCCGCGACCAAACCGGACGGGGAGCCCGCGACGCCAAGGCGCGCAAGCCCCGCAAGCCCAACTTCGTCACGCGCACGGTGAACCACTGGTGCAACCGGCTGCTCGGTGCCGTGTCGGAGCGCTCGCTGGCCGCCCAGGAGGAGCAGTACGCCGCGCACCGCACCACACGCGACTACGTGTGGAACTCCCTGGGCATCGGCGCATGGGGCATGGTGTTCCCCGTGCTCACCGTGGTGGTCACGCAGCTGGTGGGCGTGGAGCAGGCCGGCATGTTCTCCATGGCGTTCGTCACGGGCATGCTGCTCATGTTCCTGGCCAACTACGGCGTGCGCACCTACCAGGTGTCGGACCTTGACGAGGCGCACTCTTTCTCGGACTACCAGCTGAACCGCTGGATAACCTGCGCCCTCATGGTGGCAGTAGGCGTGGCGTACTGCTCGATACGCGGGTACGCGCAGGACATGTTCACCATCAGCCTGGGCGTATACGTGTACAAGATGGTGGACGGCCTGGCCGACGTGTACGAAGGGCGGCTGCAGCAGGTGGACAAGCTGTACCTGGCCGGCGCCTCGCAGGCGTTCCGCTCGGTCGTCGTGCTCGTGGCGTTCTCTCTCTGCCTGCTCATCACCCGCAACCTGCCGGTGGCGTGCATCGTCATGGCCGTGGCCGCGGCCCTGTCGTTCGTGGTGCTCACGTTCCCTCTGGCCCTGTTCGAAACGCCGAAATCGCGCCGCGTGAGCCCCTCCAGCGTCGCGCGGCTGTTCAAGCAGTGCTTCCCCCTGTTTTTGGCGCTGTTTCTGTACGCGCTCATCGACAACATGCCGAAGTTCGTCATGGAGGGCGTGCTCTCCTACGACAACCAGCTGTACTTCAACGCGCTGTACTTTCCGGCGCAGGGCATATTGCTGACTATCGGGCTCATTTACAAGCCGCTCCTCGTGCGCATGGCCGAGGCGTGGAGCGACCCCGAGAAGCGGCGGAAGTTCGACCTGATCATCGTCCTTATCATGGTGATCATCGTGGCTTACACGGGAGCGACGGCCCTTGTCATGGGATGGATCGGCATTCCCGTCATGAGCTTCTTGTACGGGCTGGACTTCGAGCAGTTCCGCGGCCTTCCGTTCATCATGATCGCCGCGGGCGGCGTGACGGCGGCCATCGACTTCCTGTACCAGGCGATCACCGTTCTGCGGCGACAGCGCGCCGTGACGAAGCTCTACATCATCACGTTCGGGTTCTCGCTGTTCGTGCCCTTGCTGCTGGTGAACTTCACCGGGCTGCCGGGCGCGGTTATCGGCTACCTCATTGTGATGTGCATCCTGCTGGTGCTGCTGGTGAGCGAGTACGTGAGCATCCGCTTGGGCTTCTCCAAGGAAACGGAGACCGAGGGCAGCGCCATCGCCCCCAGCCCGAGCGCGCACGGGCGCTCCACCACCGCGCGCGCCGCCGCCCACGAGAAGGCTCGCGTGCGCGCGATCGAGGCCGAGCTGGAGGCCGAGGGCGAGGCCGCACGCGGCATGTCCCCCGCCCGCGCGGCCGCTCACGCGAAGGCGCGGGCTCGCGCCGAGGAGGGCGCTGCGGCGGACGCCCTCGGAGCGGCCGGCGCCCCCGACGACGAGGGGCCGCTACCGCAGTAGGTTGTGGGAATCGAGAAGGAAGGCGCGAATATCTCGATGGATGATGCCCTTCTGGCTCCGATCAACTTCATCGAGTGAAAGCACGTACTTTGGATAATCGCTCCTCAACTCTTCTAGCGGTTTGAGCTCGCGCTCGATCGTCGACTCGTCGGCTAGCAAGTAGCACACTTGCAAATACAGCTTGCGTGACCCCTTTGAGGCGATGAAGTCTATCTCGCGTGAGGGGCTGTCCGATTTCACCGAGAGATTTTTGCCGTTGTCAGAAGTAGACATAGGCTTGTCGCCCACAGTCACGCTCCATCCATAGCGAAGCAGTTCGAGAAACACGATATTCTCCAACACTTGGTCGATATTGCGATCATTGTTTCCGTACACCGCCTCCCTCAAACCTTGGTCCACGAGATAGTATTTCTCTTGGCTTTTAAAGACCTTCTTGCTCATCACGTCAACACGTGACGCACGGTACAAAAGGTTGGCATCACAAGCCACCTGCACGTACTTGAGCACCGAACCAATGGATATAGAAATGTTCTCGCCTTCCAGCATACGCTCGATACTGCGGCCGCTGAAAGTATGGCCTACATTCGCAATCAAAAACGGAAGCAGCTCCCCCAACAGCGACGCGTCTTTGATGCTTTCTCGCTCCACCATATCCTTCAAAACCACGGTGTCGTAAATGCTGAGCAGATATTCACGGCAAGGATCGGGCGCATACCCCAAATACGAGAGGAAGGGAAAACCTCCCAGCACGCGGTAGATATCGAACGCCTCGTCCATACTCTCGACCACCCCGTCATCAGCCCGGAGGCGGACAAATTCCGAGAACGAGAACGGGAATACCTCGAACTCAACGTAACGCCCGCTAAGATACGTGGCGAACTCACCTGAAAGAAAGTGGGCGTTCGAGCCAGTAAGATAGATATCGACAAGGAATTCCGTCTGCAAGCCGGGAACAAGCTGCTCCCATGACTCGACCTCTTGGATCTCATCGAGGAAAAGATACCCCTGCTCGCCGCCCAACGAATCCGCCCATGCTTTCACTTGCTCATAAAGCAGGTTGGGATTTTTGAGGTGACGGTTCGCGTATACCTCTAGGTTTATATCAAGCATGCACTCCTCGGGCACGCCTTGGGAATGCAACTCTGCGCGAACAAGCTGAAGAAGAGTCGATTTCCCCGAACGACGTACCCCGGTGACGATTTTTATAATGGGTTTGCCGATGAAGGGTCGAATTCTGTCGAGATAGAGTGGGCGTTCGATCATAGGGAGACCTCCAAGTTTGTTCATTGTAGTTGACAAACTA
Source organism: Gordonibacter pamelaeae (assembly GCF_003340385.1). NCBI lineage: Bacteria > Bacillati > Actinomycetota > Coriobacteriia > Eggerthellales > Eggerthellaceae > Gordonibacter > Gordonibacter pamelaeae. Next base: position 265,278 of record NZ_PPTS01000001.1, on the reverse strand, counting down.
GCTTGATTGCTATGTTTTGTCAACTACAATGAACAAACTTTGCACCAGCGGAAAGGAGTTGGCTCGCAGGTTGGCAGGCAAAGAGCGCAGCTTCCGACTTATGCTCCCGGAAAGCGCGTAGCGAGCACGCAGGCGCTTGAGAGGAGGCACCCCGGCTGGCGTAGTCAGTCAGCGAGGGCGGCTGTGGTGCCCGAGATCGAGGGGATGGCGGAGGCGAAGCGTACTTCGGTACGCGAGCCTCCGGCATCGCCGCGAGATCGGGTGCCACAGCCGGCCGCAGCGTCGACTTAGTTCCGGCAGCCGAGAGGCTGCCGGAACCCTAGAACCGCGCGTATCTCTCCAGGTTCTTCTTCAGGGTGTCCACGAAGCGCTGGCCCGTCTCGCCCAGCTGCTCGCCCTTGCGCACGACGTAGCCCAGGTGCAGCTGCACGTCGGTGTTTAGGGGCACGGTGTTGAGTCCCGCGCCGTCGGAGATGCCCACCAGGATGCCGCTCGTCACCGTGTAGCCGTTCAGGGCCACGATCAGCTCCGAGAGCGAGGCGCGGTCGGTGCAGGCGATGCTCTTCGCGCGCGGCACGCCGGCCAGCGCCTCCTCGGCGAAGGCGACCGGGGAGTCCTCGTCCTGCTCGAAGTAGAGGTACGGGTAGTCTTCCATGTCCTCGAGGGTGAGGCTCGCGGCGTTCACCATGGGGTGGCTCGCCGGCAGCGCCACGCGCGGGGCCGACTGGATGAGCTCCACGAACTCGAGGCCCGCGGCGTCGAGCGCGGCGTTCACCTCGTCGGCCGTGGCCGAGGTCTGGAACAGCACGCCCAGCTCGCTCTTCCCGCTGGCAACGTCGTCGATGACGCCCTGGGTGGTGCGGTCGCGCAGCGCGTAGGCATAGGCGTCGCCGCCCAGCGCCAGCACGGTGTGGGCGAAGGTCTGCACGTTGAACAGGTAATGCTGGCCGGAAACGGCGAACGTGGTTTCAGTGGTCATAGGTGGAATCCTTTCAACAAGATTTCCTTCTCGTGGGTCCAAATCAGTCAGCGAGGGCGGCTGTGGTGCCGAAGATTCGTGGGATGGGGAAGGCGAAGCGTACTTTGTGTACGTGAGCCTTCCCCAGCACGCGAAGATTCGGTGCCACAGCCGGCCGCAGCGTCGGCCCGTTCCGCCGTTCGACAGAACGGCGGAACGGCGGAACCTACTGGCAGCCGCGTTCGTCGATGAAGCGCGACGCCTTGTGCTCGGATGACGTGCCCAGCTTGCCCGCATCATACACGATAACCTTCTGCGGGCGCACGCCCACGTGGGCCTTGATGGCGGCCATAGTGCGCTTCGCCACCTCGTCGTAGGGCTCATCGCTGCCCAGCGCGCGCTCCACGGACACCTCGTACTTGCAGGTGAAGTCCTGCTCGTACACGCGGATGGAGTACTCGCCGGTGAGGCCGTCCAGGCCGCGCACCACGTACTCGATGTCGGTGGGGAACACGTTCACGGCGCTCACGATGAACATCTCGTCCTTGCGGCCGGTGATGTGGATGCGCGCCAGCGTGCGCCCGCATTCGCACGGCTCGGTGGACACGTAGCCGATATCGCCCGTGCGGAAGCGGATCATGGGACGCGCCTTCTTCATGAGGGTGGTGTACACCAGCTCGCCCGTCTCGCCCGGCGCCAGCACCTCGCCGGTCGTCGGGTCCACCGTCTCCACGAGTATCTGGTCCTCCACGATGTGCAGGCCGTCGTGCGCCTCGCATGCGGCGGCGCAGGCACCGTAGATGTCGGACAGGCCGTAGAAGTCCACGACCTTCGCGCCCCACAGGTTCTCGATGCTCTCGCGCGTGGACGGAATCGACCCGCCCGCCTCGCCGGCCACGATGATGGTGTGGATGTTGAAGTCGGTGCGCGGGTCGTAGCCCTTCTCCTTCGCCACCTCGCCCAGGTGCCACGCGTAAGACGGCGACGTCCAGATGACGGTGGGCTGGTACTGCTTCAGCACGAACAGCAGGCGGTCGGAGGGCACGGCGCCCACCCAGATGGCCAGCGCGCCCAGGCGCTGCGCGCCGATGACGTCCGGACCGCCCACGTACAGCGCGAAGTTGAGCGCGTGCACGTAGCGGTCGTTCGGGCGCATGCCGGCCTGCCAGAACAGGCGCGCCTCGGTGTCCTGCCACAGGTCGAAGTCCTCCTGCGTGAAGGGGCTCACCGTGGGGACGCCCGTGGATCCGGACGAGGTGGCCATGAAGATGACCTCCTCCTCGGGCACGGAGCACATCTCGCCGAAGAAGCTGCCCACGTGCTGCGTCTCGCGTTCGGTCTTCTTGTCGATGAACGGGAACTTCGCGATGTCGTCGAGCGTCCGGATATCGTCCGGCGTCACGCCGGCCTCGTCGAACGCGCGCTTGTAGTACACCGTGTTATCGTATGCGTAGGCCACCATGTCCTTCAGGCGCTGCAGCTGCAGCGCCTCGAGCTCGGGCCGCGGCATGCACTCGATCTCCGGATCGTAGTATTTCTGGGATACGGGGATGTCCTTCGCCATGGTTGCTCCTTGATCGGTTCTTGTTTCCTCCGCTGCTTGCACGCCCGCGACGGGCGACGCCTGCACGACCGAGCGCCGAGCGCCCGCTTGCGGTTTCCGTACCTGTCTGCCCGCGCCGAATGTTTCACTTGAAACATTCGTTCGCTATCTGGGCTTTCGCAGGTAAAAGCAGCGTATTGCATGAAACCACTAACCGGCGGCGAATACAACCTTCTAAGTCATTCGTTGTTCTGATGCTTTGCTATCGCAAAAACCGATAGCTTGGCACGGTGCGGAAGTGAACGACACCGCACCGCGCGCATTCGCCCCGCAGGCTACCTCGCGCGCGTTGCCCGCAGGTCGGCGTCCCACTTTTTCGAGAAGGGCAGCACGTCAACCAGCGCCACCACCGAGAGCACGCCCAAGATGGTGAACACGGCGAGCGGGCTGTCCACGCCGCCGGCCAGCGCCTGAGCGGCCATGCTCAGCAGTGAGCCGTAGATGATGGACGTGTTGATGACCGACAGGTTGAGCGGGTACTTCGCCGACCCGTAGCGCTGGCGGGCGAAGGCCGACGCCACCACCGGCTCGCCGCCGTAGGCGAAGCCGCAGCACAGCGCGCCCGCGATGTAGAGCGCCGGGGTGCCCGTGGCGAACGCGCCGATGATGCAGCCGCAGGCCACGGCCGCCACCGCGCCGTCCACGAACATAGTCACCTTCACGTTCGTGCGGTCGTAGATCATCCCCACCACCACGCGCGCCAAGCCGTTGCAGGTGGACACCAGGCCCACAAGCAGCGTGGCGAAGGCGGCGTCGATGCCCACGAGCTGCGCGTTCGCCGCGCAGTTGCCGATGGTGGCCAGGCCGATGGCCACCACGATGACGGCCCAGATCCAGAACAGGTACAGGATGGGCGTCTTGAGCAGGAACCGCTCGTCGGCGCCGTCCCCGCCCGCCGCGTCGCGGGCCGCCGCCTGCTCGGGCGCCATGAGCGCCACGATGTTCTCGGGCGGCCGGCGCAGCATGAACGCCGCCGCGGCCGCCACCACGCCGCCGGCCGCGCCCACGCCCACGAACACGGGACCCAGGCCGAACAGCGGGATCAGGTTCACCGAGAGCGTCCCCAGGATGAGCGACCCCAGGCCGAACCCCATCATGAGCACGCCTGACGAGAATCCCACCTTGTCGGGAAACCACAGGTTCGTTGTGGACACGATGGTGTTGTACCCCATGCCCACGCCCAAGCCGCCCAGCGTGCCGTAGCACAGGTACACCACCGCGATGCTCCCCTTCGCGAACAGCCCGGTGCCCGCAAACCCGACGAAGAACAGCACAGCCGCGATGACGATGGCCCCCTTCACGCCGATACGCCGCTCCACCTGTGAGCCTATCACGGCACCGATGCAGAACGCAATCATCATGATGTTGAACGTGAGGCCTATCGCCCCCTTCTCCAGCTCGAACGCCTCCCCCATCGGCGCCGCGAACATGGAGAACGCGTAGATGAGCCCCAGGAACAGCAGGGCGAACGTCGAGCACGCCAATGTGCGCATGCGCTCGGACTTGACGCGGGCAACCGTCGTTTCAGGCATAGTGCTCCCCCTCCGTGCGAGTTCGACGCCGCCCTTACAGGCCCCCTTTGCCCCGACCGCGACGATAAACGCCGAACAACCGCAGGACGGCGATCCTTCGCCCCCATTGTCGCCGAAAGCCCCTGGCGAACCGTATGGCGTTCAGAGTGAGAAACCGTGCTTTCATACAGGGGTAGCTAGAGAGCGCACAGAATTATAAGCGAGCACAGCCAGCGAAGCCGCGCGGCATAGGCGCCCACTTTTCGTGAGCTCCCCATAAGCTACCGTAAAAACCCTCAATCCCGCTACCGCTTCATCAGATAACAAGCTAGAATTAAAAAGGCTCTCGCAGGTTGACCCCCTCACCCCCAGCGCAAGCTGCTGTCCCCTCGCTACTGCAGCATTCCTTCAGGTTGAAGGCGTCTTGGGGGAAGATGCCCACCAAGCGAGTTCCGCACGAGCCAAACCGTCCTGTGGACGGTTTGTGCGAGCCAGGACTGCCGAGCGACTGGGCATCTTCCCCCAAGACGCCGGAGTCGCAAGAAAGGAAAGCCCGCCATGACCCTTCAGCAGCTTCGCTACCTTATCGCCATTGCCGAGTACGGCTCCATCAATGCCGCCGCCCAGAACCTCTACGCCTCGCAGTCGAACCTCTCCACGGCCATCAAGGAGCTGGAGCAGGAGCTGGGCATCACCGTGTTCACGCGCAGCAACCGCGGCGTCACGCTCACGAACGACGGCACGGAGCTCTTGGGCTACGCGCACCAGGTCATCGAGCAAGCCGACATGTTGGAGCGGCGCTATGCCACCGGCACGGACAAGCACCTGCGGCTGGCCGTGTCCACGCAGCACTACGCGTTCAGCGTGCAGGCGTTCGTGAACGTGGTGGAGCAGTGCGAGGGGGACGACTACGAGTTCATCCTCCGCGAGAGCAGCACGGGCGAGATCATCGACGACGTGCGCACGTTCCGCAGCGAGGTGGGCGTGCTCTACACCGACGGCTTCAACCGGCGCGTGCTGCAGAAGGCCTTCGACGATGCCGACGTGGCGTACGCCCCGCTGTTCGACGCGCGCGTGCACGTGTTCGTGGGCGAGCACCACCCGCTGGCCGGCGCGCAGCTGCTGGCGCCCGAGGACTTGGAGCCCTTCCCGCGCTACTCGTTCGAGCAGGGCACGGCGAACTCGTTCTACTATTCCGAGGAGCCGCTCAGCTACCTCCCGCACGCGCGCAACATCCGCATCTCGGACCGCGGCACGCTCACGAACCTGCTAACCAGCCACAACGGCTACACGCTGTCCACGGGCGTGCTGTCGGCGGAGATGCAGTCGGGCATCGCCAGCATCCCGCTCGACGTGGACGAGCGCATGCAGGTGGGCTACATCATGCACAACGAGCGCCGCCCGAGCCCCCTGCTGCTGCGCTACATCGACGAGCTCCACGCCATCATCGAGGCGAACCCGAGCGTGGAAGCGCGACCCGCTTAGAAGGGCGCCGCGCTCCTTCCGTCAACGAAAAACCTATGAAGCGCGTGTGGCCCGCCGTGTTCGGTTGAAAACCGAGGCCGGCGGGCCACACGCTGTTGTGCAGAACTTCCCGGAGGGGTGAAGGTCTTGCCTAGTGGATAGAGCTGCTCACGTAGGGCGTCTTGTCCTTGAGCACCACGTCGTGGGCGCCACCCTCGACGATGGACGTGGACGACACCACGGTGAGCTTCGCCTTCTCCTGCAGCTCGGGAATCGTCAAGGCGCCGCAATTGCACATGGTGGACTTCACCTTCGACAGCGTGAGGTCCACGTTGTCCTTGAGCGTGCCGGCGTAGGGGACGTACGAATCCACGCCCTCCTCGAACGACATGCCCTTCTTGTCGCCGCCCAGGTCGTAGCGCTGCCAGTTGCGGGCACGCGCGGAGCCCTCGCCCCAGTACTCCTTCATGTAGGAGCCGTTGATGTTCACCTTGTTCGTGGGGCTCTCGTCGAAGCGGGCGAAGTAGCGGCCCAGCATGACGAAGTCGGCGCCCATGGCCAGGGCCAGCGTGAGGTGATGGTCGTACACGATGCCGCCGTCGGAGCAGATGGGGATGTAGACGCCCGTCTCCTCGAAGTACTCGTCGCGGGCCTTCGCCACCTCGATGGTGGCCGTGGCCTGGCCGCGGCCGATGCCCTTCTGCTCGCGCGTGATGCAGATGGAGCCGCCGCCGATGCCGATCTTGATGAAGTCGGCGCCCGCGTCGGCCAGGAAGCGGAAGCCCTCGGCGTCCACCACGTTGCCCGCGCCCACCTTCACGGAGTCGCCGTAATGCTCGCGAATCCACTCCAGCGTGAACTTCTGCCAGTCGGAGTAGCCCTCCGAAGAGTCGATGCACAGCACGTCGGCACCGGCCTCCACCAGCGCCGGCACGCGCTCGGCGTAGTCGCGCGTGTTGATGCCCGCACCCACCTGGTAGCGCTTGTGCGCGTCCAGCATCTCGTTGGGGTTGGACTTATGGGAGTCGTAGTCCTTGCGGAACACCAGGTACATCAAGTGGTCCTCGTCGTCCACCACGGGCAGCGAGTTCAGCTTGTTGTCCCAGATGATGTCGTTGGCAACCTTCAGGCTGGTGTCCATGGGCGCCACGATCATGTTCTCGCGCGGCGTCATGAAGCTGGCCACCTTCTCGTCCATGGACATGCGCGACAGGCGGTAGTCGCGGTCCGTCACCACGCCCACCAGCTTGCCGTGCGCCGTGCCGTCCTCGGTCACGGGCATGGTGGAGTGGCCGTGCTTGTCCTTGAGGGCCACCACGTCGGCGAGCGTCATCTCGGGCGAGAGGTTCGCATCGCTCGTCACGAAGCCGGCCTTGTAGTCCTTCACGCGCGCGACCATGGCCGCCTGATCCTCGATGCTCTGCGAGCCGTAGATGAACGACAGGCCGCCCTCGGTGGCCAGCGCGATGGCCATGCCGTCGTCGGACACGGCCTGCATGATGGCGGACACCATGGGGATGTTCAGCGAGATGGCCGGTTCCTCGCCACGGCGGTACTTCACGAGCGGCGTCTTCAGGCTCACATCCTGCGGGATGCATTTTGCCGACGAGTAACCGGGTACCAGCAAGTACTCGTTGAACGTGCGGGACGGCTCATCGAAATAGTAGGCCATGAACTCCTCCATCTGCGGTCGGCGCGGTCTGCGCGGGCGGGTTGCGGCGCGGATACGATCGGCGCTGCGCGGCATAGACCGCCGAAGCCCGTCAAGCATCCGTTGCTTAGGTGTTACCCGCTATTATAGCCACGGGAGGGGCGCGCATGCGAACGATCCCAGGGAATATGGAGAAAAACATGCCCAGAGACGCAAAAGCCCGAGAATGCCCCGATCCGCCCGGCCTTCCTACCCCATCCCCAGCCACACCTGCACGATGGGCACGTAGCCGGCCACGAACACGGCCAGGATGAGCACCGGCAGCGCGAAGCGCACGTAGCCGCGAGCCCAGCGGGGGAAGCGCGCGCCCTCGCCCGTGTCGGCCTCGCGCAGAAACGCGTCCCAGCCCCAGCCGCGACGCGTGGTGCAGAACAGCAGGAACACGAGCGCGCCCAGCGGCAGCACGTTGTTCGACATGAGGAAGTCCTCGATGGCCTGGATGTTGCCGATGCCCGGCACCTCCACGCCCGCCCACACGTTGAAGCCCAGCACGCACGGCAGCGACAGCAGCGCCAGCGCCACCCCGTTCACGAGGCACGCCTTGTTGCGCGACCAGCCCCACTCGTCCATGCTGAAGCTCATGATGTTCTCGAACACCGCGATCACCGTGGACAGCGCCGCGAAGCTCATGAACAGGAAGAACAGCGTGCCCCACAGCTGCCCGAACGGCATCTGCGAGAACACGCTCGGCAGCGTGATGAACACGAGCCCCGGGCCGCTTCCCGGCTCCACGCCGAACGCGAAGCACGCGGGGAAGATGATGAGGCCCGCCATGAACGCCACGAGCGTGTCGAGCCCCGCGATGCGCAGCGCCTCGCCCGTGAGACGGTAGCGCTTGTCGATGTAGCTGCCGAAGATGGACATCGATCCCACGCCCACCGACACGGTGAAGAAAGCCTGCCCCATGGCCGCGAACACAGCATCGGCGAACGTTCCCCAGCCGCCGGCGAACAGCTTCCCGAAATCGGGCATCAGGTAGAACGCGAGGCCCTCCTGCGCGCCGGGCAGCGTGACCGCGCGCACCACGAGCACCGCAAGCACGGCGAACAGCGCGATCATCATCACCTTCGTGATGCGCTCCACGCCGTTGCGCAGGCCGGCGCGCGTCACCAGCACGCCGATCAGCACCACGGCCAGCATGAACGCCACCATCTGCACCGGGTCGGCAAGCATCGTGTTGTACACGCCCTCGACACCGCGCGCGTCCAGGCCCTCGAACGTTCCCGTGCCGCTGAACAGCATGAACACGATCATCCAGCCGGCCACCGTGGTGTAGAACATCATGAGCAGATAGTTACCCGCGAGCGCCGGCCATTTGAAGCGGTGCCATTTCGCGCCCGCCGGCTCCAGCTCGTCGAAGCTGCGCGCGATGCCCTTCTGGCTGGCGCGACCCACCGCGAACTCCATCACCAGGATAGGCAACGCGAACACCACCAGGAACAGCAGGTACATGAGCACGAACGCCGCGCCACCGTACTCGCCGGCGATGTAGGGGAAGCGCCACACGTTCCCAAGCCCGATGGCGCACCCGGCGCTGATCAGGATGAACCCCAGCCGGGATCCGAATTTCTCTCGAGCCATCGATCGTCCTCGCTCTATGCGGAGCGCCCTCGGCAGCCGCCGGGACGCGCACGGTCAAATGCGAGCAGTGTAGCGGAAAACAGCGGCCACGCCAACGAGGTGGAGCGCCGCGACGATGCCCCGGCCCCGATCTTCGGCCAAAGCGCATGCTGCGGAAGGCGGCGGCGCACGCCCCGGCTGGCAATGCCCTGGCGCGGCCGGCCGCTTGGGCCGGCGCGCGCCTCGCTCGTCCTTACGCGTTCTTCAGGAACGCCTCGTAGCCCTTGAAGGCCTCGTAGATGTCGGCCTTGCTCGTGACCTCCCACGGGGCGTGCATCGAGAGGACCGGCACGCCCGAGTCGATGACGTCCATGCCGTACTTGGCGGGGATATAGGCGATGGTCCCGCCGCCACCCACATCGACTTTGCCCAGCTCGGCCGTCTGGAACGACACGCCCGCATCGCCCATGACGCGGCGGATGCGCGCCACGTACTCGGCGCTCGCGTCGTTGGAGCCGCTCTTGCCGCGCGAGCCCGTGTACTTGTTGAACACCAAGCCGCGGCCCAGATACGCGCTGTTCTTCGCCTCGAACGCGGCGGCGTAGGCGGGATCGAAGCCGGCGGACACGTCGGACGACAGCATGCTCGACGCCGCCAGCGCGCGGCGCAGCGGCAGCGGACCGCCCTCGCCGGCCAGCTCCATGATCTCGGCGACGGTGTTCTCGAAGAACTGCGACGCCATGCCCGTGGCGCCCACGCTGCCGATCTCCTCCTTGTCCACCAGCACGCACATGCCCGTCTTCTCCAGCGCAGCGTCGGCCAGCGCCAGCTGCGCCGCCAGCGACGTGAAGGCGCACACGCGGTCGTCCTGCCCGTAGCCGATGACCATGCTGCGGTCGAACCCGAGGTCGCGGGCGCGCCCGGCCGGCACGGCCTCGATCTCGGCCGACAGGAAATCCTCCTCCGCAATGCCGTACTTCTCGGCCAGCAGCTTGAGCGCGAACGCCTTCACCGGCTCTTTCTCGGCCAGCTTCTCGTACACCGGCCTGTCGGCAGCGTCGACCTCGGTGGCAGCGGGGTCGACGCCCGCGGCGGCATCTCCGTCATCCGCGCCGTCAGCATCGTCCTTCTCGATGACCAGCGGGCGGTTTCCTATCAGGATGTCCAGATCCTCGCCTTCCACGACCTCGCTCGCCTTCTTGCCCATCTGCTTGCCCGCCAGGTGGATGAGCAGGTCGGTCACGCAGAACACGGGATCGCCCGCGTCCTCGCCCACGTTCACCTCGACCACGGTGCCGTCGGTCTTGGCAATCACGCCATGCAACGCAAGCGGCAGCGTGACCCACTGGTAGTTCTTGATGCCGCCGTAGTAGTGCGTGTCGAGGTGCGCCAGGCCGTTGCTCTCCGAGAACGGGTTCTGCTTGAGGTCTAGGCGCGGGGAGTCGAGGTGCGCGCCTAGGATGTTGAAGCCCTCCGCGAGCGGCGCCGAGCCCAGGTGCGCCAGGATGAGCGCCTTGCCGTGCGCCTGCGCCCACACCTTGTCGCCGGCACGCAGCGCGCGGCCCTCGCGCACCGCCTCGTCGAGCGGACGATAGCCGCGCTCCTCGGCCAGCGCGATGGCGGCGGCTGCGCACTCGCGTTCCGTCTTATTGTCCGAGATGAAGTCAATGTACTCGGCCGTCAGCTGCTCGAGCGCCTCAAGATCGGCCTCGTCGTACTTCTTCCACGCCACGTCGTGTTCCATGGTTCGTCCTTTCGCATCGGGTGCGCCGGTTTTCTTCGATCACGCCTATTATCCGCCAAATGCGCCGCCGAAACGCCGATTGCCATCGTTTCTTTGCAGAGAGAAGGCGCCGCCTGTTCCGCGGCGCACCGAGCTGCGCCATAGGGCGCTTCAAGCACAGTTTTCACCGGTTTTCGACATGCCAATTGCCCGACCATCGAGCCCATTCTCTTTGAACAGGGAAAACACCTAACGTTTTTCTCCCATCACGTACCACGGAACCGTTTCCAACGGGCTACCGGTACAAAAGCTGTCATTACTGTGCCGAAAGAAGGCAAGGAGCCGCAGAGCGCCCTCTCGGAGCAACCTACACCCGCGCCCGTTTCCCCTTGTGCGCTCTCCTCGCCCTCCTCGCGCGCCCCCCTCGCGCCCCCCTCGCGCCCCCCTCGCGATCCCTCCCCGCGATTCCTCCCCGCCCTCCTCGCGTGCCCTCCTCGCGTGACCTTCCCACACCACCCTTCCGCGCCTGTCCTCCTCCCGCCCGCTCTCCCCACGCTTGGCCTCTCGCGCTTAACTCCCGCACCCCCTCTTGCCACCCTCCCCGCGCTCTTCCCCGGGGTCAAACTGTGAATGTTCCAAGGAGGCGCGGGCGAATTCGATTATCCTCTTGCATCGGGTTCTTCTCCGCGGTATGATGCTTATTGAGATTGATTCTCATTAAGAGAAGCAATGCGAGCACGAACAGACGAGAAGGAGAATGCACCTATGAAGGTACGCGCCCAGATTCCCACCGCTGACAACTGCAACAACTTCAGCATCGCCACCGGCAGCGAGACCGCCGTCGGCACCACGCTTGACAACCTGAAGGCCGCCATCGGTGGCGAGACCGGCGCCTCCGCCAAGTACGCCGCCTTCGCCAAGGCCGCCAAGGAGCAGGGCTACGACCAGATCGCGCGCCTGTTCGAGGCCACCAGCGCCGCCGAGCAGATCCACATCGGCCTGGAGTACGCCCTGGTGAGCGAGGTCGAGCCCGACTTCGAGAAGCCCACCGCCCCGGACTGCTCCGGCGAGGCCACGGACCTGAACCTCATCTCCGGCGCCTGCGGCGAGATCTACGAGACGTCCGACATGTACCCGGCGTTCATCAAGAAGGCCCAGGAAGAGGGCAATGCGAAGGCCGTGCAGGTGTTCACCCGCGCCAAGCTCGCCGAGTCCGTGCACGCCGAGCGCTACCTGGCCGCGTACAACGACCTGGACGCCGCCGACGACGACGCGTTCTACCTCTGCCCCATCTGCGGTTACATCCACAAGGGCGAGGACTTCGAGAAGTGCCCCATCTGCTTCTGCCCGAAGGCCACGTTCACCGCGTTCTAAGCCGCGCAAGCAGCTGCGCTCGCCTTCCCGCCGAGCGCGCAATTTCCCCGAGAGCGACCGCCACCCCGGCGGTCGCTCTCGTATGCGCGGAGATTCGGGCGTTGCGAAGGCCGCCGCCCCCTTTCGGCCGTGCGCAACCGCCCCTTTCCGAATGTTTCACGTGAAACATTTGTTCTTCTTTACCCCTCGGCAAATGAGCTACCATGGAAGCGAGCGAAAAACAGAGGGAAGGGAGCGCCATGGATCAAGCGGGCGGAACCGAGAGCGGAACCATCGATAGCGTGCTCGCGCACAACCGGGCGTTCGTGGCGGGCGGCGAGTTCGCACGCTACGCGACCGACAAGTACCCCGACAAGAAGCTGGCCGTGGTGTCGTGCATGGACACGCGGCTCACCGAGCTTCTGGCAGCGGCGCTCGGGTTGAAGAACGGCGACGCGAAGATCATCAAGGTGGCCGGCGCCGAGGTGGCGCATCCCTTCGGCAGCGTCATGCGCTCGCTGCTGATCGCAGTGTGCGAGCTGGGCGTGGAGGACATCATGGTGGTGGCGCACACGAACTGCGGGGCGCAGCACATGAGCGGGGCGGCCATGATCGACAGCATGCGCCGCTTGGGCGTGTCGGACGAGCGCATCGAGTTCGCGCGCCATTGCGGCATCGACTTCGACCGCTGGCTCGCCGGCTTCGGCGACACCGAGGAGTCCGTGCGCAAGAGCGTCGACCTCATCCTTAACCACCCCGTCATGCCGCCCCACGTGCGCGTGGCCGGCTTCGTCATGGACTCCGTCACCGGCGAGCTGGTGCCGGTGGCGTAGCGGGCAGCAACCTCCTACGGCTCGACAAGCGCCCGCTTCAGCACCAGATCGCGCATGCATTCCTCGGGCGTGAACGGCACATGCACGTCGGGCGCGAGGCCCCGGCCCCGCAGGCCGCAGCCTTCGTGGGCGTCCTCCGTCTTGGCTATGGGATACACGAGCGAGAACCTCTCGTCGAGGGGCGCGACCACGAGGTTCGCGTAGTCCAGGCCACCTCGCGTCGCACGGCCCACGGAGTGCACCTTGCCGCAGCCCTGCGCGGCGGCGCGCCGGGCGATGGCCGCCAGCCGCTCGGCGGGACCGCTCGTGCGCACGTCGGTGAGCAGCAGCGTCTTCTGCCCCGCGGGGGCCGGCGGGAACAGCATGTCCTCCTCGAACTCCGCCTCCTTCACGAAGCCTTGGCCCGCGCAAGCGGCCACGTGGTCGATCTCGGCCTGCACCCAGGCCTTCCCCGCCTCGTCGCTCATTTTCAGCAGGCGCGCGAGCTGCCGTGCGCGCAGCCGCGCGTTGCGCTCGGTGTAGCGCGTGTAAACGATCTGCTGGCCCATGAGGTCCTTCAGGTTGACCTCTCGGTCGAAGAAGAGCGCCATCAGGCCGAACGCGTTGCCGATCATGCCCTCCTCCGCGTCGCGGACGTCTACGATCACGCGGTCGGCGCGCTGGATTTCGTCGAAGCGGTGCTGCATCGCTTGCAGCACCGACGCGTCCGCGAAGTGGTGCGCCGCGATGACCACCGCCCGCTCGTTGCCGTGCGGGCCCGCGCCCTCGCGGACCTCGACGGTCGGGGGTCGCAGGCTCGCCGCGAGGCCGGGGCGCGGGAAGCGCTCCACCGGCAGGTCCTCCTCGGTACCGTCGGCGCGGCGCACGAGCAGGTGCGCGCACCGCGCGACTTCCTCGTCCCAAAGCTGGCGCTCGGGATCGTCGCCGTTCACGGGGTTGCCCGGCAGGCTGGCCAGATGTTCGTCCGGCGTCCGGCCGTCAAGCAGGACCACGGCGTCGCCGGGCGCGAGGCGGCCGTCTTCACGCACCTCGGTCACGTAGAGCGCGCCGCCGTGGCGGCGTACCGAGAATCCGCAGGTCATCGGATGGAAATCGGCCTTTGCAGACGCCTCGAGCGCCAGGCCGGGATCTTGGAACCCTGCCAGGTACTGCCTTATGCGCTGCACGAACAGGTCGTCGTCGAGCGCACCCGCCGCTTCGGCCTCCGCGAGCGCGGCCAGCCACGACTGCGCGTCACTGCACGGGGCGCTCTCGGGCTGCCCCGCGTAGTCCGCATCCATGATGCAGGCAACCGCGCGCGCTATCGCGCCGTACATTTCCGCCATGCCGTCACCTTTCCTCGCCGCGTTCGCGCCCTGTTCGCAGGCCATCTGCCCTTCGCACGGCGACTTCGTCCAGCCTTCAGGGCGCTTGCTTTCCGCCGACCCTCCTTTTCCCTAGTATAGCGGCCAAGCCCTCCTTTCCGCATAAGGGCGAGCAGTGCCTTCCGAAAAGCCCCATCATGAGCTCCCGTGCCGTGCGGCTCCCTTCGAAGCGCTTTACGCCCCAGCGCAATGCTTCGCCACGCTCCCTGTCTCGCTGCATCGACCCGCTATGATAGACATCGGATACTGCCGAGCTGGCGACGGAGGACGATCGGGACGCTCCGCGCAGAAGGTCAAATGCGGCCAATTCCAGGTTTGCAGCGATTTTCTCGCCGGGAGCTCATTCCGCCTCCGCGCCCCGCGGTTCAAGAACCCGCCGCGCTCCCGAATGGTCAAAAAGAAGGCGGTTTAGCAATCCATACTGTCTTGCTATGTTTATTCGGACGAAGCGCCACCTGGGGAAACGCTTGCGCAGCCCCATCGTCATCCCCGGAATCCGGCACCTGCCGCTCTCTGCGATTGCCAAACCGGCCCTTTTTTGACAGAAACCGGCCGTTTCCGCGTCATGGCAGGGGTTCCCCAAGCCAGCCTCCGCTGTTAATGGCATGCGCCAGGGCAGCGCGCATTTCGTCAGCCTGCGTGCAGCACCAAACCGAAGGGCCCATGCGAGCCCACCGACGACAGATGCAAGGACGGCGGCGAAGCAGGGGGGGTACGAAGCAGGGGGGGGCACGAAGCAGGAGGACATTCCGAGAAAGACAGAACGTCTCTTGCTGCGCCCCGTCCGCACGCAGAACCTCGCCTCGCTGTACGAGGAACCCGCTCTTCCGTCGCGAAGCCCCCCTTGCACCCCTATCACCTTCGAAGCCGCCGAACTTGCAACCATTACCTGCCAGCAGGCGCGCCTGGCAAGCGGAAAGCGCCCGCGCCTCACGCCTCCAGCAGCGTCTCTCCGGTGAGCGCCTCCACGCGCACGCTGTTCACGCAGCCGTCGGACACGTCGATCTTGGCAATGCAGCGGGGGAACCCGCCGCGCGGGCGGAACGCGGCGCCGGGACACACGACGTACGTGGCCGGACGCGCCTCGGGCCCGGTGACGATCTCGGGCACGTGTGTGTGCCCATGGACGCACACCTGCGGGATAGGGTCGCCCGGCGCGAGCGCCCCCGAGCCTGCAAAGCTGATCTTCACGTCGCGCGGGTAGTGGGCCACCAGGAACCTCACGCCGTCGATGACGGGGCGCGCGAAACGGCCGACCGCCTGCCCGTACTCGTCGAAGTCGTTGTTGCCCAGAACCGCCGTCACGGGCGCGAGCGTTTCCAGCTCGCGCAGGATGGCCGGGTTGCCGATATCGCCCGCGTGGATGATATGGTCGCTGTCCGCGAGCGCCGCGAACGCCGCCTCCGACAGCTGCCCGTGCGTATCCGAGATGATCCCGATGACGGTCATATCGCACTCCTTTCTGACGCGCCTGACGCGCACCCGCTTTCGACGCGCTCCTCTTCCACCAGGTCGATCAAGTCCTGGTGCGTGTGGATGTCCAGCTTGGCGTACACGTGCTTGACGTGGGCCTTCACCGTGTTGCGCGACACGACCAGCTGTTCTTGGATGTAAGCGCGGTCGCGCCCGCGCGCCAGCATCATGAACACCTCCAGCTCGCGCGGGCTCAAGCCGTAGCGCTCGGCCAGCGTGCGGCAACGCTCCGCGAACTCCTGCTCGGGCGACTTCGCAACCGCCTGGTCCACCGGCGTGACGCCCGCAATGGTCTCGGCGAAGCTGAAATGCTTGAGTCCGATGAGCGCGTACCCCACGAACACGAGGATGAGCGCGCCCGTGACGAAGTCGACCGCCGGAGACCCCGCGCCGAACAGGTCGTTCGACCACACGCCCAGCGCCGCGCCCGCCGTGGAACCCAGCCCGGACACACCGCGGCCCCAGGCGAACGTGGCCACGGCCGCACGCGGGTTGCGCCCCGCCACGGCAATGAGCACGAGCCACGCCACCATGTCGAAGAGCGCATTGCCGGCCGCGAGCAGCGTCACGCTCCCCACCGCCGCGTATGCGCCTCCGGCCGACCACCAGCAGCACCGAAACCTGCGCCAGCAGATCGGCCGGAAACGCCCGCCGCGAGAGCAGCACGTACAGCGCCACCGCGGCCACGGGCACGATGCCCAGGAAGTCGGATACCGGCACGCCGCCCACCTCGCCGAAGCGCAGCGAGTAGCCGAACGCCACGCGGAACAGGAACAGGCACACGAACAGCTGGCTGGCCAGCGGCAGGAACGTGGAAGGCTGGGTCACGGAGAAGTCGGCCGGAGCCTCGCCGCTTTCCGTGGCCTGCAGCACGGGCAGCGCCTGGCGCCACACCAGCACCGTGCCGGCTCCTGCCGGAATCACCCACACCAGGGCCGTCACCGCGTATTCCGCGACGAACGCCAACGCGTTGCAAGCCCCCGCCTGGCGCACTCCCAAGCGCGATGCCGCCGCGCCCACCATCACGATGGCCCATCCACGCCCGATGGACAGCGCGCAGGCTGCGGCAGTGAGCGCCACTGCGCTGCCTGTGTACAGCCCTACCGGCAGCAGTGCCGAGCCCATGGCAAGCAGCACGAGGCATCCCGCCGTGAGCGCTCGCATGCGCAGAAGCTGCGGCCTGAACGTGGCCACAAGGCCCACCGCTATGAGCGTGGTAGCGTTGGCCAGCACGGACGCGTCGCGAGCGTAGGTGAACACCGCGTCAAAGCGCGGGAACACCACCACGTTCATGAGCGACGTGGTGAGCAGCACGCACAGAAGTGCCGCGCACACCCGCCAGAACGGCGCGGCGAACAGGGAGGGAGCTTGTTCCGAAGAGGCGGTCATGCCCGCCATTGTAGCATGCGAGGTTTCATCGAAAGGCGCGCAAGGACCTGCCTTAAGTCGCAGCAGCCGGCTGCTACCGGCAGCGGCGCCCCGGAGGAGTAGCGGGGCGCCGCCAGAGGGAGGGAAAGCAGCAGGCTCGGGCGAAAGAGGGAAAGGAGCCGAGCCGCCGCAGGGATTGGTGGGTGGCACGGGGCGCACGGCGCCGCCGTGCGGTACGGGCGGTGCGAAGGGAAAGCGCACCGCCCGAAGGCCGCAGAGATTTGCCTGGCCGTGATCGCCGGCCTGGATGCAACCGGCAGACCCTACGCCTGCCCCGTGGCCGCCAACATGCCGGCGCGACGGCCGAACGTCATCGTGCGTCCGCAGGCCAGGCCCGTGAATAGGTTCGGATAGCTCACGCTGAAGAAGCCGCCCGAGCAGTCGCCGGTCAGGTACAGGCCCTCCACCGGCGTGTCGTCCTCGCGCACGGGATGCATATCCGTGTCGATCATGACGCCATCGAGCGTGGCCAGGAACCAAGCGCCGGTGCGCACGCCGTAGAACGGCGGCGTGTCCAGCTTCATCAGGCGGTACGCTTCCTTGTTGTAGTCCTCGTCGCGCCCCTGCTCGGCGAGGTGGTTGTAGCGCTGCCACGACTTCACCGTGTTCTCCACGGGGATGTTCAGCTTCTCGGCCAGCTCCTCCATGGTGTCGGCCTGCTGGATGTAGCCGGCCTCGATAAGCTTCTCGAACTCGGATGCCATGGACTCGATGGTACGGTTCGACGGCGCGCCGTTGTCGAACGGGTACAGGCGGCAGCAGCCCACCTCGTTCATCTGGCGCACCTGCTCGGCGTAGTTCGCGTCCCAGATATCGCAGTATGTGTGGTGCGGCTGCATATAGGCCGAATGCAGCATGTAGTCGTAGGGGCCGGACTCGTTGCAGAAGCGGTTGCCGTTCAGGTTCACCTTCATGAACGGCTGCTCGCCGAACCAGAACCACTCGCCCACTGTGCCGTTGCCGGCCGTCTGGTCGGGCTTGCAGCACGCGCGGTTGAACGTACATGCCGCGCCGAGCGGGTCCATCTGGCCGCCTGCCCACAGAGCCGCCTTGATCCCGTCGCCCGTGGGGTTGCCGCCCTTGCCGGGAGCCGCGATGCGCAGCGCCTGGTTCCACGGCTGGCGCGCCTCCATCATCTCAAGGTTGTTGCCGTAGCCGCCCGTGGACAGGATGACGCCCTTGCTGGCGTTGATGCGCAGGTAGTGGCGGTCGTTGACATCGCGGGCGATTACGCCGGTCACGCGGCCGGAGCCGTCCTGCTCGCACTTCACCAGCTCGGTGTTCCAACGGAACTCGGCGCCCTTCTCCTGCGCGTATTCCATGAGCGATACGCCGAAGCTGAAGCTCTTGTCGTCCTTGGAAAGCGCGGTCTTCGCAGGACTATGGCCGGTGGCCCACGCCTTGTCGCGCGCACCCTGTCCCGTCGTGCCGATGGATCCCTCGAAGTTCATGACCATGCGGCCGTCGCGCTCCACGATGCCGGTGATCCAGTCCAGCATAGGGCCGGATTCGTTCGCCCACAGCTTCACCAGGTCGTAGTTGATGAAGCCGTTGGCATAGCGGACGATGTCCTCCACGGCCTCCATCTTGTCGATCTCGAACTGGGAGTACTCTGCGAACGACGCCTTCTGCAGGGCGGAGTCGATGGCGCCGATATCCTCGCGCGGGTTCGCCACCTTGGACACGCGGTCGATGCCCAGCACGCGCGCGCCGTTCTCGGCAGCGGAGATGATGGCCGGCAGCCCGCCCGTGCGACAGCCCACCACCAGCACCTCCACGTCCAGCGTTTCGACGATGTCGGCCTCGGGCACCTCGGGCGCCAAGCCAAGCCAGGAAGGCGTGCCCGCCTCCCCGACGCGCGCGTTGGCCGGAGCTGCGGCGGCATCGACAGCATAGCCGTTGCCGCACCCGGCCAGCGCGCCCGCCGCTGCGGCGCCCAGCGCGGTAATGCCTGCTCCCTTGAGGAAGCTGCGGCGCGAGAGTCCGCTGCGCTCGTTACTCATTAGGGGCCTCCCATCCCTCGGGCGCGGTCAACGCATGGCATTCGTTGCACACGAGCGTGCTCTTCTCGTGCACCTTGTGGCAGTCGCCGCACTCAAGCGCATAGTCCTGGTGGCTGGAATGCGGGTTGTACTTCTCGTCGTTGCCCTCGAAGCCCCAGGTGCCGGCAACCACCTCGTCCATGCTGTGGCAGCCGCTGCGCGCGCAGAACTCCTCGGTGGCGAACTCCTTGCCCGTGGCCAGCATGCCCGTGGCCTCGTCCATCGGATAGCTGTCCGACACCCATGCCATTGCCTCGGACACCTGCGTGGCGAATTCGGCCTCATGGCAGCTCAGGCACGTGTCGCCGGCCGCCGCGTGCTGCGTGACCAACATGCCCGGGTCGCCCGCGCCGTACGTCTCCACGTACTTGTCCATCGGGCTGTGGCAGATGGCGTTGCAGAAACTCGGCTGCTCGTGCCACACCCATGCCCCGATGCCGGCCACCAGCACCACCGCCACGATGACGGCGGCCACGATGGCCCCACGCCGCACGCGCTTCGGCGCAGGGGCGGCGGGATCGGCTTCCTGCGAGGTACCGGCAGCCGGGGTGCCAGGGGCTCCCGAGGCGCCCGGGGCGCTGTCGGCACCGGGAGCAGCCGGGGCATTCGGAGCCCCGCTCGCGCCGTTGGCGCTTTCCTTGTCGACCATGTCCTCCTCCTTCTCCTTTTTTTGGTTCGATCGGTGAAACCCTTCGGCCACATCATGCAGGCCAGCGGGACAACCGACCATTACCCCCGTGGGGGCATTTTTACGTTTTGGCTGGTGAAAGGTTTAATTGGAAAGGGAGAGGCACATAGGGGAATCCGCCCTCCGAAGAAGCAGCCGCCCGTTGCCGATGAGGGGGTACACGGCCGAAACCACTCGCCGCAACGGCAGCGGGGCCTCGTTTCGCCTACGGCCGCAAGGGCGTCGACGCACCAAGCGGCAACCGCGCCAGAGGCGTGCAAGAAAACGGCAAGGTGTACATGGCGGATAGGCAAGATACCGGCAAGGCCCGCGCGGCGGATTCGCAAGATCCGGGCAAGATCGGGGCGACTCCCCGACGGCGATATTGCGGTCGCCCGGCAAGGTTGCGGCAGTAGGATGGGGGAACGGAGCGCAGAGGCGGCGCGGTGCCACATCCCTCTCCAACCTTATCCCCTCTTGCAGGGGCGAAACGGGAAGGAGGTGGCAACCATGACCGATTTGGTTTTGCTTACGGCAATCCTTGAGCTGATCGCCAGCGCAGTGCACCTAGCTGCGGCTATAATAGAAAGGCTCCCCGTCCGTAAGGGCAAGGAGCAGTAAAAGAAACCAAACCGCCGAAGCGATTCGAGAGCCGTGGGGAGTCAACAGCTCCCTGCGGCTCGTCTTGCATGATAGCAAAAAACCAAAGCGCATGCCACTTATATCGATATCTTGAGCACATCCATACCTGCATTCCACATTCATCTTCGGCAGTCGGATGCCCGCTGAAGCCCGAACCGTCCAAGGAACCAGTTCTTGCTGAAACAAGACCGGCAACCCCGTCTCCTATCCTTCTCTATCATCCCAAGGGAGCTTCCGCATGACAGGGTTGTGGCGAAGGGGTTTCGCTTTGGGGGTTCCGGACGGGCGGGCGGGAAGGTCGGCGCGACGGGGGCTATTCTGGGACGAGGGTTGCGGGCGCCTTCGCTTTCGCCCTCGGAAGTTGACGAAACCGTAACTTTTAGCACTCGTTGCTTGACAGTGCTAATACAACGTTTTATAACAGTCATGTACAGAGAAAACCGCACAGAAAGAGGCTTAGGTTTTCTCAATCGACCCAGGCCGGCCAACAAGCCGGACGCGCCGTCGGAGAGAGCCCAAGCCTCGCACGACACGTAGGAGAGTGATTAGTATGGCCATGATGGTACCCATGCGGAGGAACCGCAACCTGCTTAGCGAGCTGATGACCGACCCGTTCGACGCGTTCTTCAACGCGGCCTCGGCCCCGATGCAGGCGATGCAGAAGATGTCGCCCACGCTCATGCGCACCGACATCAAGGAGACGGACGGCGGCTACGAGCTGACCATCGACCTGCCGGGCTTCAAGAAGGACGACGTGCAGGCCGAGCTGAAGGACGGCTACCTCACTATCAACGCGCAGACGCAGGGCGAGTCCGAGGACAAGGACGAGCAGGGCACCTACGTGCGCAAGGAGCGCTTCAGCGGCAAGTGCAGCCGCACGTTCTACGTGGGCGACGACGTGGAGGAAGACGACATCAAGGCGAAGTTCGAGGACGGCGTGCTGAAGATCGCCGTGCCGAAGAAGCAGGAGCAGCCGAAGCTCGAGGAGAAGAAGACCATCGCCATCGAGGGCTAGCCTTACGAGGCACAACAGCCAGTGCGCATGCTCGGCGCACCAAGGGAAGGCGACCGCGAGGTCGCCTTCCTGCTATGATGGGACGCAAGCCATTCGCAGCACTATCGAGGAGGGACCATGGACGACGAGGCGCGGCGCGGGATCGAGGCGTTCCGGAACTGGGTGGACGAGACGAAGCCGGGGCGCATGGTGTTCTTCGGCGGGGCGGGCGTGTCCACCGAGAGCGGCATCCCCGACTTCCGCAGCCCTGACGGGCTGTACGCGCAGAAGTACCCCCATCCGCCCGAGCAGATGATCTCGCGCAGCTTCTTCGACGCGCATCCGGCGGAGTTCTTCGCCTTCTACAGCGACCGCATGCTCGCGCTGGACGCCCAGCCGAACCGCGCGCACCGGAAGCTGGCGGAGCTGGAGCAGGCGGGCACCTTGTCCGCCGTGGTCACGCAGAACATCGACGGCCTGCACCAGAAGGCCGGCAGCGAGCGCGTGCTGGAGCTGCACGGCAGCGTGCTGCGGAACTTCTGCATGGATTGCGGCGCGGCGTACCCGGTGGACGAGCTGCTGCGCCTGCGCGACGAGGCCGCCGACGGCGTTCCGCGCTGCCCCGCGTGCGGCGGCATCGTGAAACCCGATGTCGTGCTGTACGAGGAAGCGCTCGACGAGCACACGCTCCAGGCATCCGTCGACGCCATCGCCCGTGCCGACCTCCTGGTGGTGGCGGGCACGTCGCTCGCCGTGTACCCAGCCGCGGGCCTCATCGACTTCTTCCAGGGCGACCACCTGGTCATCGTGAACCGCACCCCCACCCCGCGCGACCGCCAGGCCGACCTCTGCCTGGCCGCGAACGTGGGCGACGTGTTCGACTTCTAGCCGCAACCGCGACCCGTCGTCCCGCGCACCGCGAGCAACGCGACAGCACGAACGAATGTTTCACGTGAAACATCGGCGCCTGCTCCCGGAAACGCGGAGGGACGGCACGTCAAGCTACCGAGAAGGAGCAACCCCATGCCCGAGACCACCAGCGACTCCCCAGCCGCCCCCACTATCGACGGCACCACCAGCGCAGCCGCCAGCGCCACAAATGCCCCCACCGCCAGCGCCGCTTCGCCCACGCCCACGTTCGCCGGCCTGCGCCAAGTATCCGACGGCTGGATAAAGAAGTACGTGCTGACGTACACGATGCCCGACGGCTCGACCTATGAGTACGAGAGCGCCTCGCGCAAGGGGCCGGAGGCGTACCGCGCCGAGCTGGAGGCGCACGCGCGCGGCGAGAGCGCGGCATCCGACGCCGTGTGCATCGTGCCGCAGACGCCCGACGGCCGGCTGCTGCTCATCCGCGAGTTCCGCTATCCGTTGAACAGCTGGTGCATCGCGTTCCCCGCCGGGCTCGTGGACCCGGGCGAGGACCTGGCGGCAGCCGTGGACCGCGAGCTGCGCGAGGAGACGGGCTACGCGCTGCGCGCCGACTTGGGCGCCGCGGCGCTCGACCCCCTGCCGCAGGCGGGCTTCTCGTCCACCGGCCTCACCGACGAGACGGTGCAGGTGGTGTTCGCGCAGGTGGAACGCGTGGCCGACGCGCAACCCGAGCCGGCCGAGCTCATCGAGCCGTTCCTGCTGCCCATCGCCGACGTCCCGCGCTTCCTCGCCGAGAACGACACGCCCATCGGCACCCGCGCGCAGCTCGTGCTCGAGGCGTTCGCACGCCGCCGCTAGGGGGCGCGCGAGCAGCTGGGGCGAAGTAGCGAGCGACGCCCGCCCGCTACTTCGCCCTCACGCGGGCATGGATGCCGCCGCGCAGGTTCGGAACGCCCTGGGCGGGATCGAGGTTCCAATCCGCATCGGGGAACAGCATGCCGTCGTTGTGGAGGCAGGCGCCGCTCAAGCCGGCCGCGACGCCCGGGGCCGTTTCGGGCTTCCACCAGCCGTGCGGCACGCGCAGCGTGCCCTCAGGCTGCGCCTCATCCAGGTGGGACAACAGCTCCACCTGCCCGTACGCCGTCTCCACCACGCACCAGGCGCCCTCGCCTATGCCCTCGGCCGCCGCATCGGCCGGGTTGACGAAGAACCGCGGCTCCGGCTCCTGCGCGCGCAGCTCGGGCATCTGGTGCAGGTTCGTGTTGTACGACTTCCGCTCGCGGAAGCCCGCGAACGCCACGTAAGGGTACGCTCCCTCCGGCGCGGCCTCGCAGCCGGGATCGGACGGCTCCTCGTAGGAGGGCAGCGGGTCGAAGCCCAGCTCGGCCAGCACGGAGCTGGCCAGCTCCACCTTGCCCGAAGGCGTGACGAACCGTCCCGGCGCAGCCAGCTCGCGTAGGAGGGGCTCCGGCGCCCGCGCGCACGCGTCCTCCCACGTGAGGCCGAGCGGCGCCAGCCGCCAATCGTACAGCTCGTGCTCGTTCGCCCAAGGGAACCGTTCCGCAAAGCCCAGGCGGTCGGCCAGGCCCTTCACCACGTAGTACCAGCTCTTGCACTGGCCCGCCGGCCTGCGGAACGCCTGCCCCGTCGAGAAGGCCGGCCCCACGTCGAACGGCGACCCCAACACGTCGCGCTCGGCCCACATATCGTCCGGCAGCACGTAGTCGGCCAGCTGCGCCGTGGGCGTGAGCCAATGCTCGAAGGCCACCACGAGGTCCTGGTTCATGAGCGCGTCGACGATGCCCTGCTGGTTCGCATAGCTCATCACCGTGTTGTTCGCCACGGAGAAGAAGGCCTTCACGGGGTAGGGGCCCTCGCCGCGCATGGCGGCGAACAGCGATGCCGGATCGCAGGCGCACGACTCGGCCAGCAGGTCGGGCTCGTAGGGCACGCCTTCGCGCTCGTTGGCCTGACGGTAGAGGTCCGAGGCCGCGAACGTGAGCAGCGGATGGGCGCCGCGCCCCAGCTGGAGGGCGCGCTTCTCGGATGGCAGCAGCTCGAACGCGGCCAGCTCGGCGTTGCCCACGCCTCCGAGCGCCGGCCCGCACACCGACTCGCTCTTGTTCACGAAGCCGCAGAGGGCGCGCAGGATGCACTGCGCCTGCAATAGCGACGTGGAGTTGCGCTGCATGTCGCCCACCACGCCCCAGGGGATGATGGCCGCCTGCGCCCGCGCGTACACGCGCGCCGTCTCGCGCACGAGCTCGGCGTCGATGCCGCAGAGGGCGGCCACGCGCTCGGGAGGGTACTCCGCCGCCCGAGCGGCCAGCTCGTCGAAGCCCGTGCACGAACCCTCCACGAAGGCGCGGTCGTAGAGCCCCTCCCCGATGACGACGTTGATCCACCCGAGCGCGAGCGCCGCATCGGTGCCGTAGCGGATGCGCAGGTGGTAGTGCGCGCGCTTCGCCGTGGCCGTCTCGCGGGGGTCGACCTCGATGAGCACCGCCCCGCGCTCGAGCGCTGCGTTCAGAGCCAGGTACTCGCCGGGCCAGCGCTCGCGGTCGCGGTCCTGCCCGAAGTAGACGATGCAGTCGGTCCGCTCCCAGTCCGCCCCGGCGAACCAGCCGTACACCGCCCGGTGCACCTGGGCGGTGTTGCCCATGCACAGCGCCACCGGCGCCGTGTAGTTGGGAGTGCCCAGGCAGTTCATCAGGCGGCGGGTGATGCCGCCGAAGCCCATGTTGAGCGGCATCTCGGCGAACGCCACGGCCTCCGGGCCGTAAGCGTCCGCCACCGCCCGCAGCCGCGCGGCTATCTCGTCGAGCGCCTGGTCCCAGGACATCTCCTGCCACTGCGGCTCGCCGCGTTCGCCCACGTTCTTCAGCGGCACGGTCACGCGGTCGGGATGCAGGCGGTACGCATCCACCATGCCCGCCTTCGGGCAGATGGCCGGGAATGCCGGATCAGCCGGCAGCACGCGCAGCCGATCCCCGTCGACCTCGGCCTTGACCCGACAGCCCCCGTCGCAGAACACGCAGGTCGTGTACTTCGTCTCCATGGCTCCCCCTCGCACGTCGTCCACCGGCACGCTATCCCCCCGTCTAGGCAGAATATACGCGCGCAACGCCACAGGCGCAAGGGCGCGCCACGGTGCGCTGCTAGCGGTTGATCACCTGTATCTGGAGGCCTTCCATGACGTCGAGGGCCTTCTCGTGAAGGTCGGGGTCGAACGAGGCCGTGCAGGCGGCGTCCACGATGACGGGCACCTCGGGGCAGGCGGTCTTCGCCAGCACGGCGTTCGAGATGATGCAGATGTTGGACACCAGGCCCACGATCTCTATGCTCGCGAACGGCAGCTTGCCCACCGCGTCGGCAGCACGCTGCGACTGGCGGCAGCGCTCGAAGAACGCGGCCGAGCCGAACGCCGGCTTGCAGAACACGGTGTCGGAGTCGCGCAGGCAGTCCGCCACCTGGCCGTACAGGTCGTGGCCGGGCGTGCCCTCCACGCAATGCGCTACGGGGAGGTTCTTCCCCTCCTGCGTGTCAAGGTAGTCGCGCCGGTGCGTGTCGAAGGTGAACGCCACCTCGTCGCCCGCCTCGCGGTACGCGGCGATCTTGTCGGCGATGGGCTTCTCCAGCTTCTCGGCACCGGGAAAACCCAAGGCCCCGTCCACAAAGTCGTTCTGGTAGTCCACCACCATGAGCAAACGTTTCATGATCCTGTTCCTCCCCTTCATCTGGCCGTCATTATCGGCCTGGAGCGGCGCACGGTACCCGCCGTTCAGCCGACCGGCGCGGCCGGCTCCGTCAAAGGCTCCGCCTCATGGCGCGCCAGCTGGTCCAAAAGCCAGCGGTATTCCTGCTGCACGCGCTCGTACAACGCCGCGACGGGAAGGCATGCGCGCTGCACCACGGCCATGACCTCGTCGTAATCGCGCACCATCACCGCCACGCACGAACCGTCGATCAACCCGCGGTCGCGCTGGTCGGCCAGCACCTCCAGCACCCGCTCTTTCGGGAACGCCTCCTTGTAGCTGCGGGTGCCCACCAGCGCGCTCACGATGTCGGCCACTGCGATGATGCGGTCCGCCATCTTCAGCTCGACAGCCGCGAGGCCGCGCGGCTAGCCCGAGCCGTCGAGCTTCTCGTGATGTCGGGCCGCCGCAGCGGCGATGTCATTGGGCACGCAACCGGCCAGGATCGACTCGGTCAAGGTCACATGCGTGCGCATGACGGCCATCTCGCGGGCATCGAGGCGCCCCGGCTTCTCCAAAATGCCGAGCGGGATGCCGATCTTGCCCACGTCATGCAGCAGCGCGGCGCAGTACACACGGCCCCTCTCGGCTTCGTCGGCTATCAGGCGGCGGGCTATCTCGTAGGCCGTCCAGGCCGTGGTCACCGTATGGGTGACGGTGTGGCGGCTGCGAAAGTCGATGACATGCACGAGCATGTCGAGGAAGGCCGCAGCGGCATCAGGATCGGCCGCAGCCGACACCTTGCGCAGCGCATCCCCCGCATCGAAACCGCCGCGCAGCTGCCCGAGCAGGCCTGCGCGCCGCTCCGCTTCCTGGAACAGGGCCGTCGCCTCGAACGAGAACTGGCCCGCAGGAGCGCTCCCCAGCGCATGCGCCACCTCCTCGGCGCTTGCCCGGGGACGCTCCAGCAACAGCATGTCCACGCGGTCGGCCACCTGCAGCACCTGCGCGAGGAAACGCACCGCCGGATCTTGGTCGGTGAACAGGCGATAGGGCATATGGTGGTAGAGCACGACCTCGGCATAGCCGGCCAACGGCGAGAGCTCCTTGAAGAAAAGGTAGCCGTAGAACGAATGCTCCCACACGTCGCATGACTCGAACTCCACGAGCCGATCGATCTCCTCGGTGCAATAGGCGCCGATGTCGTGCATGAGCGCCATGAGGCACGCGTCGCGGCGCCTTGCCGGCTCCCACCCCGCCGCCTCGAGCATGGCGTCCATGATCGCGCCCACCCGCAGGCCGTGATCCACCAACCGGGAATCCACGCAGTTGAGCGCCCGCTGGATCATCACGGTCGCGCCGGCTGCACCCAGGTAGTCGGACAACCGGACCGGATGGTCGAGGCGCGGAGGTGCAAGGGCCACGAGGCCCTCGGCGTCATGGGCGGCCGACGACATGCTAGTCGAGCGCGGCTATCTGGGCTCGGGCCTTGTCCATCTGGGCCTCCACATCGATACCCACGATATCCAGCCCCTCGGCGGCCACGAACCGCGTCTCGGGAATGCCGAACATCTTGGCGATGCCGCAGAAGTACTCGTAGCCGAAGTTCGCGCCCTCCACGAACCCGCCGCACGACGCGATATAGGTGAGGCGGTCCGCCTTGCAGATGCCCTCGCACCGCGCGTCCTCGGTGTAGTGGAACGCGATGTCGCACACGCTCACATGCTCCATATACACCTTGAGCGCCGCCGGGAACGACAGGTCCCAGTACGGCGCGCCGATGACGACCTCATCGGCCTCGGCGAACTGGTGCGACAGGTCGAAGATGGGATCGTCCCATGCCTTCGCCTTCTGCTTCTCGGTACGGTAGGCCACCATCTGGGCGTCGAACGGCTTGAGGCCGAGCGTGGCCAAGTCGACTTCGACGACCTCTTCTTTGTCCTGCAGGTATTCACGGCACAGTGCGAGCGTGCGCGAGTCCTCTCCGCGCATGCAGGCGTTCACGAACAGCGTAGTCATGAAAGCTCCTTCGGTATATCATCGTGCGCCTCCGAGGGCGCACATCCTATAATAGCGCACCCGCGCCGGGAGCGGCGCGGGTGCGGGCAATGCGAAAAGCGAACCGGGCCGAGCGGCGGCCTAAAACCGCAGCGCATGGGTGAAGCCGGCCCAGCCAAGGCCGTCGGTATCGCGCACGCGGGCGCCGAACGTGGGGGCATGCACGTAGTGGGTGCCGCCCGCATTGCAGGCGATGCCCACGTGGCCGTTGTAGCCGTCGCCGTAGCCCACCCACAGCACGTCGCCGGGCTGCGCCTGGGAAACGGGAAGGCGAGCCTTCGCCGCGTTGTACAGCGCCTCGGTCTGGTGCGGAAGCGACATGCCCACTTGCAAATACGCCCAACGAACCAGGCCCGAGCAGTCGAACGCATCCGGCCCGGCCGCACCCCATACGTAGGGGCAGCCGATGCGCGAGAGCGCGTAGTCCACCACGGAGCCCTGGGATGGAACGGGCGACGTCGTGCCCGAGTAGCCGTACGAACGCGAGCGCGCCGCGGCTATCTCGGACTGGCGTGCCGCTTCCTGCTCCTGCGCAAGCAGCGACTGGGCCTCAGCGTCCAGCTGGGCGAGCAGCGCCTGCAGCTCCGCCACCGAGCGCTCGGCGTCCTCCTTGATGCGCTGGGCCTCGGCAGCCGCCTCGGCTGCAATCTGCTCCTGGCGCTCGAGCTCTGCCTTGGCGGCTTCGACCTCGGCGCGCAGGTCCTTCGTCTGCTGCACGAAGCTGGCGTCGTTGTCGTTCAGCTTCTCCAGCAGATCCCAATTCTGGGCGAACTCCTCGAACGTGGTGGCGCCCATGATGAAGTCGAGCACCGAGGACTGCCCGGTGCGGTACATGCTGCGGGCCCGGGAGCCCAGCTTCTCCTGCAATCCGGCGATCTGCGCGGTCGCCTCGTCGATGCGCGCCTGGGCATCGGCAACGGCCTGCTGGGCAGCCGCGTGCTCGTCGAGCGCCTTGTAGTACTGCTCCGTGACCACGTCCAGCTGCGCCTGCATGTCCACGATGCGCGCGCGGACGGCGTCGGCCTCCGCCAGCTTGTCGGCGGCGGTGGGCTCGGCGAACGCCAGAGCCGGCTTCAAAAGCACGGCCGCGCCCAGTGCGGCAGCGCCTGTCAAAAACGTGCGGCGGTCAAGGCCGCGCGTGGATTCGCTCATTCGTCAAACCTCCCTCGCGATCCGGGATACGCCGCCTCGCTCGGTATAATACGAGGTCAAAGCATATAAATGCCAGGCGTTCCACAGTCAACGCGTCGGTGACGACTATAACACGCCCCGGCAACGCGCGCGCCAATCTTCACGCTTCGCACGTAGCCGCAGGTGGGTTGGGGTGGCGTATCTCGTCGGGAGCGTCGAGCGGTTCCATGTCCAGATGCAGCGCCTGCTCCACCACCTTCATGAGCGCCTCGTCGGAGATGGCGGGGTTGATCTTCACGAGGCCCACCAGGCCGAAGATGACCACGCAGAACATCTCGTACACGAACTCTATCTCCACCTGATGGTACGCCGCGTACTCGGCCACGATATTCCCGTTGATGCAGTCCACCGTCTCGCGCACGGCGCGCACGTCGAATGCGTCGCGCACGCCCAGCTCCTCCAGCACGGCTATCATGGGGCGCTGGTTGCCCTCGGCGTCGTAGAGCGCGCGGCGGAACGTGGCGATGCACGCGCGCAGCGACCCCGACGTGTCACCGAACCGGCGCGACTCGTTCCACACGATGACGCTCTCCACCAGGTCTTCCACGTAATCGTCCAATACGGCGTCCACGACGGCCTGCTTGTTCTCGAAGTAGTAGTACACCAGCTCGCGCGTGACGCCGGCCTCGGCGGCCACGTCCTTCACCGTGGTCTTCGCCACGCCCTGGCGCTCGAACAGGGAGCGCGCCGCCAGCATGATGTCGCCGGCCGGCCCCGTGAGGCGCCGACTCTCGGCGAGCGAGCGACCGCACTCGCGCTGCACGGGCGCGTATCTGGTCTGCCTGGTGCCCAGCCGCATGGCCCCTCCCCTCGCTCCGAAGCGCGCATGGACGCGCGCGGGGTGCTCCTGCACGCGTCCATTATACGGGAGGGAAGAGGCGCCGGACATGCGCGCGGCCTAGCTGTTCTCCTCCACGACCCGCTGGTAGGCCTTGGTGTCGACGTACAGCTCGTCGGTGAGCGGGTTGAGCTTGCGCTGCCGGATGCGGCGGAACTGGAACACGGCCAGCGCCACGTTCGAGGCGAGCGCGAGCAGGCTCACCGCGAAGAACGCCGCGGGATTGTGCGTGGTGGGGATGGGCGCCAGCACGTCGGCGAACTGCGGCACCGTCATCACGAACATAATCCAGAGCCCGAGCGTCTGCGCGCGATGCTGCAGCCACGCCCCCTTCTTGATGAAGAACGTGGGGATGGTGCACGCCAGCAAGAGCGCCAGGCCGCAGTACGCGGAGTGGTCGGAGATGCAGTTGTACGTGTAGGCGAAGTTCCACAGGTCGTAGGCGATGATCCACGCCCAGATTATGTCCGGCCAGATCATGTCGCGGGCGGAGTCCTTCGAGATGAAGATGCCGAACCAGCCGCAGATGGTGACGATATTCAGGATGCCGGCAATGCCGTTCATGATGTTCCACGGCCCGGAGATGGTCCACAGGTTCTCTACGATGCCGCCCTGCCACAACCCGAAGCCGAACACCTGGAAGTCGCGGATCACGGCCTCGGCGATGTTGATGGCCAGGATGAGCGGCGGAAAGCAGAGCGCCCAGCGCTTCTCGTAGAGGTGGTGCGTGCGGCCGTCCGCGCCGCGCCATTTCACGAAGCGCAGCGCGATGAAGCCGAGGCAGCCCGCCAGCGCCGAGTACGTCTTCACCCAGTTGAACCACGTGCCCGTGCCGTACGGGTTGCCGGGCGCTGCCGTGGTGGGCCACACGAAGACGGTGAGCACGAGCGGCACCACCGCGAACAGCGCGATGCCGGCCCACAGCTTCACGCGCCCCAGCTCGTTGAACGCCATGAGTGCGAACAGGATGAACAGCCAGATGGCCCAGTACAGCGGATCTTCGGCCTGGTACAGGATACCCACGAGGATCGCCCCCTTCATGCGAGTCCGTGCACGTATGAGCCCCTCGCCCACCGCGCGTTTGCCCGCAGTATACGGGGCGCTCGCAGGCGAAGTCTTTCACACGGGAGGGCGGTTTGTGAAAGAAGCGGCATGGCCGGCGATGCTAGACTGGCGGCGTCAACGTTGCCGGCATCGCATGCCGTTCCACGGCAGCTGCCGCTTCACCGGGGGAAGGGGTTTCGCCATGACCGTGCCTGTGTGGGTCACGCCGATCTCGATGGTTGTCTACACCGTGCTGCTCATGCTGCTCACCGAGTTCATGCGACGGCATTACCGCACGTCGATGTGGGTGTGGGTGGTGTCGCTCGTCACCATTCCGCTATGGATAGCCAACATCCCCGGGGACGACTGGTTCCGCTGGGCCAAGAACCTCTCCGTCATCCTGCCGCTCATCTTCGCCGGCCTCGGGCGCATCGCCGCCGTGGAGCAGAAGGACACGCCGTTCTGGCGGACCATGCGCAAGCGCTGGGTGCGCTGGGTGCTGTACGGCATCGTGTTCTGCAACATCGCCGAGGCCACGCTGCGCGACGTGCAGATGGGCAACATGATGAACGCGCTCGCCGGCTTCATCCTGTGCGTCACCATGCCGTTCGGCGACAAGTTCTGGAAGTACGACACCTCCAGCCACGGCGAGATCCTCTCCTACACCGTGCCCATGTGGAACTTCCTCTACACCACCTGGAACGCCTGCTTCGTGTACGCCGAGGGCCATGAGTTCTTCGCGTCCACCTGCTGCATCCTGGCGGCGGCCGAGCTGTACCCCATTGTCATGCGCCGGCCGGAGCTCTACATCACCGGGCGCATCTACACGCTGGGCGCGCACCTTCTGCTGCGCAGCTGCTTCCCGCTGCTGTTCCCCACCATCATGAACAGCGCCGCGTGGTTCAACCCCGACTTCATGGCAGGATGGGGCCTGTTCAACGGTATCATCGGCATCCCGTTCGTGTTCTGGTACTGCTACCAGCTGCACACAGGCCGTGCCGACGTGGCGTTCCGGCGCGGCAAGGCGCGCGCGGTCTACCTGGAAGGGCGTGCGAACGGCACGATCGACGAGTACGGCGACCCGGTAGCCTTGCCCGCGCCGGCTGCGGGCAAGCCGCAGGCCCCAGCGCTCCCGGACGACGACGCCGCGCCCGTCGCGGGGTGACGGGCGCGCCTACCGGCCCGAGGCCTGAGCGTCGTCCAGCGCGTTGAGGGCGGCGTTGTAGCCGCCGGAGCCGTAGCTTAGGCATTTCGACACGCGCGCGATGGTGGTGGCCGAGGCGCCCGTGGCCTCCTCGATGGCGGCGTAGGACTTGCCGGCATCCAGCAGGCGCGCCACGGCCAACCGCTGCGAGGTCTCCTTGATCTCGCGGATGGTGAACAAGTCCTCCAGCAGCGTGTAGACGGTGTCCTCGTCATCGAGCGCGGCGAACACGCGCAGCAGGTCCTCCACCTCCGGCGTCCTGAGATCGCTCATGCTACTTCCCCATTCTCATCAGGCCGTACTCTATTGAGTCGACCAGTGCGTTCCATGACGCCTCGATGATGTTCTCGGAGACGCCGATGGTTCCCCAGGTGCCCTCGGCGTCGCGCGTGGTGATGACGACGCGGGTGATGGCGCCCGTGCCCACGTTCTCGTCGAGGATGCGCACTTTGTAGTCCACCAGCTCCATGCCCGCCACCTCGGGGAAGAACTGCGTGATGGCCAGGCGCAGCGCGTTGTCGAGCGCGCCCACGGGGCCGGTGCCCTCGCCCGTGGCCACGAAGCGCTCGTCGCCCACGTGTATCTTGATGGTGGCCTCGCTCATGGCGTCCTTCGCGCGGGCGCCGGTGTCCTCGTGGTCGTCCACGATGACGCGGAAGCTCTCCAGCGTGAAGTGCGGCCGGTAGGTGCCCAGGTGCCACTGCAGCAGCACGGCGAGCGAGCCGTCGGCCACCTCGTAGGAGTAGCCCTGCGCCTCGCGCGCCTTGATGTCGTCGAGGATGGCCTGCGCCTGCTCGGGATGCGCGGCCAGGTCGACGCCTAGGCTGGCCGCCTTCGCCACGAGCGACGCCTTGCCCGCTAGCTCGCTCACCAGCATGCGCTGCGCGTTGCCCACGTTCTCGGGGCGCGTGTGCTCGTAGGCTTCCGGAAACCGCGCGATGGCGCTGGCGTGCAGCCCGCCCTTGTGCGCGAACGCCGATGCGCCCGTGTAGGGATGGTGCGTGGGCACGGCCATGTTGCAGGTCTCGGCCACGAACTGCGACACGCTGGTCAGCTGGCGCAGCTTGTCGGGGCCGACGGTGGAGCAGCCCATCTTCAGCTCCAGGTCGGCGATCGTGGTGAGCAGGTCGGTGTTGCCCACGCGCTCGCCGAAGCCGTTGACGGTGCCCTGCACCTGGGTCGCCCCGGCGCGCACGGCGGCCAGCGTGTTCGCCACGGCGCAGCCCGAATCGTTGTGGCAGTGGATACCGATGCGCTGCCCCGGCAGCTCGGCCGCCACGGCGGCCACGATCTCGCCCACCTCATGCGGCAGCGCGCCGCCGTTCGTCTCGCAGAGGTCGATAGAGTGGGCGCCGGCCTCGCTGGCCGCGCGCACGCAGGCGAGCGCGTAGGCGGGGTTGGCCTTGTAGCCGTCGAAGAAGTGCTCGGCGTCGAACACCACCTCGCGGCCCTGCGCCTTCAGGAACGCCACCGAATCGGCGATCATGCGCAGGTTCTCGTCGAGCGTGGTGAGCAGTGCGCGCGTCACCTGGGCATCCCACGTCTTGCCCACGATGGTGACGATGGGCGCGCCGCTGGCCACAAGGTCGGCGAGCCCCTGGTCGTCGGCCGCCGCCACGCCCTTCTTGCACGTGGAGCCGAACGCCGCGATGCGCGCGTGCGCAAGGGGCAGCTCCCGCACGCGCTGGAAGAACGCGATGTCTTTGGGGTTCGACGCGGGGAAGCCGCCCTCGATGGCATCGATGCCGAACGCATCGAGCCGCTCCACGATGCGCAGCTTGTCCTCGAGCGAGAGCGTGATGCCCTCGCTCTGCTCCCCGTCGCGCAGCGTGCTGTCGTAGGTGAGAATCTTCTGGGTCATGGCCTTTGTCGCGCTTATACTTCCGCGAGCCAGTCGGCGTAGTCGTCGATCTGGCCGTAGGCCACGGCGAAGTAGCGGTCCTGCAGGGCGCGGGTGACCTCGCCCGGCTTGCCGATCTCGCGACCGTCGACGCTGCCGATGGGCGTGAGCTCGGCGGCGGAACCGGTCATGAACACCTCGTCGGCGATGTAGAGGTCGCTACGGGTGAGGCTCTCCTCGATAGCGGGGATCTCCAGGTCGTCGGCCAGACAGAGCACCGTGTCGCGCGTGATGCCCTCCAGCAGGCCGTCGGACAGGGGCGGCGTGGACAGCACGCCGTCGCGCACGATGAACAGGTTCTCGCCGGTGCCCTCGCACACAAGGCCGGCCTCGTTCAGCATGATGGCCTCGGCGTAGCCATGCTCCTTGGCCTCGAGCTTCGCCAAGATGGAGTTCATGTAGGACGCCGTGCTCTTCACCGCGGGAGGGATGGCGTTGTTCGAGCGCTGGCGCCACGAGGACACGCCCACGGCCACGCCGTTCTCCAGCGCGTCGGCGCCCAGGTAGCTCTCCCACGGCCACACGGCAATGGCCACGTCGGTGGGCGAGCCGGTGGGATCGACGCCCATCACGCCGTAGCCGCGGTACACGAGCGGGCGGATGTAGCACGACGGCAGGTTGTTCTTGCGGATGAGCTCCAGCGTGGCGTCGCACAGCTCGTCCACCGTGTAGGGCAGCTCGATGCAGGCGATCTTGCAGCTGCGGTGCAGGCGCTCCATGTGGTCGCGCAGGCGGAACACATGGCTCTTGCCGTTCTCGGGATTCTGGTAGCAGCGGATGCCCTCGAACACGCCGGAGCCGTAGTGCAGCGAGTGGGACAAGATATGCGTGGTGGCCTCGGCCCAGGGGATCATCTCCCCGTTCTTCCAGATGTACTCCACTTCGGTGATGTCGGCCATGATCGCGTCCCTTCTCGCCTCGGGTCGGACGCCGCCGCATGCAATCGTTCGCCCCGCTCCCGGCCGTGCCGGCAATCGGGCGGGCGAACGAGCCCATGCGGTCTGACGTGCGGGTATCGTTCTTGATCGTTCGCTCATTGTACTCCAATAGGCTAAAGCGCGCCGCGGTTTCCGGCGAAGCGACAGAAAACCGGCACCGAAAGCAGGCCGAGGGGCGAGGGGGCGTTTGCGAGCGGAGGGCGAAGCACCGACAGCCGGAGCGCCGAGAGCCGACTAGCGCGGACGGAACGTTGGCACGGCACGGGACGGAGTCCCGTGCCGTGCGCCGGCCGGCCTTACTGCAGGGCGCCGCCGCGCATGCCGCGCTGGATGTCGCCGCCTTGGCCGGCGGGCATGCCGCCGCCTCCCATGCCGAGGCCTCCCATGCCGCCGGAAGCCGTGGTGGAGGCGGTGATTTCGGCGGTCGTGCCGCCGCTCACGGTGCCGACATCTGCGTAGCCGTCGGCGTTCGCGCCGCTCACCTGGCCGCCGATGACCAGCGAGTAGCTGCCGCCCTCCTCGAATGCGGGGCTCGAGACCAGCACCATGCCGAACTGCTTCGCCGCCATGAGCGACGCCACCACCGTGCCGTCGGCGTTGGCGACCGCGACGCTGTCGCCCGCGTTGCCGCTGGCCGTGATGAAGGCGAAGGGCTGCTCGCCGCTCGTGAAGTTCTGGGCCATGCCGGTGGAGCCCACCATGAGCGCCGTGCCGCCCGTCACCGTGGCCGTGAGGTCGTAGTCGAACGCGCCGTCGCCGCCGCTCATGGGACCGTTGACCAGCAGCACGCCGCCGGTGACCTCGACCGAGCCGTTGCTGTCCACCGCGTCGCCTGCCGCGTCGAGCACGGTGTAGCCGCCGTTGACCTGGATAAGGCAGTTCTCGTCGCCCATGGTGGGCGCGCCGCCCTCGGCGAAGGCGTTGTCGGGCATGCCGCCGTTCTGCTCGCGCTCGCCCATGGCACCGCCCATGCCGCCGGGCATAGCGCCGTCCTGTGGCATCGCGCCGGCGTCCATGGCGGGGGGCTCGGCTCCGTCGGGCATCTCGCCCGTTGCGGCGGGGTCGAAGCTCTCGGCCGCTCTGGCATCGGTCGTAGTTGCCGTCGCGTCGGCCTCATCACCGGAGAGGTCGGCAGCCGCCGCGTTCACCGCGTCGTCGCTGGCCACGATATGCGTCTCGCCGCCGTTCACGTAGATCTTCTCGGCCTCGTAACCCTCGTAGCAGCTGGTCACATCGACGGTGCCACCATCGATGACGAGCTTCGTCTCGGCATGGAACGCGTCGTCGCCCGCCTCTATCGTGAGCGCTCCGCCCGCCACGATGCCCTCGAGGTCGGAGTGCAGCGCGTCATCGGCGGCCGTGACGTCCAGCTGGCCGCCCGCGATGCGCAGGTACGTCTGCGCCTGAATGCCGTCGTCGCCAGCCTGGATAGTGAACGTGCCCCCGTCGATGGACACGAAGCCCTTGGTCGCCTTGGTATCCTTGTTCGACTTGATGCCGTCGCCGCCGGCGGTCAGCGTGAAGTCACCGTCCGCGATCTTCACGCAGTCGCGCCCGCGCAGGGCGTCCTCCACCGCATCCACCACATAGGTGCCGCCCGTGATGACGAGGTCGTCCTTCGAGCACACCGCATGACGGTAGGAGCTCGTCACCGTCAAGGTGCCCGAACCGTTCAGCGTGAGGTCGGCCCGGCTGAACAGGGTGGCGTAGGGCCCGTCGGAGCCGTCTTCCAGCACGTAGTCCGTCCCGTCCGTGAGCGTGTTCGTCGTGCCGTCCGCCAACGTGACGAAGCACTTGTCCGCCTGCCTCACATAGAACGCCGGCCCGTCCTCGTTGTGGATGCTCGCGCCGTTGAGCACCACCTGAACCTTGTCAGTATCGGCAACCTCCACCACCAACCGTCCGTCATCAAGCGAGCCCGACACCACGTAGGTGCCCTCCGCCGAGATGGTCACCGTCGACCCCTCGACCGAAGCCCCGTCCCCATCGACCGTAGCCGTCGCCCCGCTCAGCACGATATGCGTGGCCGAAGCGTCGTCATAGGAAGCATCCTTGTCCCGGTTGGAATACTCCAAGTCGAGCGCCGCCACATCGAACGCAGCCGCCACCTCCTCAAAAGAAGCCGCCTCGGTCGAAGTGGAAGTGGAAGAGGAAGCAGCAACGTCAGACCCATCAGTTTCGGAAATCGTCGGACCCGAACACCCCCCAAGCGTCCCGGCGAGTAAGGAGCATAACGCGACAACAGAGATGCTACGACCCGCGGCGCGGGGCGACGCCCACCAAGCGAGTTCCGCAGCGCAGCGAGGACTGTCCGAGCGACTGGGCGTTGCCCCGCGCCGCCCACGTGAGAGTTTCGATAGGATCTTCTTCATCACAGCACATCCTTACTAGCCGCCGCGCTCCCCAGCACCACCTTGAGGTTGCCGTTCAAGCACCTCACCTCGTCGATCATGCGCTTTTCGATGCCGGGCGCCTTCATCCTCACCGCGTACTCGAGCAGGAACAGGCTGCCCATGTTGGTGGTCTGCACTTCCACGAGCTCGTGCTCGTCAGTGTAGCGCGCCAGCACATCGTCGAACACGCCGTCGTACTCAAGGTCCTCGGGGATGGTGATCTTGAGCGTCTTCTCGGGCGCCTTCTGCTTGCCGAACGGCGAGAGCACGTACACCACGTTCACAATGCCCACGATGACGGTGAACAGCACCGCCAGCGCAATGAATCCCATACCCGTAGCCAAGCCGATGGCCATGGCCAGAAACACGTTGCCGATGTCCTTCGCGCTGCCGGGAATGGAACGGAAGCGCACGAGGTTGAACACGCCCATCACCGCGATGCCCGCGCCCAGGTTGCCGTTCACCAGCGTGATGACCATCTGCACGATGAGCGGCAGCAGCGCGAGCGTCACCACGAAGTTCTTCGAGTACGTGTGGCGGAACATGTAGATGGCCGCCACCGCCGCGCCCAGCACGATGGAAGCGGCGCAGCACAGCAGGAAGTCGATGGTCGACACGCCCGCCACGAGCGATTCGGCTGTTCCGAATATTGAGGTCAAAGCCGAATCAAGCACAGCGACCTCCCTTCTTCGCAGAGGTCATGATCGGTGCGCGGAAGCGTCGCGGACGGCTGCCATGAAGAGACGCCGCAAGCCGCTCGGCTTGCTGGCCGACGGCTGCTTGCGCCGCGCGCACGTCCCTGCATTTGGCCTCAAGCACCTCCGCCACAGGCCGTTGGGTCGGCTCGCACGCGCAGTACGCGGCGCCGTACTTGGAGAACGACGTCGGGTACGCACGGCTCGCATCGAGCGCCTCCACGAGCCACAGCGGAAACGGACCCGAGGCCTTGACCTCCATGACAGCCTCACCCGCGCGCAAAAGCGGGGTCATGGAGGAGCCCGGAGCGAACAGGTCTCGGTAGGCGATGCGCTCATCGAACGTGATGCGCAGATCCCGAGGCACGTCGGCAGGAGGCAAGGGCGCCGGGGCGTAGGCGACGCGCTCGCACCTTATGAGCATAGAGGGCGCAAGGGGTGCGTGACGCGCGATGAGCTGGTCGATCTCGGCGGCAATCTGCTGGCTGCGCGGCGCGCACGACTCGGCCGCCGCAACCGGATCGGCCAGGGGGAAGCGGGCGCATGCGTCCTCGTACGGCATGCCGCCCAAGTAGGCGCGCGCCGCCGCATAGGAGCACCCCACGCGGCGCTTGTACACGATACCCTCGAACTTCTTCTTGATCTCGACGAACACGAGCCCGTCGTCGGCCAGCGCGCCGTAGCAGCGCAGGCGCAGCTTCTCTTTGTAGAGCGGCTTGTCGAGCGAGCGTTCTATAAGGGTGCGCTCGGGCGTGTCGAGGTAGAGGCTGCGCACGGTCGTGCGGCCGTACGCGTCAGGCTCCATGTGCCCTTCGAGCGCACGACGCATCGTCTCGGCTTGGCGGGCGTCCAGGCGGTACTTGACTTCCTTCCGCTCGAACACATCGGTGAATGCAGTCATTTAGGGTTCCTTTCCTTCAAGCATGCCGATCATCCTAGCCGCCCACGCTGAAAGAACCCTGAAAGGCTGCCTGCACCCTTCAGGGCATGAGATGATCCCCCGGTTCTTTCAGGGAGGTTTCAGCAACGGCGATACAATGGAGGGAACACAGCGCGAGGAAGGCGGTTCCGGGCATGCAGATTCTCATCGTCGAGGACGACGTGCGGCTGGCGCGGGCGCTCGCCCACATCCTTGAGGAAAACGGCTATGGCACCGATGTCGTGCATGACGGCGCGACGGGTCTGGCCTGGGCCGAAGTCGGAAGGTACGACGTGATCGTGCTGGACGTCATGCTGCCGAAGAAAGACGGATTTTCCGTGGTGGCCGACCTGCGTCGCACGGGCGTGAGCACGCCCGTGCTGCTGCTCACCGCGCGCGACGCGGTACCCGACAAGATCACGGGCCTCGACAGCGGCGCAGACGACTACATGACCAAGCCCTTCGCCCCCGCAGAGCTACTCGCGCATCTGCGCGCGCTCACCCGGCGCCAGGGCGAGGTGCTGTTCGAGAAGCTGTCCGCCGGCGACCTCGAACTCAATCTGGAAAGCCACGACCTCTCGTGCGGCGCGAAGTCCATCCACCTTAGCTACAAGGAGTTCTGCCTCGCGAAGGTGCTCATAGCCAACGCTGGGGCCGTGGTATCGAAAGACCTGATCATCGAGAAGGTGTGGGGCGTCGAATCCACTGCGGAGGACAACAACGTGGAGGCATACGTGTCGTTTCTGCGCAAGAAGATGAAGTTCTTGGGATCATCGGCACGCATCGAGACGCTGCGGCGCGCCGGTTACCGCTTCTCCGTCAACGCGGAGGAGGACACATCATGCTGAAGAAGCTGCGCCTCAAGTTCGTCGCACTCAACATGGCCACCGTGGCCGTGGTGCTGGCCGTGGTGTTCACTGC
Organism: Gordonibacter pamelaeae; assembly: GCF_003340385.1. NCBI lineage: Bacteria > Bacillati > Actinomycetota > Coriobacteriia > Eggerthellales > Eggerthellaceae > Gordonibacter > Gordonibacter pamelaeae. The sequence goes on along the minus strand of NZ_PPTS01000001.1, from coordinate 225,283 downwards.
CATCTGCGTGATCGACCACCAGCAAAGCGTCGCCCGCGTGCAGGAGGCGCTCGACGCGGCCGTTGCGCACGCAGGCGAGACGGCTGGCGGGCCGTTCGGCGGCGGAGACGACTTGGGCGGGCAGGCTCCCGCTGGCACGGCGAGCGAAGGCGCGACCCCGCCCGAGATCGGCGGCAAGCGGGGCGGGTCGGACCCGGCAACCCCCGTAGCCGTGTTCTCGGTGAGCAACGGCAACGCGCTCGAGGCCGTGCAGACGCGCACGACAGCCTCGCTCGCCGATGGCGTGCTTGCCCAAGCCGCCGAGCAGCTAGCCGACGCGCCTGAAGGATTCGGCAGCTTGGACGGCCTCGGGCTGTTCTACGAAAAGCGCGCCGCAGCCGGGACGGTCTATCTTGCGTTCGCCGACATGAGCGCGGCGAACGGCTGGCAGACGCTCGCCCTCACGCTTGCGGGCGTTGGCGTGGCGGCGCTCGCAGCGTTCCTCGTGATAAGCGTGTTCTTCTCGCGCTGGGCGCTGCGGCCGGTGGAGCGCGCATGGGTTCAACAGCGCCGATTCGTGGCCGACGCGTCCCATGACCTGAAGACGCCGCTCACGGTGATCTTGGCGAACACGTCTATCCTCCTCGAGCGTCCCGAGCGCAGCGTGGCCAGCCAAAGCCAGTGGGTGGAGAGCACCCAGCACGAAGCCGAGCAGATGCAGAGCCTGGTGGGCGACCTGCTGCTGCTCGCCCAGACGGACGAAGGCGCGGAGAAGCCTCCCATGGAGCGCCTCGACCTGACCGACCTTGTGGAAGGCGAGTTGCTGCAGTTCGAGTCCGTGGCGTTCGAGCGCAAGGTGGAGCTGCGCTCCCAGCTGGAGCCGGGCGTGGCCGTCTGCGGCAACGCGCCCCTTTTGCGCAAGCTCGCGGGCACGCTCTTGGACAACGCCTGCAAGTACGCCGACGAGGGCGGAAGCGTGGACACCGAGCTGCGCCGCACCGCGCGCCAGGTAGAGCTCGCCGTGCGCAACACCGGCTCCGCCATCGCGCCCGAGGACCTGCCGCATGTGTTCGACCGCTTCTACCGTGCCGACAAGGCCCGCACGTGCGACGATAGCGGGCACGGCCTGGGCCTGGCCATCGCTCGCGCCATCGCCGAGGAACATGGCGGCACGCTTTCCGCCGAGAGCGACGAGACGAGCGGCACGACGTTCACGCTCACGCTGCCAACAGCGGAAAGCTGATCGCGCTCGCCCGTCCGATGGGCGCGGCACCTGCTTGCAGCTCGACCCGCGGAACCCTACACGTAGAACAGCATGTCGTTGTAGGTGGGCACCGGCCAGTGGTCGCGGTCGGTGACGACCTCCATCTCGTCCACGGCGGCGCGCAGCTTCTCCATGATGGGCACGATCTCGTGGGCGTACTTGTTCGCGCGCTGCTGCTGGTCGGGCAGCCCAAGGGCGGCGTGGTGCGCGGCGTCGAGCGCCTGCAGCTGGGCGTCGATCTCCTTCACGCCGGCGAGCAGCTTGTGCAGCAGGGCCTCCTGCTGGCCCACCTCGGCATCGGCGGCCGCGGCGCGGACGGCCGTGATGCCGCGCGCCACCTCGGCGGCGTAGTCGTTGATGGCGGGGAGGTAGGCGCGGCGCACCATGCGCTTCATGGTACGGGCCTCGATGTTCAGCAGCTTGTTGTACTTCTCCAGCTTCACCTCGTAGCGGCTGCGGACCTCGGCCTCGGAAAGCACCCCGAGCCCTTCGAACAGCGCGATGCTCTTCGGGTCCACGAAGCACGGCAGCGCATCGGCCGTGGTGCGGTGGTTCGCCAGCCCGCGGCGCTCGGCCTCGCGCTCCCATTCTTCCGCATAGCCGTTGCCGTTGAAGATGATGCGCCGGTGGGCCTTGAGCGTCTTGCGGATGTAGGCGATGGTTGCCGTCTCGAACTCGTCGCCCTCCTTGCCCTCCATGGCGTCGGCGAAGTCCTTGAAGCTCTTCGCCACGGCGGTGTTCAAGATCATGTTCGCGTCGGACAGGTTCACGTTCGAGCCGGGCATGCGGAACTCGAACTTGTTGCCCGTGAACGCGAACGGCGAGGTGCGGTTGCGGTCGGTGTTGTCCTTCAGGAAGTTCGGCAGCACGTCCACGCCCAGGTCCATGGCCACTTTCTCGGCGCTCTCGTACTCGTGGTCGTCCACGAGCGCATCCACGATGGCGTCCAGCTCGTCGCCCAGGAAGATGGACACGATGGCCGGGGGCGCCTCGTCGGCGCCGAGTCGATGGTCGTTGCCGGCGGAGGCCACCGACATGCGCAGCAGCTCCTGATAGTCGTCCACCGCCTGGATCACCGCGGTGAGGAACACGAGGAAGCGCAGGTTGTCCATGGGGCTCTCGCCCGGGTCGAACAGGTTCTTGCTGGCCGACAGCGACCAGTTGTTGTGCTTGCCGGAGCCGTTGATGCCCTCGAACGGCTTCTCGTGCAGCAGGCACACCAGGCCGTAGTGCGACGCCAGAAGGCGCATCTTCTCCATGGTGAGCAGGTTCTCGTCCACACCACGGTTCGCGTTCGTGAAGATGGGCGCCAGCTCGTGCTGCGCGGGGGCCACCTCGTTGTGCTTCGTGCGCGCCGGCACGCCGAGGGCCCACAGCTCGTCGTCGAGCTCCTTCATGAACTCGTTCACCGTGGGGCGGATGGCGCCGAAGTAGTGCTCCTCCAGCTCCTGGCCCTTGCACGGGGCGTAGCCGAACAGCGTGCGGCCGCACATCACGAGGTCCTGCCGCTTGGCGTAGTCCTTCTCGGAGATGAGGAAGTACTCCTGCTCGGCGCCCACCGTGGGCACGACGCGCTGCGGCTCCCAGCCGAACAGCGCGAGCACGCGGTTCGCCTGCTCCTCGATGGCGCTCATGGAGCGCAGAAGCGGCGTCTTCTTGTCGAGCGCCTCGCCGGTGTAGGAGCAGAAGGCGGTGGGGATGCACAGCACCTCGTCCTTCACGAACGCGTAGGAGGTGGGGTCCCACGCCGTGTAGCCGCGGGCCTCGAACGTGGCGCGCAGGCCGCCGGACGGGAACGACGACGCATCGGACTCGCCCGAGATGAGCTCCTTGCCGGAGAAGCTCATGATGGCGCGGCCGTCGCTCACCGGGTCGAGGAAGCTGTCGTGCTTCTCGGACGTGATGCCGGAGAGCGGCTGGAACCAGTGCGTGAAGTGCGTGGCGCCCTTCTCGATGGCCCACTCCTTCATGGCGTGGGCCACGACGTTGGCCACCTCTATCTCCAGCGGCTCGCCTTGCTTCATGGTCTTGAGCAGGCTCTTGTACGTCGCCGAGGGCAGACGCTCCTGCATCGTGTGCTCGTTGAACACCATCGAGCCGTACGTATCCGAAACTCGTGCCATAGGGCTTTAGCTCCTCACCTTGCCGGCCCGGCGTCTACCGGGGCCGTCGCGCCGCGTGCGCGCGGATTCAATCGCCGTATACGATACCATGCTTCGCAGGGGAAACGCACTTTCAGCATGCCGTCATCAAACTAACGGCTCATTGTTTCGGAGAGGTTACGGGCGTGGGCGCCTCCCGCCTGCACTTCGCCGTTTATCGTAGTGTCAGTCAACTATTTGCGTTATGATAATAAGTGCTCGAAAACAATAGGGAAGCGAGGCTGCGACATGGGCAGGCGGGCATGGATGCTTTTGGCGGTGGTGGGGGTGATGGCCATGGCGGCCGTCGTCGCGGTGTCGGTGCTCATGGGCGGCTGCGCGAAGCCGGTGGAGACGGCAGCCGGAGGGACCGTGCCCATGAAGTGCCACTGGACGTTCGTCGCCACGACGCTCGTGGGCGCGGCGGGCGTGGTCACGGCGCTGCTGGCGCTGGCAGGCCGCACGAAGGAGGGGGCGCCGCTTCGCCGGCATCGCCACGGTCGCCGTGGCCGCGGCGACCGTGCTGTTGACCACCCCCGCGGGCATCGGCCTGTGCGCCAACCCCGACATGTCCTGCCACCAGACGGGGCTCGTGCTGTGGGTTGCCGCCGGCATCGCCCTCGTCGTGGGCATCGTGCAGGCAGCCAAGGCGGACCCAAAGGGCGCCGAGCTGCCAAAGATGAAGCTGTAGCGGCTAGCGAGGCTGCCGCTCGTGCCGCTTCAGCAGGGGCAGGCACGCGAACGCGATGACGGGCACCATCACGGCCAGCACGGCGCCGAAGCCGAAGCTGGCCGTGGTTCCCAGCTGGTCGATGAGCGCGCCGCCCAGGGTGGGCCCGAACGCCAGGCCGCAGATGCTCCCGGAGTTCATCCAGGTGATGGCCTCGGTCAGGCGGTCGCCCGGCACCATGCGCTCGCAGGTGGCGTTCGCCGTGATGAAGAACGGCGCGTAGAACATCGCCGCCACGGTGGACACCACGAACAGCGACTCGATGGACCCGATGAACACCATGGTGCCGTAGGCGCACCCCACCAGCAAGCTCACGGCCGCGAGCTGGGCGTACTGCGGAATGGTCAGGCGGATCATGCCGAACAGGAACCCGGACGCAATGGACACGCACGCGGCCACGATGAGGATGACGCTGGCGGCCGACGGGTTCCCCACGTCCTCGGCCAGCGACACGGTGGCCGTGTCGAACACCCCGTAGAACGCGCCGAGGAAGAACATGAGCGCAAACAGCACGCGCACGACCGACGAGGTGGCGATGATGCTGCGACGGTGCTTCGGGGGCTCCCCGGCGCCGACGCTTCCCACCGTGGGCTCGGTCGATCGGGAGAGCGTGAGCACCACGACGCCCACGGCGAAGCACACGCCGCCCGCCAGCATGCCGGCCGCCGGAAAGAGGGCCGCGGCCAGGGCGATGGAGGCCGCCGGCCCCACCATGAAGGCAACGTCGTCGATGATGCCCTCGTAGGAGAACACGGTCTTCAGCGTGGGGGCGTCCTCGCCCAGCCGTCCCGCGCGTACCAGGTACGTCCAGCGGGCGCGCGTGAGCGCCTGGGCGTTGGGGATGAACCCCATGAGCACGGCGGCCACGTAGCACAGCGCGATGGGCCCGCCCAGGCTCACGGTTGCCAGCATGAGGGCAAGCCCCACGAGCGTGACCACCGCCGCCTTCGGCACCACCGCGTGCTGGCCGCGCTCGTCCACCAGCTTGGAGACGCGCGGCGAGATGAGGAACGTGGCCAGCGCGATGGTGGACGACACCGTGCCCGCGAGGAAGAACGAATACCCCGCCAGCGTCAACATGGAGATGGACCCGATGGTGGCCATGTAGGCGTACACGCGCATGAGGATGCCGCCCGCGTCGAACGCGTAGGCCTCCCTCACCTTGAGAACCGCGCGGTACACCCCGCGGTCGAAATTCTTCACCGGCACCGTCCCCCTGAACCCGACGCCGGGCGCTACCGCTCCACGAACGTCTTCCCTTCCAGATGCATGACGCGCGAGGCGCGCGAGGCCAGCTCGCGGTCGTGCGTCGCGAACAGCAGGATACCACCGTTTGCGGCGCGCTCGAACAGCGTGTCGGCAACGCTGGAGGAACTGTCGGCATCAAGGTCGTTCGTGGGCTCGTCGGCAATGACGATGGGCGGGTCCAAGAGCAGGGCGCGCGCCACGGACACGCGGCGCTTCTGCCCGATGCTCAGCTGGTAGGGGTAGTGCATGAGGCGGTCGGCCAACCCCAGGCCGCCCAGCAGCTGCTCGGCGCGCTCGCGGGCGTCGAACGGCAGCTTGCCGGCGAAGTTGGCGGGCGCCATGACGTTCTCCACGGCACGCAGCGAACCTACCAGCTGGGTATGCTGGAACACGAAGCCGAACGTCTCGCGGCGCAGGCGCGACAGCTCCTTGTCGCCCAGCGCATCGCTGTCCTGCCCGTCCACGACAACGGTGCCCGTGGTGGACGACAGCAGCAGCCCCAGCATGGACAGCAGCGTCGACTTGCCCGACCCAGAGGGCGACACGAAGGCGATGGAATCGCCCGGCTCCGCCGCGAACGAGATGTTCTCCAAGATGACGTTGCCGTCGTAGGACTTGCCCAGGTCCTCCACTTTCAGCTTGCTCATGTTAATCGATATCCCCCTGCTGCATGGCGAGCGACGGATCAAGCCGGCCGATCTGCGCAAGCGGCGCCGCGATGGCCGCCAAGGCCAGCAGCGCAAACGCCGCCGCAAGCACTGCAGCAAGCGCCCCGGTTTCGCCTGGGTCCGGCGAGATGAACGGGAAGGCCGAGCCGTCCTGCAGCAAATCCATCAGCACGACGTACAGCCCGGCGCCGCACGCAAGCCCCGATACCAGCCCCGCACCCACGATGGCAGCGACCTCTCCCCCAATGAGCGCGCGCAACTGCCCCTTGCTCGCCCCCATGGCGCGGTACAGCGCCAGCTCGCTCTTGCGCTCCCACACACACGAGTAGAAGCGTGCGAACAGCTGCACCAAGGTGGAAGCCAGCATGAGCACGCCCGCGCCCAGCAGGATAAGGAACACCGTCTCCAACTGCTTCTGCGACGCCTCGACCACCTCAGACCGTTGGAAGGCGTACACGCCGTCCAACGCGTTGATGCGGTTGAGCACAACACTCGCGTCGGCAGTGCCGTCCAGGTCTGCCAACACGCACGATACGAGGTCGCCCGGGGCCCCGTACTTATCCCACAGATAGGACAATCCCAGGTTCTCCTCTGAAAGAGAGCGCGCCGTGTCGATGGCGAGGAGCAGGGAATCGTCGAGATCGGCCCCGCTCGGCTCGAGCTTCTCTACGATGGTGAACGTGCGCCCCAGCAGCGAGAGCCGATCCCCCACGTCGCCGCCCACATCCGCGCCCAGGATAACCTCGTCGTCGGCCAACCCAACCGAGAGGTCGCGTCCCGAGAACGGCTGCACCGTCCAATCCCTGGCGAAGTCCACGCCGATAAGGCGCGTCGCACCTGCCGTGGAGCAACAGCTCTCGTTGAGCGTCTGGCTGAAGAACTGGGTGGTAGCACGGCCCACGCCTTCCACCTCTCCGATGGCCTCCGCCGTCGAGACCGGAAAGTATACGGGTGCAGGCGCGCCCGTGAACAGCAGCGCCGTGTCGGACACATCGGCCGCGGCATCGCGGGGAACCACCATGATCTGCGCACCCCCGCGTTCGGCAGAAGCCCTCACGCCCTGTTGCACGCCGCCGTACGTGAGCCCGAGCGCGAACAGCGCCATGACGCTCACCGCAACCGCCAGCACGACGGACGCAGTGAGCACCTTGCGCATCTTCAAACTGTGTGCAATGAGCCTTCTCACGTGCTATTTCCCTTGGTACTTCACCATTTTGTTGTACAGCGTCTCGTCGATGTACCTGTTCAGCTCTTCCGGATCGGTCGGCGCATCCTCCATGGCACCGGCGCGGTTTATCTGCATCCATATCTCGTGGAAGCTATCGTCGATGAGCTTGCGGTCGCCCGAGCTCCATGTGTAGGCCTTGATCTCCTCCAACATGATGTCGCGCGTGAAGCCGGCATCGGTGTTCACGGGCACATAGCCGCCCTTGACGATGATGTCGGCCGCCTCTTCCGGATTGTTCGCGAGGAACTCGGCTGCCTTCGCGAAGCCCTCGGACAACATGGGGCCGATCTCGGGACGGGCATTGAGCGTCTTCGTGGACATGCCCACGAAGCAGCACAGATAGTCCTTCAGGCCCTCGTCGAACGTGTCGGAGAAGAACTTCGTGGCGCCGTTTGACACCGCGATGTCGGCCCATGGGTCGTACTGGGCGAACGCGTCTACCTCGCCTGCGTTCATAGCGGCCTCCATCTGCGCAGACGGGTACGTGAGCCACTCCACCTTGCTGGGATCCTTGCCAGCCAGCACCATCTGCGAGGCTATCTGGATCTGCGGGATGGAGCCCATGGCGGCGGCGACCTTCTTCCCTTCCAGATCCTCCACCGTCTTGATGCCCGATTCCGGCGAGGCTGCGCCTTGGATGCAGCCTTTGTGCAGCGAGTCGATGATAGCCAGCTCCAGCCCCTGCTCCATGGGCTTGAACTTGTCCGGGGTCAGCTCGAAGCAATCCAGCTCGTCGTTGGCCATGAGGGCCGTCACATCAGACGTGATGAGCAGCGCCTCCGGCTCCAGGCCAGCTTCCTTGAAGTAGCCCTTCTCGATGCCGATGTAGATGGGAGCCTCGCACGTGCCGCCCCAATAGCCCAAGACCACATGGTTGTCGGGCTTGGCGCTGCCCTTTCCTTCTTTTGCCCCGTCGCCCGCGCTCGTCACTTGGCCGCAGCCGGAGAGCAGGCCGCCGAGCGCGGCGGTTCCGGCGGCCACGCCGCTCAGCTTCACGAAGTTCCTTCTGGTCAAGCTCATATCGCTTCCCTTCCTTTGCTCTATCTAGGTACGCCATCTCAATGGCCTGAAGCTTTCTCAAGCGCCTGGCGGGGCCGAGGTGGAACCGTCGAGCATCGCGAGCAGCTGGCGTCGCTTTTCCACGAATTCCGGGGACACGCGGTCGCGGGGATGCGGCAGGTCGATGACCAGCTCCCCCTGCAGCCGCCCCGGCCGCGGCGTCATAACGACCACGCGGTCGCACAGGTACACGGCCTCCTCGATGTCGTGCGTCACGAGGATCATGGATGTATGCGCGATGGCCTGCATGGCCAGTATCTCGTCCTGCAGCGCGGCGCGAGTGAAGGCGTCGAGCGCTGAAAGAGGCTCGTCGAAGCAGATGAGCGCAGGGTTCTGCACGAACGACCGCGCCAGCGCGCACCGGCTCGTCATGCCGCCGGATATCTGGGGCGGATACGACCGCTCGAACCCGTCCAGGCCCATCATCCTCACCAGACGTGGGATCTTGTACTTGCACTCGTCATAGGTGCGCGTGGCCCGCAGACCGAATGCGATGTTCTCCTCCACGGTGAGCCACTCGAAAAGGTTCGCGTTCTGAAACACCATCGAGCGCGATGCCGAAGGGCCGGCTATGTTTTCACTATCGAACGAGATGCTGCCGGCCAACGGTTCGTCCAGCCCCACCACCAAGCGAAGGAAGGTCGACTTCCCGCAGCCCGAGGGGCCGATGATGCCCACGATCTCTGGTCCCGAAACCGTGAGCGAGAAGTCATCGAGCGCCCACACCTCGTTGCCGCCCTCGTCCAGGAACGTCTGCGTCACCCCTTCGGCCACCAGCTCGTGCGAACCCGACGAGGCGAACAACGGCAGCTCGGGCCGCGGGTCGATGTGCTTTCCCTTTCTCATGCCCTCACCATCTCACCACAGACTTCTGCCAGGTCATCACGCGATCGCGCACTTTGAACAGCACGTTGATGAGAAGGTAGAATATGATGATGAAGATGCCCACGGATGCGAACACCTTGTAATACTCGCCCCATTGGGTGGCCCAGTTGATGTACCATCCCAAGCCGGCCTTCACGCCCAGCTGCTCGGAGATGATGAGCGCGCCGAAGCTCGACGACAAGCCCATGAACAGCGCCGTGAAGATATCGGGCACCGCGGCGGGCAGCGCCACGTGGAACAGGATGTACGGCTCGCTCGCACCCATGACGCGGGCGGCCTCGATCTTTCGCTTGTCGGTGGAGCGGATTGCCGACGAGAGCATGAGCGATAAGGGAAACCAGATGGCCACCGAGATGAGGAACACGCCCGCCAAGTGCGCCGAGGGCATGAGCACCACGGCGATGGGCAGCCACGCCGCCGAGGGCACGGGGCCGATCACCTTCAGCAACGGTGCGAACCAATAGTTCGCGATCTTCGACCAGCCCATAAGCAACCCGGTGGCGAACCCCGTGACCAAGCCGATGACCACCCCTTCGGCTAGCAGCATCATCGAAGCCGTCAGATTCGTCGCGTACGCCTCAATGTTCTTCGGCACCGCTTCGAGGATGCGATCGGGGCTGGGGGCGAACGGCAGCAGCAGATAGCCGGTCTTGAGGGTGAGTACGTCCAGTAACTCCACCAGCAAGAACACGGCTGCTACAAGGTATGCGTAATGCACCGCGTAACGCCGTAATTTGGGAACGAAACAGGCCGTCGCCATGACCGCAAGGTAGACACCCAGCATAACCAGAAGGAACAACGGGTAGTACCCCTCTACGTAGTCGGCCGGGTACACGTTCGGCAACGTGCCCGTCACTCCGTAGGCGATGCAGATGGCACCAACAGGCAGCAGCATCTTCACGAACTCACGGCCTGTTGCCAGGCGGCGTTCCACCGTCTTGCGGGTAGGTGCCGTCCGCTGCCGCTCATGGAAACTCTGTTCAAGGGCGGCGGACACTTAGCGCATCCAGCCCTTCGAGGGGCCGTCGAGGACCTGCCAGCCGGAGGCGGCGAACATCTTGCGCAGCTGGGCGATGTTGCTGCCGCGACCGCCGTGCTCGGTGCGCTCCACGGTGTCGCGCGGGTTCGTACCCACCTCGGCCCAGGCGAGGTTCGCGCCGGAGGCAGCGGTCATAACCGTGTTCGCCGAGCAGTTCAGACGCAGGTCGCGGCCCGTGGCCAGGCGGTAGACGGCCACCATGTTCGCGTTGGCCACGTCGGTGAGCATGCCGCGGTCGTACACGAGCGTGCCGGGCACGCCGATGCGCTTGCCCACGCCGGCCGAAAGCGGGTTCGTGGAGATGCAGCGCATGGTGGCCTCGGTGAGCTCCTCGGGCGTGTGCTCCGGGCCCACCGGCTCTACGCAGGTGGACAGCGTGAGACCGGCCTCGCGCAGATTGGCGAACGTCTCGAAGCGCTTCTCCACAGGGATCTCGGTATCCTCTCCCTCGCGCATGCGCACGGCATGGTAAGCGCCGTTCGCGCCGGCGGCCTTGAGCTGGCGGCATTGGTCGAGCTGCATGTCGTCAGTGTTCACGAGCAGCGGCATGTCGGCCGGGATGACCTCGCGCACGCTGCCCACCATGTCCACCAGCTTGTCGAAGCTGTAGCTGGCCGTGGTGAGCATGAGGATGAGGTTCGCGCCCTCCTCAACGTAGAGCTTCGCGTACTCCAGCACGTCCTCCTTCGGCAGCTCGTACTTGCCCTTGCGCACGTTGTTGCAGGCAGCGAACGAGCAGAACTTGCAGTTCTTCGGGCACACAGTGGAGTTGAGGCCGATCTGCGCGTGGATCTCGGCCACGCCGTCGGCGGCGATCATCGAGAGCTCCTGGCCAGCCCAGCGGATATAGGCCGCCTCCTTGCTGGTCTCCTCCACCTCGTAGAGCGCGAGCACGTTCTCGGCGGACAGGCCGTTGCCCTCGAGGCCCTTCTCGACGATGTCGTAGATCTCCTGGTCGAACACCTGCATGACTGCCTCCTCTTGCCTGCGGCGGATAGTCCGGCGCCCCTCGCGCCGCCCGCCGACTAGCGCAAATCCCTGTTTGCGGTTTATATAAGCGTTACGCAATTGTAAGACATATATTAGTATTAGACAATATCTACTAATAGATTTAGGCTATCCAAGAGTGTGGGAGCCTGAGGAGGAGGCGAGAGAGATGGCTGCGCAGCGAGCAAGCCCCGTCTGCGCTTATGATCGAACAGTGGAGATTGAGATGGGTATGTACTAGTACTAGACTATGTCTTACAATAGATATTGTCTGAAGCACGACTGCAGAGCCTTCGATCTCTCCCCCTAAGAGAGGCTCTGCAGTTTGAAGACGCAGGCTCGCCGACCCCTCCTGTCGAGCCAACCTCCCTCCTTGTCGAGAGGACCCGGCGCAGCTTGCGCAGCGTCGGGTCCTTTCCGTTTCTCCGCTTCTTACGCGCCTACTTGGCAGCAGACGCCTCCCTGGATTGCGCGGCAGCGGAGTAGTGCCAACGAGCCGCTACGCCTCGGACGCCGCGGGCGCGGCCGTCGGTGCGGCAGCCTGCTGGACAACGCGGCGCTTCTCGAGGCGCCCGAGCGCGAGCGACAGCGCGAAGCCCGCCACCGCGACGGCCATGGCCACGAGGCAGGCGGCCTGGAAGCCCGCGGCCGTGGCGAGCCTGTCCGCCGCGCCGCCCGCGAGCTGCGCGGCCTGAACGCTGGACAGTACGCCTACGAACAGGGACGATCCCACGCATCCCGCAATCTGGAACGACGTGGACACGATGGTCACGCCGTGCGGGTACAGCTGCGGCTTCAGGCTGGACAGCGCATAGCTCTGGGCCGGGCCCATGGAAAGCGCACAGCCCACGATGACGGGCGCGTAGCACAGCACGATGACGGGAGACGTAGCCTGCTCCGTGCAGCGCGACAACGCGAACGCGAACACGGCCATGAGGCCCAGGCCCACCGGGAGCATGACGCGCAATCCCGCACGGTCGTACACCTTGCCCGCCAGCGGCGCCAGCACGCACGACAGCACGCACGCCGGCAGCAACGTGAGCGCGGCGTCGAACGCCGAGAACCCGAGCGAGCCCTGCATGAACAACGGCAGGATGATGTCATGGAGAACACCGTCATGAGCGCGATCACGATCACCGCCAGGCCCATGACGAACGCGCGGCTCGAGAACGGACGCAGGTCGACGAGCGGCTCGGCCACGCGGCCCTGGCGCACGACGAACGCAACCAGGCAGCCCACGCCCACGGCAAGCGCGACCGCCGCCATCGCGAAGCCGCCCGAGAACACCGTGGACAGGCCGTATAGCAGGCCGACGAGCGCAAGGCTGATCAGGCAGGTGGAAGCCACGTCGAGCCGCGGACTCGTCAGCTCGGCCGCATTCGGCACCACGGCGGCCGACAGCACTGCCGCAGCCAGCACCATGACGGCGAACACTGCGAACAGCTGGTGCCAGTCGCCCACCGACAGCACGAGCCCTGCGACAATCGGGCCGAACGCCGGGCCGAGCGTGGTCATGGCGCTCACCACGCCCATGTACGTGCCCGGCTTGCCCTTCGGCGCCACGGCCAGCGTCAGGTTCATGCCGATGGGCACGATCATGCCCGTGCCGAGCGCCTGCACCACGCGCCCCGCGAGCAGCGCGGCGAAGCTTCCCGCCACGAGCCCGATCAGGGTTCCGGCAAGCAGCAGCGCAAGCGCGACCATCGTCAGGCGCTTCGTGGGAACGCTGCGGTAGAGGAACCCGGTCACGGGCACCATGATGGCGGCGGCCAGCATGTAGGCGGTCGTGACCCACTGCACGGTGCCGGCGCCCACCGCCAGGTCGTCCATGATGGGCGTGAGGGCCACGTTGAGGAACGTCTCGTTGAACGTGGCAAGGAGCGTGGCGAACGCGACCGCGAACAGGACGGCTCCGGCGTGGCGGATAGGTGTGTTCGACATGAAGCTGCATACCCCTTTCTGGAAGGCTCGGCGCGCGAAGGCAGGGCCGCAGGCGGCCGAGGATGGCTGGTTTTCGCGAGGTGTGAGGAAAATTTTCCGAAAGAGACAGGCGCAGACGTTCGTATCGCTCCCCATCCTAGCAGATGGGGAGGCCCGTTCGTAAGTGTGAAGTTCGTGGATTCGGCTACGCAGGGCGCTTTGACCGAAGGCGAGGCAAACGGCGGAGGCTCCCGTCGGCTCGAAGGCGCCCGCCGCTACAGCGCGAACTCGTACAGCACGCCGGCACGGCCGAGGTGGGGATAGAAGTCCTCGTAGACGCCGCAGTTCGCGAAGCCGCACGACTCGTAGAGCCGCTGGGCGCGCACGTTGTCGGTGAAGGTGTCCAGCCGCAGCGCCCTCGCCCCCGCCTCGCGTGCTGCCGCGATGGCGCCCTCCAAGAGCTGGCGCGCGAAGCCGCACCCGTGGAACTCCGGCAGCGTGGCCAACACGTGAACCACCAGCACCTCGTCGGGCGCGGCATCCACCTGCCAACGCGCCTGGCCGTAGCCGGGATCGGCCTCGGCGTTCAGCACCAGGGCGGCGGCGAAGCACGACCCGGCGGCCCCGCCCTCGGGCGCCACGACTGCCAGCACCTCGCCCGCCTCGGTCGAAGCGCGCAGGAACGCCTGCGTCGGATGCACGTCATGCTCCCAGCACACGTCGAACTCCGTGCCGCGCATCGCGTCGATCATGCGCGTGTAGAAATCCAGCACCTGGCCGACCTCGTCGGCCCTCGCCTTTCGAACCGTTGCCATGCGCGATCCTTCTCCGTCGTGCCCCCGTGAGGTAAAAAAGCCCGCCTCCCAGCGAAGGGAAGCGGGCTTGCAGAAAACGTGCTGCTCGACAGCGCGATCCTAGCGCTTGCTGAACTGCGGGCGCTTGCGGGCCTTCTTCAGGCCGTACTTCTTGCGCTCCACCATACGGGCGTCGCGCGTGAGGTAGCCGGCCTTCTTGAGCTCGGCGCGGTAGTCGCCGGCCGCAAGCAGGGCGCGGGCGATGCCGTGGCGCAGGGCGCCGGACTGGCCCGAGATGCCGCCGCCGTCGATGCGGGCGATGACGTCGAAGTGATCCATCGTGTCCGTCACCTTGAACGGCGTGAGCGCGTAGTTCACCAGCGCCTCGCGGCCGAAGTACTGCAGGGCCTCGCGGCCGTTGATGGTAACCTTGCCGGTGCCGGGAACGAGACGCACGCGAGCGACGGCGTTCTTACGACGGCCGGTGCCGTAGTACAAAGCTTCACCTGCCATTGTTTAACCCTCCATCTTGATCTCGCGGGGCTGCTGAGCCATGTGCGGATGCTCCGCACCGGTGTAGACCTTGAGCTTCTTGCCCATGGCGCGACCCAGCGTGTTCTTCGGCAGCATGCCCTTCACGGCATGCTCGATCACGCGCTCGGGATGCTTGGCCATGGCCTCGTTGAAGGTCTCGGACTTCAAGCCGCCCGGGAAACCGCTGTGGCGGTAGTAGCGCTTGTCCTCGGCCTTGTTGCCCGTCACGCGGATCTTGTCCGCGTTGATGATGACAACGAAGTCGCCGGTGTCGACATGCGGGGTGTACTGCGGCTTGTGCTTGCCCTTGAGGATGTGCGCGGCCTTCACGGCGACGCGGCCCAGAACCTGGTCCGTGGCGTCGATCAAGACCCATTCGCGCTCAACTTCTTGGGGCTTCGCGTAATACGTCTTCACTTAGCTTCCTCCAAATAATCCTTCATTCCGCCGTGCGCGCGCAAACGCGCCCGCCGGGTTCGCCGCTCTCCACGCGTCCGGGCGATTCCCTTCGAGGCCGGGCCTTTCCGGTGGTCGTCCGCAGTGCGGAAGCGGCACGTCGGTTTTCAAAAGTGCAGGTGGGACGGACCGTCGGGTTCCTACGCCGACACGCGACTCGGGCCTGGACTCCTTTGTCTGCGTCTCCGTTTTCGCTGCATGCACGGGGCTTTTGAAAGCGAACCTTTGCATTGTATGCCGGAGCCCTTCGCGAAGTCAACGGAAAACCTCCGCATTCGTCGCGATCTGCAGAAAGATTCAAAAGTTTTTCGGTCGAACTTCACGTTCGTCTTGTTTCATTGCGTGCTGATTGTTTTATAAAACGTTATATTTTCTTTGCTTTAAATCATATTATAATATGCTTATTCGAGCATCCGCGCGTTAGGAGACCAGCATGGCAGCACCGATCATCCGCTCTTCCACCGACATCCGCCGCGACTACAATGGCATCGAGGCGCTGGCAAAAGAGACCGGCCAGCCCATCTACCTCACGAAGAACGGCCGCGCGTCGCTCGTGGTTATCGACGCGGCCACGTTCGACTACGACCAGTACGTGGGCCTCATGATCGACGAGGCCATCGAGCACAACAAGCGCCACCCCCGCACGTACACGCCGGAGGAGGCCAAGACGGAGATCCGCAAGCGCGTTGCAGAGAAAGTGGCCGACCATGACCTATGAAGTGGTGCTTTGAGAATAGCGCTCTCGAGGACCTCGCCAACATTTCCTTCTACGAAATGCGCTACGCCGAATCGGTCGACGAAGCTTGCTTGCGCGCCGATCACATCATCGACGACATCGTCTACGAGCTGTCAACCCTTCCCGAGCGTTTTGCGGAACGGGCATACGGTTTCACCGACGCGCTTCGGCGCCTTTGTCCCGCGGGGAAGTACGTCGTATTCTATTGGATAGACGAAGAGAGCGGAACTGTGCAGGAACGCGTGGTATACGCTAAGTCGGACTTCAACCGCATCCACTTCGGTAATTGAACCGCCCTGTTGAGCTGCGGCATCGTCGCTGCGCTGCGGCACAGCAGGCCGCGGCAAGTCCCTACTTCCCGCCGAACAAGCCGCCTAGCTTGCCGAGGATATCGGCGTCGCCGAGGAAGTCGCCGGCGGCCTTCATGACGGCGTCCAGGTTGAGCTCCTTGCCTTCCAGCAGCGGCTCGACGGCCTTCACCACGTCGGTTACCTCCTCGTCGCTCAGATCGAGGCCCGTGGCGCCCTTGATGGCGGCGGCCGGGTCCACGCCGAGCTGCTTGAGGCTGTCCGGGTCTTCTGCGGCCGATTTCACCAGTTGCCCCACGATCTGCTGCACGTCCATGCCCATGGCTTCCTCTTTCAACTAATGCTTGCACCCCCACGGGGAAAACCTGCCCTCTCGCTGTGGGAATTATAATGGGGTGCACGCAAGGATACGGGCAAAGGCCCAGTTCAACCATCTCTTGAAACACAAGGAAACGGGGATCTATAACAACGAGGAAGCACGACCGGGAAGGTACCGAAAAAGCGGAAACCGCGAAGAGCACACCTGCGGCGGAGCATCCCGCCAAGAAGGAGCCGAAGGAGCGCACGTTCGTCGACGCCAAGACCGGCAAGGCCATCGCGCACCCGCACCAAGGCGGCTCGGGCGCCGAGGCCAACCAGGCCGTGCGCGAGGAGATGCACGTGGCCCGCAACGGGTCGGCGCTTCCCTTCCGCATCGGCGCCGCGGTGCTGTGGGTGCTGGGCATCGTGTGCGAGGTCATGGCCGTGCTCGTGATGAACGGCACGTTGTTCCTGCCCGGCCCGACGCCGGCCACGTGGCTCATCATCTTCCTCGTGGTCGACCTGATTCTGGTGGTCATAGGCTCGCAGCTGTGGAAGCACGCGAACCACCTCGCGCCGGCCGCCAAGGAGAACAAGCTGGCCTACTGGGTGCAGACCGACCTGGGCGTGATCGTCGCCGCCATTGCGTTCGCTCCCGTCATCCTGCTGATGCTGACGAACAAGGACTTGGACAAGGGCACGAAGAAGGTGGGCACCATCGTGGCGGCCATCGCGCTCGTCGCCGCCGTGGCGAGCGGCATCGACTACCATCCGGCCACGCAGGAGGACCTCGACCAGGCCGAGGCGGGCGCGGCAGTGCTCTCCGACGACGGGCTGGCCTACTGGACGCCGTTCGGCGAGGTGTACCATTTCAACCCCGACTGCCAGTACCTCAAGAACTCGGGGACCATCTACTCCGGCACCGTGCAGGACGCGCTCGATGCGAAGCGCACGCGCGGCTGCTCGGGATGCACGGTCGAAGACGGCACCGACGTCCTGTCGAAGGCCGACCCCGCGGCCGTCGCAGCAGCGCTGGCGAACGTCGTAAGGGTGGGCGACGACGCGAACGCCGACGGCCCCGGCGAGCAAGAGCCAGGCGAAGGCGAGAACGGCGCGCAGGAAGAGCTGCCGAAGGCGGCATAACCGCCGGTGCGCCTTCAGGGGTAGAGGGGAATCATGGACCCGTTCGTGTTCATCACCGTCGTCACGCTCGTTGCCGGAGCGGGCGGCACGGGGTTGGGCGGCATCGTGGGCGCGCTGTTCAGAAGCGAATCGAACCGCACCGTGAGCCTGCTGCTGTCGTTCGCAGGCGGCATCATGCTCTCCATCGTATGCTTCGACCTGCTCACCGAATCCGTCGAGGCGGCAGAGACGTTCACCAGCCAGGCTGTGCTCGTGGCGGCGGGCGCCGTCATCGCGGGCGTGGCCGTGGTGTACGGGCTGAACCTGGTCATCGACCGGCGCACGCGGCACGAGGTGCCCCATGTGGCGAGGAAGTCGCACCCGAAGACGCATGACGACCTCGACGAGCTCATCCATGCCGACCACCTGGCAGAGCACCGCAAGCGCGATGACTCGAAGATGGCCCTGTTCGTGGCCGGCATCGTCATGGCCTGCGCTATTGCGCTGCACAACGTGCCCGAGGGCATGACCATCGGCGCGAGCTTCGTGGCATCGGACAACCTGCTGTTGGGCACCGGCATGATCATGGCCGTGCTCATCGGCCTGCACAACATCCCCGAGGGCATGGCCGTGTCGGTGCCGCTCATCAACGGCGGCATGTCGCGCGTGCGCGCCGTCGCAGCCACGGCCGCCTGCGGCCTTCCCACCGTGCTGGGCGCCTGGCTGGGCTACTGGCTGGGCGACATCGGGCCGTTGGGGCTGTCGCTGTCGCTCGGCTTCGCGAGCGGCGCCATGCTGTACGTGGTGTTCGGCGAGATCATCCCGCAGTCGGTGCTCATGTACCGCAGCAAGCTGCCCACGTTCTTCGTCATCGTGGGCATCCTGCTGGGACTGCTCATCATCTACTACTAGGCGGCGAACGCACGAGACATCCCGCCGCCTAAGCGCCGCTGTCCCCTGGCTCTCACTTGAAGTAAAGCGGGACGGTGCTCACCTTGCGCATCTCCACGAGGCCATCGTCGCCATAGCGCACGTAAAGCGTGCCGGCGCCATCGCGGTCGGCGAAGGCAAGGTGCACCCACCCGACCTCGACGCCATCCTCGTCGAGCAGAAGATAGCAGTTCGGATCATTGGTTGCACCGATCGTGCCCCTGACCGCCGTCGCATCGCCGCCGCTCCATGCCTCCCACGTGCGCTCCTCGTCGAACACCTGGAACGAGAGGTACTCGCCGCGGCTTTCGGGAAGCTGGTAGGCGCCGCGCAGATCGAAGCCCTTCTCGATACCCTGGCGCAGGCGGCCGAGGTCGCCTATGGCCGCAGCGACGAAGAACACGCACGCCAGAAGCGCCACCGTCCCCACGCCGATTCCGATACGCGCGTACAGCTTCGTGCGGCTCATAGGGCACCTCCGTGATCGAGTTCTCGCTACGACTCTTCTCGCGGGCTTTCCTTGGTCGCTATCGTACCACGCCCTCCGCTCACACCGCCGCGAGCGCCTGATCGACGTCCGCGATCAGGTCCTCGGTGGCCTCGATGCCGCACGAGAGGCGGATGAGGTCGGGCGTGATGCCGGCGGCGGCCAGCTCCTCGTCGTTCATCTGGCGGTGCGTGGCGTTGGCCGGGTGCAGCACGCAGGTGCGCGCGTCGGCCACGTGCGTGGCGATCTGCGCCAGCTTGAGGTTGGCCATGAACGTCTCGGCCGCCGCGCGCCCGCCGGCCACGCCGAAGCTCACCACGCCGCTCGCGCCACCGGGCAGGTACTTCTGCGCCAGCTCGTGCTGGGAGTCGCCCGGCAGACCCGGGTAGCGCACCCACGCCACCTTCGGGTGCGCGGCCAGATGCTCGGCCAGCGCGAGGCCGTTTCGGTTGTGCTGCGCCATGCGCAGGTGCAGGCTCTCCAGCCCCAGGTTCACCAGGTAGGCGCTCTGCGGCGACTGCGAGCAGCCGAAGTCGCGCATGAGCTGGGCCGTCGCCTTCGTGATGAACGCGCCTTCCAGCCCGAAGCGCTCGGCGTACACCACGCCGTGATAGCTCTCGTCGGGCTGCGTGAGGCCGGGGAAGCGGTCCGCGTGCGCCAGCCAGTCGAAGCGGCCGGCGTCCACGATGGCCCCGCCCACGCTCGCGCCGTGGCCGTCCATGTACTTGGTGGTGGAATGCGTGACGATATCCGCACCCCATTCGATGGGACGGCAGTTCACCGGCGTGGGGAACGTGTTGTCCACGATGAGCGGCACGCCGTGCGCATGCGCGGCGGCGGCGAAGCGCTCGATGTCGAGCACGGCGAGCGCCGGGTTCGCGATGGTCTCGCCGAACACGGCCTTCGTGTTGGGGCGGAACGCGGCTTCCAGCTCCTCGTCGGTGCAGTCGGGCGCGACGAACGTGCACTCGAGGCCCATGCGGCGCATGGTGTTGGCCAGCAGGTTGTACGTGCCGCCGTAGAGGGCGGAGCTGGCCACCACGTGGTCGCCGCAGCCCGCGATGTTGAACACGGCGAAGAAGTTGGCCGCCTGGCCCGACGACGTGAGCATGGCTGCCGTGCCGCCCTCCAGCTCGGCGATCTTCGCGGCCACGGCATCGTTCGTGGGATTGGCGAGACGGGTGTAGAAGTAGCCGGACTCCTCGAGGTCGAACAGGCGGCCCATGTGCTCGCTCGTGTCGAACTTCCAGGTGGTGGACTGGTAGATGGGAACCTGGCGCGGCTCGCCGCCGCCGGGACGGTAGCCGCCTTGCACGCAGGTGGTGCCGATGGTTTCGCTCATGGATGCTCCTCGTTGGATCTGGGGGGGTCGCTGTGTCCGGAACATTATAGAGGCAGCGCGTTGCCCCGCGGTAGGTACGAGTTTCCGATAGTTCGTTATCGTATATTACGATAATTGAGCTATCGGTATCAGACATGATATGAAAGCGAAAAAACTCTAGCCTAAGAACACCCTTCGGCACCTGGAGCCGTGTTGGCCGAAGCAACGACAAGCACGCATGTTCTCAAACGCCTGGATGTTTCACGTGAAACATCCAGGCGTCGCAGGCACTCTACCAGCCCTTGCCCTCGGGCACGATGCTGTCGGGCACGAGCCCGGCCTCTACCTCGCCGATCACGCGGTCGAGCACGTCGAGCGCGCGGTCCAGCTGCTCGCGCTCGATGACGAGCGGCGGCTGGAAGCGCAGCACCGACTCGGCCATGCAGATGATGACCACGCCCTCCTCGAACGCGCGGTACACCACCTTGAGCGCGTCGAGCGCGCACTTCTCGCCCGTCGCGGGGTCCACGATGTCGATGCCCAGGTTGAGCCCGATGCCATGCACGCCGCCCACGATGGCGTGGCGCGCGGCCATGTCCTCGAAGCGCTCCTTCGCGTACGCGCCCAGCTCGGCCCCGCGCGCCAGCAGGCCCTCGCGCTCGATGACATCGATGGTGGCGAGCGCCGCCGCGCAGCACACCGGGTTGCCGCTGGTGGTGAAGATGTGCGCCGGGAAGCTCAAGCTGTCCATGATGTCCGCCTTGCCCACGATGGCCGACAGCGGCAGCCCGCTGGCCAACGACTTCCCCACCGACATGAGGTCGGGCTCCACGCCGAACTGCTCGATGCCCCACCACTTCCCCGTGCGGCCCATGCCCTGGTTGATCTCGTCCACGGCGAACAGGATGCCGTTCTCGCGGCAGAACGCGGTGAGCGCGTCCACGTAGGCCTGCGGCGGCACGATGATGCCGGCGTCGCCCGCGATGGGCTCCATCACGATGCAGGCGATCTCGTCGGCCGGCAGGTACGTCTCGCACATCTCCCGCAGCGGGCGCAGGAAGAACTCCGCCTGCTCCTGCTCGCTCAAGTGCCCCACACCTGCGCGCTGCACGTCGGGGTACGGGATATGGTAGATGCCCGGCAGCATCGGCCCCATCTTGCGGCGCATCCCCAGGCTGAGCGCCGAGAGGGTCATCGAGCCGTAGGTGGAGCCGTGGTAGGCGCCCTGGAACGACACCACGTAGGGCCGCCCCGTGTAGGCGCGCGCGAATTTGATGATGGCATCGTTGGCGTCGGAGCCCGACGTGCCGAACACCACCTTCTTCGGCGTGTCGCCCGGCGCGATGGCGGCCAGCTTCTCCACCAGCTCCACCTCGGGCGCGTGGTAGAAGTAGGCGGGCGAGCACTGGATGACCTTCTGCGCCTGCCCGCAGATGGCCTCGACCACCGCGGGGTGCGAGTGGCCCACGTTGGCCGACGTCGCGGCGGCCAGGAGGTCTATGTACTCGTTGCCGTCCACGTCGTAGAGCAGCGCGCCGCGCGCGTGATCCACCACCAGGTCGTAGTAGGGAATGCGCGCCGTGGGGCCCATGCAGGCACGGTCGCGCTCCACGTAATCCTGCGTGCGGGCGGGGGTTTCGCTCGTCTCAGCCATCTTCGCCTCCCTCGCCCTAGCGCGTGATCCCGCGGGCACGGTCGATGCGCCAGCATATCATCTGCACGATGACCACCACGATGAACAGCGCGCCGAAGTAGCCCACGAACGGGTAGATCAGGTTCACCAGCATACCGAACGGCAGCTGCCCACCCATGAAGATGACGGCGCACAGAAGCGCGATGAGGAACTGGTACTTGCGCTTGTCCTGCTTCTCATCGACGAACTGGTTGGCCACGGTCCACACCATGGGAACGGCCGTGTTGTAGATCTCGGCCAGCAGGATGACGGCGAACAAGAGGCCCACGACGGGCGAGATCTGCTGCGCCAGGAACAACACCGGCACCTCGTACTGCACGGCCTCGCCGAACACCGACAGCAGCGCCAGGTTCAGCAAAAGCGCGCACACGCCGAGCGCCGCGCCGCCCAGCGCGCCGCCCAGCACGGCCTCCTTGCGCGAGCGCGCACCGGTGCCCATCTCGGACATGAACGGCACGCCCGCCAGGATGTTGTAAGCCACGTACATGAACGCGCCGAGCGCGAACCACGCGCTGCCGGAGCCCACGCCGTACACCACGCTGTCGCCTGCCGCCTCCACAGCCGCGTTGGCGTCGGCCAGGCCGCCGCCGTGCACCACGAGCGTGTAGATGGCCAGGATGATGAGGAACGCGATGGTCACGGGCCCGATGGAGCCGAGAATGTCCACGATGCGCTTGAGGCCGAAGAGCGCACTCAGCAGCACGATGGCCGCCATGAGGCCGCTGCCCACGATCTGCGGCACGCCGAAGTACTGGTTGAGCGTGGCGCCCGCGCCCGACACCATGATGATGCCCACGAGGAAGCAGAACAGGATGGTGAACCACTCCAGGAACGTGCCCAGGTACTTGCCGCAGAAGTAGCGGAACGCCGAGAAATCGCTCGCCCCCTTGTGCTTGAAGCCGTAACCCAGGAGCACGCCGCTCATGCCCGCGAACAGCAGGATGGCGATGATGCACCCGATGATGCCGTTCGTGCCGTACGCGGCGAAGAACTGCATGGCCTCCTGCCCGGAGGCGAACCCCGACCCGATCAACGTGGCGATGACCGCGCCGGCGAACTTCACGACCGTGATCGGCCGCACCGCGCGCTCCTTCTGCTCTGACGCCATAAAACCCTCTCTCTCCTTGCCTGAACCCCGTTTTGCTTTTTGCCCTGAGGATTCTTGTACAAGATGCCCGACCGCGCGAGCACGCGATCAGGCACGACGATATTCCCATCGCTTCTCTGCCCTTCGCCAGCCACGTCTCCTGGTCTCGTCGCGTGTGGCGGCGATAACGCGCTACCGATAATTCAGATAGGCCGGTCATCTGCGCAACAGGTATCATGGTACGAACATTCCAGGTGCCCCCGACACGGAAGGCGAGGCCTGCCATGCCTATCAAAATACCCGACGCGTTGCCCGCGACCGACGTCCTCGAAGGCGAGAACATCTTCGTGATGACCGAGTTCCGCGCCATGCACCAGGACATCCGTCCCCTGAAAGTGCTGCTGCTCAACCTCATGCCCACGAAGATCGTCACCGAGACGCAGATCATGCGCAAGCTGTCCAACACGCCGCTCCAGATAGAGGTGAGCCTGCTGCAAACGGCCAGCCATGAGTCCAAAAACGTGTCCGAGCAGCATTTGGAAACGTTCTACACCACGTTCGACGAGATCAAAGGCCAGCACTTCGATGGCATGATCATCACCGGCGCGCCCGTGGAGCTGCTGGACTTCGAGGACGTGGACTACTGGGACGAGCTTGCGAAGATCATGGCGTGGTCCGCTACGAATGTGCACTCCACGCTGCATATCTGCTGGGGTGCGCAGGCTGGCATCTACTACCACTACGGCATTCCCAAGTACGAGCTGCCGGAGAAGCTGTTCGGAGTGTTCGAGCACGAGGTGGTGAAGCCGTCTTCGCCGCTCGTGCGCGGCTTCAACGACTTCTTCAGAGCGCCCCATTCGCGTTACACCGAGGTTCATGCGTCCGATATCGAGGCGCATCCCGACCTGGAGCTTATTGCCGTGTCCGACGAGGCAGGCGTCTACCTGGCCAAGAGCACCGACAGCCGTCACTTCTTCGTGTTCGGGCATCCGGAGTACGATGCCGGAACGCTCATGGTGGAGTACGAGCGCGACATCGCGAAGGGCCTGGACATGCCCCTGCCGCGCCACTATTTCCCGGGCGACGATCCTGCGCAGGAGCCCCGCGCCACCTGGCGCGCCCACGCGCAGCTGCTCTACACGAACTGGTTGAACTACTACGTGTACCAGACCACGCCGTACGACCTGGCAAAAGTGGGAACCGAGGAGGACGACGACCGTGGCTGACGAGCGCGAGCCGCAACCCCGCTACCGCGTGCGGCCGGTGACGACGCCGGTCGCCCCCGCGGAGCCGTCGAAGCCGGAACCCACCAGCGACCCCTTCCTGCGCCCCGCCGCCGAGGACGACGACGGCTACGACCCCTACTCCGACCGCCCCGCAGACCCGGAGCCAACGTACCAGGAGGATCCGTGGCGGTAACTACGCATAATTTTATGTAAAATATTTTGCATCTATATTTGTAAAATTATTTGCATTCATGTTATACTGACCACAATGAAAGCCGGACCGAGGAGGACGCCATGCCCATCAGCGTCACCGCGACGGAAGTCGCCCGCAACTTCAACGGCGTGATGGAGAAGGCCCGGGCGGCAGGAAGCGTAACCGTCATCAAGAACAGCCACCCCATCGCCCAGATCATACCGATCGACGAGGTGAAGGAGGAAGCTATGGAAAGCAAAGCCGTACGATTAGGGAAAGAGTTCATCGACGAATATGCCGACGTGTTCGCCGAACTTGCAAAATGAGCGCGCATTGGGAGTATCTCACGCACGAAGACGTGAGAGCGATCCACTCGTACCTGATCGCAACGTTCGGAGGCCTCGACGGACTTCGGGACGAAGGACTCTTCGACGCCGCGATAGAGCAACCTCGGCAAACCTTCGACGGTGTTGACCTCTACCCATCGGCAGCCGAAAAAGCTGCCCGTTATGCTTATGGCATCGTTAACAACCATCCTTTTGCCGACGGCAACAAACGCACGGGTGGTGCCTGTATAGGCATGTTTCTCAGGCTGAACGATATCAAGTTCAAACCGCGCCACGACGAGCTGTTGAGGACGGTTTATGGAGTAGCCGACGGTACCCTAGGCTACGAAGAGCTGGTTGCCTGGATCGAGAAACAGTTTTAGTCGACGTTCCGGCGCTTTTCCCGGAAGGCGCCGGGAGCGCTCTAGCTTAGCGGACTTCGTTCCAGCTGATGAACGTTTCCGCGTCCAGTTCTTCGAAGCTGTCGATGACGGCGTCGGCGTTTGCCCGCAGCTCCTCGTGGGTGCCGGCGTCGTCGCGGTCGTAGATGCCGACGGTGCGGTAGCCGGCGCCGCGCAGGGTGCGCAGGGCGTAGGCAGAGTCCTCGAATCCCCAGGTCGTTTCCAGCGGCGTTCCCATGAGACGGCGCGTATGGTCGTACACCTTCGGCTCGCGCTTCGAGGAGCTCACGTCGTCCACCGAGACGACCAGGCCCACATACGGCGCGAAGCCCGCCCGCTCAAGGCCCGCCTGCAGGTACTTCTGCGGGCTGGACGAGGCCACGCTCACCCGCACGCCGCGCTCCACGAGAGCGCGCACGAAGACCAAGGCGCCAGGACGCTCGTGCGCGCGGTTGCGGTAGTAGTCCAGCATGAGCTCGTCCATCATGCGCACGACGTCGTCCGCAGCGGCGCCCAAACCGAACCGGTCATGGAAGAACGCACCTGCCTCGGGGATGTTGAGCGTGGTGAGCTCGTCTTTGTCCGCATCCGTCAGCTGGGCGCCTGCGCGGCGCGCCAGCTCGTCCTCCACCTCGCGCCACACGTCCATCGAGTCGAGCAGCGTGCCGTCGCAGTCGAAGATGACGCCGATGCGTCCAGGTTCCATGAAAGCCTCCCGAGGTACCGGGGCCGCGGCCCCGTCGCGTTTTCCGTCGCGTGCCAGCTTAGCAGAAGGCTCCCTCCGGGCAGAGAGGGCCTGCGGCGAATTTGCGGAACCTTTACGGACGGCACGGCACCCGCGTCAGTGCGCCGCAGAGTCGCTCAGGTAGCGAGAAACCGTCGCTCGAACTCCTCGATAGGCTGCGGCCGTCCCACCCGGTAGCCCTGCACGCGCGTGCAGCCTGCCTCCTGCAAGGCCTGGTGCTGCTCGCCGGTCTCGATCCCCTCGGCAACCGTCTCGATGCCCAGATCGTCGCACAGCCTTACCAGGCTGCAGATCACCTGCATGGTGCGATCGGTGGTGTCGAGGCCCCATACGAGCGACTTGTCCAACTTCAGCACGTCGAACCCAAGCTGGAAGAACAGCTGGAAGCTGGCGTTGTCCACGCCAAAATCGTCGATGGCCACCCGGAAACCCAAGTCGTGCAGCCCTTCCGTCACGGCCCGCAGCAACGCCTCGTTCTCCTCGCGAGCCGACTCGGTGATCTCTATCTCGATGAGCGACCGATCGATACCATACGATGCCACCGTACTCGCCACGCGATCCACGAAGCCCTCGTCATCGATCGTGCGACGCGAGAAGTTCACCGCCAAGGGCATCGCCGGGCGCCCTTCCTGCTGCCAGCGCGCCACGGTCTCGCACGACTTCGACAGCGCGAAGAAGTCGAGGGCCCCCATCTCGTCCATGTCCTCCAATGCGGGGATGAACGACGCAGGCAGCACCTCCCTGCCGCGTTCGGGGTCGCGATAACGGATGAGGGCCTCGGCGCCCACAACCTCGCCCGTTTTGCCGGACGCCTGCGGCATGAGGTGGATTGTGAACAGGCCCGCCTCTACGGCTTCTTGCGCACCGCCCGGCCTAAGCAGGCTGCTTGCCACCACATCCGACGTCAGGTCGATGCCCAGGTCGACGGCGCGGTGGCGGCCGCGCTTCGCGCTGCGCATACGGTCGCCGGCCACATCGAGCAAGCCGACGATGTCCGTGCACGTCTCGTGCCAGGCGGAGCCGAGCGATGCGGGAATGCTCTCTTCAAGAAACCGCCGGATTGCACGTTCGGTCAATTCGGCAAAGCGATCGTAGTCGATAGCGGTCGACACGGCGCAAAACTCGTCGTCGCCAATGCGGTACACGGCGTCGCCGAACACCTCCCGCAGGCATGCGGCCATGCGGCGCAGCATCTCGTCACCAACGGAGCGCCCCTGCTCCCGATTGACGACCGCCAGCAAATCGGCGTCAGCCAGCGCAAGGCCGACACGCTCGAACGTGCCGCGGTCGAGGTCGCGGTAGAACGCTGCGCGCGAACTTGCACAAGTCAGGTAATCGTTCCAGGTCAATTCGGCCACCAAGCGTTGCGCGCTCTCGCGTTTCATGCGCGCAGACACGAACCCCGCGAACGCAACGAGCGGCGCTTTGACGAAGGTGAGGTCGCCAACGCGACGGGGGTTGTCGACACCGAGGTAGCCCACGAAGGCGCCGTCCACCTCAAGCGGCACCGACACAAGCGAGAAGATGCCCCGACTCTTCAAAACCTCGTATTCGTCAGTTCGCTGCGCTTGGAGGAGCGCTTCGACATCTTCGATGATCACGGCATCGCCCACGGTGAACCGCTCGATCCATTCGTCGGCAAGGTTCCTGGGCACGTTTTGCATGAGCGGCTTCTGCAGCGCAACCCCCAGGCTGCGCCACTCGTGCGTGCGCACCATGCAGTCGTCCTCGCGCATGAAAACATAGGCGCGGTCGGCTTCGAGAAACGTGCCGAGAATACGCAGCACATCGTTGAGGGCGGCTTCCAAGACGTGCTCCCCCTCGAGCACCCTGATGCAATCGACCACCATGGTGCCGGCATCGGCCAGAAACTTGAACGCCTCGCTTTCGCGCTTTCGATCCGTCACGTCGAAGGCGATTTCCAAGCGCGCTGGGCGCCCATCCCAGCTCATCAGACGGTCGCGCAGCAGATAATGGCGCTTGGTCAAGGGGTTTGTGAATTCCCATTCGAAGAAGGAGTCATGCGACAGCTGCTCGTTCGTACAGAACGGGCACGGCTCCTCGCGTCCCTGCAGCACCTGGTAGCACAGACGCCCATCGTCCGCCGCATCGATATCGTAGATACGGCGGCCCTCCTCGTTGAGGTAGAGCAGCTGGTAGTTTTCCGTATCGCACACGTAAATAAGCTCGGAAAGCCCATCGAGCATGGTGTGGAGAGCCTCTTGCCGCAAAATCCATCTCCCTAGTCTGCATCCGGTTAGGCGTATTACCTGCCCGCACGATACAACGGGAAGAAAGAACGCACTATTTACTATTATAGAGGTAGGCGTTTCGCGAAAACCGAGAAGGCAGCGAAAGGCGGGAAGGCAGACCGCACCGGTCAGGCGCGGCCTGCTCTTATACGCTTTTAACCTGGCTTGCGAGCCGCGGCAGCGTCTCTGCGGATGGCTAGGCTTGCCGGGCCAGGTCGCGGGCGCGGGCGCTCGAGCGCTCCAGCTGCGCGGCGGCGGCGCGCAGCGCGGCCACATCGGCCTCGTCCACCTTGTTCACCTTCTTGGACAAGAGCTTGCGGACGGCGGCCACATCGGCCTTGATCTGCTTCTTCTCGTCTTTCTCCAGCTGCTTGCCCTTCTGTGCGAGCGCCTGGTCGGCCTCGTTTGCCAGCCGCTGGGCCTCCTCGCGCGCCAGCATGGCGTCGCGGCGCGCCTCGTCTTGCTCGGCGTACTGCTCGGCGTCGCGGATGGCGCGGTCCACCTCGTCGTCGGACATGCGGCCCGAGTCGTCGATGGTGATGGACTGCTGCTTGCCGGTGTCCAGATCCTTCGCCGACACGGTGAGGATGCCGTTCGCGTCGATGTCGAACGTCACCTCGATCTGCGGCACGCCGGCAGGCGCCCGCTTGATGCCCTTGAGGCGGAACGTGCCGATGGCCTTGTTGTCGGCGGCCATGGGGCGCTCGCCCTGCAGCACCTTCACCTCCACGCTCGTCTGGAACGCCGCGGCGGTGCTGAACACCTGCGAGTAGTGCACCGGCAGCGTGGTGTTGCGCTCCACGAGGCGCGTGGCCACGCCGCCCACCGTCTCGATGGACAGGCTCAAGGGGGTCACGTCCAGCAACAGCAGGCTGTTCGCGCGCACCAGGCCGGTGGAAGCGCCGGAGAGCGTGGCGGCCTGGATGGCGGCGCCGGTGGCCACGCACTCGTCGGGGTTGATGGAGGCCGACGGCTCCTGGCCCGTGAGCTTGCGCACGTGCGCCTGCACGGCCGGCACGCGCGTGGAGCCGCCCACCAGCAGCACGCAGCCGAGCTCCGAGGCAGCGATGCCCGCATCGTTGAGCGCGGTCTGCACGGGCCCGGTCGTGCGCTCTACCAGGTCGCGCGTCATATCGTCGAACGCAGCGCGCGTGACCACGGCATCGAGGTGCAGGGGGCCGGCCGCGTTCTGCGCGATGAAGGGCAGGTTCACGTGAGCGGAATCGAGCGAGGAGAGCTCCTTCTTCGCCTGCTCGGCCGCCTCGCGCACGCGCTGCACGGCCATCGGGTTGCGGCGCAGGTCCTCGCCGTGCTCGCGCTGGAAGGCGTCCAGCAGGTAGCTCGCCACGCGCTCGTCGAAGTCGTCGCCGCCCAGGTGGTTGTCGCCGGAGGTGGCCAGCACCTCGATGACGCCGTCGCCGATCTCGATGATGGACACGTCGAACGTGCCGCCGCCCAGGTCATACACCATCACCTTCTGCGGCGTGCCGTTGTCCAGGCCGTAGGCCAGCGCCGCGGCCGTGGGCTCGTTGATGATGCGCAGCACGTCGAGGCCCGCGATCTTGCCGGCGTCCTTCGTGGCCTGGCGCTGCGCGTCATCGAAGTAGGCGGGCACGGTGATGACGGCCTGCGTCACGTCCTGGCCGAGAAAGGCCTCGGCATCACGGCGGAGCTTCCGCAGGATCATGGCCGACAGCTCCTGCGGCGTGAACGCCTTGCCGTCGATGGCAGCGCGCCAGTCGCTGCCCATGCGGCGCTTCACGGACGCGATGGTGCGGTCGGGGTTCACGGCCGCCTGCCGGGCGGCAATAGCTCCCACCAGGCGCTCGCCGTCTTTCGAGAACGCCACCACGCTCGGCGTGGTGCGCTCGCCTTCCGCGTTGGGCACGATGGCGGGACGCCCGCCCTCCACCGTCGCCGCGCAGCTGTTCGTGGTTCCCAGATCGATGCCTATCGTCGCTGTCATGCTTCGCTTCCTTTCGCTAGCTATACTCTAAAACCCGAAGGGCACGCACAGGCGGCAGAGGGCCGGGCCGCAGCACCAGATGCCGCAGCAGAGGGTCATGGGGTCGATGCCCATGCTGAATCCCTGGGCCTGCCCCTCCTGCTGGTAGGTCTGCCCGGCCTGCTGGAACTGGCGCTGGGCGCGCTGGTAGTCCGGATTGTTCGGGTCCAGGCGCACGGCGCGGCGTATCTGCTCCAGTGCCATGAGCGAGTTGCCGGCGCCGTCGTTGGCCAGAGCGCTTAGGTAGTACCAGCGCGCGTTGCGGCCATCGCTCGTCACGGCATTCAGCTGGTCGATGGCCTGCTGGAACCGGCCGGCGTTGATGGCGTCGATCACGCTGCGGATAGCGGGCCCGTCGGCAGCCGACGCCTCGGGGTGGATGGGCCCGCGGGCGCCGCCGCCCGGGCCGCCGAACCCGAACAGATCGTCGAAGTCGAAGCCGAAGCCGCCCGTCCAGCCGTAGGGACCTTCGGAGCCATAGGGGTTCTGCCCGGTGCCGCCCGCACCGCCGGCACCTCCCGTGCCCGTGCCGCCGGCATAACCTGCGCCTCCCGCTGCGCCGCCCGCGCCGTAGCCGGCGCCCGGGTTGCTCGCCGCCGCGCGCCGGTCGCGCGCCGCGTACTTCTCCGGGTTCACGATGCGGTCGTACGCCTCGTTGATCTTGTTCATGCGCTCGGCCGCCGCCGGGTCGTTCGGGTTGAGGTCGGGGTGGTTCTCGCGCGCCTTCTTGCGGTATGCCTTCTTCACCTCGTCGAGCGAGGCGTCGCGGCTCACACCCAACACGTCGTAGGGGTTCTCAGCCACGATACGCCTCCTGATGTTCTTCTTGCACGTGCGTCGGCTCCTTCGCCTGGCCCGGTTGCCCTGCCTTCTTCGCCTTCTTTGCTTCCTTCGCTTCTTTCGCGTAGTACTTCTGCCACACTCCCGCGTACAGCACGCTGCGCAGCACGCGCACATCGCGCTCGAGCGGCAGCTTCTCGAACGCCGCGGCGGCGTCGGCGGCCAGCAGCTCCAAGTCCTCGCGCACATCCTGCGGCTGCGCATCGAGCGCCACGAGCGGGTTGTAGCTGCCCGATGCCCGGTCGTCCTCCCTATCCAGCGCCGCGTCCATCACGTACACGAGCTTGCCCAGCTTCGCCCCCAGGCTGCGCAGGCCCGCGGCCCAGAAATCGTCGCGCCAGGCGAACACCTCGCCCAGCAGCGCGCCGAACCGGTTGGCCGCCGCGTCGGGCGGCGGCGCCGCGGTCGTGTTGCCGGAAGATACGGCCGCGGCGGCGGTCTCCTCCAGGCGCCCGATGTCGGCCAGCCCCTCCTCGATGGCCGCGCACGCCTTCGGATGGCGCGCGCCCACCTCGCGGTACGCCTTCTCCAGCAGGAAGGCGTAGGTGCGCGCCCAGCCGCTTCGGTCGTCGCGCCAGTCGTCCAGGCACTTGTGGTACACCAGCGCCACGGTCATGTCGGCCGCGTAGTCGACGCATTCCGAGCCGAGGTACGCATGGGGGCGCACCGGGTGCGGCGCGCAGCGCTTGCTGCCCTGCCGCTCCTCCGGCTCGTAGAGCGAGCCCAGCAGCAGCGCCAGGAACGTCATGTCGTAGGTGAGCGCCACCCGGCAGCGCTGGCCGAACCGCTCGCCCAGCGCACGGCACACGCCGCAGTACGCCGCATGGTAGCGCTCGCGCTCCTCCTGCGTCAGGTCCTCCATGCGGGGCATCACGTAACCGAACATGCTAGCGCTCCAGCTTCGCAGCGAACGAGTTGAGCGCCCGGAACCCGACAAGGATGGCGTCGAACGTCTCCGGCGGCTCGTTCTCGAATGCCGGGCCGTAGCAGCGCCTGATGTCGGCGTCGATACGGGCCAGCAGCTCCCGGCCCTCGTCGGTGGCACGCAGCTCGAAGGCGCGACGGTCGCGGTCGCTGCGGCGGCGCTCCACCAGGCCCCGCTCCTCCAGCTTGTGGCACACGCTGGAGAAGTTCGTGCGCAGGATGCCCGCACGCTCGCTAAGCTGGGTGGACGTTTGTCCCGGCGCGCTCACCAGCTCAACCAGCACGTGCATCTGCTGGAGCGTGAGCCCGTTTCGCTGGCATGCCGGGGCCACCAGGTCGTGCAGCAGCTTCTGCATGTCACAGGCCACGTCGAAGAACGCGCGCTTGAACTCGTTGATGTCCACCGGGGGTCCCTTACGACTTCTTCGTCGTCTCGGTCTTGCACTTCGGGCACACCACGCGCAGCGTGCCCTTGCCGCGCGGCACGGACAGCACGGTACCGCAGCCCTTGCACTTGAAGTAACGCGTGGTCTTGCGGTTCGCCCACGCCTTGCGCTGAAGCGCAATCCAGCGCTTGGGCTTCTGAACAGCCTGCTCGAACGCCGCGTTCTCCTTCGAGCGCGCCGCGATGTTCTTCGAGAAGCTGCGGAACAGCGCCACCGCGAGAACCGCCAGCACCAGCCACGACAGCAAGTCGAGCCCCGGAATCACCGAGGCGATGAGCAGTATGATACCCACGCCCATGAGGAAGTTCGACAATCCGTCGACGCCGTTGCGACCCTGCATCCAGGCGGCCATCTTCCACTGCAGGCGTTCGAAGAAACCTCTCACGTTGAGCCTTTCCCTTCGCCTCCCCCGCCCGCCTCTCGGGCGCCCTCGGGCGGCGAAATCCATTTAGTTATAAAATAAGACTATTCGCGCCGATTCGTCGCGCCGTCACCCAATCGAAACGTTACGGTCACAAGACGGCCACAGGTCTGCAACGCCGGGCAGGAGCCGGCGGCGGCGGACTGCCGCCGTGCCGTCCACGCCGCCTCCTTGCACGACCCTTACGCCAAGCCGCCCTCTTCGGCCAACTCATAGCGCACCCCGCTCATGCTCTCCTCGAAGCGGGCGAACGAGCGTCGGCCCCTCATCTTCGCCGCGAACAGGGCGGCGTCGGCCTTTTGGTACAGCTCGTCGAACGTCATACCGTCTTGGGGGGCCAGCACATAGCCGGCAGACACTGAGAACAGGAACTCCCGTCCGCCCGAGATACGTTGGATCTCCATGGCGGCGAGCGTTTTTTCCAGCGTTTCCTCAAGGGTACGCACGCTCGCGTGCTCGCACCAAACCATGAACTCGTCGCCGCCCATGCGGCACACGATATCCCGGGGGAACGACGCCTTGAGCGCGGCGGACATCGTGGCTATCACCTCGTCGCCGTACGCATGCCCGAACACGTCGTTTGCCTGCTTGAAACGATCCATGTCCAACATGATCAGGGCGCACGGCTCGCCCTGGTGCCCGCACCCTCGTGCCTTTAGGCGCTCCTCGATACGCGGTATGGCGGTCTGGCGATTGTAAAGCCCGGTCAGCGCATCGGTTTCGGCCATTTTGACCAGCTTCAGCCGTTGCTCGCGCAGGCTCTCGATAGCCTCGCTGTCGGCCTCGCTTTTGCAGCGCGCATCTACCCGGTCGGTCACATCGGCGTAGTAGCCCACCGCCTCTACGAGCTCGCCCTGGCTGTCGCGAACCGTCTCGCACTTCGTCTCGAACCACACCACCGACCCGTCGTCGAGGATGAACGGGATCTCGGATTCCAGGAGCTCGTGGTCGCCCGCCGCCTCGATACGGTCGAAAAACGCGAAGAATTCCTCCCTGTGCTCTTCGGGAATGCAGCTGCAGCCGGCCTCCTCGTTGAAGGGACCGTCGAACACCAGGCAGCCCCCATGCCGCCGCCCTATTCGGCCGAACGAACGGCGCGACAGCTCGTTGTCCATCACGATCAGCCGATTCTTTCCGAGGTCCCACTCCCAGCTGTTGATGCCGGCCAGGCGCAGCACGCCCTCAAGCTTGCGGCGGGCAAGCCAGAGCTCCTGCTCGCGTTTTTTGAGCGCGGTCACATCGGTGATAAGGCAAAGCGCCTGGTAGCCCCTGCCTTCTTCGCCGCATCTTCCCTTGTCCCAACCCTCCACGCGCCGTACCTCGCAGCGGATCCAGATAGAGGGAACGGCAGGGTGAGCGGCCTCCACGACGAAGGTGGAATCCGCGCCCGCCTCGATCGAGCCAGCAACCTCGTCGAACATCCTGCGGCCCGTGCGCGAATCTTCGGCGCACAAGCGCTGCTCAAGCATGCGGGCCAGCGCATCGCCCGCATAGCCGCATTTGCGCGAGATGCCGTCGGCGATAACCTCGAAGCGCGCATGCGCGCGGTCGGTCCAGCTGACGAGCACGATGTCGTTGAGCGTGTGATCGACGAGCATGCGCATGGCGTTGCGCAGCTCAACCGTCTCGGTCACGTCGACGACAACGCCCTGCAAGAACGAGACGCCCTCGTAGCGCAGGTAACGGCTCTGGTCGACCACCCACAGGTATCCGCGATGCTTCGACTTCATGCGGTATTCCAGCTGCTCGGCATCGTCGGCCCGACCCTCGCGCATGGCGGCAACTCCCGCTGCCACGGCATCGCGATCATCGGGATGCACCATGTTCTGGAACTTGTCGTCGAAGACCTCCTTGAGCTCCTTGCGGGAGTATCCGAACATCTCCACGAAACGATCGCTCACGTACAGGAACTCGAAACCGGGCGCGTCGGCGCAGCGGTGGTAGCCGCCGGGCATATCCTCGTTCAAGAACGCGAGTTCGCGGTTCTGGCCCAGAAGCAGCTCGTTGCGCTCGGCCAACTGCTGCTGGGCCGCCATGACCTCGGAGATGTCCGTGCAGGCGCTCACAATGGCCAAGCGGCCGTCTTCCGCCTCCACCACCTTGCCCTTGTCGAGCGTCCAGAACCATGTCCCGTCCTTCTTCGGCATGCGGTAGGTGGTGGTGTACTCGAGCCCCGGATAGTACTCCGGCCCGATATCCTCCTGCACGGCAGCCAGGTCGTCGGGGTAGATGGTGTTGCCCACGTGCCAGTCGATGGCCTCCGCCAGTTCGTCGTAGGATTCGTACCCCAGCAGCTCCACCATTGCCGCGTTGGCGAAGTAAAGGGGGAATCCGTCCTCGCAGTATCCGCCGATCATGCCGCCGGGCGACATCTGCGCGAAGATGGCCGAAGCCGTGCGGCGGTTCTCCTCGGCCAAGCTCATGAACGCCCTGTCGGCGTTCGAGACCCCCACTACGGCCGACAGCGCGCGTTGGGACGATTCAAGCTGCCGCGCCTGGCGCACCTGCTCGGTCACGTCGGCGAGCGAACCGTAATAGAAGCGGTGACCATCGCGTTTACGCAGGTAGAACACTCTTAGATGAATATGGGCCGTGGAGCCGTCGGGCTTAAGGCGGCGCATGTCGACCTTCGCGCCGGCCGGCGCCTTCCGGTACGCCTCCTCGAACGCTTCCAGGAAATCGAGCCAGTCGTCCTCGTACACCAGGCGCGTAATGCGGTGGCGACGCTCTTCCAGATCGATGGGGTTGATCCCCGTCAGGCGGCAGTACTGCTGGTTGGCGCTCACCAGCTCAACCTCGCCGTCGTGCACGTCGTAGAAGGCGATGGCCCCGAGGATGTCGTCCATCATGGCATCGCTTAGCACGCTGTCGCTCAACAGCTGGCGCAGCTGAAGCTGCTCGATGCGGTCGGCCTGGAGCCCGCGATAGTCGACGTTCGCCGGATTGGCGATGATCGGCTCGAACTCCTCGGGCGGCATCGGGCGGTAGAAGTAGTAGCCTTGGGCGTACAGGCAGCCTGCCCTCATCAGGAAGTCG
This sequence comes from Gordonibacter pamelaeae, assembly GCF_003340385.1. NCBI lineage: Bacteria > Bacillati > Actinomycetota > Coriobacteriia > Eggerthellales > Eggerthellaceae > Gordonibacter > Gordonibacter pamelaeae. The sequence continues at coordinate 189,552 of NZ_PPTS01000001.1, read as the reverse complement.
CGCTGCTCCTCGGTCTCCACGCCTTCGGCAATGACCCGCAGATCCACCAAGCGCGCCATCGTGATGATGGACTCCAGGATGCTCTTGCCCTTGCGCGCTTGGCTCCCCTCCACGTCGAGCAGCTTCATGTCCAGCTTGAGCACGTCGACGTTCAAGTCCTTCAACATGTTGAGCGACGAGTACCCGCTGCCAAAATCGTCCATGTGCACCGCGAACCCGGCTGCGCGCAACTCGTCCACCAGCCGGGAGATAATCTGGTAGTCCTCGACGTAGGCGCTCTCGGTGATTTCAACGGAGAGCAGCTTCGGGTCGATCCGGTACTTAGCAACGAGCCCCTTGAGGGCGTCCACCACGTCGACGGCGTAAACATCGCGCCGCGACACGTTGACCGATATGGGCACGGCCGTGCGCCCAGCGTCGATCCAGGAGCGCAAAGCCCTGCATACCTGTTCCCATATATGCAGGTCGAGCGCCGTGACCAAACCGTTGCGCTCGAGCACGGGCATGAACCGCGCCGGCGGGATCACGCCACGCTCGGGATGCATCCAGCGGGCGAGCGACTCCAGGCCGACTATCTTACCGGTGGCTATGTTGCACTTCGGCTGGGCATAGAACACGAACTCGCCCTCGGACAGCGCCCGCTGGACCTCGAGGAGAAGGGTGTGGTCCTCTTCCATCTTCTCCATCATGTCCTCTTCGTACCAGCCCGTGAACTGGGCGTAGTTGCCCTTGACCGAATCGAGTGCCACGAGCGCGCGGTCATACATGGTGCTGACCGGCAACGCGGGGTCGACGACGGCATACAAGCCGAAGGAGGGAAGGAAGGCCATCTCCTTGCTGACGCGGCGCACGCAGTCGGTGATCTTGCCTTGCAGCTCCTCTACCAGAGCGGGCCGATCGGGCATCGCAATGCAGAAATCGTCACCCAGAAGGTAGCCCGCCACCGCCCCGTAGTCACGTTCGGCCTGCGACAAGAGCCCGGCGATTTCCTTGAGGAGGCTGTCGCCCGCCTGCTCTCCGTGCCATTGGTTGAACAGCTTGAAATGCTCGACGTCGATAGCCATGAGGCAATACGGTTGGTCGGGATGCGCGGCAAGCAACTCGGCAGCGGCGCTGAAGAAGGAGACTCGCGTGAGCAAGCCCGTCATCGGGTCGATGGGAGAAGGGGCGAACCGCATGAACAGGGCCGGATCGTCCCACAATTCGCCTTCGATATCCTGGATAAAGCACAGGGCGAGCTCGTCCTCGCCGGGACTGCACGGCAGCGGCACCACGAGCTGCTGGATCCAGCGCCATCCGCCCTCGGCCTGTTTCCTGCGAAAACGATCTCGCAGCATGCCGCCGTTGGCGTCCTTCGCCGCGGCGTCGGCGAAGCGGGCGCGCAGGGTATCCAAGTTCCAGAACTCGTTGAACGCCGCCAGGTCATCGGGATGAATCATGCGGCGCCCCACATCCTCGAGCATGCCGTCCAAAACGCCGGTACGCTCCGACGTGGCGTGCTTGCCCTCGATATGGTAGAGGCTGCGGTAGGCATTGGCCGTGAGGTTGAGCTCGAACAGCTCGTCGTAGCCGGCCGAGCCGGCAAGCTTGAACGGCAGGCTCTTGTCGTTTTGGTCGATCTCGTGGCACAAGAGGAGGTGGCACGCGCCCAAACCGGGCCATTCGATGTCGGCAGCCTCGACTTCAACCCACGTCTGGATCAACCGGTTGAAGAAGAGCGTCTTGTCTCCGAGGGTCGCGCCCAAGGGGCAGCCGGGGCACGGGGCGGTCCTTCCGCACAGCTCGCGGTAGCACGGGCTGCCCAGCTGCAAATCGGGGTAGAAGTGCTCCAGCACCTCGTTGAAATAGGCAATGCGGTACTCGTTGTCGACAACGTAAACGCCGGTCCCCGCTTTGCCGACCACTGGCTCCATAGGCCCCTCTCCCCGTCCGTCGCAGCAAAGCCCGCGGCAGCTCCCCTTTGAAGGCTTGCGGGCCGTTCTTTACAATTGTAAGCATTTTTTGGGCGTTCTTAGACATAAAATCAACGTCTATCAGGAATAACGAGGTTTACGACTGAAAAATCCGCGGCAAAGCGCCGGCGCCGCAACGCAAGCGGGGCCCGCTTTTGCAGACCCCGCCCTTGTGCATACCTTCGGTTTTGCGGGCTGTTTCGCCCGCACGCCGCTAATCCTCCACGCGGATGACGCTCGGCTCCTCGCGCAGCACGTCGTCGAGCTTGGCGATGTCGGCGAGCACGGCGCGCACGCTCTTCTCGCGGGCGGTGTGGGTGACGTACGTGATGTCCACGCTGTTGCCGTCCTTCTTGCCGCGCTGGATGACCGAGTGCACGCTCACGTCGTGGCTGGCGAACACGCCGGCCATGGCCGCCAGCACGCCGGAGCGGTCGGCCACGGCGAAGCGGATGTAATACTTGGTCTTGAGCTCTTCCATGGGCACGAGCGGCAGCTTGTCGGTGCAGGTGCAGCCCACGAACGGCGGGATGCCGGCCTGCAGGTGGCGCGCTACCTCCAGCACGTCGCCCATGACGGCGCTCGCGGCCGGGCCGGAGCCCGCGCCCTCGCCGAAGAACATCGTCTCGCCCACGGCGTCGCCCACCACGTAGATGGCGTTGTACACGCCGTTCACGGTGGCCAGCTGGTGCGAAAGCGGCAGCATGGTGGGGTGCACGCGCACGTCGATGCCCTCCTCGGTGCGGTGCGCGTGGGCCAGGAGCTTCACGCAGTAGCCCATGTCCTTCGCTATCTCCAGGTCGAGCGGCGTGATGTTGCGGATGCCCTCGGCGTGCACGTCGTCGATGGTAACGCGCGAGTTGAAGGCGATGGAAGCTAGGATGGCGATCTTCGCCGCTGCATCCAGGCCGTCGACGTCGGCCGTGGGATCGGCCTCGGCGAAGCCCTTCGCCTGCGCCTCGGCCAGCACGTCGGCATAGGGCATGTCGTCCTCGGCCATGCGGGTGAGCATGTAGTTCGTCGTGCCGTTCACGATGCCCATAACGGAATCGATGCGGTTCGCGATGAGCGAGTGCTTCATCGGATCGATGATGGGGATGCCGCCGCCCACGCTGGCCTCGAACGCGATCTCCTTGCCCGCTTCCTCGGCGGTGCGCATGACCTCCTCGCCGTGCGTGGCCATGAGCGCCTTGTTCGCCGTGACCACGTTCTTGCCGGCACGGAGGGCGCCCAGCACCACGTCGCGCGCCACGGTGGTGCCGCCGATGAGCTCGATGACGATGTCGATGTCCGAGTCGTCCAGGATGTCGTGGAAGTCCTGCGTGAAGATGTCCTCCACGCCGTGCTCGATAGCCTGCTCGGGGTTGCGCGAGCACACGCGCGCCAACTCCACGTCAATGCCGTAGTGGCGCTTGAATTCCTCGCGGTGGTTCTTCAGGATGTCGATGCACCCGCCGCCCACGGTGCCGGTTCCCACGAGTCCAAGTTTAACCGTCATGTTGCTGCTCCTAAATGTCTCGACTGTAGAGGTCCTCGTACGTTTCGCGCCGCGTGGTCACGCGAGCCTCGCCGTCCTTCACGAACACGACGGCCGGGCGCGGCTGGCCGTTGTAGTTGCTCGACATGGTGTGGTTGTACGCGCCCGTGCCGAACACGGCCACGACATCGCCCAGGTCGGGGCGCTGCATGGGCATGTCGATGACCACGGCGTCGCCGCTTTCGCAGTGCTTGCCGGCGATGGTGACGATCTCGGTGCGCGGCTGGGCCGCTTTGTTGGCGACGACCGGCTCGTAGTCGGCGTGGTAGAGCGCCGTGCGGATGTTGTCGGACATGCCGCCGTCCACCGCCACGTACTTGCGGATGTTCGGCAGCGTCTTGATGATGCCCACCGTGTACAGCGTCACGCCCGCCGTGGCCACCAGGCTGCGGCCCGGCTCCACGAGCAGCCGCGGCTCGGGCATGCCGTGCTTGGCGCAGGCGGTGCGCACGGCCGCGGTGATGGTTTCGGCGAACTCGTCGATGGAGGCGGGCTTGTCGTCGGCCGTGTAGGCCACGCCCAGGCCGCCGCCCATGTCCAGCTCGGAAAGCTCGATGCCGTACGCTTCGCGGATGCGCGCCATGAGGTCCACCATGACCTCGACGGCCTCCGGGTACGAGTGCAGCGCGAAGATCTGCGAGCCGATATGGCAGTGCAGGCCCGCCAGACGCACGTTGGGCGCGGCGAGCACGTCCTTCACGCATTTGAACGCGAAGTCCTCGCGCATGGTGAAGCCGAACTTCGAGTCCTCGCAGCCCGTGCGGATGTACTGGTGCGTGTCGGCCTCCACGCCAGGCGTGATACGCATATAGACGGGTTGCTCGACGCCCAGCTCGCCGGCGATTTCCGAGATGCGGCGCAGCTCGATGCGGCTGTCGATGACGATGCGGCCCACGCCGGCCTGGATGGCCTCGCGCAGCTCCTGCGGCGTCTTGTTGTTGCCGTGCATGAAGATGCGCTCGGCCGGGAAGCCCGTGGCCAGCGCGCACGCCAGCTCGCCGCCACCCGAAACGTCGAGGCACAGGCCCTCTTCGTTCACGACGCGCGCGGCCTCCTTGTTGAGAAACGCCTTGCTGGCGTAGACGACGTCGGCGTTGCCGTAGCGGCTGCGAAATGCCTCGAGGTAGGTTTCCATGCGCGTGCGCATGTCGCGCTCGTCCATGACGTAGAGCGCCGTGCCCTGCTCGCGCGCGAGCTCCACCATGTCGACGCCACCGACGAACAGGTGCTCGTCGCGCACTTCGGCCGTGAGGGGAAGCACCGCGCCCAGCTCCATGGTGGTGCGGTTGTCGGGCTGCTTGCTCGTGTCTGCCGCAGGTAGGGACATGCGCGTTCCTTTCGTGTCCATCGTGTTGCAGAGAGAATTCACCCAGTCTAGCATTGCCGTGGGAGAGGCGGTTTTCAGATGGGCTAAAAAGAGGAATATTACACGGCGAGCAGCGTGTTTCGCGACGTGCAGCTGCCGGACGAGACGCGCTCGGCGAAGAGCACGAAGCGGAAAGCCGGAGGCCGGGGCGCGCAGGGGAGGCAACGTGCGAATGCGCGCGGATGCGCTTGCCGGTGCGTCGAATTGGCTGCTCAAGCATATTGCAGAAACGCTCGCTGCTCCTTATAATGCGGATTACCGGCGGTGCCCAGGACGGCGAGACTTAGGCAGCTACACCATCCAGCTCGGGCGGCGCAGGTATTGCGGGAGACCGGGCTTAGTCCCGGTCTTTTGTTATCTCAGCTTCCTTGCTGGATCCCTCCCTGCTTCGTCCGTGTTCTTTATAGTCCGTCCACAGATCGTGAAGGAAGCTCCCGATCGTGGCCACCGCCGCTATGGCGTAAAGGATTTCAAGAACGATGCTCATAGGCACCACTCCCTTCGAGGAAGCGCCACCCGAACACGGACACCGCCGGCATCGTGCATTCTACGCTGACGAAGAGGTGGTGGGAAGGTGGTAAATTTCCTGTTCAGATATTATTTTTCGCAGCGTCTTTCGTGCAAGGTTCGGACGGCGTTCTGGGGATATCCGCGCAAGGTTCGGACGGCGAATCGGCAAGGTTCTGACGGTCGGCGTGCAAGATTCGGACGGTTGGCCATCGGCAAACCTGCAAGAACCAGCGCAACAGGCACGAAAAAGCCAGGGCGCCGCACGTAAGGGCGCGGCGCCCTGGCTTCTCCACCAAACCATCCGAATCCCAAGCAGGGTTTTCCACCATGGCGAACGCTGCTCGATCATGCCCTTTCCAGCGCCCTGGCACCTTTCCAAAGGACGGCTGCGGGCCTTACCCGAGAAAGCCCTATGCCAACCCGAACAAGGCAAGCAGGCGGTCCCAAATGCCCTGCTCGGGCTCTTCGACTGCCGGCTCCTCGTGCGACGGGGCCTCGATGGGATCGGTGGACATGACGAACTGCACGAGCGAGACGTTGGTGTTCTTCGCGCTGGCATAGCTCACCGGTTTGAAATCGCTCTTGTCGTAGTCGGCCATCATGGCGTCGATCTCTTCCTGCACCTTGGCGGGAATGCCCTGCACTTCCTCGTACAGCGTGCCGGTTCCGTCGGCAAGCTGCCGAGCGCCCGAGGACAGCTGGCCTGCACCGGCCGACAGCTGACCCGCGCCCGAAGCCGCCTGGTTCGCGCCGGAGGCGAGCTCGGACGTGCCCGAGGCAAGGGCGCCCGCGCCGGCGGCGAGCTGGGAGGCGCCGGAAGCGAGGGAAGAGGCGCCTGATGAAAGCGCCGCAGCGCCGCCCATCAAACTCTGCGGGTCAGCGCCGGACCCAAGGCCCGAAGCAGCACCCTTAAGCGCATCGGCAGCTCCCAGCGAACCGGAAGCCGTGCCAATGCGCTGGACCACGGCGCCAATGCCCTGCGCAGCCGCACGAACCGCGTCCGCCACGAGCGCCTGCTGCTTAGCCTGGTCGGGCGGCACCTGCGCATCAATTAACGTCTGGTAAACAGCCTGATAGGTAAATGTGTAAGTGCCAATAGCTACCTGCAACTCCTGCTGCAATGTGTCGATGTCCTCGGCCTGGTCTTGCTGCGCCTGCGCTTGGGCCAACAAGCCATTTTGATATGCGCCCAAACCGCCGCTCAGTCCCGCAGCCCCTTCCGCAAGCCCCTGCGCTCCCGCAGCCACGCCCTGCGCGCCTCCTGTGAGCTCGTTCGCGCCGCCGACCAGCTGGCCGGCGCCTGCCGCGAGGCCGTCCACGCCGCCCGCTACCTGGCCCACGCCCGCCGCGAGGTCGCTTGCCCCGCTCGCCAGGCCGTCGGCGCCGGCCTTGAGCTCGCCCACGCCGTCGCCAAGCTGGCGGAACCCGGACACGAGCTCCGTCGTGTCCGGTGTCTCGATGCCCATGGAGAACGGCACGACAGCGAACGTGATGCCGCTCATCGTGAAGCCGCTCACCTGGGCCTCGACCCTGAACGTGCCGTCCTTGCCGGGCATGCCCGTGAACGTGACCTGCGTGTTCGAGCCGGCGAGCGCGATCTGGCCGTCCTCAGTCGCCACTTCCTTCACCTGGTCCGACACGAACGGGACGGTGATCTGCAGCAGGTAGTTGTCGAAGAACGCCGGGTCGACCGAGGCGTCCTTCTTCGTAGTCACGATGATGGCCAGCTTGCCGCTCGCACCGCCCAGGTCGGTCGCGTCCACGCGCTTGCCGTCAAGCTCGTACGTCACCGACACGTCCCACGGCAGCGCTGCCGCGCCCAAGTCTCCCTGGTAGCTCAGCGAGTCCTCGGCGACGTCCACCGACACGGCATCGCCCTGCTGCTCGATGCCGCTCGCGTCGGTGAGGTTCTGCACGGCGGTGTACGGTCCGTAATCGACCACCGTCCCCGGCGCATTCGGCTTGAGCACGTTCACCACGTACACGTTGTCCACGGCTCCCGCCGCAGACAACCGCGCGTACACCACTTCTTCCTTGGGCGTGTCGTTGACGGCCGCCCCGGCCGCCGCAGCGCTCGCCGCCGCACCGCCCTCCGCCGCTAAAGCCGCGATCGTCGCAGGCGAGCCGCCGCACAGCCCGATAGCCAACGTGCCCGCCAGCACGAGCGAGAACGCCGCGCCCAAACGCGCCCGCGCCTTCCGCGCGCAGCGGGCCGAACGCCCCTCCCGCGGCCCGGCCATACGCACCGCTTCGCCAGAAGCTGCCGCGTCGCTGTCTCTTCTCTCGGTATCGTCAGTCTTGCCCGACCCCGAACGCAGCGCCGATGCCGTTCTCTTCAGAAGCCTCATGAGCCAGCCTCCTTTTCCGTTTCCAAATGCCCGCCGCCGCGGAAGAAGCCCGCATGCCACGTGGTCTTTGCGATGAGCTTGTCGAATATGAGCAACGCGGCCGGCAGGAACGTGACCACGAGGAAGAACGACAGCAGCGTCCCGCGTGCCAGCAGCAAGCCCAAAAGCGACACGATGTTGTTCGTGGACGTGAGCCACAGCACGAGCCCCGCCGAGGTGAGGATGCTCGCCGACACCAGGATGCTCTGGAACGACGTGCCCAGCGTGCGCGCCAGCGCCTGACGCGGCGGCATGCTGCGCCGATGCTTGCGGTACGTGTCGGTGAACAGGATGGCGTAGTCCACCGTGGCACCCAGCTGCACGGTGTTGATAACCAAAAAGCCCAGGTAGTTCAGCGAATCGCCCGTGAAGTACGGCACGGCCAGGTTCAGGAAGATGGCCGACTCGATGGTGGCGATGAGGATGACGGGGAGCGTGGCGGATTTGAACGTCAGCACCAGCACCAGCAGGATGGCCGCAATGGCGATGAGGTTCGTCACCTGGTTGTCCTCCGTCACCACAGTGCGCATGTCGTAGAGGCTTGCCGCCATGCCGGTGACGAGGCCCGCATCCCCGTACAGGTCGTGTACCGCGGCGCGCACCTGCTCCACCACGGCGAAGGCCTCCGTCCCCTCTGACTCCGTGTCCGCGTACACCACGATGCGCGCATCGTGCTCCGAGTAGAACTGCTCGGTGACGGCGGGGTCCAGGAACCCGGTGGGGATGGCCGCGCCCACGGCGGTGGGATACGACAGCACGCTCGTGACGTGCGGGATCTGCTCAAGCCGCTCGGCCAGCTCCAGCTCGCGGCCTATGTCGCCCTTCGGCACCAGCACCACGGCGGGCGTGGACTGGCCGAACGCATCGTTGATGGCCTCGGTGTCGCGCGCCACACGGGTCTGGCTGCCCTCGGTCGATCCCATGCCGTAGGTGAACGAGGTGTTCGCCTGCGCCAGGAAGCACGGCACCACCAGCAGCAGCACGAGCGCGAACACGGGAATGCGCAGCGGCGCCAGCACCTTCCCCACACCCTTGAACGTGGGAAGGAACCGGCGGTGCTTCGTCTTGTCGATAAGCTTGTAGGCCACCAGCGTGAACGCCGGCAGGAACACCACCACGCACAAGAACGAGAACACGATGCCCTTGCACAGCGTGATACCCAGGTCGGCGCCGATCCGGAACTGCATGAAGCCGAGCGCCGCGAAGCCGAACAGCGTGGTGGCGGCCGAGGCGGCAATGGCGGAGAAGCTTTGCCTCATGGCCGTGCGCATAGCCCGCACCGGGTCGGGCTCTCCCTCGCGCGCCCGCTGGAACGCGTGCAGCAGGAAGATGGCGTAGTCCAGCGACACCGCCAGCTGCAAGATGGGCGCGATGGTGAACGCGATGTAGGACACCTCGCCCAAGAAGATGTTCGTACCCATGTTGAGCAGCACCGACACGCCGATGGCTAGCAGGAAGAACACCGGCTCGATCCACGAGGTGGTGGACAGCACCAAGATCAGCAGGATGAGCGGCACCAGGATGGCGAACGCATTGGCCACCTCGCCGCCGGCCATGGCCTTGGACTCGGCCGTGTTCACGGCCTGGCCGGTGGCGTTGCCGTCTTCGCCCACGATGTCGTAGATGGCTTGGAGCGCCTCGGTCTCCTGGCCGTTTGCCACGGTCACGTCGAACAGCGCGTGGCCGTCGCGGTAGTACTGATCCACGGCGGCGGGGTCCAGCATCTCAAGCGGCGTGCCCAGGTCAACCACGTCGTCCAGCCATAGCACGCCCTCTATGCCGGGCGCATCCGCCAGCTGCTGCTTGAACGCGAGGGCCTGCTCCACGTCTACGCCGTTCACCATGACGCGCGCGTTGGGCACGGCTGCGTCGAACTCGGCATCCATCTCCTCGAGCGCACGCGTGGACTCCGCCGACTTGGGCAGGTAGGACGTCAGGTCGTAGTTGATGGGAACGAACAGTGCCGCGATGCCCGACAGCAGGGCAAGCACCAGCGCCACCCCCACGATAGGGGCGCGATGATCCGTGACGAACGCGCTGAACCGCTCCACTGATGCGCCCTTCCTGCCACCGGTGCGACCCTTCAATCAGAGCAGTCGACGCGACCGCTCCGGCTTGGCAACACCATGTTGATTATCTTTCGCTGATACTGTTATATTGCATTATGCCGAATCTTCAACCGATGATCTTTTCAGATGTGTCGGCAAATCGACACTTTTGCCTCTGATGTCGGACGTTACCGAAAAATTGCACAATGACGGCGAAAAGACAGGCGGCCGGCAAGCAATCGGGCGGCGGACGGACAAGGGGCAGGCAAGCACTGGTCGAAAGCAATGGGCGTAAGGCGGTCGACGAGCGATCGGGGCGGCAAGGGAACCGGCGGGCCGGGCGAGCGAAAGGCGGGCGATCATGAAGCAGGACCATCGGGTACGGCTCACGAAGCTGCTGCTGCGCGAAGCGTTCCTCGACCTGCTCGTAGAGAAGCCGGTGGCGAAGATCACCGTGAAGGAGCTGTGCGAGCAGGCCAACGTCAACCGCGCCACGTTCTACGCGCACTACCGCGACCTCTTCGACCTGCACGAGGAGATCGAGCGCGACCTGGCGCACACCATCATGCGCTCCTTGAGCACCACGCTGCCCAGCCAGTCGCTCAGCGCGTTCAGCAACGAGATCTGCCGCATAATCGTTGACAACGAGCGCTCGTGCCAGGCCATCTTCGGCGAGCACGGCGACCCCGAGTTCCCCCTGCGCGTGGTGGAGACCCTGCGCGAGAGCAGCATCGCCCTATGGCGCCAGCAGCGCCCCGACCTGCCCGAGGCAGAGCTCGACCGCCTGTACACGTTCATGGCGAACGGCTGCCTCGCGGTCATCCGCTCGTGGGTGCGCAACGACATGGCCGACAGCCCTCAGGATATCGCCCGCTTCATAGAGAAGATGACCGATTACGGCCTCGCCGCCCTGTAGCTACGGCCTCGCCGCCCTATAGCATCCCGCGCCGAGCCTCGCCGCCCTGCAGCACCCTCGCCAGTGCTGCACCCGACCCGCTGTGAGCCGCAGACGTCGCTTCGACTTCTTGTAACGAGACGCGCCCTCATGAGCGGCCGAGCCCCCCCCCACAACCGACGGCCCCCTTACGTGGCGCAGGTCGGCGACAGCCTTCCCGGATGTTTCACGTGAAACATCCGTTCGTATATTGGCGCCTAGCTCCGTTTTTCATATTCCTACTAGATTGCTGTGTTTTTATTGCCCTCGATAGCGTATAATGGCGCTATCGAAACCGAGAAAGGGGAATCATGGCTCAGCAAGAACCGTCCATCGACCAGTGGCTCAAAGAGGCGAAGCAGGATCCGCAGGCCGCGCAGTGCGGCATGTTCCTCGCCCATAACGGCATCGTGCGCATCACGCCGAAGAAGCTCGTGCGCGAAGGCGTGGAGGGCCTGGGCGACGTGGCGCAGGTGGAGTTCTCGTACGATGCCGAGGGCGTCGCGGCGGCCGAGAAGGAAGCGCTCACGTGGCCCGGGGTATACTACGTGCGCACGTGGCTGAACGAGGGCGTGCTCAACGTGGGCGATTCCATCATGTACGTGCTGATCGGCGCCGATATCCGCCCGAACTGCATCGATGCGCTGCAGAAGCTCGTCGGCAAGATCAAGAACGACCTCGTGGTGGAGAAGGAGATCTACGCGTAGGACGCTCGCGCCACGGTTCCGCCAACCAAATAACGAACGAATGTTTCACGTGAAACATTCGCGAAGGAACGCGCGCAAGCGCGTTTTTTCGTGTTCGAGCGCGTTTCGTGCGCAAGCGCGTTTCGTGCGCAAGCGCGTTTCGTGCGCAAGCGCGTTTCGTGCGCAAGCGCGTTTCGTGCGCAAGCGCGTTTCGTGCGCAAGCGCGTTTCGTGCGCAAGCGCGTTTCGTGCGCAAGCGCGTTTCGTGCGCAAGTGCATTTCGCACATGACCGTTTTTTCGCGTGCCTTTAAGCCGATCCGCGCGCTTGCCGTCTCCTTCCCCGCCGGCCCCTTCCTTTTCTCGTTCCTCCTTCCTGATTAAATATCCTGATATCAAAATATTTCTTACGTACTATAATAAAGGCCAGTACATCCACACGAGCAGGGAGAGCCATCATGGGAGAGAAGATCATGCAGGGGTTTCCGTCGCGGGAGGAGGCGCTCGCGGACTTCTTCGCCGCTTGGGAGCCGCCGGCAGCTGCGACGGCCACCGAGCTGGTGAGCTTGGACGAGGCCATAGGGCGCGTGACGGCGCGTGACCTGGTATCGGCGAACACGCTGCCGGTGGTGCGCGCGTCGGCGTGCGACGGCATCGCCGTGAGGTCGGCGGCGTTCGCGGGAGGGCGGCCGGACACGAGCACCTGGGAGCTCGGCCGCGACTACGTGCGCGCCGACACCGGCGACGACTTCCCCGACGCCTACGACGCCGTCATCATGATAGAGAAGGCCGCCCTCCAGCCGGACGGCTCGGTCGTTCTCGATGACGACGTGCAGGTCGAGCCCGGCACGAACGTGCGCCAGGCGGGCGACACCATCAAAGCCGGCACGCCGCTCATGAAGGCCGGCCTGCCCATCCGCCCGACCGACCTGGCGGCGCTTGCCATGGGCGGCATCACGCTCGTGCCCGTGCGCCGCAAGCCGCGCATCGCGTTCATACCCACCGGCAGCGAGCTCGTGCCGGCCGGCATCGCGCCGCACCGCGGCCAGAACGTAGACACGAACAGCCTGATGGTGAAGCACATGCTCATCGAGTACGGCGCCGATCCCCTCGTCTTCCCCATCGTCCACGACGACGAGGCCGCCCTTGAGCGGGCGTTCGCCGAAGCGCTGGCCGTAGCCGATGCCGTGGTGGTCAACGGGGGGTCCGCCGTGGGCGAGGAGGACTTCAACGTGCGCATGATCGAGGCGCGCGGCCGCGTGGTGCACCACTACATCGCCGCCGTGCCGGGCCGCCCGCTCATGATGGCCGTGGCCGACGGCAAGCCCATCATCGACCTGCCCGGCCCCACGATGGCCGCCTACTACGGCACGCAATGGTGCCTGCAGGCCGTCGTCGCGCGCTTCCTGGGCGTGCCCGTGCGCAAAGCGCCCGTCGTGCAGGCCCGCGCAGCCGCCGCGGTGGGCGGGCCGCCCCAGATGGCGAACATCGCCCGCGTGAACCTGACCCGCGACGGCGATCCGGCGAACCCCACCGGCTACACCGCCGAATTCCTCAACTTCAAGGCCGGCGACCTGGCCGCCTGCATGGCCAGCAACGCCCAGCGCGTCTCCCCCATCGGCGAGCGCGGCTTCGAGGCCGGCAGCCTCGTGGACGTGGAGCTGCTGCGCGGCGAAGAGCTTATCGGCTAAGAAGCCCCGCAGCGGACCCTCTCGTCGGCAAGCACAAAGCGCTGTCCCTCCGCTCGACGCGCAAAGAGCGCGCATCGGCAAGGTCCGCCTGCAGGTCGATTCCGACGGGGCGCGAACGTCTTGCGCCCCGCCTTAACGGCCCGGCAATCGTCCGGCCGCACTTCCGTACAAGCGGTTACCGCCATCCATCCTTTCCCCTAGAGTAGTCGCACTCCATCCGACCGCGCGCCGCTCACCGCGATGCGCGCACGAGAAAGAAAGGCGGCATATATGGGAAAGTTCAAGCGCTTCTGCATGATCGTGTTCGTCGTCGCTGCCGTACTCGGCATCGGTGTGCTCGCGGCCCTGTGGTTCGCGTGGGAACCGCTGTTCCCCGCCATCGCGTGGCTCATGGCCATGCCCTGGTTCTACGTCGTGGAAGCCGTGCTCCTGGGCATCACGGCGGTGGGCCTGCTCGTGGTGCTCATCCGCGCGCTCACCGCGCCGGGCAAGAACTCGCAGCTTGAGATCGAGCGCGACAACGGCAGCATCGCCATCACGCAGAACGCCATCCAGTCCACGGTGAAGCACGTGGTGGAGGCGCACCACGGCCTGTCGACCGACAACGTGAAGGTCGATATCACCAACAAGCACGATCCGCGCATGGCCATCCATGCCAAGATCGATCCCGGCCGCAACGCCGAGCTGGGCGAGCTGGGCGCGAAGCTGCAGAACGAGATCTCCTCGACCCTCGAGGCGTTCACCGGCTACCCGGTGGATTCCGTGCGCATCACCTTCGCCGGCGACGCCGACGTGGTGACGCCCGCGTTCACGCAGCAGGCCACGAAGTACTCGGAAGACACGCACCGCCAGCACCAGACGCAGCCGGTGCCGGCCCATGCCGTGGGCAAGTAAGGAGGTGCGACCATGACGCAATCGGCCATACGCATACATCCGGCCCCGATGACGAAGAACCCGTCCAAGGCGGGCGCGGGCAAGGCGAACGCCAAGCAGAGCCGGCCCAAGCAGAGCGCGGCGCAGCAGGGCTCCACCGCCTCGGGCGCGGCCAAGGCCTACCAGCCCCAACAGCAGGCCAAGGCGGCGAAGGGCGACCCGGCCAAACCGAACCCCGACGCCCGCAAGGTGGGCGTCCCCGGCGCCGGCACCACCATGAGCGCGGACAAGACGCCGGGCCCCGAGGCGCAGACGCCCTCCGACGTCATCACGAACGCGGCCGCGAAGGCCCAGGAAGGGAAGACCGTCATGTTCGCCAGCATGCGCGCTGCCACGGCACCCTACCTGGAGAAGCACAGCCATACGGTGCTCTACGGCATCGTGGGCTTCGTCGCCGCGGCGCTCATCCTCATCGTAGGCTTCTGGCCAACGGTGCTGCTCGCGGTGTTCGCCGCCGTGGGCGTGGTCATCGGCCGCTACCGCGACGGCGACCAGAAAACCCGCGAGCGCATGAAGGGCATCCTGGAACGCATCAGCAGCTAGCAGCCCTGGCGTGCCCGGCCGCATGTCCGTCACGCCACCCTAACCGGTTTCAACCACCTGACGATAGAAAGGAACCACCATGTCCCAAGCAACCATGACCAAGCCCTCCTCCTCCGCCAAGAGCACGTACGACCCGTACGCGTCGATGGAAGGGCAGGACGCGAGCGCCAGCTCCTACCAGGCCGACAGCGTGCCGGCCGAGCCGCAGTACAAGCTCGTTATCGACGAGAACGTCGTGGAGAAGATCTCCTCGAAGGCCGCCCAGAAGATCGACGGGATCATCGACATGAAGGGCAACCTGCTCTCCCGCGTGCAGGAGGGCCTGGGCGGCAACGACAAGACGAAGGGCGTGGACGCCGACGTCGTCGACGACAAGAACACGAAGCTCGACCTGGACATCGTACTGGAATACGGCAAGTCCGCCACCGATGTGTTCGACCAGATCAAAAAGGTTGTCGGCCAGGATATCAAGGACATGACGGGGCTGAACGTCATCGAGATGACCGTGAACGTGGTCGACGTCATGACCCAGGACGAGTACGACCAGAAGAACGGCAACAACACCGACGACGGGCAGAGCGGTTACTCGAACGACCAGTAGAGACTCCCGCGCGTCGTGTTGCCGCACGCGCCCCGTCCGCATGCGGCGAAGGCCCGCCTCTCCTTCGGGTAGGCGGGCCTTGTACTGCCCGGCACCCCGCCCCTTCCGCGCGTCCCACCCGTCCCCGCTGCGAGCCGAAGCGCTACAATGGGGTGAACACGCCCACGTGCGGAGGAAGGCGCCCATGAACCTGCTCGACTACCTGGCGACGGAGTTCGCCCCGTTCGACGAGAAGCCGTTCAACCCGGTGGACTCGGCCGTGCTGTCCCAGTTCTGCATGGTGCGCGCCGAGGGGGTGGTGCCGGCGCTCCGCGAGCGCTCGTCGTTCCTCGACCTGGGCACCATCGTGGAGAACCTGCTGTCCCCCGCGCGCTCGGCCGTGCGCTTCGCCGACGCCCTGCGCGCCGAGCTGTACCCCTCCATGTTCACCGGTCTGGACCCCCATAGGGTGAAGGAGAACCTGCTGGCGCTGGCCGCAAGCCCGCGCTTCCGCGACATGCGCGTCCGCGATTACCTGAGCCTGTTCGACACCGACCGCCAGACGCAGTTCGCCGCCATGACGTTCGTCCATCGGAAGGACTTCGCCTACGTGGGCTTCCGCGGCACGGACACGTCGTTCACCGGCTGGCGCGAGAACTTCAACATGGCCTACACCGCCCCCGTCCCCGCACAGGAGCAGGCTGCACGCTACCTGCAGGCCGTCGCGCCGCGCGCACCGAAGCGCGTGTACGTGGGCGGCCACTCGAAGGGCGGCAACCTGGCCGTATACGCGGCGCTCAAGGCGCCGCCCGCCGTACAGCGGCGCATCGAGCTGGTGTACAGCCACGACGGGCCCGGCTTCAAGGCAGGCACGTTCGCACCCGCCGATTGGGCGCCGCTCGAGGGCCGCATCCACCGCACCGTGCCGCAGGACTCGGTCGTGGGCCTGCTCATGGAGTCGCACGTGCCGCCACGTGTGGTGAGGAGCACCGCCAAGGGCATCGACCAGCACAGCGTGTTCTCGTGGGAGGTGGCCGGCGACGACTTCCTCTACCTCGAGGGGCTCACCGACGGCGCGCAGCTCGCCGACGCCGTGCTCACCGAATGGCTGGCGCAGTTCAGCGACGAAGAGGCGGCCGTGGTGGTGGACGCGTTCTTCCAAGCCGTGGAAGCGTCGGGCGCGCGGGACGCCTCCGACCTGCTCTGCGGCGGCACGAAGGCGCTCGCCCTCGTGCCGGAGGCCGCCAAGAACATGGACCCCGGCGCCCGCGCCACGCTGCTCGCCGCGCTGAAGCCCCTCACCGAGATCGCCGCGCGGCGCCTCGCGCAGGGCGTCTCCGTGCTCTGGCCCGGCTCGCGGGCACCATCGCAGCCGCAAGCCGCGGAGCGCAGCGCAGGCGCCTAGCCCCAGCGGACGAACACGCCTTCCAGGCTGCGGCAGCGCAGGGCCGTGGCCACGCGCGGCGCCAGCTGGCCCGCCAGCCGGCGCACAGAAGCGCGCATGGGCCCGTCGTTAATGGCAAGGTCGTCGCAGGCCGCGTCCGCCGCCTCCTCTAGCTTCCTTGCCAGTACGCGCGGGGCGCACCCTGCAAGCCCGTCGGCGATGCGCACGTAGCCTGCCTCGTCCAGCTGCAGGCCGCGCACGTCGCAGCCTGCCAGCGCGCAGCCCACGGCGTTCGCGGCGACCGGCTCGAACAGGTTGAGTATCAACTCTCCGTACTGCGGATGCACCGCGCGCAGCAGGCGCCGGCATCTCCCGACATCGAACCGCTGCAGGAAGCGGTTCTCCATCAGCAGCCGCTCCAAATAGGCGTTCACGTAGTCCACGCCTTGCAGCGACTCCGGCACCGGCTGCGCCAGCGGGTAGTCGATGTCGGCCGGCACCTCGTGCGCGAAGAACCGCGGAACGTAACGCGCGCGGAACCCGCGCAGGCTCTCCAGCGTGTCCTTGAGCGCGATGCTCTCGAGCAGCGGCGCGGACAGGCACGCGTCCTTCCAGAGCGCCTCGGTGCGCGCGGCCTCGCGCTCGACCTGCGCGACGGCTCGCTCGAACACGGCTTCCGGGCCCTCGGTCGCAAGCGCCTGGACGAGGGCTGCGTCGGAGCACGGGTCGTCGGGATCAACGCCCAGCACGAAGCATGCGGAGGCAAGCAGCCGATGGGCGTCGTATTCGGGCAGCGAGCTGCTCTCGCCCATCGTGTAGAGCGCGACCTGCTTGGCGAGCACCTGCCAGAGCGCCAGCTGCACGTATTCGACAGAAGACGCGGCATGGGCAGGTTCGCCGCCTGCCGCCGCCATGGGACCAAGGCCCTGCGTGCGCTCTCCGGCCTCGCGCGTGGCGCCTGCGTCGCGCGTGCCGACAACCTGGCGCGCCTCGCCGCCCACCGTCCCGTCAGCCGAGGGACGATCCCCCGATGCGGCTGTTGGAGTCGAACCCGACGCGGTAGAGCTCGTGATAGCCGTCGTAGAAGCCGTCGGCGTACTCGTTGCCGGGGCGCTCCCATCGCTCGTCGTCCAGCACGCGGCTGAACTCGTCGCGCACGCGTTCCTCGGCTCCGTCATAGGCGGCCTCCTCCTCGAACTCCTCGCTCTGCGTCTTCTCGTCGTACGCGCCCGCCCGGCCGTGCGCCGCATACGCCCGCAGCGTTGCGACCGGAACATCGGCCAGCAGCTCCGCCGATCCCGCCGCCTCGCCATCGAACGTGTAACGCAGCGCTTCCACCAGGTCGTCGTCGGCCATCGGCTCGCCTGCCCCCCTCGGCGTCCTCCTTGCGACGGTAGAACACGTCCTGCACGTCCGCGATGACCTCGGCGTAGTTCTCCTGCGAGAGGTATGGCGAGTCGCAGAACCCGCGCACCAGCTCGCGCACCACCCCGCGCCCGAACTCCACGCGCCCCGTCGCGCGCAGCGCCTCGCCGCGGCGCTCGACCAGCTCCATCATCTGCGGCTCGGTTAGCCGCAGGCCGTGCTTCGCCGTCGCCTCGTTGCAGACGGCCAGATCCTCCCGCGCAGCGGCCCGTTGCAGCTGCGGCGGAATCGTCAGATCGAAACCCATGCGCATCACCTCGCACAGGGTTATACCGCGAACCCCGCGCACATGCACGACTCGACTTTTCACCCGTTTTGTGATATTATTTCCCCAGATGAAAGCGGAGAATTAATGAATCCTCCGCTTTTTTGACGCCCCAAGCGAACCCGTGCGCCGCAGATGCCAAGCGCTGCGCTCCCCAAATCCTATTTGATGAATATCGCGGTTCGTATCACAAGAACCACTCGAGGTGGCCGCAGTTCTGGCAGACGAGGACCGTGGCGCTCCGGTTCGCCCAATCGAGGTCGAGGAACGTGAGGCCCATCGTGTTGAGCTGCGCCGACCGCTCGTCGAACGCGGTGCCGCCGCAGTGCGCGCACGCCACCTGCCTGTCCGCGAACTCGTAACCGTCATTCCCGCTCAGTCCACGGTTGAAGCTTTCGAGAAAACCCATTCCACACCTCCTTTACCGGAGTTTCACCTACTTCTTGAGTATCCGCTTCAAATATGCGGTATCCAGCAGGTTCACGGTCTCGAACTTGCCTTTGTAGAACACGGCCCAGTTGTTGAACACGCAGGGCAGGTCCTTCGCCGCCTGCAGGGAATCAACCTGGATCAACGTCAGCGGAACCCCGTTCTCCTCGCAGTACCGCTGCACCGTGGCGATATGCCCGGGCACGTAGGGGCACTGGAAATCGTAGTAGATCGTCAGCTCGTCGCGCTCGATCCTCTGTGCCTTGGCGCGCGGCGTGAACGTCGGCACGGTGCCGTCGAACGACAGAGCGAGCAGCTCGTAGCCGTCGTCGGTGGCGTCCACCGCCTCGAAGCCGAACTTCTTCGCGAACGACTGGTCGGACAGCCACGACTTCTGCTTTTTCGAGCCCAGCATGCACACGCCCGCCTTGCCCTGTTCGCGCGCGTCGGCAAGGCAGTACTCCATGAGCGCGCGCCCATAGCCCTTCCCCTTGGAAGCGCCATACGCCCAGAGGCAGTACACGTACAGGTAGTTGTCGCCCACGATGGGAACCCATGCCGTCTCGAGCGGGGCGTACTCGATGAACACCGGGTCCTTCACCTGCAGCTTGCGGAACACGTGGCCCTCGCGCAGGCGGTCGGCGAGCCACGCACGTTTCGCCTCGACGCCTGGATGGGGCTTTTTGACGCGGATAATGCAGGAGAGATGCTCGTTGGCCAGGTTCTCCGGCGTGAGGTTGACGAATTCGGGCTCCATGGGCATCTCCGTCCTTTGCGATCGAGAAAGCGGCGCGCCCCGAAGGACGCGCCGCCCGGAATGTCACAAAAGGGGACTGTCCCCTTTTGTGACATTAGTCGGTGAAGTAGCCCACGCCGCCTTCGAACAGGGGCTGGAACAGGTCGCCGGGCACGTTCTGGTACAGGCCCGCGCCGCGGCGCTCGCTGTGGCCCATCTTGCCGAAGACGCGGCCGTCGGGGCTCGTAATGCCCTCGATGGCCCATGCGGAGCCGTTGGGGTTCACATCCAGGTCCATGGACGGCCGCCCGTCGGCGCCCACGTACTGCGTGGCTATCTGGCCGGCGTCGCGCAGCTGCACGAGCAGATCCTCGCTCGCCACGAAGCGGCCCTCGCCATGGCTGATCGGTACCGTGTGCACATCGCCCACCTCGCAGCGCGAGAGCCACGGCGACAGGTTCGACGCCACGCGCGTGCGCACGAGGCGGCTCTGGTGGCGGCCGATGTTGTTGAACGTGAGCGTGGGGCAGTCCTCGTCCATCGGGCGGATGTCGCCGAACGGCACGAGGCCCAGCTTCACGAGCGCCTGGAAACCGTTGCAGATACCCAGCATCAGACCGTCGCGGTTCTGCAGCAGGTCGCGCACCGCCTCGGTGACGGCGGGGGCGCGGAAGAACGCCGTGATGAACTTCGCGGAGCCGTCGGGCTCGTCGCCGCCGGAGAAGCCGCCCGGCAGCATGATGATCTGGCTGTTCTTGATGAGCCGCACCAGCTCGGCCGTGCTCTCGGCCACCTTGTCGGGCGTGAGGTTGTTGATGACGAACGTGTCCACCACAGCCCCCGCCTGCTCGAAGGCGCGCGCGGAGTCGTACTCGCAGTTGTTGCCCGGGAACACGGGGATGACCACGCGCGGGCGCGCGATGGTTCCGTTGTAGGTGAGGGGCGTGGCGCTGCCGAAGGACACCGGCTCCACCGCGTCGCCTCCGGCGCGGTACGGGAACACGGGCTCCAGCTGGGCCTCCCAGGCTTCTTGCAGGTCGGCAAGCGAAATCGTCTCGCCGCAGGCGGAGAGCTCGTAGGCCTCCGTCGTCTCGCCCACCTCGTCGATGAGCACCGCATCGCTCGCCGCAGGCAGCTCCGCGCCGTCCGTCAGTTCCACAAAGAAGCTGCCGTACGAGGGCGCGAACAGCGCAGTGGGCGTCACGCCGTCGCTCAGCTTCACGCCGATGCCGTTGCCCACGCACATCTTGAACAGGGCCTCGGCCGCACCGCCGTATCCGGGCGTCGACACGGCGAGCGCCGCGCCCTCGCCGATGAGGCGCTCTACCAGCGCGATGGCCTCCAACAGGCCGGCCGCCTCGGGCACCACGCCGTCGTAACCAGCGGGCACGATGCGCACCACGCGATGGTCCGCGCCCTTGAACTCGGGCGACGTCACGCGGTCGATCGAGCCCACGGCCGTCGCGAACGACACGAGCGTCGGCGGCACGTCCAGCTGCTCGAAGCTGCCGGACATGGAGTCCTTGCCGCCGATGGCCCCCACGCCCAGATCGACCTGCGCCATGAGCGCGCCCAGCACGGCCGCGGCGGGCTTGCCCCAGCGCTCGGGCTCGTCGCGCAGCTTCTCGAAATACTCCTGGAACGTCAGGTACATGTCCTCGCGCGCGAAACCGGCGGCCGCCAGCTTCGCCACGCTCTCCACCACGGCGATGTACGAGCCCGTGAACGGGTTCGCCGCCGTGAGGTACGGGTTGAAGCCCCAGGCCATGCCGCTCACCGTGGTGGTCTCTCCGAACACGGGCAGCTTCGCCGCCATGGCCAGCGCCGGCGTCAGCTGGCGCGAGCCGCCGAACGGCATGAGCGCCGTGGCCGCGCCGATGGTGGAGTCGAAGCGCTCCGACAGGCCCTTGTTCGAGCATACGTTCAAATCCGTGACCAGCGCGCGCATGCGCTCGGCCAGCGTCTCGCCCTCCCACGTGCGCTCGTAGCCGCTGCCCGACAGCACATGCACGTCCTGATGCTTGGCCGCGCCGTTGCTGTTGAGGAAGTCGCGGCTCACGTCCACGATGGTGGCGTCGTTCCACACCATGCGCACGCGCGCCTCTTCGGTGACCTCGGCTATAGGTGTGGCCTCGAGGTTCTCCTCGTGCGCGAGCGCGATGAACGCGTCCACGTCCCCGGCCGCCAGCGCCACGGCCATGCGCTCCTGGCTCTCGGCGATGGCGAGCTCCGTGCCGTCCAGGCCCTCGTACTTCTTGGGCACCTTGTTCAGGTCGATGAACAGGCCATCGGCCAGCTCGCCCACGGCCACGGACACGCCGCCCGCGCCGAAGTCGTTGCAGCGCTTGATCATGCGGCACGCGTCGCCGCGGCGGAACAGGCGCTGGATCTTGCGCTCCACGGGCGCGTTGCCCTTCTGCACCTCGGCCCCGCACGTCTCGAGCGACTCCAGCTTGTGCGCCTTCGACGAACCCGTCGCGCCGCCGATGCCGTCGCGGCCCGTGCGCCCGCCCAGAAGCACGATCACGTCGCCCGGGGCCGGCGTCTCGCGCCGCACGTGGTCGGCCGGCGTCGCGCCCACCACCGCGCCGATCTCCATGCGCTTGGCGGCGTAGCCGGGATGGTACAGCTCGTTCACCTGGCCGGTTGCCAGGCCGATCTGGTTGCCGTATGACGAATAGCCCGCCGCCGCCGTGGTCACCAGCTTGCGCTGCGGCAGCTTGCCAGGCAGCGTCTCGCTCACGGGCACGAGCGGGTCGGCCGCGCCGGTCAGGCGCATGGCCTGGTACACGTAGCTGCGCCCGGAAAGCGGGTCGCGAATAGCCCCGCCTACGCAGGTGGCCGCGCCGCCGAACGGCTCGATCTCGGTGGGATGGTTGTGCGTCTCGTTCTTGAAGAGGTACAGCCAGTCCTGCTCCTCGCCGTCCACGTCCACCTTCACCTTCACGGTGCAGGCGTTGATCTCCTCGGACTCGTCGAGCCCGGTGAGGATGCCCTTCGCCTTCAGCCAGCGCGCGCCGATGGTGCCCATGTCCATGAGGCACACCGGCTTCTCGTCGCGGCCGAGCTCATGGCGCATGGCCAGGTACTTCTCGAAGGCGGCGCGCACGGCCTCGTCGTCGATCCGCACGTCGTCCAGCACGGTGCCGAATGTGGTGTGGCGGCAGTGGTCGGACCAATAGGTGTCGATCATCTTGATCTCGGTGATGGTAGGGTTGCGCCCCTCCTCCGCGAAGTAGCGCTGGCAGAACGCGAGGTCGGCCAGATCCATGGCCAAGCCGCGGTCGGCAATGAACGCCGCGAGCCCCGCCTCGTCCAGATCGAGGAAGCCCTCCACCGTCTCCACCATGGGCGGCACGGGCTGCTCCATGTGCAGCGTCTCACGCGGCTCGAGCGACGCCTCGCGCGCCTCGATGGGGTTGATCACGTAATGCTTGATGGCGGCCACGTCGTCATCGGCGAGCGCGCCCTCCAGCATGTACACCTTCGCGCTGCGCACCTCGGGGCGCTCGCCCTGGCTGATGAGCTGGATGCACTCGCTGGCCGAGTCGGCACGCTGGTCGAACTGCCCCGGCAGGTACTCCACCGCGAACACCGCCGCGCCGTCCGCGGCCGGCATCTCGAGCGTCGCCACGTCGGACTGCGGCTCGCTGAACACCGTGGGCACGCACTGGGCGAACAGCTCGCCCGTGATTCCCTCCACATCGTAGCGGTTCACCAGGCGCAAGCCTTCGAGCCGCTCGATTCCCAATATGTCGCGCAGCTCGTGGGCGAGCTGCTGCGCCTCCACGTCGAAGCCGGGCTTCTTCTCCACATACACGCGAGAAACCATGAAGACTCTCCCTTACTTTTTCGAACCCTTAGGGGACTGGCCCTTGGCGGCATCGGCCGCCTCGGCCTCCTGCTTCTCGGCCTTGGCCTGCTCGGCCTTCGACAGACGGAAGCCGCTGCCGAACAGGCTGCGCTTCTTCGGCTTCTCCTCCTCGGCGGAAGCCTCGGCACCTTCGATCTGCTGCGCTTTCTGGGCGGCCTTCTGCTGCTTCTCCAGGGCGCGCTGCTCCTTGGACTTGCGGCCTTCCATCTCCTCCTGGTAGGCGCGGCGCACCTTGCGGATCTTCGAGAAGTCCACGTACAGGGCGCCGATGATGCAGACGTAGGCCGCGCCCAGCATGACGTAGCTCACGGCGTCGGGGAACCACGAACGGCCGATCCAGGACAGCGCCGTCGCGGCGATAGCGCCGATGAGCAGCGCCCACCATATCTTGCGCAGGCGCTTGTACTGCGGCGTGGGCGGATTGTAGTACTTGCGGTCGAGCTCGCCCTGCTTCTGCCGGGCCACCTTCTTCTCGGCCTTCTTCTGCTGCTTCGTCTTCTCCTTGGGCTGCACGCGCACCGACGCGGCCGCCTTAGACTTCGGCTTCATGGCCGCTGCGCTCTTGCGCGTCTGACCGCGGTGCTCGTCGGTCTGGTAACGGTCGTTCATGGGGTTGCGTTGGGACATGGGTTGTTGCTCCTTCAACGACGGAATGCGCGCAGCCCCTTTGGCCGCACGCATTCCGCTCGACTGACACTCCTTTAGTACGCGAACTTGCGTCCGGTGATACGTTCGTAGGCCTGGATGTACTTCTCGCTCGTCTTGTCGATGATGTCCTGGGGCAGGCGGGGCGGGTTGCCCTGGCGGTCCCAGTTGGCGGTGAGCCAGTCGCGCACGAACTGCTTGTCGAAACTGGGCTGGTCCTTGCCTTCGGCGTACTCGTCGCCCGGCCAGAAGCGGGACGAATCGGGCGTCAGCACCTCGTCAGCCAAAATGATCTGGCCGTTCAGGCGCCCGAACTCGAACTTCGTGTCGGCGATGATCACGCCGCGCTCGGCCGCATGGTCGCGCGCCGTGGTGTACACCTTGAGCGCGAGGTCGCGCAGCTGCGAGGCATCGTCCTCGCCGATGATCTCCACCAGGCGCTCGAAGCTGATGTTTTCGTCATGGTCGCCGATCTCGGCCTTCGTGGACGGCGTGAAGATGGGCTCGGGCAGCTTCGAGGAGTTCACCAGGCCCTCGGGCAGCTCGATGCCGCACACCGTGCCCTGCTTCTGGTACTCCTTGAGGCCGCTGCCGGCCAGGTAGCCGCGCACGATGCACTCGGCGGGGAACATGTCGGCCTTCTTCACCAGCATGAAGCGACCGCGCAGGTAGTCGGCGTAAGGGCGGAACTGCTCGGGCAGGTCGGCCACGTCGGCGGATATCAGGTGGTTCTCCACCACGCCGTCCAGAAGCTCGAACCAGAAGCACGACAGCTGCGTGAGCACCGCTCCCTTGTGCGGGATCTCGTCCTCCAGAATGTAGTCGAACGCGGAGATGCGGTCCGTCGCCACCAGCAAGAGCTTGTCCCCCAGGTCGTAGAGGTCGCGCACTTTACCTTGTGCGTCGGGCTTGATGTCCATTCCGGTCATTGCTGCTCTGTCCTTTCATCGACACGCCGGGCGCTCTCCTCGGGCGGCGGCGTTTTTCATGCGCGCTTCATTATCGCGCAGTTTGGCTATCTGTGCCCCTTCGGGCGCTGTTTTTCTTTGCCCTTCGCAGCCTTCGGCACCTTTGTCTGCTTGGGTTTCTGCTGGCGCGCCTTGGGCGTGCGGCCCTCGTCGTACAGCGGGATGTGGATGGTGAAGCAGGCGCCTTCGTCCTTGCGGCCCTCCACCTGCACCCAGCCGCCGTGGCGATCGACGATCTCCTTCACCACGGCCAGGCCGATGCCCAAGCCGCCGCTCTCGCGGTTGCGTCCGGCGTCGGCGCGCCAGAAGCGCGAGAACACCATCTTGCACTCCTCGGGCGTCAGGCCGATTCCCGTGTCGCGCACCGCGATGGATGCCATGAGATCGCCCCGCTTCACTTGCACGGTGATGTGCCCGCCCTCGGGCGTGTAGCGCACGGCGTTCGAGATGAGGTTGGCCGTGGCCTGGCGTATCATATCGGCGTCGCCCAGCACGCGCACCCCCTCGTCGGCCTGGTACTCCAGCGTCAGGCCCGAGTCGGTGACGAAGGCATCGTGCGTGGCGATGATGCCGCTGATGAGCTGGCCCACGTCCACGACCTCCTCCTTCATGGGGTTCGCGCGGTTCTCCAGGCGCGAGAGCTTCAGCAGGGAGTCCACCAGGCGGCTCAAGCGCTGCACCTCCGAGTTCACCGTCTCCAGGTGCTCGGGGTCGGCCTCGAACACGCCGTCCACCATGGCCTCCACGGTGGACTGGATGGCCATGAGCGGCGTGCGCAGCTCGTGCGCCACGTCGGTGGTCAGGCGCCGCTCCAGCTCGCGGTCCTTCTCCACCGAGTCGGCCATCTCGTCGAAGGTCTCGCCCAAACGGGCGATCTCGTCTTCGCCGTGCAGATCGGTGCGGGCGGACAGGTCGCCCTCCTTGATGGCCTTAGCCGTCTTGGTCATGCGGTTGATGGGGCCCACCAGGTTGCGGGCGAACAGGAAGCCGATGCACGAGGCCAACAGGATGGCCATGGCCGCCGCGAAGAACATGGCCTGGTAGGACTTGTTGCGGAACTCCTCGTCGGTGGAGCGCAACAGCGTGTCGGAGCCGAGCACCCACACGCTCACCGAGCCCACGGCCTGGGTCATCTCGTTGTCGGGGCTCTTCACCTCGATGGGCACCGTGACCATCTGCTCGGGCTTGGCGTGCTTGGGCACGAGCGACACGCCGCCGGCGGCGTCCTCGCCGTTTTCGACGAGCGTGGAGTCGAACACCACCGACTGGTCGGTGTTCGCAGGCACCGTGTTGTCCACGACGCGCATGCCGATGCTCGGCGTGACGTTGACCATGTAGCGGGCGGGTGCGAGCGTCTGTGCGTCGAACGTACCCGATTTCTCGTAGTTCGCCGCGATGTCGTTGGCCACGGACTCGGCCGTGGACACCATGTTCTCGCGCGTGTACGTTTGGAAGTGCTGCTCCCACACGAACGACACCACGCCGATGGCCACGAGCGCGGTCATGGCCGCGATGAAGGCGAACGCCGCCGTCACGCGCGTCGTGTACGACAGGTTGTCCCAGCCCGGACGCTTGCGCTTGCCCGCACCGGCGTCGTCCGCGCCCGCCTTGCCAATGGGTCCGGTCGTCGCCGAGTCTTGCACGCTTCGCTCCTCCTGCACGGTTATGCGATCACGCTCGAGGCGCTCACGCGGTGCTTACTGCTGGACTTTGGTCGGGTCTTCGAAGCGGTAGCCCACGCCGTGCACGGTGTGCAGCCACTTCGGGCTGCGCGGGTTGTCGCCGATCTTCGCGCGCAGGTTCTTCACGTGGCTGTCGATGGTGCGCTCGTAGCCTTCGAAGTCGTAGCCGAGCACCTTCTCCACCAGCTCCATGCGCGAGTACACGCGGCCAGGGTAGCGCGACAGCGTGGTGAGCAGCTTGAACTCGCTGGCCGTGAGGTCGATCTCCTCGCCGTTGACGAGCACCTTGTGGCCCGACACGTCGATGGTGAGCTCGCCGAACTCCAGCACCTCGCGCTGCGGCTCGCTGTCGGCGTGCACGCGGCGCAGCAGGGCACGGGCGCGGGCCACGAGCTCGCGGGGGCTGAAGGGCTTCACCAGGTAGTCGTCGGCGCCCAGCTCCAGACCGATGATGCGATCCTCCACCTCGCCCTTGGCGGTGAGCATGATGATGGGCACGTCGGAGTTGTCGCGGATGGCGCGGCAGACGCGCTCGCCCGGCACGCGGGGCAGCATGAGATCCAGGATCACCAGGTCGAAGTGGTGCTTCGAGAACTCCTCAAGGGCCTCCTGGCCGTCTCCGACCGCCGTCACCCAGTAGTTCTCGCGCTCGAGATAGGCCGTCACCGCGTCACGGATGGCCTTCTCGTCTTCAACAAGCAGTATACGTCGCGTCTCGTTGCTCATGGATACCACCTCAAGTCGTCACCGGCTCGGATCCCACCTGGCCGCGTATCCCATACGCGCTCCGCTCCGAGCGTTCAGGTCGTGTTTGCGTTTATTGTAGCAATTACCCCTGAAGCAGCTGGAACCTGTGCGGGAAATGACACAATATCCACCATGGTAACCCGCAGATCAACACATGCCCACCACGCGAAACCCAGCCGCGTCGGCGCGCGCAACGCCCAGCGCCGCAACGCAATGCCGGGCGGCGGCACCTACGCCGGGGGCAAACCCGATTCCTGCGGCGGGCACGTGGGGAATGTGGGCGGTTTCGGCAGCGGCGGGCTGGGGGCATCGGGCGCATCGCGACCGGCCGCCCGGCGCAACGCGGCGCAGAAGGCCTCCGTCGGGCCCGGCGGCGCACTCGGCTCCGGGGGCGTGCACCGGCGCGGTGCCGGCGGCGCGGGCTCCGGCTCGGTCGGCTCCGGCGGCTCGGGCGGGGGCGGCATCCACGTTCCCACGCCGAACGGCGGGGAGGTCCTTCTCACGCGCCGCCACTTCCTGTTCGGCGCCATCGGCGTGACCGCCCTCGCGGCGGCCGGCGGCGCAGCCTCGGTGGTCCTCAAGCAGCGCGAGGAGGCTGCCGGCAACGTGACGGTGCTCGAAGTGCCCGCCTCGGCCGTGACCGCGCTGAACACATCTGCCTCCGAGAGCGCGTTCACCCTCGTGGAGGACGCGTCTGCCCGTATGGGCCTGTCCGTGCGAGCCGAGCTGCCCTACGGCTCGCTCGTCTGGGCGAGCGGCGACGACGTGGCCGCCTGCCTGCTGCCCACGGAAGAGGCGAAGCCGCTCGCACAGGTGGGGCTGCTGTCGCTTGGCAGCGGAAACCTGTCCACGGTGCTGGAAAGGGCCGTGGGCCAGGAAGAGGGTTTCGAGATCTACGACGTGCGCGCCACGGCGTCGGGCCTCGTGTGGACGGAGGCCGATATCCTCGACGGCCTCTGGCGCGTGTACACGGCGCGCCTGGCCGATGGCGTGGCCGGCGATCCGCACCTGGTTGACGAGGGAGACGGCCAGTGGGAGACCCCTACGATCGCGGCGGCCGGCGCCTATGCGTTCTGGCAGGTCCTGCCCAAGGTCGACGGCGACTACAGCGCCGAGGACTCGCTGGTCAAGCGCGCATCCCTGGGATCGGGCGACGTCGATACCGTCTACACGTCCCATGGCAGGCCCTGCACGCCGCCCTACGCGCTGGCCGACTCCGTGGTCATCACGCCGCGCGCGGACACCGCGGGCACCTACTACCAGCTCACGCACCTGGATGCCGCATCGGGCAACGTGCTGGACACCATGGTGCTGCCCCGCTCCATGCGCCCCCTGGAGGCAGGCTACGGCGACAACGGGTTCTCGTTCTCGTTCGACGCCTGGTACAACTACGGCGACGGCATCTCCCAGATCGGCACCTACACGCCCGCGTCCCGCGTGACGGACGGCAACTACAGCGACGCGCCCTGGTTCTCGTTCAGCCTCGCGCCCACGGCAGCCCCTGCCTGGTGCGGCGGCTGCTTCATCGTGAAGTCGAAGCGTACCGTGTGCGGCATCGACCTGAAGACGAACGAGTACTTCGCCCTCCAGCCCGAGAACGGCGCCGACGACTATGGCGAGTACCTGGCCACCACCGGCTCGCAAGGCTCCATCGTCACCTACGCCAACATCGACGACAAGCCCATCGACGGCGACCCGAAGAAATACTGCCTGGTAAGGGTGTGGAAGCCGGTCGGTTAAGGAGCATCCGCGCTTGCAGCGGGCAGGCGGCCCGGCCTCGCCACGGTGCAGAACGCTTCTAGCCGGGTGCCTCTAGCCGGCTGCCGAGCTGCCTTCCACAGCGACGCGGTACACGCGCCGGCGCGTGTTGCCCTCGGCCCGCACGAGCCCCTTGTCCTTCAGCCGACCGAGGATGCGCAAAAGCGTGGCCTGCGAGAACTCGAAGCGCTCCTGGAGGTCGGCGCGCCGCATGGGGCCGAACTCCTCCAGCATGGCGAACACCAGACGCTCCTGGTCGCGCAGCTCGTCAGCCCCCGCCGCCCCACCCCTGCTCACGGTGATAACCGGGTCGCTCCCCCGCCGCCAGAACGCGTCGTCGCCGTCGTAGTTGCGATTGGGCAGCCGCGCGCGCACGAGGTGCTTCGACATGTTGAACTCGGGGGACACGCCGCTGCCCTCGTATGCCTCGAAGATGCGCTTGATGCCCGTGCCATATGCCTCGATGAGGCGCACACGGTAGAACACCTCGGCCAACAGCGGATTGCGCGGCACCGAGACGTCCCACTCGAACTCGCTGAGCGAAAGCTGAACCGGCGGGCCACCGTGGGACGTGAACTCAATGCGATCCTCCAGCACGCTGACGAGCGTCGGAGCCACAATCTCGTAATCGCGATGGATGATGGCGTTGATGAGCGCCTCGCGCACCGCGTCGGGCGGGAAGTCCTCGTAGTCAACCCGACGCATGTCGACGAATTTCGTCTTGTAGTGCAAATGCTTTGCAAGGAACTTGAGCGCTTGGTCGAACTGCACGAGCACCGACCCGGTCACCTCAAGCCGGTCCTTGAACGTCGTGCGGTTCACGCCAAAGAAGTCCGCCAGCTTGACAACCGCGTCGCACTGGTCGGACAAGAGCCAGGCCAAGTTCGTGAACTGACCGTCTTGATCGACCATGCGCAGCGAGCGCATCTGAGCGCCGCCGAATTCGAGGCCTTCCCTCTCGAAATACGCCCGCGTTCCCTCGAACGTCAGATTCTGGCGCAAACTGCGCCCGCTGTCGAACGACTCCCTGCGCGACGCCTTCAGCATAGTGGCGATCTCCGCCTCGCATGCCATGTACGACGCGGCCCCTTCGCGCACGTACACGCCTTCGGGACGCATGCCCTTGTCGGCCAGGTAGTACGGCCGATCCACCCCGCGCTCCACACGCACGCCCACCACCGTCTTGCCTTCGAACTCCACCTTCTCGCACTCGGCGATCATCGACGGGTTCGGCTTCACGGAGTCTCGGATGGCGTTGGTCACCGCCAGCAAGACGGCATCCGGGTCATCCAGCCCGCATACGGAACCGTCGTCTTCGATGCCAAGGTACAGCACACCGCCGTTCGTATTCGCGAACGCCACGACGGTTTTGAGCGCCCGCTTCGAGAACTCGCGCTTAAACTCGACCATCGGCCCCTCGGAAAACATCGCGCCCCCCTTCTTCCTCCGCTTTTTCCTCACTCTAATCTTACTAATCTTTTTAATCAATCTATGATGAGAAAAAAGGGCCTCCATCGGAGGCCCTGCAAAAGAAAGCTGCTGAGGGAAACGGGCGCTAGAACTCCAGCTCCTTCAGGCGGTCGAACACCACGTCCTTGCGGGTGAGGAAGTCCCACGGGTCGAAGATCTCGTCGAGCACCTCGGGCTTAAGGTTCGCCTCGGGGTCGGCCTCGAGGTTCTCGCGGTAGGTGGGGCCGTCCACCGCGTTCTGGATGTCCTCCCACACCTTCATGGCGTTGCGCTGCACGATGACGTAGGCGTCCTCGCGGCTGATACCCGTGTCCACGAGCGCCAGCAGCACCTTCGAGCTGAAGATGAGGCCGCGCGTGCGCCACAGGTTGTGCTCCATCTTGGCCGGGTAGGTCTGCAGGCCGTCGAGCATCCACTGCATCTTGCCGAACATGTAGTCGAGCGCGATGAAGCTGTCGGCCAGCGCCACGCGCTCGGCGCCGGAGTGGCTGATGTCGCGCTCGTACCACAGCGCCACGTTGTCGAAGGCCACCTGCGCGTTGGATTTCACGGTGCGGGCCAGGCCGCAGACGCGCTCGGCCGTGATGGGGTTGCGCTTGTGCGGCATGGCACTGCTCCCCTTCTGGCCCTTCGTGAACGGCTCCTCGGCCTCGATCACGTCGGATTGCTGCAAGAGGCGCACCTGCATGGCGATGGACTCCAGCGTGGACGCCGTCACCGCGAGGCCGGCCATGACCTGCGCGTGGCGGTCGCGCGCTAGCACCTGCGTGGACAGCGGGTCGGGCGAGAGGCCCAGGTGCTCGCACACGTACTGCTCGACGAACGGGTCGATGCTGGAGTACGTGCCCACGGCACCGCTGATGGCGCCCGTGGCGGCCACCTTGCGGGCTTCCTCCATGCGCGTCTGGGCGCGCTTGAGGGCCCAGGCCCAGCTGCCGAACTTCATGCCGAACGTCATCGGCTCGGCATGGATGCCGTGCGTGCGGCCCACGCACAGCGTCCCCTGGAACTCGAAGGCGCGGCGCTTGCACGTCTCGCCCAGCTGCTTGATGTCCTCCAGGATGATGTCGATAGCCTGCGTGATCTGGTAGGACAGCGCGGTGTCGCCCAGGTCGGAAGACGTCATGCCGTAGTGCACCCAGCGGCTGGGCGGCTCCTGGCCCTCGGGCACGTCGGCGTCGATGTACTCGGCCATGTTCGTGGTGAACGCGATGACGTCGTGGTTCGTCACCTTCTCGATCTCATCGATGCGCTCGACGGTGAAATCGGCGTGCGCGCGGATCCACGCGGCCTCCTCCTTCGTGATACCGGACTTTCCCAGCTCGGCCTGCGCCTCGCACGCCAGCACCTCGATTTCCTTCCAGATGGAGAACTTGTTCTCGAGTTCCCAGATGGCGCCCATAGCCGGGCGCGTGTAACGGTTGATCACGCCGGTCCCTTTCCCACGTCGTACCTGATGGCAACCAGCATACCGCAAACCAGCCCCCGAGCGGCGCACTTCACGGAAAGTGTCGAGCCTTGGGCGCGGCGCGCTTGACTTGCTTATCCTCGATCAAGTAGTATATTTTCCTATAGAAATACTAGGCATTCGGGAGAAGGGCGGACAAGATGGAGGAGTGCAGGGAGGGCCGCGTGCGGTCGGTGAACACGTCGCGGCGCAAGGGCGGACGCAAGACGCCGTGCGCGGGCGGTGCCGCTATCGAGGCGAACCGGGGCGTGGCGGGCGACGCGCACGCCGGCGACTGGCACCGGCAGGTGTCGCTCTTGGCATGGGAGTCCATCGAGAAGGCGCAGGCCATGGGCCTTGACGTGGCCGAGGGCGATTTCGCGGAGAACGTCACCACCGAGGGCATCGACCTCCTTGCGCTGCCGCTGGGCACGCGCGTGCGCGTGGGCGGGGCCCTTTTGGAGCTCTCGCAGATCGGCAAGGTGTGCCACACGAAGTGCGCCATCTACCACCTGGCCGGCGACTGCATCTTCCCCCGCGAGGGCGTGTTCTTCGTGGCGCTGGAGGACGGCGAGGTGAAGCCCGGCGACCCCGTGCAGGTGGTCGCGTTGGGCGACGGCACCTGCGCCCACACCCCGCCCGAAGCCCTCGAGGAGCTGCGCGCGGCGCGCGAGGGATAGGAGGAGCACGCCGGGTTGGCGCCGAGAAGCCTGCGAGGCCGGCAGGTAGGCCGCCGGAACCTAGAGCCCCTTGAACAGGGAGCGCACCTCGTCAAGGACTTCGGTGTCGGCTACGACGATGGCCTTGTCGCCGGGGTAGAGCACGGTTTCCTCGCCCACCACTTCCACGTTGTCGTCGTCTTTGGGAGACACGGCGGCTATCAGGCTGTTCTCCGGCAGCGGCACGCTTGAGGCAAGGATGCCGGCCTCGTTGGAGTGGTAGCGCATGCGCGGCACGGTGATCTCGGTGAGCACTACGTTGCCATGCGTGAGCGACGAGGCCACGCTCACGCTGCCCAGCAGCGTCTCCTCCTCGATAAGGGTCGCGATGAGCGTGGTGGACGACACGCTCTCGATGCCCACCTCGCGGAAGATGCGCAGGTTCTTCGGGTTGTTCACGCGCGCGATGCAGCGCGGTACGTTGAACACCCGCTGGGCGATCTCGCACGATACCAGGTTGTCGTCGTCCTGGCCCGTGGTGGCCACGAACACGTCGGCCTTGCGGATGCCGGCGTCCTCCTGGTACTTCGAGTCGCACCCGTCGCCGTGGATAACGAGGTAGCGCCCTTCCAGCACAATGGACAGATGGTCGGCTGTCTGCAGGTTCTCCTCGATCACGGCCACGTCGTTGCCGCTCTGCAGCAGCACGTTGGCCAGGTACTCACCGATCTTGCCGCCGCCGGCGATAACGATGTACATGGGATTCTCCTAGTCTTGGATGTAGCGCGAGAACGCACCGATAAGCTCGTGGCGCACGCAGGCGAGCACGGAATCGCCCTGGTAGAGGATCGAGTCGCGCGTGGGAATGGATGAGGCGGAGCCGTCGGCGCGCTCGAACGCGATGATGCGGATGTCGTGGTCGCGCTCCATCTCGGACACGCGGATGGTGGGATGGTCGGTGTCGCGCCAGCTCAGGTCGAGCGAGAAGCGCAGCACCTCGAACTCGCCGAACGTGTCGATGTGCGCGCCGTGACCCGACACGATCTTGCTGAACACGTCCTCGGCCACCAGCGACGTGCCGCACACGTGGTCGATGCCCAGCTGCATGTAGGCGCGCTCGTGGTCGGGGTTGTACAGGCGGGCGATGACATGGGGGACGCCGTACAGGCGGCTGCCCACCTCGGCCACCATGAGGTTCGTGTTGTCGAACTGCGTGACGGCCGCGATGACGTCGCAGTCCTCCACGCCGGCCTTCACGAGGGTCTCCTCGTCGAAGCCGAGGCCCTGCACCGTCGAGCCGTTGAAGTTGCGGCCCAGGTTCGCGAACGCGTCGGCGTTCTTGTCGATGACGCACACGTTGTTGCCGTTGTCCGACAGCATGTTCGCCAACTGCGAGCCCACGCGGCCGCAGCCGACGACGATCACGTTGCTCATACCGATCCTTTCACCACGCGCCCGTGCGGCGCCGATTTCCTGCCGCGCCCTAGCATACTGCAAGCCTCGCGCGCGGGAAAGCGGCGATACACGCCCGTTGGGGAGCTAAAGGCAGCCTGGCATCATCGGTTCCGGGGCGGAAAAACAGTTTCGCCGGCCCGGCGGCCGGCGAAACGTTTAGATCATCATCATCTGGCCCAGCGTTGCGTTGAACCAGTGGTCGTAGTTCGGCGGGCAGTACTTCATGGCAGCGCCGTACGTGATGGAATAGCCGTAAACGCTCGCAAGGCCGGCCACGTGGGCGTTGATGGCCTCTTCCCAGCTCCCCCAGCCCGACTGGCCCCAACCCCAGGCGTTATACGGCTTGAAGCACACGGCACCCTTCGAGCTCTCGGTGTTGGAGATGGCGGGCGACCAGCGCGGGTCCACGCCGTAGTCCCAAGCGGCCGTGGCGAACGTCGCACCCTGCCCCGCCAGCGGCGAGCCGGCTAGGTAGGCGTCGATGCGGTCGGTCCATGTGGAGATGAAGGCTTCCTTGCCCACGGAGAAGTCCACGTCGGGCAGGCTGGCCAGCGCGGAAGCGGCGCTGTCCTGGGCGGCACGCGCCTGCTGCTCGGCCTTCGCTGCCTCGGCGGCGGCCACGCGGGCGGCCTCCTCGGCACGAGCGGCCTCCTCGGCGGCGATGCGGGCGGCTTCCTCCTCGGCCTCGATGGCCTCGATGCCCTTGGAGATGTCGCGCTTCGCCGTGCTGGCAAGCACCGTGGCCTCGCGCGCGGAGGAATCGGTCGCGTTCTCGGCGAACGTTGCAGTATCGGCCTCGGACACAGGGGCGCTCAAGGCATCGATGCCGAACGCGTCAACTTCCTGCGCGCTGCCGCCTGCGGAGGCAATGCCGAAGCCGATGCACCCGGCGAGCACGATGGACGCGCACCCGACCGCCGCGATCTTCGCGACAATGCTCGACTTCCGCTGCTTGTATCGTCTGTCAGTCAAACCTTGGTTACCTTTCAATGAACAGCGCACGACCAGGCCGCCGAAGCGGTGACAGCGTGGTAGATTATGAGGGGTGGTTGCTGCCGAAGGGCCGATATGCTGTTTTGTCGAGGTGTATTTTAGCCCATGGGGCCCTACGGGAGCAAAAAAGTGTGGAGACGGCCTCCACGTTTTGTTCGCTTAACAAACAAGGAAGCCGCAGATGCGCAGGTGATCATGCATCTTCCCCGCGTGTTCGTTTTTCGAACAAAGCGACCGTAGGCGAAGCACGGGAGGTAAGCGGCAGCGCTAGCGAACCACGGCGACGCCCACTTCGAAGGGGATGACGAACTCACGGCCGTAGGGTAGCGTGAGCACAATGAGGTCGTTCGGCCCCGGCACGGAGAACCACAGCATCCCCAGGACGCAGAACGCCACGAAGCACAGCCCCGCGAGCAACGTCCACCACGGCGCATGCAGCGCGCCGCCGATAATGAAGAACCCCACCATCATGAGCAGCAGCGGCCATAGGTTCAGGAACATGAGCTGCAAGGACGCCCACCCCACCAAGCCCAGGCTGAAGAACAGCAGCGTGCTGCCCAAGCTGAAGAGCATGAGGCCGTCCACGAACTGGATCATGCGGTGGCCCGGCGGCCCAGGAACCACCATTTGCACGATGCCGATGATGGCGAGGACAAGCGGCCAGAACTGCCACCACGCAATGCCGTCGATGTTCTCGGCCAGCAGCGCGGCTATGCCGAAGAACAGCAGGAACGACCCGACGAACACGGCCGCCTTCACCCCGGCGTTCCGCTGCGGGCCCCACGCAGGCGGCGGTGCGGACGCGGCATCCGGTGCACGCCAGCCGTTCGGCACTCCGGCTTGCTGCGGTTCTGCAGAGCCGCCCGGCACCGAGGACGCTCCCCCTCCCGCCGGAGCGTGATCTGCGCGGGGCGGCGCCTGCCAGTTGGGAGACTGCCACCCTGGTGCCTCCCATCCGGGCGCCTGCCAGCCGGACGGCACCTGGCACTGCGCCCGCTGCGCCCATGCGGCGGCCTCGGCCGTGGGCGGTTCGGGAGGCACGTGCCCCGTGCCCGCATAGGCGTCGTAAGGAAGGTGCTGCCGTGCGGCCGCCACCTCGGAGGCAGCGCGGGCGGCGTCGTCGGCGCGGGTGCGCGACGCGCCGACGTCCACGGAGCCGTACGTGTCCGAGTGCACGGAGTGGGGCTCCACCTCCACAGGACCAGCCTCGTTGGGAGCCAGGGGCAGGATGACCCACAGCGCCACATAGGCAACGGCGAACAACCCCGCCGTGGACAGCGTGAACGCCACCGTGAGGATGCGGGCGACCAGCGGGTCGAAGCTGAAGTACTCGGCCACACCGGCGCACACGCCCCCGACGAGCGCGTTGCGCGAGCGGTAGAGTCGCTTCTCGGTGTTCACGCTGCCTCCTGGTCGAACCGTCGACGCTGCACTATCAGTGGGAGGCAGGATGCTCGGCGTTCTCGGCGGCAGCTTCGGCGGGATCGCGGCCCGCATCGTCCTCGGCCTGCACAGCCGGCGCGTTGTCCGCACCAACCTCGCGCGTCACCCGGATGTTCGAGATGCGCCTGCGCCGCATGGCCTGGATCTTGAACCGGTACCCGCCGAACTCGAACTCGTCGCCCACCTGGGGAACGAAATCGATCATGCCCATGAGCCACCCGGCCATCGTCTCGTAGTCGTCCGACTCCGTGACGGGCCAGCCAAGCTTCAGCGCGTCCTCCACGGGGAAGCGCCCGTCCACGAGCCACGTTCCGTCCGACAGCGGCGTGATGAACTTGTTCTCGATGTCCGACTCGTCGATGATCTCGCCGACGATCTCCTCCACAATGTCCTCGACGGTAATTAAACCATCGGTGCCACCGTACTCGTCAACCACGATGGCCATCTGTTGCCTATTCGTTTGCATCTCGGAAAGAAGCGGGAACAGGTCCTTCGTCTCGGGCACGAACAGAGCCTCGTAGGCGTAGTCCGCCACCGGCTCGTTCTCCTTGCCGTCCATGAGGGGCCCGACCAGATCTTTGTAGTGCACGATGCCCACGATGCGGTCGATGTCCTCATGGAACACGGGCAGCCGCGAGTAGCCGGTGCCGCGCATGCGGTCGACGGCCTGGCGCACGGTTTCCGTATCCTCCACGAGGATCATGTCCACGCGCGGCTGCATGATCTCGTGCACCGTCATGTCGCCCAGGTCCAGGATGTCGTGGATCATGCGCTTCTCGTCGGGCAGCAGCTCGTCGTTGTCCGTGACCATGTACTTGATCTCTTCCTCGGACACGCTCTGGCGCTCGTCGGCGTTCTTGATGCGCAGCAGGCGCGACAAGCCGTTGGCCGAGGCCGAGGTCAGCGCCACCAGCGGGCGCGCGACCTTCTGGAACACCATCAGGGGGCCGGCCACCGTCTTGCTCACGCGTTCGGCGTCGGCCAATGCCATGCGCTTCGGCACGAGCTCGCCCACCACGATGCTCAGGTACGACACGATGAGCGTGATGAGCACGGGTGCCAGGCCGGGCGCGATGACCGAGAGCCAACCCACGCCGAAGCCGGACAGCCACTGTGCAAGCGGGTCCGACAGGTTCGTGGCTGCCGCGGCGGACGCGAAGAAGCCCACGAGCGTGATAGCCACCTGGATGGTGGCCAGGAACTGCCCCGAGTCGCTGGCCAGGCTAAGCGCGCGCTGGGCCTTCTTGTCGCCCTCGTCGGCATCCTTCTGCAGCAGCACATGCTTGGCGTTGACCAGGGCCATCTCCGACATGGAGAAGTAGCCGTTAACCAGAACGAGCAAAAACGTGACGACGATGCTTATCCCTATGTCCATGAAAGCGAAACTCACTCCTTTTAGCGTTGCGGATGCGTGCGGAGCCGCCTCTGCGGCCCGTGTTCGCGCTTTCGCGCCTCGCCGGAGAATGGGGTGCGGATACGAAGCCGCCTCCACCCCGGCAACCGTGGGGCTGTCATGCCCGCGCGCTCGTGCACGCGCCGCTTACATAATATAGAAGGCGATGGCCAAGAACTGGCAGACCGTTCCGGCCAGCACCCACAGATGGAAGATGGAATGCATATAGGGAATCTT
Source organism: Gordonibacter pamelaeae (assembly GCF_003340385.1). Taxonomy (NCBI): domain Bacteria; kingdom Bacillati; phylum Actinomycetota; class Coriobacteriia; order Eggerthellales; family Eggerthellaceae; genus Gordonibacter; species Gordonibacter pamelaeae. Next base: position 151,378 of record NZ_PPTS01000001.1, on the reverse strand, counting down.
CTTCAGCACGTAGAAGATGCAGCCTATCGTATAGCACACGCCGCCGCCCACGAGCAGCCACAGGCCCGGCCCCCAGAGGGCTGCGATGAGCGGCGGCAGGAACCACACGACGCACCATCCCATGAGCAGGTAGAGCACGGCTGATATCCAACGTGGACGGAACACCCAGAACGTTTCGCTGGCCACGCCCGCCAACGCCACGGCCCACACGAACGCGCACAGCCACAGGCCGCCCGAATCGGCGAGCGAGATGAGGCAGAACGGCGTGTAGGAGCCAGCGATGAACAGGTAGATGCAGCTATGGTCGAGCACCTTGAACACCTTTTTCGCCTTGTCGACGGCGATGGCGTGGTACAGCGTGGACATGGTGTACTCGAGCAGCATGGAGTAGGCGTACACGAGCGCACCCACCAGGTAGACGACTTCAGGATGCGCGGCCGCACGCACGGCCAGAAACGGAATTGCCGCCAGGGCGAAAACGATGCCGAGGCCGTGCGAGATGGAGTTGGCTATCTCCTCGCCCGCCTTGTACTCGCGGACGACGTGATCCGCACTCAACGCGCTTACCGAGGAATGGGGCACGGCGGACGCCGTTGCCGCAGCGGGCGGCACGGCTGGCTCGCAGGCCGCAGGGGTTTCGTCCGGAGGCTCCGGCAAAGGGGAAGTGCTACTTCGACTATCCGATGCATCGGGTGTTACCTGTGCGCTCATAATGCCTCACTCTACCACATTTCCCCGCGGCTTGAGCCAATCGAGCCAGCTGCGGGCATCTTCTTCACAGACGTCGATCAGGCGAATCGTGGTGCCGCCGACGCCGGCCGCGGTGCGGGCGCTCACGGTGGCCGTACGGGCGCGGCGCTGGAACGGGTTCGTCTTCGTATAGCCGAACTGGATCTTCTTGCGCGGGAAACTCACGGTCTCGCGGGCGAAGCCGCCGTTGCTCACCTGCATGAAATGCTCGTTGTACGCGAACCCGGACCCGCGGAACCACAGCACCGCCCCTACCAGGTCCAGCACGAACAGCACGAGGCACAGCGCATAGCCGATGAAGGCGCCGGTGTTGATATAGAAGAGGGCGATGACGCCGTCCCCGTCAGGGACGATAAACGCGTTCGAGCACAGCTGCCCGATGGCGATGATGACGGCGAGCCACAGCCCCGTTCCCTGGATGATGCCGCGACGGATAAGCGCGCGTCGCAGCGCCACAGGCGCCACGGGCGTGCTCTCCACCGGCACGCCGGCGAACTCGGGCACCAGGCCGGCAAGGATCTCGGGCACGCGGCTCATCTTCACGAACGGATGCACCACCAAACCCTGACTGAGGCTCTTCTGCTGTTCGTCGGAGCTCTCGGCTGCTGCATCGATCTTGCCGAGCGAGAGCTCGCAATAGCCCAGCAGGCGGCGGATGAAGCTCTGCTTCACGATGACCGACTGCACGCGGTCGACGCTCACGCCCTGGAACTGATGCTGCAGCAGGCCGCGTTCCACCTCTATGCGGTTGTCGCGCCGACAGGCTCGGAAGCCGCCGAACGAGATGGCGCTGCCCACGATGGACAAAAGCCACATGACGGCTGCAATAACCAGCACCAAAGCCACGCCGGCAGCCACGAGGTTGCCGCCGAACAGCTGGCCGCTCAAGAGCATGAACTGGCCGACAAGCGGATCTACCATGCCGGTGAGGACAGGTGCCATCTGGCTGGCGAACTGGGCTGCGCCGCCTAAGATGCCCAGTATGACGAGCACGAACGCGGTGTTGTTCGACAAGCCGGTGAACAGGAGCTCCTTGTTGGTCAAGCCGTACTCGTACGTCACCTTGCCGGTATCGACGGCCGAACCGCCGAACACGCCGCGAACGTCCGTCCATATCTCAGCCGGCGCATCCAGCACATTGTGGGGCGCCTGACCGGCAGATCCCGCGACCGCCGCCTGCCCGGCCGCACCCGCCTGGGGCAGCACCACGCCGCTCGCAGCCGCCACGGCAACGGCGGCCTCCTGGGGCGCCATGCCCTCCTGCACGGCCGTCGCGTACTGCTTGCGCGCGAACAGCTCGGTGCGCAGCTGCTCGGCCTGCGACTTCTGCACATAGGGCACCTGCACGGCCTTGTTGTTCGAGCCGCCTGCCGTATCGATGCTCACCGTGCACACGCCGAACACGCGCTGGAGCAGCGATGCGCGCTGGTCGACCGACTGGATGCGCTGGTAGGGCACGTGCACGCGCTTCTTGTTGAAGATGCCCGAGTACAGGTTGAACTCCTCGGGGCCTATGATGTAGTAGAGATGCTTGTACGACAGCCACTGGAAAAGCGCCACCAAGCCGATGATGAGCACGAGGCCCAGCACGATGGCGCCGATAACCAGCATGAGCAGGGGCAGGTCGTCGCCGATGGTCTCGCCATCGGCCAGCGCCCCCACGAAACCGGAGAAGCCCGAGACGAGCACCACGAAGAACATGGCGGCTCCCGCCTGTATGCTGCCGAGCCAAATGTAGCTGTGGTGCACATGGTGGCGGGGCGGTTCCTGCGGCATCGGCTGCTGCGGGAGGGGCTGCTGCGGGTACGGCTGGCCGGGATAAGGCGCCGGGGCGTAGGGTTGCGGTTGTCCGTAGGGAGCCGGGTAGTCAGGCTGGGGCTGCGAATCGCCGCGGGACGGTTGCGGCGCCCGGTCCTGCGGGGCTTGTTGCTGGTCCACGGCCATCACACGTCCTCCTGCGCGAGGCGCGCGAGCTCGGCCGCCTTGTCGCGCAGCTGCTCGGCGGTGCCGCTGTCGAGGCCCGGTATCTCGTGCTCGCCCGCGGCCGTGGCGACCGTCACGCTGGCCAGGCCGAACGCGCGCAGGATGGGTCCTTGGCGCGTGTCGGTGTTCTGCACGCGGATGAACGGGATGACGAAGCGCTTGCGCCATATGATGCCGCGCGCGATATCCAGGTAGTCGTCCGAGAGCTCGTAGCGCCACCGCATGAAGCGGATAGGCGGCAGCACGACCAGCCACACGACCATGCCCGCCACGTACAGGGCAGCCACCGCCGCCAGCACGACGAACATCCACCCCTCCGGCTCCACCGCCGCTGCGATGGCGAACGGCACGAAGCAGCATAGGAACACCACCGTGAGCCAGATGGCATCGTTGATGCGCCACACGTTCTTTATCTTGGGATTCAGCTGGTTTGCAGGCAGATCTCTCATGAACATCCTCCGCTCGAACTATATGCGCCCTTATCATACCAGAGCACCGGCACGCACCCCTCTCTTTTACCCAGCTTGTAACGTGGTTTTTGCATTCACCTGACCAGCAATTAAACCCCTCTGCCATTGTGCCCGCGCAACGGAGCGGGTATGATGCGGTTTGCCGCATAAAAGGAGACCGAGCATGCCCGACAACGTGCCCTCGCACAACCCAAAGCTTCGCCGCATCGGCGGCTTCACCCTAGCCGAACTGCTTATCGTAGTGGCTATCGTCGGTGTGCTCGTGGCCATAGCCATCCCGGTGTTCACAGCCCGGCTGGCAAAAGCCCAAGAAGCCACCTGCATAGCCAACCGCCGCAGCATGTACGCCGAAGTGGTGACGACTGCGATGGATACGGAGAAGGAGGCGGAGGTTTTCGGTAAAATCGACCGCCTGGCTAAAGGTTACACCTGCCCGAATGGCGGAAATTGGAGCTGGGACACAGGTACACGGAGCATTACCTGCGATGAACATCCAGACGAAACGGAAAACCCGAGCATAACAACCAGCAAGTCCTATCTCTCGGACTGGAACAAGTTCATCGACAGTATCACCGACCCGAAGATAAAAAATAACAACTCAAAAATGAGGGAACTATTTTTCGCAGAATATGGTTCCCCTTTACTCACTTACCAAGGCAAGGACTACAACGTGCAACCCTTTTTTAAGAGTACAGGGGAAACTTGGTTGTTTGCGAGAGAGGGAACGGGTGATAACTGGTCTGCAAACTTCGTTTACGACCCCATAGATCAATCCTGGTATCGGTGCGTCAAAGAAAATGGAACCCCTACAAGCGCTTCGATAAGCAGTATCAGTACCACGGAAGAGCTTCACAAGTATATGATGGGGGAATTGACCGATCAATGGAATAACAGGTGGGAAAAGGTCGAAAATCCCAAGATCTCTTCTGTCACTTAACAAGAACGAGTGTTTCACGTGAAACACTCGTTCTTGTTTTTTGGTGTTGCGTTTCGTGCAGTATACTCGTGACGAAACGAGATTGCACAACGAAAGCGAGGGACCGGATGAAGTACGACGAGTTGAAGGACGAGATCAAGGCTGCGATGAAGGCGAAGGACAAGGTTCGGCTGTCCATCCTGCGGCAGGTGCATGGCGAGATCAAGAACATCGAGGTGAACGAGCGGCGCGACATCGAGGACGCAGACGTCGACGCCATGCTCAAGCGGCTCATCAAGCAGACGCGCGAGACGCTCGACGGGTCCATCAAGGCCGGCAACGACCAAGAACGCACGGACATGCTGACCGAGCAGGTAACTATCCTGGAAAGCTACCTGCCCAAGCAGGTGGAGGGCGCCGAGCTTACCGCGCTCATCGACGAGGTGCTGGCCGAAACGGGCGCCTCCACGAAGAAGGACATGGGGCGCGTCATGGGCGCGCTCACGCAGAAGACCTCCGGAAACTTCGACAAAGCGGCCGCCGCCAAGGAGCTGGGACAGCGCCTGTCGTAGCAAGAGGCCAAAACCGCACGTTGGAGGCGGGCCACGATACCTGACTGCTGCATCGTGGCCCGCCCAATGCAGACACCGTGGCTTGCGGTCGGTCAACAGCGCTCGGCGAACTTGTAGCCCACGCGCCAGACGGTGAGCAGGTACTTCGGCTGCGAGGGGTTCTCCTCTATCTTCTCGCGGATCTTGCGCATGAACACGGTGATGCTGCTCTCGTCCACCTCGCTATCCTCGCCCCAGATGTGCGCGAAGATCTGCTGGCGCGTGAACACCTGCCCTGGATTCGCGGCCAAAAGCGCCAGGATCTCGAACTCCTTGGCCGTAAGGTCGACTTTCCGCCCGTGCAACCGTGCCTCGTACTGGTTGAAGAACACCTCCAAGTCGCCCGTCGTGGAGCTGCCCTCGCGGTTCACGGCCTTCGCAAACGCGAGGTCGTCCTTGTGGCGCCTCAGATGCGCCTCGATGCGCAGCAAGAGCTCGTCGGGGCTGAACGGCTTGACCACGTAGTCGTCGCCGCCGGCCTTGAAGCCGATGCTCTTGTCCACGATGTCGCCCTTCGCCGACAGGAAGACGATGGGTATGCGCCGCCCTTCCTCGCGCATGCGCCGGCACACGTCGAAGCCGTTCATGCCGGGCATCATCACGTCGAGCAGCAGCAGGTCGGGCTTCTCGTCGGCCAGCAGCGCCAGCCCCTCCTCGCCGTCGAACGCCGCGCAGAACGCATAGCCCGCATCCTCCACGATGCGCCTCATGAGCACGTGCAGGCTCTCGTCATCGTCGACGAGCATCACTTTCGCTGCATTTCCCATACGGTTCCTCCCCTTCCCCTTGGTTCCCACCGTCGCCGCGCCCGACCGCACCCGCCGGCGACCGCCCGCACGCGCCCGCCCGCACGCCGCGCCCTTGCCGTGCTCAGATCCCGTCCGGCCCATCCACCGGTATGCGCACCGTGAACACGCTGCCGTGCCCCAGCTCGCTCTCCACCGAGATGGTACCCCCATGCATCTCCGCGTACTCCTTCGCCAGCGAGAGCCCCAGGCCGGTGCCGTTGTAGCGGCGCGACGCCGACGAGTCGGCTTGCACGAAGCGGTCGAAGATGCGCCGCTGATCCTTCTTCGCGATGCCGATGCCCGTGTCCGCGACGCGCAGCCACACCTGGCCGCACTCGGGATGCCAGCTGATGGACAGGCGCACGTCGCCGCCCTCCGGCGTGAACTTCACCGCGTTGCCGCACAGGTTCTCCAGCACGTGGCGCAGCTTCTCGAAATCGGCCGTCACGAGCGGCACGTCGGGGTCTATCTCGCAGGCGAACGCGATGCCCTTGCGGTTCGCCAGCGGCTGCACCACGGCCTGCACCATGCCCGCGATGTCTCCTAAGTCCACCGTTTCCCTGTTCATCTCTATCCTTCCGGCGTCGAGCCGGCTCATCTCCAGTATGTCGTTGATCATCAGCAGGAGCGCGCGGCTGTTCGCCTCGATCTCGCGCCGCGTCTCCGCCTCCTTCTCGTCGGCAGGCTCGCTGTTGCGGTTCAGCAGCTCCGTGAAGGCGATGATGGACGTGAGCGGCGTGCGCAGCTCATGGCTCATCATGGCCAGGAACTCGGATTTGTAGCGGTTCTCGTCGCGCAGGCGGCCGTTGGCCTCCTCCAGCTGGGCGCGCTGCCGCTCGAGCACGGCGTTCGCCTCGGCCAGCTGCGCGGTGCGAACCTGCACCTGCGCCTCCAGGTTGCTGTATATGCCAGCCAGCTCGTGCGCCATCTCGTTGAACTCGGTCATGAGCGTGTTCATCTCGCGCGACGATTCCGTGTGCGCCAGCTCCACGTCCAAGTCGCCCGTCTGGATGCGCTCGACGCCCGCCTGTATCTTGCTGAGCGGCCGTGTGACAAGGTAGGTGAGCGCCAGGTACATGATGACCAGGCACGCCACCAGCATGCCGCCGAAGAAGATGACGTCCTGCACCACGGCGCCCTTCTCGCTGTCCATGTACACGTCGAGCGGTATGACGATGCTGATAGCCCCGCCCACGTCGCCCGAGCGCCATCCTTCCTTGGCATAGCCGGTCACGTCGATCTCGCCGGCAGGCTCGCCATGGCAGTCGAGGCAGTTCTTCTCGATGCGCATGGGCGCAAGGTAGCGGAACACCTCCTCGCCCTGGTACTGCGTGATCTCGTAGAACTCGCGGCAGGAGGAGTCGGCGTAGAACGCGTCGAGCGCGCGGGCCTCGAAGGCGTCCGGCTCGTCGGCTTGGTTGCGCGGGTTGAAGTTCACGAACCGCGTGGTGTAGCTGGACTGCGACGTGAAGAGCTGCCCGATGCTGCGGCCGGCGATAGCGCAGTGGAGGCCCTGGTACACGCCGTCATCGGTGTAGGATATCTGTTCGAGGCGGTCTTGGTTCGAGGCCATGAACTCCCAGACGGCGTCCATCTGCTGGGTGAGAACCATGCCCTTCTCGCGCAACTCGTTCTCCATCTGGGCGCGCTTGTTCTCGGACGTCCAGGCCAGGTTGGCCACGAGCGATACGGCGATCAGCACGATGATCAGGCCCGCGAACTTCGTCTTCAGCTTTATGTTCCCCATGACGCTGCCCCTCCCCAGGCGGTCGCGGCTACCCTACCCCGCGGCCAGCAGCTCCTCCAGCACCTCGGCGTCGCGGGCGCACACGAGGGCCGCCAGCTCTGCGAACCGCGGGTAGAAGGCCCCGGCACCGGCACTGTCCGCCAGCCGCTCCGCGAAAGCCCCGACCCATGCCAGCAGGTGCTCGCGCAGGAAATCACGCTGCACCGAGAGCAGATCCGCACTGCGCCCCTTGTCGCCCGCCTCGTATGCGGCGCGTGCGTCGGACGCGAGCGTCGCCATGAAGTCGAGCTCCACGGCCAGGTGGTCATCGGCCTCGTGGGGGTAACCCGCGGCGGCGTAGCCCGCCCGGCGGTAGGCCTCCCTCACGGCAAGCGTGCTCTCCTGGAACAGCAGCGGCTCCCCGGTAGCATACACCGACTCCCATGGTGGGGCGGGGAGCTTCGCCGGGCCGATGAAAAGTTTCGTGTACACACTGCGCAGCTGCCCGAGGCCGTTTGCGGCCGCCACCTCGGCGAGCGCATCCTGCAGGCGCGCGCCCTCGCCGTCCTCGCCGTCGAGCAGCGCGCATTCCTCTCGCGTGTGCGCATCGGCCACGATATCGAGCAGCGCGTCGTCGGGCTCGGCCGCGAAGGCCCGCCAGAGGTAGCGGTAGAGGAAACACCTGTTGGCGAGCATGGTGCCCGCCGTATCATCGTAGTGCATGTCGTCCCCCTTACGGGCAAGCTGCAGCGGCTGGGAGGGAGGAGGCCGCTGCAGCTTGTCATCGGATGTTACATGAGCGCCGACACGGGGTCGGGCTCGAGCGCCGCCGGCTTCGCCTCGATGGCGATGCTCGGCTCGGTCTTGGGCTCGGGCAGCACCGCGATGGCGTTCACCGCATCGGGATGCGCGGCGCGCAGCTCGTCGATCGGCCCGAACTCGAGGGCGCGCATCGGGCACGCTGCCACGCAGGCCGGCTGCTCGCCGTTCGCGCGAAGCTGGATGCAGCCGTCGCACTTGTGCGTCTTCTGGATCGATTCGATATGCTGCGGCACGCCGTACGGGCACGCCTTCACGCAGTACTGGCAGCCGATGCACTTCTCGTCGTCGTGCTGCACCGTGCCGTCTTCCTCGTCGATGTACATGGCAGCGTTAGGGCAGGCCGCCACGCACTCGGGCTTCTCGCAATGGTTGCACGAGCCGGAGTAGTGGTAGGTCTGCACGGCGGGGTACTCCCCCACCTCGAAGTCCGACAGCCTCCTGAAGATCACGCCCATCTCAAGGTCGTTCTTGTCCTTGCACGCAACCTGGCACGTTCTGCAGCCGATGCAGGCGGTCATGTCGAAGTAGAATCCGTTTCCCATCGTCGATCACCTCTCCTACATCTGCGCTTCGGGGATGCGCATGGGCTGCTCGCAGTCGGGTGCGAGCTCTTCCTGGTACTTCTCGATGTTGCCTATGCAGGTGTTCCAACCGGACACGCCCTGGCCCGACTGAATCTGCCCGGTGAGGATGTTGTCCGATCCGGCACGGTCGATGCCTTTTTCCTCGTCCATATCGACCCATGCGCCATGGGGCAGGCCGATGACGCCCGGCATGAAGCGCTGCGTGGGGCAGGCCGTGCGCAGGCACTTGCCGTGCGGGCTGGTGAGCAGCACCGTGTCACCTTCTTCTATTCCCTTTTCCTTCGCGTCCTGAACGCTGATGAAAACAGGGTTCGGCCAGGTCTCGCGCAGCCACTGCACGTTGTCGAACACGGTGTGGGAGCGGCGCAGGTAATGCGGGTTGTACACCTGGAAGGGATAGTCGCCCTTCACGCCCACCTCGAAGTCGCTATACGTGGCCTCGACACCCTCTTGCGGGGGAACATAGGTGGGGATGGCCTCGATCTTGCTGTAGCCGATGCCGTTTATGGCATCGCGCAAGGGGGCGCAGTATATCTCCTGCTTGCCGCTGGCCGTCTTCAGCGGGTTCGCCTCAGGGTCTTGGACGAACTTCTCGTAGGCGATGTAGGTGTAGCCGTCATCGGGCGAGCGGGGTATCTGGTACATGCCCTGCTCGATGAGCTCTTTCATTCCCAAGACGCCCTCTTGCGGCTCGCCTTCGCACTCCCATTCCTTGATGTCGTCCTCGGTGATGGTGACGAGCGGCTGCTTCTCGCCTGCCTCGTCGACGATATAGGCCCCCGCGAACTGGTTGAACAGCTGCTGCTTCACGCCGAAGGGGAATACTTCTTCGGAGTTGAGTCCCAGGCGCTTGCCTATCTCGCTGGCGATCTCCTCGTCGGACAGGCATTCGTACATCCGGTCGATCACCTTCGAGTGGTAGATGAGCGCCTCGCGGTTGCCTTGGAGGAAGCCGCCCTCCTTCTCCCAGTAGGACTCGATGGGCAGCACGAAATCTGAGTAGGCGGCGTTCGTGGTCATGAACAGGGAGTGCGTGACCACGAGGTCGACCTTGCGGTGAGCCTCGATGCCCTTGGCCTGCCCGTCGGTGGTCTGGAGCTTCGCGTTCATGCTATCGTGGTAGATGAGCTTGATGTCCACCTCGCGCGGCTCGCCGGGAACCTTCTTCGTGGAGCCGCCCGCATAGGTGTACTTACCGTCGACGATGGCGTTCCACATCTCCGTGTCGTTGATGCTCTCGGTGGCGGCCAGGGGGTTCTTGATGGAAGGCAGGCCGTTGGAGCCCGCGCCGATCAGGTACGTGCCGCCGCTGAAGGAGCGCGAGTGGCACGACAGGCCGCACATGTGGCCCGACTTGCCGAAGTGGCCGCCCATCGCGCCCAGCGTCATGACCAGCTGGGGCAGGCAGTCGGCGTTGTGCGTGCGAGCGGAGGCCCAGGCCATAAGGATGGCGGCCTTGTTGTCCTTGCCCACGAGCTCCGCCAGATAGCGGATGTTCTCGGGGCTCACGCCGCAGATCTTGGAAGCCCACTCGGGCGACTTCGGGGTTCCGTCGTGGGTTCCCAAGACGTAGTCCTTGAAGTTGCCGGCCGGATCCTCGCCCTCGGGCATGTGATCGGCATCGAAGCCTACGGTGTGCGCGTTCAGGTAATCCCAGTCGATCAGGCCCTTCTCGCCGTCAAGCTCCAGCATGGCGTTCGCGATGCCTAAAAACAGCGCCATGTCGGTCGAGGGGCGGCAAGGAATCCACTCGGCGTCAACGAGCGCGTAGGAGTCGTTGTAGAAGGGGTCGACCGCGACGAACTTCGCGCCGGCCTTCTTCATCTGCAACAGGTGGTAGGCAGGGTTGCCGGCGGAGGACCAGGCCGGGTTCGTGCCGAACATCACTACGACCTCGCTGTTACGCATGTCCAGGCGGTCGTTGATGCCCTCGTTCGGCTGCGGGGCGATGCCCACCACGTCGGGCGTGTACGTCCACGCGCCACGCGAGGTGGTGCCCCAGTGGCCGATGTAGCCGCCGTAGAGGCTCAAGAACTTGGACACGGGGCCGCCGTCGGCGAAGAACGCGCGGTTGCCGTGGGCATCCTTGATGCGCTTGATCTCGTCGGCGATATACGTATAAGCCTCGTCCCACGTGATGCGCTCCCATTCGTCCTTGCCGCGCATATCGCCGTGGGAGTTCTCGCCGCCGCCCGGCTGCCAGGACTTGCGCTTCATGGGGTACTTCAGGCGGTCGGACGAAAGCACGTGGTTGCGCTGCGCACGGCCGCGGACGCAGGCTCGCTGCTGCGGGTAGTCGGGGCTGTCCTCGTGGGTGTCGTCGGTCTTCTGGCGGATGACCACGCCGTCCTTCACGAGCGCCTTGTTGAGGCATCGACCGCCGCAGTTGTGCCAACAGGCCGCCGTGACCCAGGTGCCGTCCGTGACGTTGCGGACGTCGGGCGCCTTGTCCTCCTTCGCCGGCTCGACCTTGTTGGGCGCGCAGCCGGCCAAGCCGCCTACGGCCAGGGCGGCCGTGGCAGCGGCGCTGGCTTTGACGAAGCCCCTTCTGCTCAGCTCCGAAGACTGCCGAACCTTCTCCATATAGCTCGCCATCTCTTCCCTCCTTTTTCGTGCTTCCCCTTGGAGCAGCACCTTCTCGATGCCTTTCGATGAGATTACAAACCGGCAGCGTTAATAGCAATGGTTTCAGCCTTGAGTGTTTCTTAAGAAGATGTTTCCCAAATATTAATGATTACCTTAGTCTTATTATCTCTAAAATGCGGGAAGGCGGGCCGCTGGGCCCGCCTTCCCGCATAGTCGGCGTTGCGCGTCCCGCAAAGGGCGGGCGGCGCGGGGCGTTTAGAGGTTGCCGAACAGCAGTTCCGTCTCATCGGCCCAGGACTCTTCGTCGATGACCCAGGCATCCCCTTGCTTCACCAGGTCAACGCCAATATAGCTCTCGGTCGTGTCCGTGGTCTTCTCCATGGCGGCATTGAACAGCTCGCCGAGCTTGGCCTTCATGGCCGCCTCGTCCATCGAGCCCGCCTCCGTGGAGCGCGAGAACGCCGTGGCGTCCGTCATGAAGGTGCTAGCGAACGCGTACACGTCGCGCATGGTCACGTCGGCATACGTGGTGCCGGTGCCGTCGCTGTTCGTGTAGGTACCGTCAAGCTGGTAGTCGAAGTCGGCCAGCAGCCACTGGACGAACGCAACCGGGTCGACGCCCAGCTCGGCCAAGCTGTAGCCGGCGCTGTCGGCGAACTCGGCATCGAGCTGGGCCGCAAGCTGCTGCACGAACGCCGGGTCCTGATTCTTCAGCTTGTCGAGCTCCGCTTGGGCCACGGCCTCGGCCTGCTTCTCGTCCTCGGTCGCATTGAGCCCGGAACTTGAATCCGCGTAGGGCGCGTTGTCCACCACCGTCACCGAACCGGGGTTCGCCGCGAGGTAGGCCATGGCGCCGAAACCGATGACCAGGTACAGGATGAACGATAGCACGGAGAGCACGATGCCGATGATGCCGCACACCTTGCCGCCGGTTGCCTTGCCGTCCTTGCCGGCCTCTTTCACGGCCTTCACCGCGAGCACGATGGCGACGATGCCCAGGATGATGCCGAACAGCGGGGCCCACGCCAACAGGATGGCGAAGATGCCGCACACGAGCGCGCCCGTAGCCTTGCCGCTCTTCGTCGGCTGCTGGTAGTAGCCAGGCGCAGGCTGGCCGTAAGGGTTGACCGACTGACCGGGAGCGAAAGGCTGCTGCGGCTGGCCTTGCGGCGCGGCGGCCTGGTACGGCTGCGCGGGCGGGGTCTGGCCCGGAGCCGGCGGGGGCGGCGGGGTGGGCATCGGCTCGGAAGCAGGCCCGGAAGCGGGCGTCGCCGCGCCATCCGGCTGCTGCGGCTCGGGGTTCTCGGGCAAGGGTACCGTCCGATCTTGATCTTCTGCCATGGTCGTTCCTCTCTGATCAGGCTCGTTGTTGCTCAATACTCTACCACAATACTATAGTAAAGTAAGGCCGACCCGCAAATCGGGTCGGCCTTCGATTCTGCTTTCGCCAAGGTTTCCGCAGCTGTCGCGCTAGTAGTGCGCCAGGTCGTCGTCCTCGATGCGCCCGCGGAACGTGCGGTAGATGATCACGTGGTACACCAGCACCAGCGGCAGGCCCACGCACGTGATGATGGTCATCCACATGAGCGAGAGCTCGGACGACGCGGCGCTCATGAGCGTGATGGACGGGCCCACGCTGCCGGCCGACGCCACCACGAGGTTCGGGAACATCGAGGCGGCCAGAAGCCCCACCAGGCAGAACGCCGACACCGACTGCGCAAGGAACGCGCCCTTGTCGCTGCCCTCGCCGCGCCGCGCCAGCACGATGGAGGCCACGATGCCGCCCACGGCCAGGATGGCGAACAGCCAGCGCACGATGCCGAGCGCCGGGTCCATGGCCGGCTGGATGACGAAGTGCCCGTACACCGACACCGCCAGGAACAGCACGAGCGCCGCCACCTGGAGCGGCAGCCGCAGGCCGACCGCACGCGCCTGCAGGGCGGACGGCTTCGGCGCCTTGAGCGCGATCCACGCGGCGCCCGCCGCCATGAACATGGCCAGGCCGAGCAGGCCGCACAGCAGCGTGAACGGGGTGATGAGCCCCAGCAGCGGGACACCCACGTAATCGCCGTTCATATCCATGGGGATACCCGCGTAGATGTTGCCCACGGCCACGCCCAGAAGCAGCGCCGGCAAGAGCGACCCCACGAAGAAGCAGCCGTCCCACACCTTGCCGTACTTCTTGTCGTGCCCGCGGTACTCAAGCGACACCGCACGCACGATCAGGCCGAACAGCACCAGCATGACCGCCAGGTAGAACCCGCTGAACGTGGCGGCGTACGCGGGGGCGAACGCCGCGAACAGCGCGCCGCCGGCCGTGAGCAGCCACACCTCGTTGCCGTCCCACACCGGACCGATGCTGCGGCGCACGACGGCCTTCTCGCGGTCGTCCTTCGCCACGAAGGGGTACAGCACGCCCGCGCCCAGGTCGAACCCATCGAGCACGAAGTACCCGCCGATGAGCACGAAGATCAGGAAGAACCACAGCACGTTGAAGAAAGTCATCTCCACGGCTACTCACCGCCTTTCGCAGCGACCGCAGGATCGTCCACCGGCGCGAAGCCGGGCACGGCGTCCTTGCGCTTGGCCTCGTCGGATGCGGCATCGTCGGCCTCGGCCGGCGCCACCACCGGGCCCTCCTTGATGAAGCGGCCCATGACGCGCGCCCACGCGAAGATGAGGAACACGTACACCAGGAAGAACAGCGCCATGGTGATCAGCAGCTCGGGTGCCGATACCGAGGCCGAAGCCGCGTCGCCGGTGGCGAGCGCCACGCCCTCGGGACCGGTGGCCGACGGGTACACGACCCACGGCTGGCGGCCGAGCTCGGCGGTGAACCATCCGGTCTGGATGGCGATGACCGGGAACACCGGCGAGATCAGCACGAGGCGCTGCAGCCACTTCATGTTCTTGATGCGGCCGCCCTTGCGGTACGTGAACACGATGGCCAGGATGGCCGTGATCATGATCAGGCCGTACATAGCCACCATGATATGGTACGTCTGGAACACGAAGTTCACGGGCGCCGTCTCGGGGTCGAGCGCGCCGTACTGCTCCGTCTCGGCCAGCGAGTTCAAGCCCTGGTACTCGGTGTCCCAGGTGCCCGTGGCCAGGAAGCTGGTACCGCCGGGGATGGAGAACGGGGTGATGACCTGCTGGCTCTCCTCGTCCACCCAGCCGAACAGGTACAGCGGCGGAACCTCGTCGTCGTACATGCCCTCCATCATGGCGAGCTTCGTGGGCTGCTCTTCGGCCACGACCACGGCCGACGCATGCGCCGTGAAGATCATGACGCAGCTGGTGACGATGCCCACCACGGCGCCGATGCGCATGGTCTTCATGGCGAAGTCGGCGTGCCGGCCCTTGATCAGGTACCACGCGCTCACGGCCATGGCGGCGAACGCGCCCATGATGAGCAGCGCCACCACCACGTGGCTGTAGCGGGCCATGAGCGACGGGTTGAGCGCGGCGCCCAGGAAGTCCGTGATGACGGCCTTCGACCCGTCGGCCGCAAGCTCCGCGCCGGCCGGCGTCTGCATCCACGAGTTAGCGATGAGGATCCACAGCGCCGAGAGGCAGGAACCGAACCACACGAGCCAGGCGCTCACCAGGTAGAATTTCGGCGACACGGTCTTGCGGCCGAACAGCAGGATGCCGAGGAACACCGACTCCAGGAAGAAGGCCAGCAGGGCCTCGGCAGCAAGCGGCGCGCCGAAGATGTCGCCCACGAAGCGGGAATAGTCGGCCCAGTTCGTTCCGAAGGAGAACTCCATCGTGATGCCCGTGGCCACGCCTATCACGAACGTCGCGGTGAAGATCTTCACCCAGAACCTCGAGGCCGCCGCGTCTTTCTCGTTGCGCGAGCGGTAGTACTTGGTTTCGTTGATGGCTAGGATCAATCCCAAACCGATGGTCAACGGCACGAAGAAGAAGTGGTAGGCCGCCGTCAGGGCGAACTGCACACGCGCCAGCAACACGGGATCGGAAAAGATATCCATGGCACACCCCCTTTATGTCTCGCCTTGCCCTCCGCGCCGGCCCTGGGGAATCGGCGCGCTTTTAATTGATACTATACTAGCACCATTTATATGAAAATACTATGCCTGCTCCGATCATTTTTCGGCTCCAAGCGGTTGCCTGCCCCCTCCTGCCGATTGTAGGGCCGTGCACTGCGGTCGTTCCCGTTTCGGCACGGAATCGTTGACGGAGGGGATGCTCTTTTCCGCAGCCTCGGCCGCGCGGCGGCGTGAGAGAGCGAGGAGGAGGCGCTTTCTCGGCGCACAGGCCGGCATGTAGGGCATTTCGGCCGAGGCGATGCGCGTACCAGCCGGTCGCACGGTATACTGCACAAGAGGTCCTGCGTCGGGAGGTTGCCATGATCGTGCGTCGTATGCTCGCATTGCTGCTGTCAGCGGCCCTGGTTGGAGGACTGGCGCCCGGCGCAGCCCTTCCGGCCCACGCGACGGAGCCGAACGACGGCGCCGCAGCGCAGAGTGCGGCCATTGAGCTGACGGCCTCCGACGTCAATCCGGACTACCTAGCTTACCTGAACGGGGAAACCGACGTCAAGGCATCGACGCTCGACTTGTCCTACTTGGGCGACACCCTTGCAAGCGGCGTGGCAACTACGTTCGCGAACGACCTCCTTCCCGAATCCTTCGACTTGCGCGAGCGGGGCGTGGTAGGGCCGGTGCTCGACCAGTCCCAAACCCAGAACTGCTGGGCGTTCGCCAACCTGGGAGCCGCCGAGAGCAGCGTGCTGCCCTACTACCCCACCGCTCAGCTCTCTCGCGCGCACCTGGCCTGGTTCACCTACAATGGCAACGAGGAGCAGGAAGTGGAGGGTGCGAAGAGCTACCCCCAACAGGCTTACGACACCGGTGCCTGGGACCAGCAGGCCATCGGCACGCTGGCCGCATGGAAAGGGCCGGTGCTGTCGTCTCGGGTACCGTTCCAGGCAGCGTACGTGGACGAGAGCCTGCGCTACGCCGCCGACTTTCACCTGCAAGATGCCTACTACTTGCCCACGTCGCTCAACGGCATCACCGGCGCCGCCATGAAGCCCAGTATCGACACCGTCAAACGCATCATCCACGACGAGGGCCCCGTCACGGTATCCATCGCCACACACGGCAATCATTGGCACGGCACCGAATTCGTTGAAGGCGTTTCGCGCCAGACCATGTACGCAAGCCAGAAAATCGACATCGACCACGCCGTGCTGATCGTGGGCTGGGACGACACGTTCAGCCGCGCGAACTTCGGCGGACCGGAAACCGAGCTGCCCGAAAACGACGGCGCATGGCTCGTGAAAAACAGCTGGGGCGCGAACTGGGGCGAGAGCGGCTATTTCTGGCTCTCCTACGAGGATCATTCCGCCATCTACGGCGCCACGCTGAAACTGGAATCGAAAGACAATTACACGGGCAACTACCAGTTCGACACCATGGGCTGGCGCACAAGCCTGGCCGTGTCCTCCGGCGCGGGCGCCGAGGATCCCGACGCACCCTCCAGCGGCGAAGGAGCTGCAGCGTACCTGGCCAACGTCTTCACGGCCGCGGGGAACGAGACGCTGGAGGCCGCCTCGTTCTATACCACCGACGAGGGCACGTCGTACGCCATCGACGTCTACCTGAACCCTGCCGAGGGAGACCCCACCTCGGGCACGAAGATGGGCGGCACCCAGACGGGCAGCGAGGCCTACCCCGGTTATCACACGGTGGAACTCGACGCCGACCTGCGCTCCTCTTTGCAGAAAGGCGATACGTTCTCCCTGGTCGTAAAGCTGGAGAATCCTTTCTACAAGAACGTGGTTCCCGCCGAGGCGGTCATCGGGCGCGGCGCTGCGTTCCAACCCGTGTACGTAGGCAAGGACGCCGCCGGAAACGAGGAAGTCAGCTATGTGTCCGCCGACGGAATATCGTGGACGACGCTGGGAAAATCACTGATGGACTCAAAGGGAACATCCGTGTACGCCACGAACGTCTGCCTTAAAGCCCTCACGCGCGAAGCGGGCGGCAGCGGAGCCGTCTGGCCACCCGAAGAACCAGACACATCACAGGTGAACGGCATCACCGTCAGGAGCACGCTGCATGAGACGCAGGGCGAATTTCCCCTTGATCTGCCCGCCTACGAATACCTGGATTTGAGAAGCACGCTTGAGGAGGGCGGCTTGCGCACGAGCTTCGACGTATTCTTGCCTGCCGCCCCATCCTCCGCAGAAGGCTTTTCCTACTCGGTGTCCGTCCTGCCCACCTCGAACCAGAAGGTGGCGATGTCGTTTGACGGCGGAGCGCCCGAGCCGCTGGAAAACGGTCGGTTCGGGCGGGAAGTGGCCCTGGACGATGTTGTCTCAAGAACGCATACCATAACGTTGACCAGCAACGATCCAGCTGGATTGAAAGGTTCAACCACCTACGAGCTGCGCCTGTGCTTATCCGGCCTCACCTTCGACAACACAACGGAGACCGTGGGCTTCGATGACGCGCGCCTGAGCGTGCAGGCACCCGACGGCACCTGGCTCTCCAACGGCGACCGTGTGTCGGCCTGGTCGGTGGTCGACGGACTGCAACCACACCACCTAAGCGTGTTCGACCGCAACGACCCAGACGGCGAACCACGGTACCGCGTGCCCGTTCCCACCCGCGAGCCCGACCCTACCCCCGGGGCGATAACGATAGATTTCACACGCGAGACGCCCAACATCAATACAAGCAGCAAATCCCTCAAGGCCTCGTACCAGGCAGACATGAGCGATTCGTTCCCCTTATTCGAGGACACCCCCTTGGAACCGGGGCGCAGGCTGTATTTCAGAAGCGGCGGCCTGTCGGGCCGGTTCGACTCGACGGGCATCTCTTACCTCGACGTGCCCGCACGACCGGCAGCGCCCACCGAGGTCGCCGTGCGCGAGGCTACGTCGACCTCAATAACGCTCGCCTTCCAACCCGATGGACAGCAGCTCGAGTACCGCCTGGCCGACGGTAGCTCGCAGCACGACGGCTGGCAGAGCTCGTGCTTGTTCAGAGACCTGCAGCCGGAAACCGATTACCTGTTCCAAGTGCGCAAGGCCGCCGTGATGCCCGGAGGAGCCGGCCAAGGCGGCTTGGGTTCCGACGGCGGAGATGCGAAGAACGCGGAGAGGACGGACGACGGAAGGGTCGATGCCGCCGCGCTGCAGGAGGGGGCCTTCGCATCGGAGGCCGTGGAGATGAGCGCACGAACGGCTGAGGCGCTGCCGAGCAGCTTCGACCTGCGCATGACCGGCGCACTCGCCCCCCTGCGTGATCAGGGCGTATACAGCACATGCTGGGCTTTCGCCGCCTTGGCATCGCTGGAATCGAACCGCATCGCTCAGGGGAACGCGGACAGCTCGATCGACCTTTCGGAGGCATCGCTCGCGATGCTCACCTACCAGCACCGCGCGCTTGGCGAGGGAGACCCCTCTGCGCTGGACCGGTATGCCGTTTCCACGAAGGACGAGGGCTTGGGAGCACGGGGGCTGCTGACGGGCGGCACGTGGAGCCATGCGGTGAGCACGCTTGCGCGCTGGCAGGGCGCGGCCGACGAGGGGGCTTGCCCCTACCTGCCGCCCAGCGAGCCGGGCGACTACGAGGAGGCCGCTGCCGCCATGGATGCGGCGGCGGGCACGACCGTAGGCAGCGATGCCGTGCGACTCGACCAGGCAATCGAACTGCCCAGCCCCTTTGCGACCGGAAGCGGCGGAACAGGGCCCGCCGGCGGCGAGATAAACGAGCCGGCGAGCAGCTACGCGGGCGACGCCTCCTCCGGCGCCGGCGTCGCCATCGACCTGCTGGCCTGCGAGAAGATCAAAGAGGCTCTGCGCCAGTACGGAGCCCTCGACTTCGGCATGCACGAGCCGTTCGAGGGAGACGGCTACTGGGCCGATGCCGACGTTGAGCAGGGTATCTGGAAGCACCATTGGTTCTACGACGCCGACACGGCAAACTACACGGTGAATCACTCCCTGTCGCTTGTGGGCTGGGACGACGCCTATCCCAAGGAAAACTTCGCCATCGTTGTCGACGGCGTCGAGCACACACCCGCAAACAACGGCGCCTGGATCCTGCGCAACAACCGCGGGGAGGGTTTCGGCGACGGCGGCTACCTGTACGTTCCCTACGAGGAGCGTGCCATCCGCGCCCCGGTGGCCCTAGCAGCCGAAAGCGGGCGCGACAACACGTTCGACTACGCCAAGAACTACCAGTACGACTCGCTGCACGCCGTGGGCCTGCAGGCTTCGTGGGGAGATGCCGCCAAAGCCGCCAACGTGTTCACCTCATCGGGCGACGAGCGGCTGGAAGGCGTAGGTGTCTGGGTCACGTCGCCTGCCGTGCGCGTGACCATCGACGTGTACACCGGCCTTGCCGACCCGACGGACCCCGAGAGCGGCACGCAGGTCACAGCCGCCCACACGGAGCTCGACGCGCTGAACGCCGGTTACCTCACGCCCGCGCTGGCAAACGCGGTCGACCTCAAAAAGGGGCAGGCGTTCGCCGTCGTCGTGACCGAGACGCAACTCTACGACCAGCAGGGATGGGCCCTTATGTCGTCCACCATACCGCTCGAAGGCGCACGCCAGGTGGGCGAGAACCCCGACGGGACGCCCCGTTACGACAGCGTTCCGCACGTTGATGCCGGCCAAAGCTTCGTGTTCGAGCACGGTGTCTGGAGCGACGTGGCCGCCGTAGCCGACGACCTTGCCGCGCGCACCGGCAGCCCCGTGGGCAACGTTGCCGTGAAGGCGTTCACCAATCCTGCTGGCACGCCTGTCGAACCAGACGGCCCCCCTTCGCCCGCGGGCCCGGACACCGAGGACAGCGGCAATGGAGGCAGCGACGAAGCGAGAGCCCTCGTGCGAACCGGCGATACCGCAGTGCCGGCAGCAATCGGAGCGCTTGCCCTCGCCGTCCTCGCCGCGTGCGCAGCCCTCGCAGCGACGGCGAAGCGGGAGGTTACCTCGTCCGGGAGTCTGCTCTCACGGCGCGCTTCTCGGCGCACCTGCCGACTCCGGCCACGCGAATAAGCTTATTGGAGACACTGCAGCCGGGTCGGTTAGGCGGTCGGGCCGACGCCTCCCACGCGCCCGCGAAGCCGAACCCCTAGTAATACCGGTAGTACGCGGCGCAGCTGCCCTCGCTCGACACCATGCAGGGGCCCACGGGATTCTCGGGCGTGCAGATGCGACGGAAGAGCGGGCACTCGCTGGGGGCCATGATGCCGCGCAGCACGTCGCCGCAGCGGCAGCCTTTCGGGTCCTGCGTGGGCTCCACCTGCGGGTTGAAGCGGCGGACGGCGTCGAACTGCGCGAACTCCTCGCGGATGCGGTAGCCCGAGCCGGGGATCTCGCCCAGGCCGCGCCAAAGCGCCGTGCAGGTTTCGAACACCTCGTCGATGGCGGCCATCGCCACGGGGTTGCCCTGGGGCATGACGCCGCGCGCGTAGGCGATCTCTATCTCGGCGCGTCCCTCGTGCAGCTGGCGCATGATCATGGCGATGCCCTGCAGCACGTCCACCGGCTCGAAGCCCGTGATGACGCCGGGGATTCCGTACTTCTCGGCCAGGAATTTGTAGGGCTCCGCGCCGATGATGGTGCTCACGTGGCCGGGCAGGATGAGCGCGTCCAGCTTGAGCTGCGGGTCGTTGATGATGGCCTCCAGCGCGCCGGGCATGTTCTTGTGGGCGCCGAACACGCTGAAGTTCTTCAAGCCCGCCGCGGCCGCACGCTTGATGGCCATGGCCACGAGCGGCGTGGTGGTCTCGAATCCCACGCCCACGAACACGATCTCGCGGTCGGGATGCTGCTCGGCCAGGCGCAGCGCGTCGAGCGGCGAGTACACGATCTGCACGCTGCGGCCGGCGGCCTGCTCCTTGAGCAGGCTCGACGTGGAGCCGGGCACGCGCGTCATGTCGCCGAACGTGGCGATGGTGACGTTGTCGGTGCGCGCGAGGGCGATGACGGTGTCGATGTCGCGGTTCGACGTGACGCACACCGGGCAGCCGGGGCCGGACGCGAGGCGCGTGCCCTCGGGCATGAGGTTGCGGATGCCGTTGCGCGCGATGGCCATGGTGTGCGTGCCGCACACCTCCATGAGCGTGGCGCCGCCTGCGGGCGCGAGCTTCTGGATGGAATCGACCAGGCCGCGTGCGAGCTTAGGGTCCTTAAACGCCGCGAGCTCGGCCTCCAGCGCGGCGGGGTCGACGGTCATCGGGTGCCCCCTTCGACGTCGGGGATGTCCTCGCCGGCAAGCTCCGGGAACTGCTTGATGAGGTCGATGGTCTCCTGGGCGTAGTCGGCGTCCACCACCTCGATGGCGAAGCCGGCGTGCACGAGCACGAAGTCGCCCGCGCCGGCTTGCGGCGTAAGGTCGACGGCGATGTCGCGCGTGACGCCCAGGATGTCGACCGTAGCCAGGTTGCCGTCTTTGAGCTCGGTGATCTTCGCGGGTATGGCCAAGCACATAGGTTCATGCCTTCTTTCAGGTTGCGGCGCAAGTCCGCGGCGGATCGCGCCTTACGCACCGCCCTCGGCGGCGCCCTCTTCGTTCGAGGCCCATGCTACCACAGCTTGGCCGAACGAGATGCAGCCGTCGTTGGGCGGCAGATCGCGGTTGACGGCCACCGTGAAGCCGACGCGCTCAAGCGCCGCCAGCGCATGCTCCACCAGGTAGCGGTTCATGAACACGCCGCCCGACAGCGCCACCGTCTCGATGCCGTACACGCTGCGCGCCAGCTCGGCCGCCGTGACGACAGCCTGCACGAACGCGTCGTGGAAGCGTCGCGCGATGACGGGCACGGGCACGCCGGCCACCTTGTCGTCGAGCAGCGCCTGGAACGTGGGCGCCGCATCGAACAGCACGACCGAGGTGTCCTGCGCCGTGCTTTCCGCCGTGGCGGTGTTCTTGACGACGGCGATGGCGTAGCGGTCGGCGGCCTCCGCGTCCGCCTCGTCGCCGGCAGCGGCCTCGCCCATCGCGGCCTCCAGCAGAATGGCAGGCTCGCCCTCGTACAGCGGGTTGGTGCAGACGCCCAGAAGGGCGCTGGCCGCGTCGAACAGGCGGCCGACGGACGAGGTCATGGGCGTGTTCAGGCCGCGGTCGATCATCTGCTCGCACACGTCCGCCTGCTCGCCCAAGGCCGCGAGAGCGTCGGCCGCGCCCGGATGCTCCAGCAGGTCGAACGCCCACAGCGCGCCGTAGGCCATGCGCAGCGGGTGCTTGACCGCAGCCGCACCGCCCGGCAGGGGCACGTAGGCGAAGTTCGCGAACCGCTCGAACGCGCGCTGGTTGGAGAGCAGCACCTCGCCTCCCCAGATGGCGCCGTCGACCCCGTAGCCCGTGCCGTCGAACGCGATGCCGCACACAGGGCCGGGCAGGCCATGCTCGCCCATCACCGACACGATGTGGGCATGGTGGTGCTGCACCTCCGAGAGCGGCAGGCCGTGCACGCGGCTCTGATCGTGGGCCCATTTCGACGTGAGGTACTCGGGATGCAGGTCGCAGGCCAGGCGGCCGGGCTCGATCTCGAACAACGCCTCGTAACGGTCCTTCGCCTGGAGCCACGCGTCGTAGGTCTCCGCGTTCTCCATGTCGCCGATGTGCTGCGACACGAACGCCTCGGCGTCGCGCGTGAGCGTGAACGTGTTCTTCTGCTCGGGGCCCACGGCGAGGATCGCCCGAGGACGAACGAATGTTTCACGTGAAACTTCTTCGGCGGCGGGCGCGGGCAGCGACAGAGGAATCGGAAGAGGCGCGAACCCGCGAGCGCGGCGGAGGAACTGAAGCGCCTCTCCCGCGCTGCCGGCATTGATAACGCGCACCACCGAGTCGTCGTAGCGGGCGCAGATGGCGCGATCGTGGCCGAGAAACGCGTCGGCCACCGAGAACAGCTTCTCGTAAGCATCCTCGTCGTCGATGACGATGGGCTCGTCGTGGATGTTGCCGGACGTCATGACGAGCAGGGGAATGTGACAATATCCCCGTCCCATTGTCACACCGGCACGTCCCATTGTCACACCGGCGAAGTCGTGGAGCAGGAGGTGCTGGAGGGGGGTGTAGGGCAGCATGACGCCCAGTTCGGGCAGGCGGTCGGCCAACCCCGGCGCAAAGGCGGCGTCCGGGCGCTTCTTCAGCAGCACGATGGGGCGCTGCGAGCCCTCGAGCGCGGCGGCCTCGGCGTCGCTCACCTCGCAGACGCGGCGCACGTCGTCCGTCGTGGCGGCCATCACCGCGAACGCCTTGCCCTCGCGGCGCTTGCGGGCGCGCAGGAGCGCCACGGCATCGGCGTTGTTCGCGTCGCACACCAGGTGGAAGCCGCCGAGGCCCTTAACGGCCAGGATCTTCCCCGCGCACAGCAGCTCCACGGCGCGTGCGAGGATGGCATCGCTCTCCGCGCGCGTGCTGCCCCAGGTCATCTGACCGAGCGGCGCGGCGATGGCATCGGCGGCGCGCAATGTTTCACGTGAAACATCTGTTTGTGTTTCCGGGTTCGCACCCAGCGCGCCGGGCAGACCCTCGTGCTCGCGCCAGCTCACGTGCGGGCCGCACTCGAAGCACGCGTCGGGCTGCGCGTGGAAGCGGCGGTCGAGCGGGTCGCCGTACTCGCGGGCGCAGCGCTCGCACATGGGGAAGTCCTTCATGGAGGTGCTCTTGCGGTCGTAGGGCAGCTTCTCGATGATGGTGAACCGCGGCCCGCAGTTCGTGCAGTTGATGAACGGGTAGCGGTAGCGGCGGTCGTTGGGGTTGAACAGCTCGCGCGCGCAGTCGTCGCAGGTGGCCAGGTCGGGCGACACGAGCGTGGTCTTCTCCACGGCGCCGGCGTCCGAGAAGCGGATCTCGAAGGAGTCGAAGTCCTCCAGCGGGACCTCCTTGAGCGCCACCTCCTCGACGCGCGAGGCCGCCGGCGGGTTCTCCGACAGCTCGATGACGAACTCGTCGAGCAGCTTGGCCTCGCCCTCGGCATGGATGAACACGCCGTCGGTCGCGTTGAGCACCCAGCCGTTTATCAGGTACTTCTTCGCCAATCGATAGACGAAGGGGCGGAATCCCACCCCTTGCACTATGCCTTTCACCTGTATGTCGAGCGCTTCGATCATAATGCGCCTTCCCAATAGCTTTGCGGTCGGAACCTACCTAGTCCAACGTCGCGAGTATCCCCGTGATAACCTCGGACAGGGCGCGCAGCGTCACGCCGGAGTTGTCGGGGAGGTGCAGATGCACGCAACGGCGGCCGCGGTCGGCAAGCGTCAGCAGGTCGCCGGAGGCCTGCGCCTTCGCCAGCGTTCCCAGGCTCTCGGCCTCCTCCGACAGCGGGATGTCCTTCAGCTCGTCGGCCGACAAGATGAGGAACACGCCGTTGTTCTGGCCGCCCTTCTGCAGCTGGCCCGTGGAGTGCAGGTAGCGCGGCCCCACTTCCAGGCACGACACCGTGTGCCGGCTGGCCGCCACGCCATGGCGGATGAGCTCGAGCGCCTCGCGCCGCCCCTCGCCCGTGAACGGCAGAAACGCGTTGAGCGCGAAGTAGTCGCCCGGCTGGATGCTGGTCAGAAGTGCGCGAAGGGCGCCCTGCACATCGGTGCAGTCCTTGAAGCACGGGGCCAGGCGCACCTCCACCTCGCCCATGTGCACGTCGCCGATGTAATCCTGCACGAAGTCGGGCGCCGGCTGGCCCTCCTTCAAGATATCCAGCACCACGGCCTTCGCGGAGGCCACGTCGGGCTGGTCGAACGGGCACACGCGCATGAGGTAGCCGCACATGGCCACGGCGTACTCCCACATGACGAAGTGCTCGGCCAGCTCCTCCACCGAGTCGATCTTGAAGTTCGCGCGCGGGATGGTGGGGTCGATGTAGGACAGGCTCATCTCGAAGTTCTTGCGCTCGTCCCACAGGTCGGTCTTCGTCTGGTACATGATGACGCTGCGGTCGCCCGGATCGTTCGTGAGCAGCAGCGAGTCTATCTCGATGTTCGGCAGGATGCCCTGGCCGTCCTTGCCCAGGCTCTCGGCCACCAGCTGCTCTATCCACAGGCCCAGCACGCGACCGCGCTTCGGCGTGAGGAACGAGAACTTGTTGCGTCCCTGCAGGTAGTTGTCGTACAGGAACGCTGCCAGGCCGATGGCCGGGTTGTCGATGGCGTCCTCGCTGCAGCGCTGCTCGGCCTCCACGGCGTGCTCCAGCAGCTCCTCCAGGTCGATGCCCACGAGCGCGGCGGGCAGCAGGCCGAACACGGACAGCGCCGAGAAGCGGCCGCCCACGGAGGGCTCGCCGGGCAGCACGGCCGCCCAACCCTCCTCGCGGGCCTGGCGTTCCAGGTCCGAGCCGGGATCGGTGATGGCCACCAGGTGCTGTACCAGCTCCTCCTCGGGCAGGGCGTCGCCCACCGCGTCGCGCACGGCGCGCAGGGCGAGGCGCGGCTCGATGGTGCCGCCGCTCTTCGAGGATATCACGAACAGCGTGGTCTCGGGCTTCGCCTCGGCCAGGATGGCGCGCACGCGCACGGGCGAGTCGGAGTCGAGCGTCTTGAACACGATGCGCGACGAATCGGGCTTGTTGTACTTCGTGATGGTCATGGGCGCCTGCGTGGAGCCGCCCTGCCCGATGAGCACGACCGTCTTGAGGCCCTGCTCGATGATGGAATCGGCGAACGCCTGGATGTCGGCGAGCGAGTACGGCGGGTTGCTGGCAAGGTCCGTCCATCCCATGTACCGTTCGGCACAGGCCTGGGCCTGTTCGGAGAAATCGTAGAGGGTCGCGTCCTTCGCGTGGACGCGGCTGGCAACGCATTCCTTCACGAGCGTCTTCGCGGAGGGATACAGCTTTTCCATATCACCCGAAATCATGAAACCTTCTTTCAGCGGAGTTCCGCTCATTCTAGCAAACGGCGGCGAGAAGTGCCCGCGCCCACCTCGGCTTGTGACGGAGTTGTGTACGTGAGACCGCCCAGCGGCTCCTTCCCGAAAGTCCACCAATTCGATTATATTTCTTATTGATTTTTATTATTTATTGATATAAAGTATCAATTATTAGATGAGCGCAGACGAGAGCAGCGTTCATGCGGATCGGGCGGTGCAGAAAGCGCCGCCGCTGGAACAGGAGGGGTTTCCATGTCCGATATCTCCCGGCGAAGCTTCATGAGGAACGCGGCTATCGGGGCCGCAACCGTCGGCACGCTCGGCCTGATGGCCGGATGCGCGCCCAAGCAGGAGGAGCCCGCGCCGCAGGCGAACGCCGACGCTCCCGCCGACGGCGCCACTGCGTACGTGCTCGACCCGAAGACCATGCCCGACGCGACCACGGCCAGCAACTTCAACGTGGTTGAGGAAAGCGCCACCGCCGTGGGAACCACGCTCGTAAACCTGAAGACGGCCATCGAGGGCGAGACGGGCGCCACCACGAAGTACGCCGCGTGGGCGAAGGTCGCCGAGAAGGCGGGCTACGACCATATCGCGCGCCTGTTCACCTGCACGTCGGACGCCGAGAAGATCCACATCGAGCTGGAGTACAAGCTGGTGCAGAAGCTGGACCCGGGCTATGAGAAGCCCGAGCCGCCCGAGGTTCCCGAGCACACGGTGGACCTCAACCTCATCGCCGGCGCGAACGGCGAGATCTACGAGACGTCGGACATGTACCCCTCGTTCATCAAGGTGGCGCAGGAGGAGCAGAACAACGAGGCCGTGCAGGTGTTCACCCGCGCGAAGCTGGCCGAGGCATACCATGCCGAGCGCTACCTGGATGCGTACAACACCATCGACACGCCCACGGACGACAAATACTACCTTTGCCCCATCTGCGGTTATATCCACAAGGGCGAGAACTTTACCGCCTGCCCCATCTGCCTGGCGCCCAAGGCTTCTTTCAAGGAATACTAGGCTTACGCGACCCGCCCTTAACGG
Organism: Gordonibacter pamelaeae; assembly: GCF_003340385.1. NCBI lineage: Bacteria > Bacillati > Actinomycetota > Coriobacteriia > Eggerthellales > Eggerthellaceae > Gordonibacter > Gordonibacter pamelaeae. The sequence continues at coordinate 124,234 of NZ_PPTS01000001.1, read as the reverse complement.
GGTCTCTCCCATGAAGGGCCCGGATGCGCCCGCCGCATCCGGGCCCTCCCCCTTCCCTCAAGCGAACGAATGTTTTACGTGAAACATTCGGACCAGGAGCACACGAGAGCGAAAATCGGGGAAAGGAAAGCATCGCGCAACGAAAAAACGATCCGCCTGACCAAAACCAGACGGATCGTTTTTTCGTTTCTTTGGAAATGGGAGGGCGTGGAACGCAGGCGGCGATCCCGTTTCTCGCCCTACAGCCCCAGGGCCTTCTTCAGGGCGGACACGCGGCGGCGGGACACGGGGATCTTCTCGTCCACGGCGTTCAGCGTGAGCAGCAGGGTGCCGCCGGACACCGATTCTATCTCCTCCACCATGGACAGGTTCACCAGGTAGCCGCGGTGTACGCGGAAGAACCCGTGGCCGTCCAGGCGCTTCTCCAGCTGGGCCAGGCTCACCGTGGAGAAGTAGCGGTCCGTGTCGGTCTGCAGGTAGGCATAGTCGTCGCGCGCCATGACGAAGCGGATCTTGTCGATGCCGATGAGGATCTTCTTCCCGCCCTTCTCGACGGGGATGCGTTCGGACTTCTGGGCGGCCACGTGCAGCGACACGTGCTCGCGCACGCGGGAGATAGCCTGCGAAAGGCGCTCCGTCTCCACCGGCTTCACCAGGTAGTCGATGGCGCTCACCTTGAACGCGTCGAGCGCGAACTCGCTGTACGCCGTCACGAACACCACGGCAGGCGGGAACTTGAGGTGCTGCAGGGCCTCGGCCAGCTGCAGGCCCGTGGCCTCGGGCATGTTCACGTCCAGGAACATGACGTCGACCGGATATTCCTTCAGCTTCTCGATAGCCTCGCGCACGCTGGCAGCCTCGGCGACCACTTCGGTCTGCCCCAACTCGTCCAGCAGGAACTTCAGTTCAGAGCGCGCAGGAGCCTCATCATCGACGATCATGGCCTTCAACACGTGAACCTCCTCGCTTCCGAACCCCGACATACAGTAGCCTCTTTCGGCCATTATAAATCAAGGGAGCCGGAAACTGCGGAGAAGCCCGAATATACGAATTAACTCGACGGTTTCAAGCGGCGAACGTCATGCGGAACGAGAGGCGGCTCGGCGCGTGGCGGTGCGGGGCCGTGGCGGAAACCCGGCGGCAGAGCGCATCGGCTTCCGCAGGCGCGCGGGCCCGAGGCGCCGCCGCACGCGCCCCTACCCCCTCGGGTCGGCTGTCAGATAGCGGGCGCGCAGGGCGTCGCGCTTCTCGTCGGTGATGCCCAGCGCCTTCTCCACATAGGCGTCCAACCCGCCGAACTCCCGGTCGATGGCGTCGAGCGCCGCCTGCAGGAAGCGCGGATCGGCCGCGTTGATGACCTGGATGCTCTTGTCCAGCTTGCCGGCCAGATGGTAGGTTGCCAGCGCGTCCATGATGTCCTCGGTGCGCGACGCCACGTAGCGGTTCGTAGCCTCGTAGTCACGCAGGATGTCCTCGTGCGAGGCGCCCAGCACGTGCAAAAGCAGCATGGCCGCCAGACCCGCGCGGTCCTTGCCGATGGTGCAGTGCCACAGCACCGCGCCATCCGGGGTGTCCAGCACGTCGTCGAAGAAGGAGGCGAAGCCGCGCTGGCTGGCCTCGTCCAGCACCATGCGCTCGTAGATGTCCATCATGATCTGGGCCGGATCGTCCTGCACGGCGCGCAGCATCTTGAGCGCGCCCTTGATGCCGCCCTCGCGCGTCACGCCGAGGGTGGACGTGTTCAGCACCGGCGCGTCATCGAAGCGCACGCCCTCCAGGCCGTCCTCGGGGTCGGGCTTCTCGCGGCGCTCCTCCTCCGTGCGCAGGTCGATGACCGTGCGCACGTCGAAGTCGTCCAGCAGCACCTCCAGGTCGCGCTCCGTGGCGCCGGCGAGCGCGCCCGAGCGCAGCAGGCGCGCATGCTTGACGTAGCGGCCGTCCGCGGCGCGGATGCCGCCGATGTCGCGCGTGTTCGGCAGGCCCTCCAGCTCGATATGGCCGTCGGACTCCTTCTCGAGCCCCTCCGCGTCGGCAATGCCGAGCGAGGGGGAGAAATCATCGGGCACGGTGTCGACCATGGCGATGCTCCTTCCAAAGACGGAAGCGCCCCGCGCGCCGAACCGGCGGCGGGGCGCTCGCGCAGGGTTTCTATTTCAGGTCGAGCTGCATGAGCTTGTCCAACGTGAGCGCGTAGATTTTGAACGACTGCCGGAGCAGGTCCTCGCTCACGCCCTCGTCGGGGCCGTGCATCGTGCCCACCCAGTCCGGGTTCTTCTCCCACGGCTTCTCGGGGCCGAAGCTCGCGCCGCTCTTGAACTCGCGCGCATAAGTGCCGCCGCCCATAGTGAAGGGCTTGGCGTCCTCGCCCGTGGCCTCGTTGTAGGCGTTGAGCAGCGCTTGGATCACGGGGCTGTCCGGCTTCACCAGGAACGGCTCCATGAGCAGGGTGTTCTCGAACGAGCCGCCGATCTCCTCGGCCAGCTGGCGCAGGCGCTCGGTGATCTCGTCCGCCGTGATGGACGTGGGGAAGCGGCTGTCCACCGTCTGCACGAAACGGTCGTCCTTGAGGGCGATGGTGCCGCCGATGACGGTGAGGGGGCCGAAGTACTCGTCGGAGCTCTTGATGCCCACGCCGCTGCCGTCCGTGTGGTTGAGCAGCTTCTGGTCCAACTCGAGGAACGCGCGCTCGTCGGCGCCGCACAAGCCGTTCTCCAGCAGGTAGTCCACGATGAGGCCGATGGCGTTGATGCCGTCGTCGGGCAGCGAGGCGTGCGCACCCTTGCCGGTGGCCTCGAGCCGCGCGCGGCCGGGGCCGGCCTCGGTCACGACGATACGGTCGGTGCTCTTCAGCTCGTGGGCGTCGGCGTTCACGATAGCGTGGGCCAGGCCCGGCACCGCGTTCGTGGCCGCGCCGCCCTCGAACTCCACGATGACGCGCGCGCACGGCTCGATGGGCTTGCTCATGAGCATGCCGTCGTAGCCGCCCTTCTCGCCGTAGCACACGGGGAACTCCGCGTCGGGCGTGAACAGGAAGGCCGGATCATCGTAGTGCAGGTGGTAGTAGGCCACGTCGGCCATGCCGGATTCCTCGTTCGCGCCGAACAGGAAGCGCACGGTGTAGGGGAACTGCGGGGCCTCGCCTTGGTCCTGCAGGTCCTTCCAGAACTTCATGGCGTGCAGCGCCATGACGCTGGGACCCTTGTCGTCCAGCGTACCGCGGCCGATGAGGTAGCCGTCCTTGCGCGTAACCTCGTAGGGCTCGAAGGTCCAGCCGGGACCGGCCGGCACCACGTCCATGTGGCCGATGATGCCCAGCTGCGTGTCCGAGGCGCCGGGGAAGTCGGCGAAGCCGATGTAGCCCTCGGCATCGTGGGTTGTAAAGCCCATGCCGCCCGCCAGCTCGAGCGCCGCAGCGAGCGCCTTCTTGGGGCCGGGGCCGAACGGGGCACCGTCGGCCTTCTTGTCGTCTTCCTGGAAGCTGGGGATGCGCACGAGCGTGGCGATGTCGTCCACCATGGCGTCCCAGTTCTTCTCAAGGTAGGCGTCTATCTTCTTGGTTAGTTCCGTTTGGTCCATTGCGTGTCCGCCTCTCGATCCGAGGATGCGTTTGCAGGCCGCAGCGGCGCTTGCGCCGTCCGGCAACGTTCCCTCCATTATGCGCCAAGCAGCATCGGTGCGCCAGATCGTCATGCATATGTTGACCGTAGCGGCGCTGCGAGTGCAGGGAGCGCTGGCGCACAATTCGCGCCAGTTTGCCCTCGACGGCCCCCGGGGCTTCCGGTATACTTTCACGGTGCGCCCGAGTGGCGGAATGGCAGACGCGGCGGTCTCAAAAACCGTTGTCCTAGACGTGCGGGTTCAAATCCCGCCTCGGGCACCACTTCGCACCCAACGGCCCCCGTCAGGGGGCCGTTCTTGTTGCCGGCAGCGCGAATCCGCTCGCCGGCCTTGGCCGATCGTGTCGCGAATGCGAGCCCGCGCGCTTTACGCGGCTTCATCGGGCTGGGTGCACACCCCGATGAACAGCGGGATGCCCTGGCGCGTGCGGATCTCGTACAGGAACGGCCGGTTCAGGTTGAGCTCCAGCTCCCCTATCACCGAAGGGTCGGGCAATGCCGACATCTCCATGATGTCCACCTTCGTGTAGGCGCTCGCCTCCACGCCGTTCTCGTCCAAACCGATGTGGCTTTCCTGCGCCACGCTCGACACGTAGGCGGGAGTGCGAGAGAGGTTGGAGAAGTCTGCCCGGTCGCCGAACGCCGCCGTGATGCCCAGACGCTCGAGCGCGGGGATCAGGCCGTAGGAGCTGTCGAAGCCGAACTTCGGCACGCGGTAGGTGACGAACGCCTCGCCGGTGGTCTCGCCCGCGAACGCCTCCTCGAGCAGGGCCCCGTCGGCCAATAGGTCCTGCACGCCCTTGCCCTCGGCGGGCAGCACGAACGTCATCTCGCTGCCATCCATGAACCCGAGGCTCGCGCGCGTGTAGGTTTCGGTCTGGCGGATCTCCTGCGGACGGTCGAGTCGCTGCGCCATGAAGGCCGCCTGCATGGCGCCGCCCTCGGCCGCGAACATGCCAGGCTCGGTGGCCTCCGCGTCGAAGGCCTTCGCCCATTCGCTCTTGAAGTACACGGTGTCTATCAGCGAGAGCAGCTGGCCCTCCTGGCTTTCAAACGTGGGGTTCAGCGTGCCCTCGGTATTGTCGGCGATCCACTGCGCCATGGCCTTGTCGGCCGTGTCGGTGCCGAAGTCCGCCAGGAACAACGAAGCGTAGAACTGGTCGCGCATGGCATCGACGAACGGCTGCTCGAACTGCGCATCGGGGCGCATCCACACGGAGTTGGCCAGCCTGACATCGGACTGGGGGTCGGTGGCCAGCAGGCGCATCAGATTGCCGCACTGCACCGCCGTGGCCGCCGCGTCGGCGGAGCCCAGCGCCCCCGCGATCTCGTCGCGCGTCTCGCCGGCAGCGCCCATCTGCACCATAGCGAGCGCCAGGTACAGGCTGACCGGCGAGAAGTTGCCGTTGGCCTGCGGCTCCTCGCCGAGCACCGCGGCGGCGCTGCGGTAGGAGAATGCGGAGAGGCCGTCTGCGAACGACCCGTCCAGCGCGTTCGCGCCCAAGAGCTCGTCCTGCGCCTCGTAGTCGTCGGCGGCTGGCTTCGCGGGGAGCTCGGCGCGCGCGACGGTGGTCACTCCCTCGTAGGAGTCCGACCCCGAAGGTTGCGGCGCGTCCCCCGTCTGGGTGCAGGCAGTCAGCGCCAAGGCGGCCGCCAGCGCGAGCACCGTCGCAAACATGGCCTTGCGCAGGGACTTCGCCTTCGCGTTCGCCTGCATGCCCGTCTTGGCCAACACGCCTAACTCGACCTGTATGCCTGCGCGCGCCTGGGCGTTTGCCTCCGCCTGCGCTTGTGCACTTGCCTCACGTATGCTTGCCTTCGCCTGCATGCGCGCCGCACGCACGCTCGGTTCTATCTGCGTGTCTCTTTTTCTCCGCATGCTCCCCGCCTTCCCCAACGGCGCAGCGCGCCGATCGCGTTCGTTCCTTCGCAGGGTAACACGATCCAACGCGCCCGATTGTCGGGAAGCTAGAACAGGAAGGCGAGGAACGTCGCGATGCCGCCGGTCACCACCATGATCACCCACACGATGAGCCAGAACAGGCAGCCGAACCACGCGAACAGCTTGCCGCCCTCGCTCCAGCCCCAACCGTCCTTGCCCATGAACCACGCGGCCAGCACGCCGAACAGCCCGCCGAACAAGCCCACGCAGAAGTACCCGAACTTGGCCAAACCCGATATCTCGCGCATGACGGCTCCTTTCGCTTGACGAAAGGACTATCATACGCCGAACTGCCTACCGCGTTACGCGCATTCCCCAACCGTGTCGAACCCGCTCACAACCCGACTACCGCTTGAAAGAAGAAAACGTCACTATCGATCGTCACTGCAATTACTCACTTCTCACTGCAAATCGTCACTGATATTTTCAGTGACGATTTGCAGTGACGCGAGTGATGCTTTCAGTGACGACACGCGAGCGGGGCCCGCCGAACACGACGGGCCCCGCTCGATGCCTCGAAGGAGGGCTGCCCCTTCGGACGATTTACGCGCGAATCACGCCGCCCTTCTTCCGGGTGGGAACCTGCTGGCCGGTGGCGGCCATACGCTCCTCGTGCGTCATCTGTGCCAGCTCGTGCACGCGGACGGCGTCAACGCCCAGCGCCTCGGCCAGGCGGTCGCCGTACTCGGGGTCGGCCTTGTAGCAGTGCGCGGCGTGACGCAGGCGGATGTTCTCGGTCACGCCCTCCATGTTGCGCGCGGTGTTGCCGATGAGCGCGGCGCGCTGCGGCTCTTCCATCAGGCGATAGAGGTCGCCCGGCTGGTAGAACGTGTCGTCGGTGGGGTCGTCGGCCGGATCCCACGCGTCCATCGGGCCGAACAGGTCCAGCGGCGGCTCGGCCGCGTCGGCCTGCTGCTGCCACTGCCCGTAGCTGTTGGGCTCGTAGCCGATGGCGCCGCCGAAGTTGCCGTCGGTGCGCATGGCGCCGTCGCGATGGAACTCGGCGTAGGGGCAGCGCGGACGATTCACCGGGATGTGGTTGTGGTTGACGCCCAGGCGGTAGCGCTGCGCGTCGCCGTAGGCGAACAGGCGACCCTGCAGCAGCTTGTCGGGCGACAGGCCGATGCCCGGCACGAGGTGCGTCGGTGCGAACGCAGCCTGCTCCACCTCGGCGAAGTAGTTCTCGGGGTTGCGGTTCAGTTCCAGCGTGCCCACCTCGATGAGCGGGAACTCCTTCTGGCTCCACGTCTTCGTGATGTCGAACGGGTTCTCCTTGTAGTTTTTCGCCGTGGCCTCGTCCATCACCTGGATGCAGAAGCGCCAGCTGGGGAACTCGCCGCGCTCGATGGCGCCGAACAGGTCGCGCTGATGGCTCTCACGGTCGCCCGCGATGATCTGGGCGGCCTCGTCGTCGGTGAGGTTCTTGATGCCCTGGTTGGTCTTGAGGTGGAACTTCACCCACACGCGCTCGCTCTGCTCGTTGATCAGGCTGTACGTGTGGCTGCCGAAACCGTGCATGTGACGGTAGCTGGCCGGGATGCCGCGGTCGGACATGACGATGGTCACCTGGTGCAGCGCCTCGGGCAGGCTGGACCAGAAGTCCCAGTTGCTCTGGGCCGAGTGCATGTTGGTTTTCGGATCGCGCTTCACCACGTGGTTGAGGTCGATGAACTTCTTCGGGTCGCGCAGGAAGAACACCGGCGTGTTGTTTCCCACGAGGTCCCAGTTGCCCTCCGGCGTATAGAACTTCATGGCGAAGCCGCGGATGTCGCGCTCGGCATCGGCCGCGCCGCGCTCGCCGGCGACCGTGGAGAAGCGGACGAACACCTCGGTCTCGGCGCCGGGCTGGAAGACGGCGGCCTTCGTGTACTGGCTGATGTCGCCGGTCACCTTGAACGTGCCGTACGCGCCCGAGCCTTTCGCGTGCATGCGTCGCTCGGGGATGACCTCGCGGTCGAAGTGCGCAAGCTTCTCGATCATCCAGTTGTCCTGGAGCATCATCGGGCCGCGCTCGCCCGCTGTGAGCGTGTGGTTGTTATCGGCAACGGGCGAGCCGTTCTCGCTGTAAAGCTTGGTGGTGTCGAATTCGCTGGCCATGGTGTGACCCCTTCCTGATGGGTGCCCGGACGGGCTTCCTCACGTAATCGCTTTCCGCGATCATAGCACCCGAGAAGTTCACCTTGCTATACTAATTGATATTAATTCTCAATTAGTCCATAGTTTCATTACTTGCAATAAATTTTTCATTCCGCAAGAAAGGAGGGAGAAGAGAGTGAGCGAAGGCGCGAAAAAGCAGTGAAGCGAAGGAGCGACGCACCGATGCAATGTGGCGTCGCAGCGCTGCAGTGATGACAAGGGGGCGATGTGGCGACGGGGGTGCCGGGACATCGACGGGAAAAGGTTGCCCTCCGTGTTTCACGTGAAACAGATCCTATAAGCTGGGATGATGTGGTGTTCGTTTGAAAGACACGCCGAAGATTAGGACGCTAAGGAGCATCGAGTGAACCTAGCTTCGATGATACGCCTCGGAAAAAGAAGCGGGCGCCGAGGCGTCCGCTTCAAGGGTACCGCTGTTGCGTGCAGGTCGTCCTACAGCGAGAAATCCTTCTCGCCGTTGAAGACGGCCAGGGCGTCGGCGACGGAGTAGTCGGCCAGCGTGATGGCGCTGATGGCCTTCGTCAGGCGCACGGCCTCGTCCAGCGAGCGCTGGTGGATGTTGCGGCCGGTGGCGTTGCCCACGGCGCCGCCCGTGTGGATCTGGTCGTAGAGCTGCGTGAGGAACGTCTCGGCATCCACCGTGGAGCCGCCGGCACACACGAGGCCCGTGCGGCCGGACGCCATCGTGGCCACCTTGAGGGCCTCGGCCGGAGCCGTGCCGTCCTCGGGCTTCGGCGGGTTCACCTTCACGAAGTCGGCGCCGAGGCACAGGGCCACGCCCGCCGCACCCGCGATGAGCGCCGGGTCCTTCTCGGCCTTGACGGCCTTGCCGCGCGGGTAGATCCACAGCACGACCAGCAGGCCGTTGGCGTGGGCCTGGGCGATGAGCTCGCCGGCCTCGGCCATCATGGTGGACTCGTACTCGCTGCCCAGGTAGATGGTGTAGCCGATGCCCACCACGTTCACGCCGGCCTCGCGCATGGCCAGCACGGCGTCCAGGTCGTAGAGCTGCGGCGAGTAGGGGTCGTCCTGGCTGCCCGGCACGATGTTGGTCTTGGAGTTCATCTTCACGAGGTAGTTGATCTCGGGATAGTCGGCCGCGTACTGCGCGATGAGGCCGCGCTGGCCCGCAAGCACGCCGCACACGCCCTGGCGGCCGATCTCGAAGAGGTGCTCCGGCTTGGCGTCGGCGATGTCGATGCCCTCGCCGTAGAAGTCCTTGTTGAGGTGCTCGATCTTCTGGTCGCACGCGAACAGCATGAGGCGGCCCGTGCCGCGCGTGGCCTTCAGGTAGTTCGCGATGTACTCGTCGCGGGACTCCGGCATGACGTCGGCCGGCACCCTCACCTGGTCACGAGTAATTTGGGGCATGATTTCCTCCTTATAGGATCTCAGTCGCAAGGCAACGCTGCCTTAATCGATGAAGTTATTCTAGCCAATGGACGGAACCGCCCGCGTTGCTCCACCGAAAAACCCGGGAACTATCAGGTGAGCGGGCGTTTGGCAGTTGGACGATGGGACGCCCTGCGGGCGCCCTTTCGCGCAGGAGACATGAAAGCCATCTCCCCGGTTGGCGTTGTAAGTCAGCGAGGCCGCCCGAGCGGGGACGAACGGGGACAAGAGAACCGTCCCCCTGTCTCACCCGAGCGGCCGCAGCGTCGGAACCTTAAAACCACTCGCGCTTGTTGACCACGTACGTCTGCTCGAACTCGGACTGGGACTTCGTCAGGTAGAGGATGCCCTCGATGACGCCGATGACCCACATGACACCGCCTGCCAGGCCGAACGTGAACAAGCTGCCCAGGATGGTGACGGCCAGCATGATGAAGCCGGCGGTGTTGTAGCCCAGGTAGAACTTGTGGATGCCCAGCGCGCCCAAGAAGATGGCGAGCAGGCCGGCGGCCACGTGGTCCTTCGTCGCGATGACAGGCTGCTGGTACGGCTGCTGGTAGTACGGTTGCTGGTAGCCATAGTACGGCTGCTGCGGCGGCACGGCTCCGGGGCCCGCATGGGGCGTCTGGCCGTAGGGCGCGGCATAGCCACCGTACGGCTGCTGGGGTTGCGGCGGCTGCTGGGGCTGCTGATAAGAACCCTGACCGGGAGCGGGAGGCACGGGGCCAGGTGCAGCAGAGACGGCGGGCGGCACGTACGGCGCGTCATAGGATGCGCCCGCGGGTGGCGTCGGCTGCGAGCCGAACGTCGGGTCCGTGGCGGGAGCCGTCGTGTAGGGCACCCAGTCGGGCGTCGGCTCGCCCTGAACCGGGATGGCTGCCGTGTCAGCCGGGGAAGCCGCCGCGGGCTCGGACGCATCGCCAGCTGCGGGCGCACCGTCGTTCGCGGACCCGGGCTCGTCGTCGGTCAAAGACCCGGTTTCGTCGCTGGCCACAGGCTCGTCTGTCTCGCCGGCTTCGCACGCGGGCGCGTCGCCAGGCTCGGCCGCATCGTCCGCATCCGCCTCGTCGGCCGCAAGATCACCCTGCGAGCCATCGTCAGCAGAAACCGCCTCGGCCTCGAAGATGACGGCCTCTACCTCGGCCGTGTCCTCGTCCACGACGACGGCGGCCACGCCGAAAGCCTCGACGGGCTCCCCGTCGCCGACGACATCAGACGACGCTGCGCCGGGCTCGACGGCAGGGTGCTCGCCCTTGAGCTCGGAAAGGCGCGCGCGGGCGGCCTTGAGCGTTTCCTGTGCAGCGCGGAGCTCGGCTTCAGCAGCGGCGACCTCGTCCGATGCGCTACTGTTCTGTTCGTTGAGGTTCATAGCATGCCTCTCTTATCGTGTGGTTCTTGAGGTAATAGCGCCATGGTATCCGGCCGTACGGTCCTGACGGCAAACCGTCACCGTGTCGTTGCCCGCTGTATACCATCGTTAAGGTTTCCGTTGCCGTATGTTTCGAAACGCGCGCCCTATCTCGCACGGCGGGCAACATCCCTACTTGTCGCGGTGCGACCGCATCTCCAGGAACTTCATGATGCGCTTCTGGAACACGATGCCCAGCACCGCGATGACCGCGGCCACGGCGAACAGGATGGCGCTCTCCGCAAAGCGCCCGTCGATGAGCCCATCGGCCGCATACGTCGACACGAGGATGCCGGGGATGCGCCCGATGTTCGACAGCAGCAAGAACGTGCGCATGTTCATGTCCGTGAGGGGCACCAGGTAGGTGAACGTATCCTTCGGCAACCCGGGGATAAGGAACAGGATGAACACCACGATGTTCAGCTTCCCCGTCTTCTCGAAGGCGCGGAACTTGTCCAGGTACTTCGTGGGCACCATGCTCTGCACGAAGGGCGCGCCCAGCTTGTGCACGAGCGCGAAGATGAACGCGCTGGAAACGACGCAGCCCAGCAGGATGATGAGCGCGCCCAGCCACGGACCGTACAGCATGCCGGCTGCTATCTGCACGACCTCGCCCGGGATGAACGCCACCACGATCTGCAGGAACTGGAGCCCCAGCAAGATAAGGAAGCCCACCGGCCCCGCGCCGCGCACGTCGGCGATGACGCGGTCGATGCCGCCCGGCTCGAAGATATCGGCTACATACGGCCAGATGAGCAGGCAGATAAGCACCATGATGGCGAAGAACGCGATCAGGCCGACGAACTTGAAGATGTCGCCCTTCTCCATCTTGTGGCCGTGCACGACCGTCTCCTGCTGCGCCTTCTCGTGCAGCTCGTGCGTGCGCCGGGCCGCCTTCTGCTTCAGCTTGCCGGTATCGAATTCATGCGATGGTTTCTGCGTCAATGGTATGCCTAATCGTCGTGGCGCGCTTTATCGTACTCTTCTTTGAATGCGGAGAACATGTTCTTCTTGGGCGCCGGCTTCTTGGCGGCCTGCTTCTTCGCCGCGCCTTGTTTCGCCGCGCCCTGCTTGGCGGGAGCCTTCTTGGCCTGCGCGGTGGGCGCAGGCAGCTCCTCCGCCTTGGGTTCGGCCGCCTTTTCCAGGGCTTTTTCCTGAGAGGGCTTCGGACCGCGCGCCTTGTCGTATTCCTCCTTGAAGCCGGAGAACATGCCCTTCGTGGCGGCGATCTGCTTGCCCGTGGCGTAGGCTCCCTTGTTCACCACCTCGCCGGTCTTCTTGGCGGCGGCACTGGCGACCGGCTTCGCCTTGTCGACGGCGGTGTGGGCCTTGTCCACCACCACGGCCGTGGCCTCGCCGGCCTTCTCGGCCAAACCGCCCTCTACGGCAATGTCGCGCGCCTCTTCGGCCACGAGGATGGCGCCGAGCACCACCTCCTCGGACTCCTCGCCCTCCGCGCCCGTTTGGGCGAGGGCCGCGCCCATGCCGCGCCTGAAGCCCTTCACAAGGTTGGCGGGGATCTCGCGCTTGCCCAAAAGCGCGTTGGCCGTCGCGCCGCTGTCGGTAGTGACGGAGTCGACGACGCCCGTCTTGCGGTCGAACGTCACGGAACCCACCACGCCGAGCGCGTCCCCGTCCTCGGTCATGACGGGCAGCCCCACCCACAGCACGCAGGCATCCCAATCCACGCCGAGCGCCTTGCAGGCGGCACGGTTGGTGGCGGCAGGGTCGTTGCTCACCACAATGCGGCCGTCCTCGATCTCGTAGCCGCTCACGGCCACGAACAGGTCTTTGCGGCGGAACATCCACAGCAGGTCGGGGCGCTTCACCACGAAGCCCACGACGCGCTTCTCCTTGGGGTGGAACACGAAACGACGCACCTTGCCGATGCGCTTCGTGCCCTTCTTCCCACCGATGACGCGCACCCCGGTGAGCTCGTCGGTCGTGGTAAGTTTGTTGGCCATGTTCGATCTTCCCCCCAGCGCGCAGCGGCGGAACGGCGCGGCTCTCTCAGGCCGCGTCGGCCGATGTCTTCCTGCGCGCCGATGACGCGAAGGGGGCATGCGGAAGCCGGACGGTCATCTCCGTCCGGCTTGGCGCGGTGCACCCTTCATCCGTGCAGGCTACTTAGTTCTCTTTGCTCTCGGCAGGGCCCTTGTCAACCGGGACCTCCGTGTCGCCGGCGATCTTGCCGGCGGCCGACTCGGCGGCGTTCGTCGCGGTATCGGCGGCTTCCTTGGCCTTGTCGGCCACGTTGTCCACGGCCTCGTGCGCGTTGTCGGCGGCCACGGGGATCTTGTCGCTCACGGCATCGTGCGCCTGCTCGGCGTTCTTGGCCACCTGGGCCGCGATGCGCTGGCGAGCGGCCTCGATCTTCTCGCGCAGGTCGTCGTTCTTCTCGGAGAACACCGGCTTGATGTTGTCGGCAGCCTCCTGCACGCGCGCGCTGGCAGCGCCGTAGAGCTCCTGGCCCTTGCTCTGGGCGTCCTGGACGGCCTGCTGGCCCTTGGCGGCCACGTCGTGCACGACCTCCTGGCCCTTGGACGTGGCGTCCTGGTACACCTGCTGCGCCTTGTCAGACGCCTGCGCGCCCAGCTCCTGGGCCTCGCCCCACGCCGCGTTCATCTTGTCGGTGACCATGGCGCGCGTCTCATAACCCGAGCGGGGAGCGTACAGCAGTGCGACGGCGGCGCCGACCAAACCGCCGATGAGGAAGGTTCCTACCTTGTTGCCCATATCTGCCTCCTAAAGGAATGTCCTGGACGTTTGTCGATCAGCCCATTATAGGGGCACCCGCCAACCGCCAGTAGGGAAAACACGAGCGCTCTATGATTCAGTTGCCGTTTCGTTGCCGATCGAGAAGGTGCCCATCCTGTTGGGACGGCCTTTCCGTTTACAGGCCCATCTCGGCCTTCAACCTGGCCAGCTCGTCGTCCACGGCAGCGTCGTTGCCGGCGGCGGCGTACTTCGCCTCGAGCGCAGCCGCGTCGTCCACCGGCTTAGCATTCAACTCGCTCAAGGCGTTGGAACGGTCGAGCATGCCGTCGGCCTTGGCCTCCATGCGCGCGAACGCCCCCATGGCGTCGGCAGCCTTGTCGGCGCCGGAAGCGATGCTGTTCACCCGATCCTGCGTACGGGCCACGGCCACCTTGGCCTTCACGGCCTCGCGGCGGCTGTTCAGCTCCTCTATGTCGCTCACCAGCTTGTCGTACATCTGGCGCATCTTCGCCGCATTCGCGCACGCCGCCTCGTAGGACTCGCGCAAGCTGGCCGACCTGGCGTCCAGCTGCTGCTTCTTCGCCAAGAACGTGCGGGCATCGTCCTCGTTGCCGGCTGCGAGGGCCTTGCGCGCCAAGTCGTCGTACTTCGCCACCTCGGCCGCGTTCTCGTCCACCAGGCGCTTCGTGCGCGTCTCCTCCGCCATGACGCCGGCGGTCTCCTGCTTCACCTCGGCCAGGTCCTCGGTAAGATCGCGCAGGTACTGGTCGATCATCTTGGCAGGGTCCTCGCACTTGTCCAAAAGGTCGTTGATGTTCGCCTTGATGATGTCGGCGAAACGGTCGAGCATGCCCATGAGGGGCCTCCTTGTCTGACGGTTCCTATGGTCTCCCCGCGCCCTCGGCGGGGTCGTTCCCGGTTTGGCCGACCTGCAGGCCGGACGGCGGCGCATAGGCCGACGCGGCTGCAGTCGGGACGGTTGCTGCGATCGTGGGCGCCTCTGCGGGCCCCTGCTCGTACTTCTTCGACAGCTCTTCCACCTCATGGTCGCCGAACTTCTCCAGCGGCGTCCTCAAAATCTCCTCTTGCAGCCGGCGCGCCCGCTCCCTCTCCTGCCTTTTCGTGCGGACGATGCGGTAGGCCACGTACACCAAGACGATGACCAGCACCGTCACCAACGATATGACGGCGTTGCCGACGGTCTCGTCCTTCGCCATGATCGTGTCGGCCGTATCGGCGAACGCCTGGGAGAATATCTCCTCCTCGTCGAGCGAGTAGTTGCGGTAGCATCGGTCCAGATTGTCGGCCAGCACGTCGACAGCCGCATCGTCCATGACCGTGCGCGCCTGGGAGCCCACCGCGTAGCCGCAGTTGAAGCCGCCGTCGCCGTCGTCGCAGAACACGAGCAGGAAGTGCCCTTCGTCGGCGAAGAGCTCGTCGTAGCGCTGCTCGGCGAGCGCGCCCAGCTCCTGCATGGACGTCGTCGTGCCGTTCGGCAGGAGGTACACGTACGGCTGCACGCCCGTCTTCTGGTAGAACTCCTTCAACCCCTGCTCCAGCTTGGATGCATCGTGCACCCAGTCGCCGTCCTCGTCGGTGAAATAGCCGGTCTGCACCACCGCCGAGGCGGCAAGCGGCTCGCGCTCGACGAGCGGCGTGCCGTCGATCTTCGTGCCCGCACAGGAGAATGCCAGGCTTAGGATCGAGGAGATGACGATGAGGACGCCGAGCACGAGGAGGACGGTGGAACAGCCGCAGCCCTTCTTGGCCGGGGCGGCCGGAGTTGCTATCTGGCCTTCAGGCGATAAGGGGCTCCCGGATGTTTCGTAACGCGGGTCGGCATATTGCGCCGGCGCCGGCTGGGCTTGCGGGGCATGGTAGCGCGGGTCGTCCTCGGGACGGCGCTCGCCTCTCGTGCTGTTGATGAAGATGTGCATGAAGGAGGGCATGCGGAACCCGCCGCCCCCGCCAGGCCGTCCTCCGCCTGGGGACTGCGACCGGCCTCCCGATCCTCGGGACGAGCGACCTCCCGAGAAGCCGCCGGACGACCTCCCGCCGCCGGAGAACCCTCCCGACGAGCGTCCGCCCCCCGAGAAGCCGCTGGAACGGCCGCCGCCCGAGCCGCCTGACCTTCCCATAGCACCTCCTCCCTTGCGGCCGACGCCGCTACAGTCCCATATCTCTCTTGAGCTTGGCCAGCTCGTCCTCCACGGCCGCGTTGCCGCGCGCCGCGGCGCACTTCTCCTCCAGGGCCGCTGCCGCGTCGAGCGGTGCCCGGCCCAGCTCGGCTGCAGCGTTGGCCTGGTCGAGCAGCGCGTCGGCGGCATCCTCCATGCGGTCGATCGCGCCTCGGGCAACCGTGCTCGCTTCCGTGCGAGGTTCGTACTCGTTCACGATATCCTGCGTCTTCGCCACGGCGACCTTCGCCTCGATCAGGGCACGCCGGCCGTTGAGCTCCTCGATGTCGTCCACCAGCTTGTCGTGCAGCTGGCGCATCTTGCTCGCGTTGCCGTGCGCCACGCCGTAGATTTCCGCCAGGTCGGCGCCTTCGGCCTCCAGCTCCTGCTTCTTGGTCAGGAACACGCGTGCGTCGTCCTCGTTGCCTGCCGCGAGCGCCTTGCGGGCCAGCCCCGCGAAGCGCGCTATCTGGGCGGCGTTCTCGTCCACGAGGCGCTTCGCGCGCGTCTCCTCCGCCATGATGCCCGCAGTCTCCCGCTTCACCTCTATCAGATCGTCGGTCAGCTCGCGCAGGTACTGCTCGATCATCTTGGAAGGATCCTCGCACCGATCCAGCGCGTCATTGATGTTCGCCTTAGCGATATCGGAAAAGCGGTCAAGTATGCCCATAGCCTATCGATCTCCCGTCTGGCGCCCCCGCCGGCGCCGCACGCTCGGGCCCTCTCGGCAGAAGTGTAGCACAGAAGCGTTGAGCAACAGCTGGGTGTCGAAAAAGCAAACGCCCCGCCCGCTGTGAGCGGAAACGGGACGTGATAGGTTTTGCCGAAGCTGACGTTTGCTGGCAAAAGCGAATGCAGGCGCGCGCCTGCATTCGAGGGGTTACTTCGCGTACTGCGTTACCAGCTCGTTCAATACGCTGGAGAGGGAGAGGCCGGCGGCCTCGCAGGCGGCGGGGAACAGGGAGCGCTCGGCCATGCCGGGCGACACGTTCACCTCGAAGACGCGGGCCTGGGCGCCATCCCAGATGAGGTCGACGCGGGCGAGGTCGCGGGCGTTGTAGGCCCGGTAGACCTCCAGCGCGGCGCGCTCGATCTCGGCGCGGATGGCCTGGGCGTCGCCCTCGTCGTCGGACAGCGAGGCGGGGCGCACGGGCGCGATGTACTGCACGGCGCCGGGCTCCATGCGCGCCTCGGTGCCGAAGAAGCCCTGCTTGGGCACGATCTCGACCGGCGGCAGCGCGTAGGCGTCCCAGCCGGTGCCGAGCACCGACACGGCCATCTCCACGCCTTCCACCCACTGCTCGATGACCACGGCCTCGTCGAACGAGAGCGCATCGAGGATGGCCTCGCCCAGCTCGTCGACGGAATCCACGCGGTGCACTCCCATGGCGCTTCCGCCGTGCGCGGGCTTCACCGCCACGGGGTAGCCGCCAATCACGCGTTCCTGCACCAGGTCGAGCGCCGTGGCGGCGCCCATGTCCTTGAAGGCGTCGCGCGCCAGGTAGATGCCCTGCGGCCACGAGGCGATGGGGGCATCGCCGGTAATGGCGCGGTACGTAGCCAGCTCGTAGTGCATGGAGTCCTTGTTCCACGTGCGGTGGCACACGTGCGACGGCGAGCCGACGAACGGGATGTCCAGGAACTCCAGCAGGCTCTGGATGGTGCCGTCCTCGCCGTGCTTGCCGTGCAGGGCGCTGTAGCACACGTCGGGACGCTCGGTGCGCAGCGTGGGAACGAGGTCGGCCGTGGTGTCCAGCGGCACCACCTTGTGGCCGGCCTCCTCGAGCGCCGCGCACACGTTCTTGCCACTGGCCAGGGAAAACTCGCGCTCGAACGAAGCGCCGCCCATCAACACTGCAACTTTCATGCCCATTTCGGTAGCTCCTTATTCGGCCTTGATGGCACCGGCGTCGATGAACGCGCGGTACAGCTCCAGCCGGTCGTTGATCACGGCGGCGAGGCGCTTGACGGCCTCGGCAAGGTTCTCCGGGCTCTCGTAGCAGAACGCGATGCGCATGCAGTTCTTGCCGGCGGAGCCGCCGGGATAGAACCCGTCGCCCGGGGTGTACGTCACGCCGTTTTCCAGCGCCACGGACAGCATGGAGCCGGTATCCACGTAGCTCGGCAGCGTCACCCACACGAAAAACCCGCCCTCGGGGCGCGTCCAGGTGGCCTCGGCCGGGAAGTGCTCGTCCAGCGCGGCCAGCATGGCGTCGCGGCGCGTGCGATAGGTCTTCACGAACTTCTGCAGCGTCTTCTGCCACGGGGTGTCGGTGAAGTAGTGCTCCACCACCACCTGGTTGAAGGCGCTGCCGCAGAGGTCGGTGCCCTGCTTCACCAGGTTTATCTTCGCCAGCACGCTCTTAGGCGCCACGATCCAGCCGGTGCGCAGGCCGGGCGCGAACACCTTCGACACGGTGCCCAGGTACACGACGTCGTCCGAGAGCGCCTTGAGCGGCAGCACGTGGCCGCCGCCGTAGCGCAGGCGGCCGTAGGGGTCGTCCTCCACCACCATGAAGCCGTACTCCTCCGAAAGCTCCAGCAGGCGCTTGCGGCGGGCGGGCACCATGGTCACGCCGCCGGGGTTCTGGAAGTTCGGGATGGTGTAGAGGAACTTGAGGCGCGGGTTGCCCTTGCCGATGCGCGCGAGCTCCTCTTCCAGGAGGTCCACGCGCATGCCCTCGTCGTCGAACGGGATGCAGCGGATGTCGGGCTCGTAGGCGCTGAACGCCTGGAGCGCGCCCAGGTAGGTGGGGCCTTCCGCCAGCACGATGTCGCCGGGGTTCAAAAACGTCTTGGCAATGAGGTCGAGCGCTTCCTGAGCGCCCGTGGTGATCATGACGTTCTCGGGCTTGGCGCGCACGCCGATGTCGCGCATGAGGTCGCAGAACACCTGCTTCGTCTCCACGCGGCCGTCGGTCGAGCCGTACTGCAGCGCCACGGCGCGCTCGTCGTCGCAGGCGGCGCGGGTGGCCGTGCGGATGGCGGAGTGGGGCAGCAGCGACACGTCGGGCATGCCGCCCGACAGCGAGATGATGTTAGGGTTCGACGCGGCGGCGAACAGGTCGCGCACGGCGGAAGAGCGCATCTTCACGACGCGTTCGGCAATCTTGTCGCCCGTCTGGTCGAATGTGAGGTGTGCCGTAGTCATTGCGTTAGAGTACCACCGCAACGTTCAGAAAGCGCACAGCATCGCGAAAAGCCCGCAAAGCGACCAAATCGTCGGTGAAACTCACCTCGATGTGCGCCCTCCCGGCGTTTTCGTCCGTCCACCTGGTGACGCCCACGTAAGCGGTGTCGGGGGGAGCATCGGGTGGCGCCGCCTGCGTCTGCAGGTCGATGACGAGGTGTTCCAGCAGGTGCGGCAGCGACGTGGCGCCCATGACGGCGCCGAACGTGTCGCCCGCGCCGTTCACGCAGGCATGGCGCGGCAGGTTGGGGAACGCGGCGCCTACGCGGGCAGCGAGCGCGGGATCGGTGGTGCGCGGCGCATGCGGGGCGAGGGCCACGTCGCAGCCGATGCGGCCCTCGCCCACCACGAGGCGCTCGATGGCGAGGGCGTCCAATCAGGCCCCCGCGTCGTTCACGTCGTCCAAGTCGAACCGATTGTCCGGCGCGGGGGAGTTCGAGCCCGAGCCGCCGGACGGGGAGGCGTTCGTCCCCGAAGCGCCGGCGCCGGCGGCGCTGTCGGAACCGCTCGCGTTGCCGGAGGCGGCCGCGTTGCCGCCATCCGCGTTGGCGCCGCTGCCGGCGTCCCCGCTGGAACCCGCATCGCCGGCGGGCGCATTGGCACCCGTGCCTCCCGCATCCGCGGAGGAGCCGCCGTTCGAACCGGCCCCGGAGGCGCCGTCCGTTGCGTTACCGGCCCCTGCGGCAAGCCCCTCGTCGTTGCGCGGCTGCGCCGCGGCGTCGTGCGAGACGCGCGCGAGCACGGTGACGCCTTCTCCTGCCTCCGGCTGCACCGGGGCCTGCCCCTGCACGAGGCGCACGAGCCCGTCCCACATCCAGCCGATATCCTCGAACAGCGTGGACAGGGCGGAGTACGAGGACCCTTCCATCACCACGAGCTGCGACCGGTCGGCCGAGAAGCGGTAGCGACCCGATCCTTCCATGCCCCCGAACGTGAACTCGATGGTCTTGGCCGTGGGGTCGATGGTGTAGGCGTAGGCCACGTCGTCGGTGAGCTTGATGGACGCGCCGTCCACCACGACCACCCGCGTCGTGCCGTCGACCTGCCACTCCCCTTGCAGCTCGCGCGCATCGTCGTAGCGCAGCCAACGGTCCCACGAGAACCCGGCCGCGGCAACCAGCAGCACCGCAAGCACGCCGAGCGCCACGTACCAGGGCCAGCGGCGCCGGCCTCCTGCGTGCTTGCGCGGCGCGCCCTCGCGGGACGGGGCCGCCTCCGCGTCCTCGCCAGTTCCAGCCGCGGCGCTCGCCTGCTCCTCGAGACGCCCGCTCTGGCTTGGCGAGGCCTTCCGCTTCGCCGCCTTCTTCGACCGCGCGCCAGTCGATGCCGAGGCTGCCGCCGGCGCCGGCGCCGGCGGAACGGCAACCTTGCGCGCAGAGGCAACGGACGGCTTGGGCTTCGCGCCGCCCGCCTTGGCCGCGCCCTCGGCGGAACCCTTGGCAGGACCCTTCGCCGGGACCTCGGACGCGGCCTTCGCCGAGCTTCTGGCCGCATCCGCCGAGGCTGCCTTCGCCGGGGCCTCGGCAGGCTCCTTCTCCGCGCCCTTCGCCGGGCTTTTGGGCGCGGCCTTAACCGGGCTTGCGGCAGCAGCCTTCGCCGGGGCCTCGGACGCGGCCTTCGCCGCGCCCGGTGCGCTGGAGATCTTCTTGGCGTTCTTTACCGACTTGCGTTTCGTTACCACGCGCTTCGCCCCTGACCGAGCCCGCCGCGCCTATTCCGGCGCGATGACCTCGACGCCGCCCATGTAGGGAACCAGCACGTCGGGCACGCGCACGGTGCCGTCGGGCTGCTGGTAGTTCTCGATGACGGCGGCCATCGTGCGACCCACCGCCAGGCCGGAGCCGTTGAGGGTGTGCACGTAGCGCGAGCCCTTGAAGGCGGCGGGGTCGCGGTACTTGATGTTCGCGCGGCGCGCCTGGAAGTCCGTGCAGTTGGAGCAGGACGATATCTCCTTGTAGCCGTTGTAGCTGGGCAGCCACACCTCGAGGTCGTACGTCTTGGCGGCCGAGAACCCGATGTCGCCCGTGCACA
The DNA here is from genome assembly GCF_003340385.1 of Gordonibacter pamelaeae. Classification (NCBI taxonomy): domain Bacteria; kingdom Bacillati; phylum Actinomycetota; class Coriobacteriia; order Eggerthellales; family Eggerthellaceae; genus Gordonibacter; species Gordonibacter pamelaeae. Next base: position 103,602 of record NZ_PPTS01000001.1, on the reverse strand, counting down.
GGCTGATCACGCGGTACGGCAGGCCCAGCAGCTGCAGGATATTCTCGGCGTCGGCCACCATGGCCTCCAGGTCGTCGAAGCTCTCCTCGGGCTTGGCGTACTTCACCATCTCCACCTTGTCGAACTGGTGCACGCGGATGAGCCCGCGCGTGTCGCGGCCGGCGCTGCCCGCCTCCTCGCGGAAGCACGGCGTGAACGCGCAGTATTTGAGCGGCAGCTGGCCGGCGTCGAGCACCTCGCCGGCGTGGATGTTGGTGAGCTGCACCTCGGCCGTGGGAATGAGGTACAGGCCCTCGGTGGTATGGAACAGGTCTTCCTCGAACTTCGGCAGCTGGCCCGTGCCGGTGAGCGTCTCGGCGTTGGCCATGGCCGGGCACCACCACTCCTTGTAGCCGCGCGACGCATGCGTGTCGGCCATGAAGTTGATGAGCGCGCGCTCGAGGCGGGCGCCGAGGCCGCCCAGCAGGATGAAGCGGCTGCGCGCGAGCTTCACCGCGCGCTCGAAGTCGATGATGCCGAGCTCCGGGCCCAGGTCCCAGTGCGGTTTCATCTCGAAGCCCTCGGCGGCGAAATCGCGCGGCGTGCCCCAGCGGCGCACCTCGGGATTGTCGTCCTCGCTCGCGCCCACGGGCGTGGAGTCGGCCGGCATGTTCGGCGTGGCCAACAGCAGGTCGCGCAGGGCCTCGTCGGCGGCTTCGCGCTCCTTGCCGATCACGGCCAGCTCGTCGTTGATGGCGCGCACGCGCTCCTTCGCAGCCTCGGCCTCGTCTTTCTGGCCGGCGCCCATCATGGCGCCGATGGACTTCGAGGCGGCGTTGCGCTCGGCCTGCAGCGCCTCCTCCTTCGCGATGGCGGCACGGCGGGTCTCGTCCAGTTCGGAGAAGCGAGCGGCATCCCACGAAGCATGGCGGTTTTCCATCGCCTCGGCGACGGCTGCCTGGTTATCGCGGACGTACTTGATGTCTAGCATGACGCGCTCCTTCTCGGTAGGAACCGGTTATCGTTTCAGTATAACTTCAGTATATCGCACCCACGAGCGCCTCCCGCAATCCTTCACTCGCTCGGCATGTTCCCGCGCAGCCCCGTTGGCAGCGGCTCTTCCGGCTGCACGCCCGCTAGCTGCTGCGCTTTTGGAGGTGGATGGCTATCTCCCTCAGCACGCGGCGCATGTCGATGGGCTTGGACAGGTGGGCGTCCATGCCGCACTCCAGCGAGGCGCGCACGTCCTCGGCGAAGGCGTTCGCCGACATGGCGATGATGGGCACATCGGCGGCATCGGCGCGCGGGAGCTCTCGAATGCAACGGGTGGCCTCGTAGCCGTCCATCACCGGCATCTGCACGTCCATGAGCACCACGTCGTAGTAGCCCGGCTCGGACTCGGCGAACAGGCGGCACGCCTCCTCGCCGTTCTCGGCCCACTCCACCACCAGGCCGGACTCGCCCAGAAGCTCGCAGGCTATCTCGGCGTTCAAGTCGTTGTCCTCGGCCAGCAGCACGCGTGCGCCCGCCAGGCTCGCCGCCGTGGGCAGCGGAGCCGTCGCGGGGCCGTCGGGCCGCAGCAGAGGCGCCTTCGTGGCCGACGGAAGCGGCATCGACGTGAGCGCCGGCACGCGCGATGCCGTTCCGTACAGGCCATCGAAAGCCACCTCGGTGAAGTTCGATTGCGGCTGCTTCTGCGGCCGGCCCGAAACATCGAGCGAGCTCTCCCATGCGTCGCCCGCCCGCTCGGCCGCCGCCAGCGCGCGGCGCTCGGGCTCGAACGCCAGCCGCAGGTTCACCGTGATGGTGAACGTCGTGCCCTGGTCGACCGCGGTGCGCACGTGTATGTCGCCGCCCATCATGGTGACGATGTTCTTCACGATGGGCATGCCGAGGCCCGTGCCCTGCACGTTCGCCCGCCCTTCCATAACGAACGGCTCGAACAGGTGCTCGCGGAACTCGTCGGTCATGCCGATGCCGTCGTCGGCCACCACGAACGTCACGCAGCGGTAGGCCACGATCGAGTCGGCGCCGATGGAGGCCTCCAGCCGCACATGGCCGCCCGGCCGCGTGTACTTCACGGAGTTCGTCAGCAGGTTGATGAGGAGCTGGCGCAGGCGCACGGCATCGCCCACGAACACCTCGTCCTCCTCCGGCATGACCACCTCGAAGGCCTGGGCCTTCTGCTCGCATTGCGGGCCGATGACGGCGGCCGCGCGCTCCAAAAGCACCGACAGGCGGAACGGCTCGCTCGTGAGCACCATCTTCCCGCTCTCGATCTTCGAGATGTCCAGCACGTCGTTGATGAGGTTGAGCAGATGGTCGGACGCCGCGCCGATCTTCCGCAGGCTCTCCTCGGTCCTCTCGGCATTGTCGGTATGCAGCTTCGCTATCTGCAGCATGCCGATGATGGCGTTCATAGGCGTGCGTATCTCGTGGCTCATACGCGAGAGAAACTCGGATTTCGCCTGGTTGGCGGCCTCGGCGGCCGTCATGGCGTCCTTCATGGACAGCTGCAGCTCCTTCTCGGTGGTCACGTCGCGAAGCACCACCAGGATGCGCTGCTTGTCCTCGTAGCTCAAGGGGCTGGCAGAATACGCTATCCACCTCACCTTGCCTGTCTGCAGGTGCACGAACGAGAACTGGCCCTGCTGCGGGGCCTGCACCGCGCCTTCGCGCAGGCGGTCCAGCAGCGTGCGGCCCTGCTCCGACAGCTGCAGCTCGTCGGCAACACGGGGGTCTGCGATGATCTCGGGCATGGTGAAGCCCAGGATGCGCACGGCCTTCGCCACGATGGGCGTGACGGTGCCGTCCACGGGGCAGTACAGGTTCACCGCCATGTCCAGGCTGTCGGACAGGGCCTTGTACAGGTGCGACTTCATGGCCACGTTGCGCTCGAGTATGCGCTTGCGATACGAGGAGAACATGAGCGCGATGACGGCGACGAAGCACAGCACCACCACGGCGAACACCACCTGGAACGCGGTGAGCACGACGGATGCCTCGGCGCGCACGTTCTCCACGGGTATGACGTTGCACACGTACCAGCTGCCCTCGCCCACCGGCGCCACGCACACGTAGCTGTCCTTGCCGTCGACGTACCCGACGGCAAGCCCCGTCTCGCCCGCCGCCACCGTCTCGTCCAGCGAGGGCAGGTTCTCCGCATCTTCGCCGAACGACAGGGCCATCACCTCGGCCATGCCGCCCTGGTCGGGAGGTCGCTCGTAGTCCGCTGCCTGGTCGAGGAACGAGTAGACCGTCATGCCGCTGTTCACCGGCGTTTTCGTGTCCTCGATGGGAGGCACGAGTATCTCACCTGTGGTTCCCTGGAACAGCATGAAGTAGTCGCGGCCGTCGAACATGTCCAGCTGCTCGTCCATGGAGAACAGGGACAGGGGAATCTGCACGTACAGCGCGCCTATCTGCTGCCCATCGAGGTAGAGGGGACGTTGCGCCAGGCGCACACGACGGCCGTCGTCCAGCTCGAACGTGGAGGAATACGAGTCCTTGCCTTGGGAGAGGGCCGTTTCAGGCTGGGCCATCTCCTCCACGGAGAACGGCGTGCCGTCCGAGAGGACCCCGCGGCCGTCCTTGTCCGAGAACGCGACCTCCGCGAAGCCGAACCGGTCGCGCAGGCCCTGCAGCGCCGGCACGACGGCAGCCGGGTCGGCCGATTGCACCTCGAACGCGCCGATGGCGTTCTGCACGATGAAGATGCGGTCCGTAACGTTGGAGGCAGCTTGCTGCGTGAACGTGACCACCTGCTGCTCGGCTCCCTGCTTGAGCTTCTGGTCGATGTAGCCCATAAGCCCGAGCGAGGTGCCCAAGACGACCACCGCAGCCAAGGCGGCGACGATATAGAGAGCGAGCCGCCTGCCGCGTCCCGCCTGGTTTCCAGCGCGCATGCGCCCACCTTTGCAGTCTTCAGTTGGTGCGTTCACGTATATAAAGGATTCTCGTCGTGGAGGTATCCCGAATTTGCACGGGCATAGTATACTCTACCCGCAAAACTAAATCGGAGGAGTGCCGCCTGCGGGCGGACTTTGCATAGATAGGACGAAGAGACTGCCATGGACTTCGGTCAACTGTACCATTTCCTGTTCGAGACGTTCGAAGGCATCGGATGCCTGATCGCCATCGGGCTGGTCATCAGCATAATCGCCTGCATTATCATGGAGAGGCGCACGCGCAAGCGCTTCGTGAGCCGCGAGGCCGACGAGGACGACTGGTCGTTCTTCGACGACGATGACGACGAGGAGAAGGGCAAGTAGCGGAAGCTCCCGCCGCATCGGCTTGAGCAGAGGACCCCACGGGCGCCCACGGCGCCCGTTTTCAACTTGGCAACGATTCGGACCGCTCATCCACCGCACCGTACCATTGCCAGATAACGAGCCAGGCTTCAACCCCTTCGAGAAAGAGCGAACCATGAGCGAAACCACCCTGTACACCCGCAATGGCGACTACATCCCGCGCGTTGCCGCCGTGCACGACCTGTGCGGCTACGGCAAGTGCTCGCTGGGCGTGGCCATCCCGGTGCTCTCGGCCGCCGGCTGCGACGTGTGCCCCGTTCCCACCGGCCTGTTCTCGTCGCACACGGCGTTCCCCGGCTGGTACATGCACGACACCACCGCCATGCTGAAGGACTACCTGACGGCGTGGAAGAACATAGGCGTGGAGATCGACGCGGTGTACTCCGGCTTCCTGGGCGCGCCCGAGCAGGTGGACCGCATCCGCGACCTGTACGCGATGTACCCCGCGGCGCTGCGCGTGGTGGATCCGGTGATGGCCGACCACGGCAAGGTGTACCCCACCTACACGCCGGAACTGTGCGACGCGATGGCCGAGCTGGCCTGCGGGGCCGACATCCTCACGCCGAACCTGACGGAGGCCGCCATCATCCTGAGCGAGCCCATCGGCGACGAGTGGGCCGGCACCGACATCTCCGACGAGGAGGCGCACCGTCTGGTGGACGCCCTGGTGGCGAAGGGCGCAAAGCACGTGGTGCTCAAGGGCATCCAGCGCGAGGGCGAGACATGCATCCGCAACTTCGTGGGCGGCTTAGGTATGGAGACGGTGGAGGTGCACAACGAGTATTTGCCCTACATGCTGCACGGCACGGGCGACCTGTACGCGTCATGCCTGATGGCGGCCGTCATGGCGGGTCGCACGCTGGAGGAGGCCGTGCGCTTCGCCGGCGACTTCGTGCACGACGCCATGATCGTGAGCGCCAAGCAGCCCGAGTTCCGCGACCGCGGCGTGAGCTTCGAGCCCCTGCTCGGCAAGGTGTGCGGACTGCTGTAGAGGGACGCAATCGCACCACGCAGCTGACATGCGACGCCCTCGGGATTGGGTTCCCGAGGGCGTTTTTGCGTGATGCTCCAGCGAGCGGTCGGGGCGCTACACTTCCAGGTCGACGTTCTTCTTCATCACCTTGTGCAGCACGAAATAGTACGCGATGCCGGCGACGACCCAGATGATGCCCATGGTCTTGGACGCTGGGTCGAGGCTGATCCACGTGTAGCCCACGATGATGAAGCCCAGAAGCGGCAGGATGAGGTGTGTGAACACCTTGCCGTCGCGCTCCTTGATGAAGAAGTGCCACACCACCGTCACGTGCAGCACGCAGAACGACGTGAGCGCGCCGAAGTTCACGAGACGCGAGATGGCGTCGATGCCCAGCTGCTCGAACACGATGACCAGCACGAGCGACAGCGCGCCCACGAACGCGGCCGCCACGTAGGGCGTCTGGTACTTCCGGTGCACCTTCGCCAACGCCTTCGGCAGGTTGCCGTCGCGGCTCATGGCGAACAGGATGCGGCTGATGGCCGTCTGCGCGGCCAGCGAGTTGAAGATGCCCCAGGCGATGGCCGTGGCCAGCGCGCACAGCACGTAGAGGAACTTGCCGCCGGCAACCTCGGCCACCAGGTAGAACGCGTTGTCGGGATCGTTCGCGAACACGGCGCCGTCGGGGCTGATGCAGCCCGCGATGTAGGTTTGCAGCATGAACAGGAAGCCCACGATCAGGAGCGACCCCACCATGGCCTTCGACGGGCCCTTCTTCGCGTCCTTCGCCTCCTCGGACAGCGTGGCGATGCCGTCGAAGCCGAGGAACGACAGCACGCCCAGCGAAACGGCGCTCATCACCAGGCCGGGGTTGAACGTCTCGGGGTTGTAGAACGGCTGGATGGTGAAGCCGTTTGACAGCGGGTCGGTGGCGATCCACAGCGCGCCCATCACCACGAACACGCCCAGGCACAGTATCTCCAGCACCACGGCCACGCGGTCGACGATGACGGTGAGCTCGATGCCGCGGATGTTCACGAACGTGTTGATGGCCACGAACAGGATGCCCCAGATGAGCGCGGGCACCTCGGGCACGATGCCGCTCATGGCCTGCGCGGCCACCACGTACAGCAGCGTGGGCACCAGCAGGTAGTCCAGCAGCATGGTCCAACCGGTCACGAAGCCCACCGGCTTGTTGATACCGCGGCTGGTGTAGCCGTACACCGAGCCGGACACGGGAAACGCCTGCGAGAGGGTGGCGTAGGAGAACGCCGTGAACACCATGGCTATCATGCCCACCAGGTACACGAGCGCGGGCATGCCGCCCGAATCGCCGAACACGCCGCCGTAGATGCCGAACGGTGCGATGGGCACCATGAAGATGAGCCCGTACACCAGCATGTCGGGCACGGACATGGCGCGCTTGAGCTCCTGCTTGTAGCCCATGGCCTCCAGCGCGGCCTCGGAGGCGGCGCTTTGGGATTGGGCCGCATCGTTGGCGGACGAGACCGCCTTCTGCTCTTCAGTCATTGAAAATCCCCCTGTTTCCTTGGTTTGTCTTTGCCCTACAGCGCGAAGCCGAGCGCATCCAGCACGTACTTCGGCACCATGAAGCGCACGGTCTTCTCCGGGTCGACCATCTGGCACACCCGCACGTCTGCCACAAGCGACAGCAGCATGACGAGCTCGTCCTGGGCTACGCCGGTGCGGTCGTGCAGCAGGTCCACCATCTCGTGCACGGCGCGGTCGGCCGCCGCATCGAGCGTCTCGGCCGAGGCGATCACGCCGAAGTGCGTGTCGTTCTCGATGAGCGGGTCGGAGAGGTGCAGGTCCGGCAGCGCCGTGAGCGTGACCGTGGCCCAGCCGGCCACTTCCGCGCCCGAGACGCTGATCTCGCCGTCGCCCATGGCCGCGTGCATGTCGCCGCAGCCGAAGAGCGCGCCCTCCACGGCCACCGGGAAGTACAGCGTGGCCCCCGTGGTGATGGCGGTGTTGTCCATGTTGCCGCCGTGGCTGCCCGGCGTGCCGCAGTTCACAGGCTCGCCCTCCGGGGCAACGCCGATAACACCGATCATGGGGTTGAGCGGGATAGACAGCTTGTCGCTCCACCTGAGCTCGCCGTCCTCGATGGCGCACAGGCGCGTGCTCCATGCGTCGAAGCGGTCGCCGCACACGCCCTCGTCCTTGCCGGTGCACGAAGCCGTCTGGGCGTCCAGCTCGATGTCGTCGATCGTCACCTTCAGCGCGCCGCCGGGCACGGCGTCCTCCACGTACACAGGCCCCGTGGCCGGATTGATGGCGTCCCAGTCGATCTCGTCCAGCTCGTCCTCGGGCGTCTGCACCTGGTTGCCGAAGCAGTCCTGCGTGCGGATGCGCACCGTGTCGCCCGACGCTACCCTGAGCGCCGGCTCGAGGTCGCGCGCGAACGCGAACAGCACGCGCTCGTCTCCTAGCTGATGCATGGGTCTCCCCTTCCTTCGTCTCGCTTGTCTCGTGCTCGTCTGCTGCCTTGGCCGGAGCGCTCTTGCGCAGTAGAGCGCTCTGCCTTCGGCGCATCACACGATACTCCAGAAGGAACGCGAACGCACGAGGTATTTGGAAGGAAATGCCGGTCAGCCTTCGCTCGGCTCGGCTTCCTCCCCTTCTTCCCACAGCTCGGGCGCGGGCGGCTCCAGGTAGCTGGCGATGGCGAGGCCGGCGACGGCCACGGCCGTGGACGCGATGGCCGCGGCCGAGGGCATCCAGGTGTGCTGGCCCGAGGCGAGCCAGGCCGCGGCGCAGATGCCGGCCACGAGCGCGGCTGCGGCCAGCACGATGCCGAGCACCTCGAGGATGCGCGACGGACGGCGCCGACAAGCGGAGAGAACCGCAGCGGCAGCCAGCCAGCTGACGGCCACGCACCAGGTAGCGGGCTGCAAGAGCAGCGCGCCCAGGTTCGCCTGTACGTCGATTCCGGCGAAGTCCCAGCGGGCGAGCGCGTCCCAACCCAGCAGGTTGCCGGAACCGAACGATGCCAGCAGCGCGGCCACGAGCAGCGCGAACGCCGTGGTGCCGAGCGCGCGGGCGGGCGGCAGGAAGAACCCCGCCGCCACGGGGGCCAGCTGGTTGCCGCCCACGGCGCCGGCGAGGGGCACGGCGAACGTGGCATTCGCCGGCGCGTTGCCCAGCCGGCCGGCGAAGTACCACCACACCGCCGTCGCTGCCAGCAGCACCACGCCGGCGGCCGGCGCGCCCTGCGCGATGAGCGCCGCGGCCAGCGAGAAGTAGGCCAACAGCGCACCCAGGTGAGGTTTGAGCGCGCCGGCCAGCGCAATGAGCGCGAACAGCCCCCAGAACAGCAGCGCAGCCGGCCCCGCCAGGCCGAAGATGCCGTCCAGGCCGCCTACCTGCGGCAGGTTCGCCAGCGCCACGAAGGCCACGGCTCCGCTGCCCGCCGCGCCCACGACGCGCGCCGCCACGGCCGCCTGCCGTCGCGTGATGCGCTCGCGCAGCGGCACGCGCGGGGCACGGGGCGGGCGCGGGGCTTCCTCTTCCTCTTCCCCGTCGTTGTCGCCCTGCGCATCGCCCACGATGACGGCCAGCTCGCGATGGCCTGTCCGGGGGTCGCCCAGGAACTTCTCCATCTCCTCGGCGAAGTCGGTCACGTTGTCGTAGCGCTGCTCGCGGTCGGGGTCGAGCGCGTAGAACACCACGTCGTCGGCGGCTGGGTCGAGCTCGTCCCAGCACAGCGAGGGCAGCACGAGCTCCGCATCCTCGATGGCGGACTCCGCGCGGGCCAGGTCGGGCGCGAGGAACGGGTTCTCGCCGGCCAGCATCTCGTAGGTGACGGCGGCGAGCGCCCATTCGTCGCAGCGCGCGTCCAAGCTCATGCCGCGCATCTGCTCGAGCGGCATGTAGCCGATAGTGCCGCCGCCTGCCGCGCCGAACCCGCCCGCATCCGCGAGCGTGGCCAGGCCGAAGTCCGTCACCTTCACCTGCCCCTGGCGATTGACGAGCACGTTGTCCGGCTTGATGTCCAGGTGGAGCACCTGGTTCTCGTGGGCCACCTCCAACGCGTGCGCGACGGAGCCGAACACGGCGGCCGCCATGTCGAGCGTGAGGTAGTCCGCATAGTCGCGCAGCAGCTCCGTGAGGGTGATGCCCTCGATGTACTCCATAATGAGGTAGGCCGTCTGGCCCTGCACCTCGAAATCGTACACCGTGACGATGTTCGGGTCCGTGAGCATGGCGGCCGTGCGCGCCTCGTCCAAGCCGGGGATGCGCGCGAGCGAGCGCACCGGCGGCAGGTCGTCGTCCAGGTCGGCGGCGGGGTCGCGATAGGCCGGGGCGGCCGGCGAGCCATGGCTCCCGGCGAGAGAGGGGCGGCGCGTGGCGGCGGCTGCGGCGGCCTCGTCCCGCTTGCGGAAGGGGCTCTCGAAGTCGGGGGGCGGCGGCGGGGCGGCGGGCAGGTCCTCCCAGGGCGGAACGTCGTCGGGATTGCGCACCGGAGCGGCGGCACCGGCCTCTTCCCGTGGCGGCAGATCGCCGGGCGTTTCCCAAGGGAGCAGGTCTTCGGCTTCGTCCCACGAAGGCGCGTCGTCCCAGTCGACCTCGTCGAAGCGCGGCATCGCGCCGGTGCCCGCCTGTTCGGAATAGCTGCGAGCGTCAACGGGCTCGGGAGCGGGAGCGGGGGCAGAGGGCTGCCGCCGCACCGCATCGGCACCCGGCAGCGCCGCGCGCGCGGCATCCACTTCGTCGAGCTCAATGCACTTGATGGCCACCTTACGCTGAATGCGCGTGTCCCACGCAACGCGCACCGTGCCGAAGCCGCCCGAGCGCGACTCCCCGATGGGTCGGTACCGATCCAATATGAGCTGGTTGCATGCCATGCGCCTTCTCTGCGGTCGTTGCGGGTTCGTTCCAGAAAGCGACAGGCGACACGAGCGCCTGCACCGATCATGATAGCGCATTTCGCCCCTCCGCTGCATGCTCCCCACCCAGAAGCGCCGAATGGACGAGCGGCGGTACTCCTCGAAACCAGCGGTCATGCTTCTGGTCTAGCTGGACCTGTTTCCGGACCGCAGTTCCCTGCCTGACCGCAGTTCCCTGCCTGTCGGCAAAAACGCCTGCTACTGTCAAAAAAGAGCCGGTTTGGCAACCGCTGCCACTCCGAAGCTCGTGCAGTGTTGAACGCGACCTGGCCTTTCTCCAGCTCCTCGCAGGGAAGACCTTCCAAGGCCGACATCCAGATTGCCAAACCGGCTCTTTTTTGACAGCAGCAGGCGTTTTCGGCGTCAGATGACGAACCGGGCGAACGGGCCGCAAACGCGAGGCTTCAGGAAACAGCGCCGGACGCGCGAATGCGGCGTTGTTCCACAGAGGTTTCAACTTGACGTCCGAAAACGGCTAGTTCCCTCCAGCCTTTCGCGCTAGACTCTTGTCGGAGAGGCAGTTCGGTGCCGCAACTGGCGGCGCGGCGCTGCATGATACGGCGACTTTAGAGGCGGCTCGGCAGCTGCACCGCCTCTCGCAGTGCGGATCACTCGGAAGGAGGGAGGCACCCCATGGCAGAAGCACAGGAGAGCACCCTGCGGCAGGACCTCAACCATCCTGAATCGCGCAAGCGGGCGCTGTACGCGGCGTTCGCGTCGAAAGATGCGCGATTCGACGGCCAGGCGTTCGTGGGCGTGTCCTCCACGGGCGTGTACTGCCGCCCCGTCTGCCACGTGCACATGCCGAAGTACGAGAACTGCACGTTCTACGAGACAGCGGCCGAGGCGGAGGCTGCCGGATACCGCCCGTGCCTCGTGTGCCGCCCGGAGCTCGCGCCCGGCCACTCCATCGCCGACGCGTCCGCGAACCTCGCGCGGCGGGCGGCCTCGCTGCTGCGCGAGGGCTGCACGAGCGGCGAGAGCCTCGAGCGCATGGCGGAGCGGCTGGGCTACACCGACCGCCACCTGCGACGGGCCTTCCAACGCGAGTTCGAGGTGACGCCGGTGCAGTACCTGCAAACCTGCCGCCTCCTTCTGGCGAAGAGCCTGCTCACCGACTCGGACCTTCCGGTAAGCCAGGTGGCCGCGGCCGCCGGGTTCAAGAGCGTGCGGCGCTTCAACGACCTGTTCAAGGAGCGCTATCGGCTCACCCCCACCGCCGTGCGCAAGAGCGCCCGACGGCGCACGCCGTCGGGCGACCGGGTGGCCTTCTCGCTGAGCTACCGTCCGCCGTACCGCTTCGCCGAACTGCTCGCGTTCTTCCGCGCCCGCCAGCTGGAAGGCGTGGAAGCGGTGGACGAGCACGCCTACGCGCGCGTCGTGCGCATGCAGCACGGCGACGAGGAGGTGCTCGGCTGGGTGCGCGTGGCCGACGACGAGCGGCGAGGCGCGCTTGCCGTCACGATGAGCGCGTCGCTACTGCCGGTGACGTCGCAGGTCATCGCCCGCGTGCGCCGCCAGTTCGACGTCGACTGCGACCCACAGGCGGTGCACGAGGGCATCGCCTCGCTGGATGACGCGGTTCCGGGCGCGGCGGTCCTGGGAACGCGGGTGCCCGGCTGTTTCGACCCCTTCGAGACGGCCGTGCGGGCCGTCCTCGGCCAGCAGGTGACGGTGGTGGCCGCGAACCGGCTGGCGGCGCGCATCGTAGAGCGCTACGGCAAGCCCATGGACACCGGCATCCCGGGGCTCACGCACGCGTTCCCCACAGCGGCGGAGGTCGCCGCGCTCGAACCCATCGAGGATGCGCTCGGCGTGCTGGGCGTCATCAAGACGCGCTCGCGCACCATCGCCGAGATCGCGCGGCTGCTGGAGGCCGGCGACCTGCGCTTCGATGCCGGCGCCGTGGTGGCGGAGCAGATGGAACGCCTGCTGGCGGTGAAGGGCATCGGCCCGTGGTCGGCGAACTACCTGGCCATGAGGGTGCTCAATCATCCCGACGCCTTCATGGAGACCGATGCCGGCGTGAAGCACGCCCTGCCCCACCTGGAACCGAAGGAACGGCTGGAGCTGGCCGAGCAGTGGCGCCCGTGGCGCAGCTACGCGGTGCTGTGCCTGTGGAACTCGCTGGCCGAATAGGAAGGAACGCGCATGGTTTATCGGACTAACTACACCCACCCCGGATTCGGAGAGATCACGATCGCGAGCGACGGCCAGAATATCGTGGGGCTGTGGATGGCCGGACAGAAGCACTTCGGCGGCACGGTGGACGGCGAGATGGAGCCGGCCGACGACCTGCCCGTTTTCACCCAGGCGAAAGGCTGGCTCGACCGCTACTTCGCCGGCGAGCGGCCCGCGATAGACGAGCTGCCGCTGGCGCCCAACGGCAGCTCGTTCCGCCAGCGCGTGTGGCGCAAGCTGGCGGAGATCCCCTACGGGCAGGTGCGCACCTACGGCGACCTGGCACGGGAGATCGCGCAGGAGGATGGCAAGGAGAAGATGTCTTCCCAGGCCGTGGGCGGAGCCGTGGGGCACAACCCCATCTCCATCATCATCCCGTGCCACCGCGTGGTGGGCTCGGGCGGCAGCTTGACCGGCTACGCCGGCGGCCTGGCGCGCAAGATATGGCTGCTGGAGCACGAAGGCGTGGACATGGAGGGCCTGTTCGTCCCCGAGAAGGGCACGGCGCTTTAGCACAGGGAAGGGAATCGCGACCTCATGCTTTACTCGACCGTGTACCCCCACGCCGAGCTGGGCGACCTCATCATAGCGAGCGATGGCGAGGCGATCGTCGGCCTGTGGATAGAGGGGCAGAAATACTTCGCCGGCAAGGTGGCGGGAAACTTGGAGCGCCAAGACGACCTTCCCGTGTTCGCTCAGGCGCACGCCTGGCTCGACCGCTACTTCGCCGGCGATCCCCTTCCCGTAACGACGCTGCCCCTCAAACCAGGCGGCACCCCGTTCCAGCAGCGCGTGTGGAAGCTGCTGGCCAGCATCCCCTACGGCGAGCTGCGCACTTATGCCGACCTCGCCGCGCAGATCGCACGCGAGTGCGACGGGAAGAAGACCTCGGCGCGCGCCGTCGGCACGGCGAACGGGCGCAACCCCATCTCCATCATCCTGCCCTGCCATCGCGTGGTCGGCTCGGACGGCAGCCTGACCGGCTACGCCGGCGGCATCACACGCAAGGTCTGGCTGCTGGAGCACGAGGGCGTCGATCTGACCGGCCTCTACGTGCCGAAGCGCGGCACCGCCCTGTAAGGAGCCTCCGCGGCGCGTACCCGGAGAGCGCAGCGCGGGAGACGCGTGAAAGCTCTGCGATTGCTCGCTATCGGCCGTTTTTCTCCGCAGGAGCAAATTTCGGTCTTGCATAGCCGGATGAAGTCCTGTATCATCTGTTCTTGCTTTCGACCGAGGTCGGAGAGCAGATGCGGGTGTGGCGGAATTGGCAGACGCGTACGGTTCAGGTCCGTATGGGGGCAACCCCATGAAGGTTCAAGTCCTTTCACCCGCACCATTTGAACTTGGAAGAGCCCTGGAATCCGGGGCTCTTTTCGTTGTCGGCGAAGGCAGCTTTGTTGGATTACGTTAGGGTTATAGGACAGAATGTGTGTCCGCTCCGATTATTCACTGTCGGTGCTCAGCGGGCATGTGGAACTCGCTCCAGACGATTCCCGAACCGTATTCCTCAGGTGCTCTGTCGTTTCGATTGCGCTTGCTGGAGGCCGATGCGAATAATCCGTCCACTTGATCATCTGTCGGCATGACGCGCAGGATCTCAGCTGGAGGCAGGGGTTTCTCTGTGTGCAGGTAGCACCACCAGAAGATCGCCTTGATGCGCCTTATCGTCGAGAGTCCTCGATGCACCCGCAGCATCTCGCGAAGGCGCGCGTTCACCCCGCCTTCGATCATGTTGTTAGTGGAATCCCATAGGCCGTCCCGCTCCTCTGCCATCTCCACGAAGGTGAACAGTTCGCCTGAGCGCACGAGCTTGCTCAGACCATGGCGCGCCTTTCGCAGGCGCTCGTGGACGTATTGCCTGCGACCGTCCTTCAGCGTGAACTCCCGCAAGAACCGGTCCCACTTCGCGCACCATCCGGCATAGTCGGCAAGCCATGCAGCCGCAGAATCGGCGTCCTTGGCCTTGAGGAGGCGGCGGGCGATGCCGTAGAGCTCGATTCCGCAATCCAGCTTCGGCCTGCTTGTGGTGCACCTCCTAACCTGGCAGAAGGCATGGAAGACGCGTCTCTGGATGCGCGTGGCAGGCCATATCGCACGGGCTGCCTTGGCGAACCCGGGGGCGCCGTCTGTCACCGCCATGACGGGCGCGGGCATGCGCATCATGAGGGCCGCCCATGCCTCGGCACATTCGCTCTGCGCCAGATGCCATGCGACCACATGCTCTTTGGTGCACGCCATGAGCACGACCGCGTCGCGTCCGACCCAAAGTCCGTCCAGGAACACGACGTCGAAGACCTCACCGGTATAGGGGGCGATGGGCCATATGCTCCAGAACTCAGAGGTGCGCCTCCTGAACGTGCGGCCCTCGCCGGGGAGATCGGCCTGCGCGCCCTTCCCCATGAGCCAGTCGAGGAACTCCGCGAGGCGCTTCGCAGCGTTATCGATCCTGTGCGTCAGGGATGCGCCGCATCCCTTGCATCGCCATCTGGTGGCCCCTGAACTCGTGTGTCCGTTACGCTTCATCGTTGAGCCGCATGCGCTGCAGATCGGATTATCCACTCGCTCTTCCTGTCCTCGAACAACTTCTTCTTCGAGAAAGCTTGCCCGAACAGGCGCGTCAATAGGAAAGTGGACACACATTCTGTCCGAGTGAAAAGTTGGAGCGAGCCAACTTATCGACGTGATTTATATGTCTCTACCTGGGGAAAGCATATGATTGCGGACACACATTCTGTCCTATAACCCTTACGTTACGCCAGCTCGGTGATCTCGAACAGCGGAGCGGTAAGGCGGGGGTCGTCGTCAGGACAACCTTGCTCGCGATTGGCGGCCATACGGTCGGCGAACACCTGCTCGAAGTTCTCGACGGGCGCGATGCGGTATCGGCGCGTGAGGGTGGTGCCGTCGGTGAACGTGGCGGTGGCCGAAAGCGTCGCCCGGCCGATCTTCTGGGCAGCCTCGCAGGATGCTTCGAAGAAGAGCTCGTCCATGGCGGCGTAGCGCGCATCATCGCCTTGAGGAAGTGCATCGAACTCGCCGTTAATACGATCGTTTTGTTCGTTTGAGAGCTCGATCACCTCGTTGTTCAGCGCCTCCAGCTCGGCGGGGTCGGTCGCTGCTTCCCGACGCGCGAGGACGTCATCAAGGCGAGCACGCCAATCGCGCTCTTCCGGTGTGCGCAGATCGACCTTGATCGATCGACGGAGGTTCTCAGGTTGTTGGTTGGCGTAGTCAAGGGTGAATTCCTGCGAGGGCGCATACGTCGACGGCACGAACGTCCCATCTTCCAGCGTTTTCATTTCTATCAGCTCGAACGACACATCCTCACCGTCGATGGCGTAGGTCACAGACTCGATGCCCTCGCCCACGCACGCGAGGTTCAGCTGGTACGAGAGAGCGCTCGGCCGCGGCCCCCCTTCGCTACCTACCGGCACGATACCTTCATCCGCCGTGGCGATGCTCACCGTCTGACCGCCCTCGTCGGCATCGGCATAGAGCGCCAGGCCGAACTGGTCGGCCAGCGAGGACGCAGGAGCCCCGGCCCCCGAGCCTCCCCATCCGCCCAGCGTCCCGGGCAGCAGCGCGGGCACAGCGACAATAGCGCCCGCCATCACCGCGGCGGCCAGCGCCCCGACCAGCACCTTCGCCGCCCTCGGCATCGTCCGGCGCTTTCCCCCGGAGCCGGCCGCGAGCGCCTGCGACCCGCACGCTGCCCCCTCGCTTCCGGCGGCCTTCTCCCCGCGTAGCTCGTCAAGGCGCGCGATCACGTCATCCTGCAGATGGGCAGGTGGCTCCGCTTGGTCCATCATCGCTTTGTACTGGTTCGCTTTGGTCATAGTCGACACCTCCCAGGGATATTTTCAGCTGCGCACGTGCCCGCTGCAGACGCGTGCGCACGGTGGACGGCTCGAGGCCGAGCAGGCCCGCGATCTCTTTTCCGGAATAACCCTCTTGGTAATACAGATGGATAACGACGCGCATGCTCTCGGGCAGCTCCCCCACCGCCTCCCAGAGGGCGCGCACCTCGTCGGGCGAGAGCGGGCCCGCATCGGACGGCTCGAAGGGCATGCTGTCGAGGGGAACCGCCGGGCGGCGGCTGCGCAGGCGGGCCACGTCGTGGCACCGGTTCACCGCCACGCGCAAAAGCCAGGCCTTCAGGTGCTCCTGGCTGGAGAACTCCGTCGCGCTCTGTGCGAGCCGCAGGAACACGTCCTGGTAGACGTCCTCGGCATCCTCCTTGGAGCCCGTCTGCGCCAGGGCAAGCCGCCAGACCGAGCCGCCCCAGGCGCCCATGGCCTGACGGATGAACGCGTCCGGCCTAAGGGGGCGCTCGTCGGCGCTTTGATTTCTTCTCCTCACGGTTTCACCTCCTGCCCTTAACACGCTCCGAGGCAGGAAGGTGTCTCATACGGTTCGCGGAAACCGGCGAAACGGCTCTTCGCGGCACGCCGAAGCGCGGGCGAGAGCGCCCGTCGCAAGCGGTGTCGCGCACCACCTTGCGCTCGCGGCCCGCCGCTCACGCCCCATGGGACCGCCGACCGCAACCGCGGCCCGCGCCTCTCGCTACCGGGCGCCGCCGCCTCCGCCGAAGCCGCCGCCTCCGCCGCCGGAGAAACCGCCGCCGAAGCCGCCGCCGCTGGAGAAGTTGCCGCTCGCGCCCGAGATAGCAGCCTGAGCCGTGCTCACGGTGTTCGAAACGGCCGTGTGCAGCAGATCGCCCGCTGCCGGCATGACCGCGCCGCCGGCGCCGTGGGTGGGCGCGTACCAGAACCACCAGGGCACGTAACCGTAGCCGTACGCCGTGCCGGCCGCGGGCTCGAACAGCTCGGGCACGCTTGTCTGCAGCTCGTGCATGACCTGCTTCGCAATGCCGAACACGTAGGCGTACACCATGAACTCGCCCCACACCTTGACGTCGGTGGGCGGGCGCTCATCGAGCGACGAGAAGTCGCGCAGCCAGTTGCGCAGCGCCTTGCACTTCGCCACCAGGTTGTTGCCCTCCACGCTGCGCCGCGGCATGTAGTTGCCGATCACGCCCAGCGCAATGGCCGTGGGCAGCATGAAGATGAGCGGGATGAAGTTGTCCATGACCAGCCCGATACCCAGACCAGCCACTCCCACCAGAATGGCGAGCGTGACGAGATACCCCTGGTAGCGCTTGCCCTTGACCTCGAAGAAGTCCCAGCGGTTCGTCTCGGCCGACACGATGCCCTGCCAGCTCTTCATGGCATCCAGGAACTCCTCGGGGTGGTCCTTGCCGTACTGCTCGATGGTGCCGAACCACAGCGAGTCGCCCCCGGCGGCAATGGTGCCGAACAGGAGGTCGAGCGCCTGACGATCGATGGGGTTCTCCACCGCGTCGGCCACGGCGGGCACGCGCGTGAGGTAGTAGTCCTCCACCGTCTCCGTGCGGCCGAAGGACTTCTGGTCCTGATAGGTGCCGCGGTCGATGCGGATGGCGCCGCTGTGCGACAGGTGCATGAGCGTAGCCGTGAAGTCGTCCTGGCTCTCGCGATCCCAGCGCCACAGGCGGCCGATCACGGCCGGGTGCACGCGCGGATCGGGAACGTCGCGCCAGTACTCGTCGGTGAAGCTCGGGGCGTGCTCCTTGCCGTAGCGGAAGTAGGACCACAGCGCCCAGGCGATGAGCAGCACACACAGAACACCGCAGCCGATGACGAAGGCCAGCGACTGCATGCGGTTGCGGTTGGCCTGGTCGGCCCAGTCCTCCTCCTCGGCCAGCACCTTGTCGAGACGCGCCTCGTCCGCATGGAGCTTCGCCGCATCGGGCGAGAGGTTCGTAAGCCATGTCACGGGGAACACCACGCGCGCCTCGGCGTACTGGCCGGCGTTCACCTTCGGCACCGTGTACGCGACGCTGCCGTCCGCGTTGATGGCCAGCGACCCGTCAAGCGGGCCATGGCCCCACGCGCGCACGTTCTCGCCGGGCTCCACCGCCACGCCCTGCGGCACCGGCAGCGCCAGCGTCATGGTGACGTCGGCGGACGATTCCTCCCACTGGTCGCCCACGTACTTCCAGTTCACTTCGGCCACGTCCTTGTAGGCCTGCACGCCGTTCACCACGGTGTAGTCCAGCTCGATGACCGCCTTCTCATCCGAGACGTCGAAGAAGGCGTACACCGTGTTCATCGGCGCATCGACCGAATACGCATCCGTTCCAGGGCCGCCCGCATCGCGCCAGCCCAGCACGAACGGCACGCTGGGCAGCGTCTCCCACTCGCCCACCACGTTGCCGTCCCCGTCCACGCGCGCCATGCGCATGGAGTTCACCTTCAGCTCCGCGTTCGAAGGCAGCCCCTCGAACGTCCACCACACCGCCGTGAAGTAGCCGTTGAAGTCAAACGTGCGCTGCTCCACCGCATGCAGCGACCCGTCCGTCTCGGCTTGCGCCGTTATGTCGACCTTCGTCATGTCGTAGGACTTCGCGAACGCCTCGCCCGGCGCGACGGCCAGCAGCGCGACGGCGGCCAGGACGAGCGCGGCCGCCAGCAGTGCGAGACGCGCCGCAACAGGACGGCGCACGGCCCGGGCGTCGGCAACGGCGGGGCCCACAGGACGTGCAGGGGCGGCTGTTGCAGCGGGGTTTAGGGCGGCTATTGCAGTGCGCACCCCGTTATTATGAGGATCACTCGTGGTTTGCACGGTTAATCTCCTTGCAAGTTCGAGATGGTCACGGTATCATAGCGAATCGCACCTATTATAGCGCGGAGAAGTGACCGAGAGGCCGAAGGTGCTCGCCTGCTAAGTGAGTATACCCCACAAGGGTATCCAGGGTTCGAATCCCTGCTTCTCCGCCACCGAAGCACTTTCCGCATCCCCGCTCGGGGATGCTTTCTTTTCCGGCAGCTTTGCACGGATTCCCTACCGCTTCCACGGCGGCGTGAACGGGCGCCGCGGATGGTCGTCCGGGCGCGTCGTCCGCACGGGCTTCTGCTTCCAGCCGGGGTGATTGCGCACGAAGACGGCGCGGCAGATGCGCGTAACGCCCAGGCCGATGAGCGCGGCCACGAGGAAGCTCAAGCCCAAGTCCAGGATGAGGGCATTGCCGTCAAGCAGCGCGTACAGGCTTATGAGCAGGAACGCGACCAAGAGAATCCCCGTCAGCCACGTGAACAGCTTGATGAGTATCTCCTTGCCGCGGTTCGGCGAGTAGCGCCATGCGGCCACCAGGTACACGATGCCCGCGATAACGGCCAACACGATGAGCAGCGGCACGATACGCGAAAGCCTTGCTACCATCGGTCCACTCCCTTCGACGCCGTTCCCGCCAACGTTCCTTTGCCACCATCATACCAAAGACAAGGCGGGCTCCGCCGACTCGTTTGCCTCATGCTGCCCATCCGATTCGCTGCGGGCCGGCAGGCGCAGATCCATCACGTCGCATACGTCGGCGAAGCCGAAAGGCTTCACCAGATAGTCGTCCATGCCGGCATCGAACGCACGGCGACGGTCCTCCACGTACGCGTTCGCCGTCATGGCCACGATAACGAGCTGAGTCCGCCCCTCGCGACGGCAGGCGTCCCGCAGGGTGCGCGAAGCCTCCAAGCCGTCCATGTTCGGCATCTCCACGTCCATGAACACGAGGTCGAACCAGCCGTCGGGTGCCTGCAGCACCGTCTCTACCGCCTCGGCGCCATCGTGCGCCCAGACGACCTCGGCATGCGTGCGGCCCACGATGTCGCAGGCTATCTCGGCGTTGATCTCATCGTCTTCCGCCACCAGCACGCGCACGCCCGAGAAATCCACGCGCTTTGGCAGCGTGGGCGCCGCGTCTTCGGCAGGCAGGGGTTTGGCGACATCGGCGTTCTCCAGGCAGAGCGGGAGGTCGACCGTGAACGTCGTGCCATGATGGCGCTCGCTCTTCACGGTGATGGTGCCGCCCATCTGGTCGACGATGCTTTTCGTGATGGACATGCCCAGCCCGGTTCCCTCGATACCGCGCGTCTCGCTGGTGCGCTCCCGCTCGAAGGGCTCGAAGATACGCCCCACGAACTCGGGCGTCATGCCTATGCCGTTGTCCTCGATCTCGAACCGGTACAGCGCGCAGCCGCACGCCCCTTCTCCACCGCAGGGCGTTTCGGGGAAGTCGACGCCGCGTCGGCACTCACCCAGCATCAGGGTCTCGTCGGCGCAGGGCGCCTGCTCGGGCGACACGCAACCCGCACGCTCCAACCGCACGCGCAGACGAACTTCCCCGCCGGGCTCGGTGTACTTCACGGCATTGCCGATTAGGTTCAGCAGCACCTGTCGCAAGCGCAGTGAATCGCCGCGCACGTAGACGCCGGAAACGTCGCCCGCCTCCATGCGGAACGCGAGCTGCTTCGTGCGCGCCTGCTGCTGGGCGATAACGTCGACCAGGGACACGAGCTCTTCCAGGCTGAACGTTTCGTCATTCAGCAGGAAGCGCCCGCTTTCGATCTTGCTCATCTCCAGAACATCGTTGATCAGGCTTATCAGGTGGTGTGACGAAAGCGTGATCTTCGACAGGCACTCCTCAACCCAGTCCGTCTCGCCCACATGGCGCTCGGCGATCTCCGTCAGCCCGACGATGGCCGAGCACGGCGTGCGTATGTCGTGCGACACGCTGGCAAGGAACTGAGACTTCGCCTGGCTGGCGTGGCGAGCCGTCTCGAGCGCTGCCTCGAGGTTCTTCTGGAGCCGGTCGCGCTCGGCGTTGCGGCGCTTGAGCGTAATCAGGAAGATGGCGAGCACGGCCAACACGCCCGCCATGAGCACGGTGGCATACAGCGCGGTTTCCGCACAGGCCTTGACCGCCAGCTCGAACAGGGCGCCGAACGATTGGTGCGAGCTCCCGATGATCTCGGAATTGCGTGCGAGCATCGCCCCGATCAGCGGGTCCACCTGCTCGCTGACCAGACGCTGCACCTCGGCGTCGGTGGCGGCAGGATCGCGGCACTCGTCGATGAGCTGCCGCTGCTCGGCTTTCAGCGTTTCATAGTCGGCCGAGAGCGCGGCCGCCTTCTCGGGGGACGACCGGCATTGGCTGGCAATGGTGGCCAGCGGATCCGCTATCGCCTGGTCGATGCTCGCGTACTCGTCCTCGACGGCATCCACGGCCTCCGGCGTCCTCACGTACACGAGTCGGTCCGACAGTGTGCGCAGCTGCACCAGGTTGGTTTCCACCTCGCCTGCGGCCACGGTCACCGGGTAGGGATGCGCGTTTATCTCATCGATGCGGCCGGAGATGGCGCTCATGTTCACCATCGTCACCGTATAGAACACGATCAGCAGCGCAACAAGGACGAGCGTCATTGCGAACGAAAGCATGCGGGTGTCGAGCGCCCGCGCGAGCCGATCGAGGCCGAGCATCCGATGGCAGCGGAAATCATGCGTCATACAACCACTTCCGACCTGTTGTCTCCGACAAGCGCGCCCCATGGGGTCAGGGCCCCTCGGGCGTACCCGTCCGCGCAACCGCGCCGTTCGACGTGGGCGCCGTCGACGTGGGCACGCGGACGAATCTTGACTAGAAAGGGAACGCCCGCCTCGTTGGTTCGGGCGGGCGCGATGATCGCTGTTAGAATTGGACCTTGGGGGCGACGTCCGCCCCGGCAGCGGCATCGAAGCTGTCGCGCTGCTTGAAGCCCATCATCCCGGCGAACAGCACCGCCGGGAACGTCTGGATGGCCGTGTTGAACTTCATGACCGTGTCGTTGTAGCTCTGGCGCATGTAGCTGATCTTGTCCTCCGTGTTGGACAGTTCGGCCTGGAGCTGCTGGAAGTTCGCATTGGCCTTGAGGTCGGGGTACGCCTCGGCTACGGCGAACAGGTTCTTCAGGGCGCCGGTGAGAATGCCGTCGGCCTGCATCTTACCCTCGGGCGTGGGCGCGTTCATCACAGCGGTGCGCGCCTGCGTGACCTCCTCGAGCGTCCCGCGCTCGTGCGAGGCGTAGCCCTTGACCGTCTCCACGAGGTTCGGGATGAGATCCAGGCGGCGCTGCAGCTGCACGTCGATCTGCGCCCAGGCGTTGTCCACCATGTTGCGCAGCTTCACCAGGTTGTTGTACAGGCCGATAACCGCAACGACCAGAACAACGACTATGACGAGGATGACGATCAGTGCGATGCTCATAAGCCCTCCTTTGCTATTACGTAACTGGGATTTTAACATCTCCCAGCGTGAGCGGACGATACAGATTGAATCTGTAACCCAGCAAGTTCTCCTTTAGCGCGCGTGCGGTCCTTGCCCCGTCGCCATATTGCGTCGGCGACGTCGGCGGGACGCGGCGAGGACCGGCGAAGCGGGTCTGATGACGCGATTCCCCGCGCCCGCCCTCAACGGGAGGGGACGGCGGCAGCGCGAGCACGGCCGAACATCGTGGCATGGGCCCACCAGCCGCGCATGCGGGCCTGGGCGGCAGCGCGGCCGGCAGCCTCGAACGTATCGCAAAGCGCGAACACGGCCGACCCGCTGCCCGACATGAGGGCCTGCCGCACCTCGGGACAGACCTCGGCCCATGCGCGCACGTCGGCCAGGGCGGGCAGCAGCGATTCGGACGCCGCTGCCAGGTTGTTGCAGAGGGGCACGTCCTGGGCGCTCGCGGCCGCAAGCGCCGCATCGCGGTCGCGCGGGTCCACGGGCACCGGGTGCTCGTCGAACGCCCGGTACGCGGCGGCCGTCGACACGCCTCCCGCAGGCTTCACCAGCACCACGGGCGAGCCCATGGGCGCAAGCTCGCGCACGAGCGCGTCGCCCGCGCCGTCCAGGACGGCGCATCCCCCGTGCAGGAAGAACGGCACGTCGGCGCCCAGCGTGCGCGCAACCTCCTCGATGCGCGGGTCGTCGGCGGGCAACCCCCACAGCTGCGCCAAGCCCACGAGCGCGGCCGCGGCGTCGGACGAGCCGCCGCCCAGCCCCGCCTCGGCGGGGATGCGCTTCTCCAGCAGCACGGACACCTGCTCGTCCTCGTTGCGACCGACGGCCTCTGCGAGCCGGCGGATCGCCCTGCTCACGATGTTGTCCTCGGGCGGCACGTCAAGCGGGGGAAGCCCCTCGGCCACGCGGCAGTCGAGGGCGACGGAGAGGCTGCCGGAGCCGTCGGACCCTGCGGGCGCAAGGCGCATGCGCAGCACGTCGTGCATGGTGAGCGCGTGCATGACGCTCAAGGCCTCGTGGTAGCCGTCGGGGCGCCGATCCCCGATGCCCAGGAACAGGTTCACCTTGGCAGGCGCGATGACCTTGACGGCTCCCGGACCGCCGAACGCCGCCTCGTCGACCTTCTGCGCGGCACGCGCCGCCGCCAGCATGTCAACCGCGTGCGGGTCGCGTGCGCGTGCGCCGGCTGCAGGATGCTGCGGACCTGCACCGGCAGACCGCCCGCGCAGGTCAGAGCAGCTAGATGCTGTCTCTTCGGGAGCGTCGGGCTCTTGGGCGGCGATCAGGTTCTCTTCATTTGGCTTGGCCATCACGGGCTCCGTTCATTTCCTTCTCCTGCGCGCGAAGAACGCGCGCAGCATCTCCGCGCACTCGTTGCCGAGCACGCCGGGCGTTGCGGTGAAGTTGTGGTTGAGGCGCTCGTCCTCGTTGATGCGGTACAGCGTTCCCAGCGCTCCGGCCTTCGGATCGGGTGCGCCGTACACGCAACGGTCGACGCGCGCCTGGTGCATGAGGCCAGCGCACATGATGCACGGCTCCAGCGTCACGTACACGGTGCAGCCGGCAAGCCGCCACGCGCCGAGGGCGGCCGACGCCTGCTTCATGGCCAGGAACTCGGCGTGTCCCGCCGGGTCCTGCGTCGTCTCGCGCAGGTTGCCGGCGCGCGCGATCACCTGCGGCTCGGCCAGGGGGCGGCGGGTTGCGGGATCGATGGGCTCGTACACCACCACGGCCCCGATGGGCACCTCGCCCAGCTCTTCGGCGCGGCGCGCCTCGTCGATAGCCAGGCGCATATAGCCCTCGTCGGAAAGGCGCGGCTGCCAATGAGCGGAAACGCGGGCCGCCTCCCCTGCCGTCAAGCCGCTCGGCGCCAGCGCATCCTCCAACCTGCGCGTTCGGGACGCAGGGGCCGCAGGTTCGCGGCGAGGGGCATCGGCTCTGTTGTCTTCGTCGTTCATGCGGATTATTATATGGTATCCTTTGCTTGCTTTTCGGAACCTCTTTCCGAAAAGCGCATGCGGCGAACGAATGTTTCACGTGAAACATCGCCGTGCGGAGCGTGCGACGCTTGCGGGCAGCATGCGCCGCATCACCCTATCGCGGAGGAATGGCCGAGTGGTTGAAGGCGGCAGTCTTGAAAACTGTTGACGTTCACGCGTCCGTGGGTTCGAATCCTACTTCCTCCGCCAGAACGAAACGCGCCCGGAAGCCAGCGGCTCCGGGCGCTTTTACTGCGGCTCGGCATTGCCCTCTACGAAAAGCTCCCGGCTGCCTACCTCCTGCCTACCGCTCGTCCATGGTCACGTAATCGCGCTTGCCGCTGCGGGTGGACTTGTAGGCGGGGCGGATGATGCGCTTGCCGCTCACGATCTCCTCGAAGCGGTGCGCGGCCCAACCGGACATGCGCGCGCACGCGAACAGCGGCGTGAACAGGTCCTCGGGGATGCCCATCATAGAGTACACGAAGCCGGAGTACATGTCGATGTTCGCGCACATGTCCTTGGCCGTGCCCTTCTCGCGCAGGATGACCTCGGGAGCCAAGCGCTCGATGGACTTCAGCAGGTTGAACTCGGCCTCGAACTCCGTGCCCACGGCCAGGCCCTCGGCGAACTGCTTGCAGATGATGGCGCGCGGGTCGCTCTTCGTGTACACCGCGTGGCCCATGCCGTACACGAGGCCCGTTTTGTCGAAGGCCTCCTTGCGCACGATCTTCGCCAGGTAGTCAGCCACCTGGCCCTCGTCGGACCAGTCGGCCACGTGCTCCTTGATCTCCTGCTGCATGGCCAGCACCTGGTGGTTCGCGCCGCCGTGCTTCCAGCCCTTCAGCGAGCCGATGGCACCGGCGTACGTGGAGTACGGGTCGGTGTCGGCCGAGGTCAGCACGCGCGTGGTGAACGTGGAGTTGTTGCCGCCGCCGTGCTCGGCATGCAGGCACAGCATGACGTCGAGCATACGCGCCTCTTCCAGCGTGAACTGGCGGTCGGGGCGCAGCATGGACAGGATGGTCTCGGCCGTGGACTGGCCGGGAATGAAGCGGTGCATGATCATGGACTCGTTGTTGTAGCGGGCGCGCTTGGCGTAGTACGTGAGCACCATGATGCGCGGCAGGCGCGAGATGAGCGAGATGGCCGTGTGGATCTCATGGTGCGCCGAACGGTCCTCCGCGTCGGGGTCGTAGGCGTACAGCAGCAGGATGGTGCGCGCCAGCACATTCATGATGTCGGGCGGCGTGTCGCGCATGATCATGGACGCGGTGAACCCGTCCGGCAGCTCGCGCTGGCCGTCGAGGACCTCGATGAAGCGGTCGAGCTGCTCGCGCGTGGGCAGCTCGCCCATGAGCAGCAGGTACGAGACCTCCTCGAAGTTGAAACGGTGCTCGGCGGACTGGTCGCCCAGAAGGTCGTACACATCGTAGCCACGATAGCGCAGATGGCCCTCGTCGGCGATCTTCTCGTTGTCCGACACCACGTAGCCATGCACGTTCGCGATGTTCGTAAGGCCGGCCACCACGCCGGTGCCGTCCGCATTGCGCAGGCCGCGCTTCACGTCGTACTGCTCGTAGTAGGCGGGGTCGATGGAGTTGATGGTCTTGAAATTCTCGTAGAGAGCGATCTTCTTCTCTTCTTCTTGCATGCAAACCTCCCTGCGTCATGGACGGCCCCGCTCCCGCCGTGCATTGCCCGAGACCCGGCGAAACCGGGCGCAATGCGAAGCGAATGGCGGGGAAATCGGATGGTCGTCCGTTCGTGCTTTAGTATGATAAAGCCTTAGGATGCGCCTTCACAGCACTTTCCGGCGAATAACAGAGGGAATCTTCATGCGGAAGGTCAGCGGAGCACGAAAAGGACCCGCCGCCATCCGGCTGGAAGCGATGGGTGCGCGCACGGTATGGCGGTGACGGGCGAGTGACGGTTCGTATGCGGACGGCAGGGCAGGCGCTGGCGCCGGGGCGGAACGCTTAGAATGGCCGGCACGACACGGTGCCCATCCAGTGGAAACGAGGCGTCCATGCTCTCCTCCCTGTTCCAGCTGCTCGTCGAGAAGCGCGCTTGGTTTTTCGACCTGCTCCTCCAGCATATCGGCATCTCGTTCATATCCATCGCGCTGGCGGCCCTCATCGGGCTGTCGCTGGGCATTGCCATCGCCGCATGGCGGCGCGGGGCGAAACCCGTGCTCGCGCTGGTGAACTTCGTGTACACCATCCCGTCCATCGCGCTGTTCGGCTTCCTCATCCCCGTCACGGGCATCGGCGACCTCACGGCCGTCGTGGCGCTCACCGTGTACGCGCTGCTTCCCATGGTGCGCAACACGTACACCGGCCTCACCACCATCGACCCCGCCATCATCGAGGCGGCGCGCGGCATGGGCTCCACGGACCGCCAACTGCTCTACCGCATAGAGCTGCCGCTGGCCGCGCCCGTCATCATGAGCGGCATCCGCAACATGGCCACCATGACCATCGCGCTGGCCGGCATCGCATCGTTCATCGGCGCAGGCGGCCTGGGCGTGGCCATCTACCGCGGCATCACCACGAACAACATGGCCATGACGCTGGCGGGCAGCGTGCTCATCGCGCTCTTGGCCATCGCGGTGGACCTGCTGCTGGGCCTGGCCGAGAAGTCGACGCGGCGCCACCTCGAGCCGTCGGACGCACGGCGCCGGAAGCGGGCGGGAACGCGGAGGGGCGCAGGGCGGAGGCGGGGCATGCAGCGGCGCGCAGGCACCGTCGCAGCCGTTGGCGCGGCCGTGGTCCTGATCGCGGGCGGAGCCTTCGCGTTCGCGAACCGCGACGGCGGCGACAACGTGGTGAACATCGCAACGAAGCCCATGACCGAGCAGTACATCCTCGGCGAGATGCTGAACACGCTGATCGAGCACGACACCGACCTCAACGTGGAGCTGACGCAGGGTGTGGGCGGCGGCACGTCGAACATCGAGCCGGGCATGGAGAAGGGTGACTTCGACCTCTATCCCGAGTACACGGGAACGGGATGGAACGCCGTGCTGAAGCACGATGACACCTACGACGAGTCGATGTTCGACGCGATGCAGCAGGAATACGAGTCACAGCTTGGCCTCACCTGGGTGGGGATGTACGGCTTCAACAACACGTACGGACTGGCCGTGAGCAAGGACGTGGCCGAACGTTACGACCTGCGCACGTATTCGGACCTGGCCGGGGTTGCGAGCGAGCTCACGCTTGGCGCGGAGCCCGACTTCTACGATCGGCAGGACGGCTACCCCGGTCTGCAAGATGCCTACGGCATGGCCTTCGGCGCCACGCGGGACATGGACATCAGCTTGAAGTACCAGGCGCTTTTCGAGGGCCAGGTGGATGCCATCGTGGTGTCGACCACCGACGGGCAGGTGGCCGACGAGCGCCTTGCGGTGCTCGAGGACGACCGGCACTTCTACCCTTCGTACCTCTGCGGGAACGTGGTGCGCCAGGATGCGCTGGAAAGGCACCCCGAGCTGCGCGACGAGCTGTTGAAGCTGCAAGGCACCATCACCGATATCGACATGGCGCGCATGAACAATGCCGTGGAAACGCAGGGGCAGGAACCGAAAGCGGTGGCCGACGCGTTCCTGGCCGAGAAGGGGCTGATGTAGCATGGACGGCAGGGAGAAGGGCGGCGCGGCCGCCGTGGCGTTCGAGCACGTGTCCAAGCGGTTCGGGGACGCCAACGCCGTGGACGACGTGAACCTCGCCATCGCGGAGGGTATGTTCGTTACCATCATCGGCAGCTCCGGCTGCGGCAAGACCACGCTGTTGAAGATGGTGAACGCGCTCGTGATGCCCGACGAGGGCGAAGTGCTCGTGCACGGGCGCGCCACGTCGAACGCCGACCCCATCGGGCTGCGCCGCAACATCGGCTACGCCATCCAGGGCAGCGTGCTGTTCCCCCATCTCACCGTGGAGCAGAACATCGCGTACGTGCCCACGCTGCTGAACAGCGGCGACGAGGACCGCACCGAGGCGGCCGTAAAGAAGTGGATGGACATCATCGGGCTGCCGCGCGACATCATGGACCGCTACCCCGCCGAGCTGTCGGGCGGCCAGGCGCAGCGCGTGGGCATCGCCCGCGCGCTGGCGGCGAGCCCCGACATCCTGCTGGCCGACGAGCCGTTCAGCGCCGTGGACGCCATCACGCGCGCAAGCCTGCAGGACGAGATCAAGCGCATCCATGAACAGACGGGCATCACCGTGCTGTTCGTGACGCACGACATCGACGAGGCGCTTGATTTGGGCGACCGGGTGCTGGTCATGGAAGCCGGCCGCGCCGTGCAGTTCGCCCCGCCCGAGGAGATCCTGCGCGCCCCCGCCACCGAGTTCGTCAACCGGCTGGTCTCGCGCAAGCAGAGCGTGTACGCCCGCTAGCGTGACAAAGGGACGGGGATAATGTCACACTCCCCGCTGTGCTCGAAGGCAGTATCCCGAGAGTGTGACATTATCCCCGTCCCTTTGTCACGCCCCCAAACATTCCGCTACGC
Source organism: Gordonibacter pamelaeae (assembly GCF_003340385.1). Taxonomy (NCBI): domain Bacteria; kingdom Bacillati; phylum Actinomycetota; class Coriobacteriia; order Eggerthellales; family Eggerthellaceae; genus Gordonibacter; species Gordonibacter pamelaeae. Next base: position 74,619 of record NZ_PPTS01000001.1, on the reverse strand, counting down.
GCGCGTAAACGATGCCCCTGCCGAGCTTGCTCGCCGCGCCGGCGCCTTACGATTGGGGGCAGCGTACCGTTCGTCCGAAAGATGGGAAAACCATGTCCGACAAGAAGACGCCCGAAGCGACCGAGGAAAACGGCTCCGAGGAAAAGATCGTCCTCCCCAGCAACGAGGAGGTCTTGGAAGTCATCGAGACGCCCGACGAGATCGATGTCATCGATGTGGGCAACAAGGAATCCGCCAAGATCATCGAGGACTGGCCCGAAGCCAGGTAGGCAGCCAAGGCACGCCCTGCATTCCCGCTGCCCGCATCGCGCACGCCTGATGCGGGCAGCGCCGTGCCCACGCCGGGCGGCCGGCGCGGTACGAGAAATATTTCTCAAACTTCTTGAAAATAGCCGTTGACAGAGATGGTCGTTACCGCCATAATAGCTTTTGCTGTTTCGACGTGCGCCGTTACCTCAGCTGGATAGAGGGACTGACTACGAATCAGTACGTCGGGGGTTCGAATCCCTCACGGCGCACCATTTCAGCACTTTCATTCCGCAACGACTGGCAGCAGCACGTGCGGTTTTTTTATTGGTCGAGCGAAAGGGACTTTGTTGAAGGTTCGAAAATCGAAACCTCACAGTAAGTAGTCCTCCTTCGATTCCCTTACATCGGCGGTCGAAGGACGACTGCCTGCGAGCAAACACGTAAGGGAATTCACATGCTCTATCTCTCTCAAATGATGGGAAAGCCCGTCGTCGATGCGACCGGCGAGAAGATCGGCACGATCTCCGACCTGGCCATCTCCACCGGCGAGGTGTTCCCCCGCATCACCAGCCTGGCCTTCCAGGGGCCGGGCAAGGTCCCGTTCATGATCTCGTGGCGCAAGTACGTCGAGGAGTTCGACGAGGACGGCATCAGGCTGTCCGTGCCGGCGCACGACATCCGCTTCAGCTACCTGCAGCCCGAGGAGATCCTGCTGGCGCGCGACCTGTTGAACCGCCAGATCGTGGACACGCAGGGCATGAAGGTCGTGCGCGTGAACGACCTGAAGCTCTCCATCTCGGGCACGCAGCTGCGCCTTTTGGGCGCCGAGGTGGGCGCGCGCGGCATCCTGCGCGGCCTGGCACCATGGCTCGAACGCGCCGTGGTGGCCGTGGCGAAGGTGTTCGGCCGCCGCATCGACGAGCAGATCATCGCCTGGAACTACATGGACCTGCTCGACCGCGACCTGTCCGAGGTGCAGCTGTCCGTGACGCACAAGCGCCTGGACGAGCTGCATCCCGCCGACGTGGCCGACATCCTTGAGCAGCTGGACCCCCAGCAGCGCGCGAACGTCTTCCAGCACCTGGACGACGCGCAGGCCACCGAGGCCATCTCCGAGATGGAGGACGAGTACCAGGCCGACTTCATCGAGGATCTGGACGACGCCCGCGCCGCCGGCCTCTTGGGCAGCATGGACCCGGACGACGCGGCCGACATCGTGCGCGACCTGTCCTACGAGAAGGCCGAGACACTGCTGCGCCTCATGGGCGTGGAGGACGCCACCGAGATCCGCCGCCTGCTGGGCTACAAGGACGGCACCGCCGGCGGCATGATGACCACGCAGTTCGTGTCCGTGCACGCCACCGACACCGTCGGCGAGGTCATCGAGGTGCTGCGCGAGCTTCCCGAGGACCACCCCACCGTCCACTACGTGTACGTGCTCGACGAGTACGACGAGTTCGAGGGCGTGCTCAGCCTGCGCACCCTCGTGCTCACCGACGACGCCAAGCCCGTGGGCGACGTCATGTACGAGGACGTGATCTCCGTGCCGCCCGACGAGACGGAGGAGGACGTGGCGGCCGACATCTTCAAGTACGAGCTGCCCGCCATGCCCGTGGTGGACGAGCACAACATGCTGCTGGGCATCGTCACCGTCGACGACGCCTGGGATGCCATCGAGGAGGACGTGAGCGGCGACAAGACGAAGGCCACGGCCCTCAAGGTCGTGGGCATCGTGCTGGCCTCCCTGCTGTTCCTGGGGCTGTACACGCTGGTGCTGCTGCAGGTCATCGGCTACACCGGGAGGTAAGGCCATGATGGTGAAACGAGACCGGAAGGCCGAGCGCGCGGGGAAGGCTCCCACGACCGGAGCGGCGGACGCCGCCCTCGCGACCGCGCAGGACGCCGCAGACGGCGAGGAGCTGGCCGAGAAGAAGCCGAACAAGCTGTGGCTGCTGCTGGCAGCCCTGGGCCCCGGCGTGGTCACGGCCATGGCCGGCAACGATGCCGGCGGCATCTCCACGTACTCGACCGTTGGGGCGAAGTTCGGCTACGCGACGCTCTGGGTCATACCCATCATGTGCGTGCTGCTCATCGTGGTTCAGATGACGGCGGCGCGCATGGGCGCCGTCACGGGCAAGGGCTTCGCCGCGCTCATCCGCGAGCGGTTCGGCATCCGCCTCACGGCGCTGGCCATGCTGGCGCTGCTCGTGGGCAACGTGGCCACCACGTTCTCCGAGTTCGCGGGCATCGCAAGCGGCATGGAGATGTTCGGCGTGTCGAAGTACCTGGCCGTGCCGGTGGCGGCCGTGGCCGTGTGGCTCTTGGTGGTGGGCGGCAGCTACAAGCGCGTGGAGAAGGTGTTCCTCGTGCTGTCGCTGGTGTTCGTCACGTACATCGTGGCGGCGTTCATGGCGCAGCCCAACTGGGACGACGCGCTGGCCAGCACCGTGGTGCCGCATGTGGTGAACGACACGAGCTTCGTCTCGCTCGTCATCGCCATGATCGGCACGACCATAGCGCCGTGGATGATGTTCTTCGCCCAGAGCAACGTGGTGGAGAAGGGCGTGGGCGTGAAGGACTTCTTCTCGCAGAAGGTGGACGTGATCGCCGGAACCATCGCCGCGTGCCTCGTGGCGTGGTTCATCATCGTGACCACGGGCGCCGTGCTGTTCCCGCAGGGGATCGAGATAGAGTCGGCCGCCGACGCCGCGTCCGCGCTGGCGCCGTTCGCGGGGCACTACGCCGAGGCGCTGTTCGCCATCGGGCTCATCGCCGCGTCGTTTCTGGCTGCGTGCGTGTTGCCGCTCACCACGTCGTTCGTTATCTGCGAGGCGTTCGGCTGGGAGGCGGGCGTGTCGTTCAAGTGGCGGGAGGCGCCGCTGTTCAAGAGCATCTTCACGTTCGTGATCGCGTTCTCGGCCATCGTGGTGCTCATCCCGGGGATCGACCTCATGGGCGTTATGCTCACGGCGCAGTTCGTGAACGGCCTCATCCTACCGGTGCTGCTGGTGTTCATGGCCATCATCTCCGCCGACAAGCGCGTTATGGGCGCGTACCGCACGCGCCTGGTTTCGCGCGTGCTCATCTGGCTGACCGTGGGCATCGTCACCGTGCTCACGGCGGCGCTGCTGGTCATGCAGGTGCTGGGCATCGGGTAGCCTGGGGGCACGCTGGCAGGCGGCGCGGACGGCCGGCAGGTGCGGAGCGCGTCTCTTAGGTGCTAGGCGTTCTCGGCGAGGCGCTTGCCCTCGTCCTCAAGGCGCTCGGCCAGGAAGAGGCGGCGGTTGTCGCCGTTCTTCACGCTTTCGAGCAGCATCTCGATGGTCAGGCTGTCCAGATAAGCGTCGAAGCTCTCTTCGATAAGCTGGTAGGTCTGCTTCACGCCCTGCACCATGGCGCCGCCCTTGCGCGACGAGCGCTTGGCGCGGGTGGAGGCCTTCGCATCCTCCTCGAGCGCCTTCATGATCTGCAGCACGGTGATGTCGGACGGCTCCTTGGCCAGCCGGTAGCCGCCGTGCTTGCCCGGCCGCGCCTCGATGAGGCCCGCGTTGCGCAGCAGCTGGGCCAGTTGGATGAGATAGTCCCGCGGTATGGACATGTCCTGCGCGATATCTTTGGAGGAGCACGTGGTACCCTGTGCGGCCAGGTACAGGATGGCGCGCATGCCATAGTCCGTCGATGCCTTGAATTGCACGATGTCTCCTAACTCGCCGCTGCTTTCGGTAGGCTGAGGTGCCTGCTATAAGCGACTTTCATATATATACGCTAAATGCTCAAACATGTCCCGAATAACACAAAAGACGCCGTAAAACAGCGTCTTTCAGGCATTTCCGCTCCGAAGACCAACAGGGCGATCCGGGACGATTCGAGTGTACCGAATGCAGAACGATTATAGCAAGGTCATTGAGCCGATTGCATAGCAAATCGAATGGAAACGGTTACGTCTACGCAATCTTGACCTGCAGTTATCGACTATCGTTAACTATCTGGGCCATCGAATGCGCGCCTCCCTTACCGGCGTTGCCGCGGTGTTATACTGGCGACATGGACGAGAAGAAAAACATGCGCGCGGACGTGCTCGGAAGGCGCGACGCGCTGGATGCGGAAACGCGGGCACGCAAGTCCGCGGCGATTTGCCGCGAGCTTGAACGGTTGGTTGAGGAAGCCTGCGCGCCGGACGCCGGTGCGTGCGGAGCATGCTCGCCCGACGGGAATTCCGCGGAAGCGGACCGGCTGGGACCGGCGCATGGGGTTCGGGCATATCGGAACCTCGGCCGCCCGCCGTGCGTTGCCGTGTACGCCGCCATGCGCAGCGAGGTGGACCTGCAGGCGTTCGCGGAAAGCGCCTTCGCGCGCGGGTGGGACGTGTGCTTCCCCTGCATGGTGCGCGACGAGGCGGACGGGCAGGGGCCGGGCCGCATGGCGTTCTACCGCGTGCCCGGCGCGCGTCTTGACCATGCGCGTGCAGCGTTCCTGGACCACCCGCTGCGCTGTTTGCCCTGCGCCGCGCTGGCCGATGCGGGCTACGAGGAAGCGGCCCCGGCCGACCTCGACGCGGTGGCGGTACCGCTCGTGGCGTTCGACGACGAGGGCAACCGGCTGGGCTACGGCGGCGGCAACTACGACCGCCTGCTCCCCCGGCTCCGCGCCGACGCGCTCGTCGTGGGCGTGGCCTTCGACGAGCAGCGGGTGCCGGCCGTGCCCTGCGAACCGCACGACCGCCCCCTCGCGCGCATCGTCCACGCCTAGACGGGGCGCGTAGACGGGCGGCATGCGGAAAACGGGCCGTGCGCCCCCGTTCGCGGCGCACGGCCCGACAAAAGCAAGCGCGCGGCAGGAGCGCGCTAGTCCTTCAAAGCCCCGTACCGGGACTTGTTCAGCACCAGCACGGCCGCCACCATGAGCACGGCGCCCACGACGAGCGAGATCCACGGGTTGCCCGAAAAGCCGGCGATGAGATAGCCTACCAGGCAGATCACGGCCACCACCGACGCGTACGGCAGCTGCGTGGCCACGTGGCGCAGGTGGTTGCACTGCGCGCCGGCCGACGACAGGATGGTGGTGTCCGATATGGGCGACACATGGTCGCCATACACCGCGCCGCCGAGCGTCGCGCCGATGGCCACCAGGAACAGCGGGTTGTCGGCGGGGAACACGCCGATCACTATGGGCAGGATGAGCGCGATGGTGCCCCACGACGTGCCCATGGCGAAGCCGATGAACGCGGCCACCACGAAGATGACGGCCGGCAGCAGCGCGAGCCCCACGCCGATGCTGTTCAAAAAGCCGCTCACGAACTCGCCCGTGCCCAAGAGGTAGCGGCACGTGCCGCCCAGGCTCCATGCCAGCACGAGGATCATGATGGCGCCCACCATGGAGCGCACACCCTCGGAGATGCCCTCCATGTAGCCCGACAGCGTCATGAGCTTGCGCGGCAGGAACATGATGGCGGCCACCACCAGCGACACGCACACGCCGATGCACAGGCCGAACACGGGGTTCTCGCCCACGGCGGTGGCGAAGTCGACGCCCTTGAAGAACCCGCCCGCGTACAGCATGCCCAAGATGGAGAAGATGATGAGCACCACGATGGGCACGATGAGGTCGAACACGCGGCCCTTCTCGGAGATGGCGATTCCCTTGAACTCCTCCACCGCCGTCTGCGCCGCCTCGTCCAGCTCGTCGCGCTCGGCCACCACCGTCTCCATGTTGAACGGAGGCAGCGTGTCGGCGGCCTCGCGGTCGGACAGGCCGACGGTCGCCATGGCCTCGAGCGCGCTGTCCTTCGGCGGGATATCCTGCTTGGAACCCTCGTGCTGGTACTCGGCCTCGGCCACGCGCATGGGGCCGAAGTCCTTGTTCGTGGCGCACATGAAGAACACGAACACGATGGTGAGCAGCGCGTAGAAGTTGTACGGGATGGACTGCACGAACGTGGTGAAGCCGCCCTCGCCCAGGTAGCCGCCCACGGCCACCGCCCACGACGACACCGGTGCGATGATGCAGATGGGCGCTGCCGTGGAATCGATGATCCAGGCCAGCTTCTCGTGGCTGATCTTGAAGCGGTCGGTGACGGGACGCATGACGGCGCCCACCGTGAGGCAGTTGAAGTAGTCGTCCACGAAGATGATGATGCCCAGCACCGCCGTGAGAATCTGCGCCATCTTCGCGTTTTTGATATGCGTGGCCACCCACTCGCCGTACGCGCGCGAGCCGCCCGCGCCGGCTATGACCACCACGAGCGCGCCCAGCAACGCGAGGAACAAGAGCAGCGCCCCGTTGCCGGCTATCTGCTCGGCCATCATCTGCGGAACCATGGTGAACGAGTCCACGAGCTGCTCGAACCCGGCGCCGTTCAGGCTGAACTGGTAGATCACCATGCCGGTGAACACGCCGATGGCGAGCGAGGAGTACACCTCCTTCGTGATGAGCGCCAGCGCCAGCGCCAAGATGGGCGGGATGATGGACCACACCCCTGTGCTGATAAGGTCGAAGCCTTCCATATGCGTCCCCTTCTCCTAGGCGGAACGCATTCGCGCGAAGGTCGTGCTGCGGACGCCCGCGCGGATGCGCAACGATGCGCCCTAGTATACGATATGAAAGCGCCGCGAGCAGCGCGAATACCGCTTTCACGCCCGCACGGCGGCGATCGATCGCGGCGGCTTGCGGCGGCTTGGGGGGGCGGCTGGGACGGCTTAGAGCTGGAGCAGCACGATGGCCGCGAAGGGGAGCCAGAGCGCGAAGATGACGACGAAGGGCCAGCGGTGGGCGTTGCTCACGGCCACGAACTCGCGGATGAACGCCGTGGGCCAGAAGTAACGCGCCGTCTTGCTGCCCACGCCGTCGGCGGCAAGCCCAATCTTGTGTGCGTACTCGGCGGTGCGAAACACATGATAGTCGCTGGTCACCACGGCAGCGCGGTACTGGCCGGCGCCCGAGCGCGCGTCCATGATGGCCTTCGAGTTGCGCAGGTTCTCCATCGTGGTGGTCGAGCGGTCCTCCTCGATGATGGCGTCGACGGGCACGCCGCGCTCCTCCATGAGGTACGCGCGCATGGCCTGGGCTTCGGGAACCTCCTCGTCGGCTCCTTGCCCGCCCGAAGCAATGATGATGGCGCGGCGGGCGCCGGCCTCCCACAGCTCCACGCCCTTGTCGAGGCGCGCGGCCAGGAGCGGCGTGGGCTTCGTGCCCGACAAGCCCGCGCCGTGCACGACGATGTAGTCGTAATCGCGGCGCTTCGGCAGCCGTCGGTACAGCCACGAATACAGCAGCAGCGCCGCGAACGTGAATGCCACGTACGAGCCCTCCATCAGCACGAGCAGATAGAGCGCCAACAGCAGCGGAGGCGCCTGGACAAGCAGCAGCACCGGCCCGCCGACGCAGGCCGCCACGATACCGAACGCCAGCAGCCCCGGCAGCAGGTGCGACAGGCTAAGCCCCTCCCGCTTGACCACCACGAACGTGTTCGCCGTCAGAAACACGACGAGCGCCACCGTGCCGAAAGGGATAGCGGCGAACCCGATGAGCACGAGCCACGGCAGCTCGAATTGGATGGACAAGCCGTAGAATGAGAACAGGCACAGCAGCAGGAAGTACAAGGCGTTGCGGAACTGGCGCGGCTCCTTGCGGTAGTTCTTGACGAACAGGAACCCGAACACCAGCGCGGGGAAGTATATGAGCAGCAGCGTGAGCAGCATGGAGGGACCTTCGTCGGTTGCGGAGGGACAGCACGAGTACTCGATAGTATAGCGTTCGTTGCGCCGCCGTCGCCAAATTGTTCTTTTCGGGCATGGCTAACCGAGCGCGACCAGCGAAAAGCAAATGGCGAGCAAGTGAGAAGCAAGTGAGATTTAGCAAGGGGGCGTGACGGCGCCTAATAGAATTGCCTGATCAGACGAGTGTCGATTCGTTGGACGGCCTTCGAAAGCAGCTGCGGGGCCCAAAACGGGCCCCGCGAAGCAAATGGCGAGCAAGTGAAGCTTATGCCCATGCCGGTTCGTACTTCATGTACCGCGGCGAGGTATTGGGGTCCACAGGCTTGATAAGCCCTCCTTCCGCCGCCTCTTTGATCAAGCGCGATATCTGCGAAGCGTTCGAAGGCTTTAAATCGAAACGTTCGCGAAGGCTTTGATTCGTAGCGTAATCACCCTGTGCATAGCAGATGCACGCATGCCAGTAGCACGCTTCCAATCGTTCTTGTGGGCTGAGGTTTTTGTACGGAACGGCCTGTCGCAGCGATACGCGCATACTCCGTTCCTCCCTGATCTCAATTTTCGGGGCCGGCATGCGGAAGTGTTCGCATGCGCTGATGATCTTGTCCCAACCGCTTCCCGCTTCCTCGCACATATGCAGACGTCGCATGAGGGAGGCCAGCTTCTCGTTGCGGGAACGTGGAGGATCATTCACAATGCGATCCACTTCAACAAGCGGGCTACCCGGATTCGTGAACTCGATGCGATGGTCGAAAAGCTCGATGAGCGGCGCCGCCCCTGTCACCGTGAAGTCTTGATGGATGAGCGCATTGGCAACGAGCTCACGAACGGCAATGGCAGGATACGCCGTAACCGTTGTCCGAAGCGCTCCTTGGATAGTCTCACGAGCAGGAACGAGCGTCATGACGTAGTCGAACAATGCTTCCATGCACACGGCATATCCTTGGTCGAAAGTCCTTTCCTTCAGCATATCGATTCGCCCTCGGCCGCTGTAGAGCATAACGCGCACCGCCTTCCGCTTGACGGTAGGAAAGGCTTCGAGACTTTTCGAGAAGAGGACTGCACCCAGGTTCGTAATGGCAAGCATGCCGTTGTCCTGCCGCTCAAGCATGCCCTCTTCGAGAAAGTAGTGCAGCTGCGCTTCGAGGCTTTCCGGCGCAGTGGTTCCAGACAGCCGGAAATACGCGTTTATGTCCAGAAGCTCGAAGACTTCCTGACCAGACAAATCTTCAATAGCAAGTTGATCTTCGAACACCTCTTTCTGTATCTTCTTCCATAGCTCCGACTCGCGCGTCGAGCCGTGTGCAAGCTTCTGGGTACAGCTTCCCGTGCGGATGTAGACAACGTTGTCGTACTGCACCGGCTGGTGGTAGGCAGGCCAGATCTTCAGCACGACAACGGAAGCACCCTGGTGGACATGTTCGATAAATTCGAAATGTGCGTTGGCGCTCAAATGCTGGCGCAGCCATATCTCAAGTTCCTGGTTACCCTTCTTGCAAGCTTTGGGATTGAATGATGTGCCGACTACTTCATGGGTCTTGTCTTCGATACCCCATACTTTGTAAGCCGCCGATGCGTCATGAAACGCAGCGGCATTGGCAAGCGCGCAGATGTCTTTCGCCTCTTTCTCCGGCTCGGAGAAGTCCTTCTTGAATTCCACGTACTCGGTTTCGTTGGAAAGCTGCCTGAGATTCTCGATGAGCGCGCCGATGTTTTGCATGAGTGTTCCTTCAGCCGTGTTATCAAACTGCACTATATCAGCGAAGCAAATGAAAAGCAAATGACGAGCAAGTGAGAAGCAAATGAGATTTTGAAAAGAGGCCTGATGAAGTTTAACTGAATTGCCTGATCAGATGAGTATCGATTCGTTGGACAGCCTTCGAAAGCAGCTGCGGGGCCCAAAACGGGCCCCGCGAAGCAAATGGCGAGCAAGTGAAACGCAAGCGGAATTCCGTACGCTCGGTTTCCGGCGGCGCTACTCCCCTTCCCCTTCCAGCTCCTGCTCGTACTCGCGGTCGATGGCGCCTTCCACGCGCGGCGGGTCCACCTCGAAGTCCACGCGCTTCGTGAACAGGCTTACCAGCGGCACGATGATCAGCGACAGCACCATGGCGATGGCGCCGCAGTTGATGGGGCTGGCGATGAACGCCGTGCCCACGAACCCGGCGATCATGTTGCCCGTGGTCAGGCCCACGCCCACGATGAAGCTGGCCCACACGGCCGGGCGCGAGATGCGCTTGGAGAACAGCCCCCAGAAGAACGGGCCGAGGAACGATCCGGCCAGCGCGCCCCAGCTGATGGACATGAGCTGCGCGATGAACGTGATGGACGAGTTGTACTGCACGAGCGCCAGCACCGCCGAGATGACGATGAACACCACCAGCAGCACGCGCATGTACGACAGCTGCTTCTTCTCGCTCATGTTCTTCACCAGGTTGTCCTTGATGAGGTCGAGCGTGAGCGTGGACGACGAGGTGAGCACGAGCGACGACAGCGTGGACATGGACGCGCTCAGCACCAGCACGATTACGATGCCGATGAGCAGGTCGGGCAACGTGGACAGCATGGTGGGGATGATGGAGTCGTACACCGGCGTGCCGGCGGCCGTCATCTCCACCTGCCCGCCGTACAGGCGGCCGAACCCGCCCAGGAAGTAGCTGCCGCCCGCCACGATCATGGCGAACACCGTGGAAATGATGGCGCCCTGCTTGATGGCCGGGCCGCTCTTGATGGCGTAGAACTTCTGCACCATCTGCGGCAGGCCCCACGTGCCCAGGCTGGTGAGGATGATGACGCCGATGAGGTCGGGCAGATTCGGCCCGAAGAAGCTGACGAACGGGCCGGCCATTTCGCTGCCCTCGGCCGGGATGAGAGAGAGCGTGGTGATGGCCTCGGTGAAACCGCCGTTGTTCACCAACACCGCCACGATGACCGCCACGATGCCCAGCAGCATGACGATGCCCTGGATGAAGTCGTTCATGACGGTGGCCATGTAGCCGCCCAGCACCACGTAGATGCAGGTGATAACCGCCATGCCGATGACGCACCACTCATACGGCAGGCCGAACGCCATGCCGAACAGCCGCGACAGGCCGTTGTAGACGCTCGCCGTGTACGGGATGAGGAACACGAAGATGATGGCCGCGGCCGCGATGCGCAAACCCTTCGACTGGAAGCGAGCGCCGAAGAACTCGGGCATCGTGGACGCGCCCAGGCGGTGCGTCATCTCGCGCGTGCGCGGGCCGAGCACCCACCAGGCCAAAAGGCTGCCCAGGATGGCGTTGCCGATGCCGATCCACGTGGCGGCGATGCCGTACTTCCAGCCGAACTGCCCCGCGTAGCCCACGAAGATGACGGCGGAGAAGTAGCTCGTGCCGAACGCGAACGCCGAGAGCCACGGCCCCACGTTGCGCCCGCCCAGGATGAACCCGTCGACGGTGCCGGCGTGGCGTCGGCAGTAGATGCCCACGCCCACTGCCACGCCCACGAAAATGAGCACCATGCATATCTTTTCGATCATTGGTAGTTCCCTATCGTCTCATGCGGGCTGCCCCGCCCGCGTTCGCTTTCCGTTGGAGTGCGGGCCGTTGCTCCAGCTTGTTTCACGGGAGACCCTTGCCGCATCATCAGATGATCGTACAAATGTTTCACGTGAAACAGCGCGCTGGAAAGGAGCCCGCGCAGTGGCGCACATGACCTTGCCGGCTGCGGGCGCGCCGCGCCGGGTTCCGACACGTCGCAGCACCACGGGCAAACCCATGTGCTAGAGGTATCGATAGGAATAATAAGGAAGGGCGCGGTAGGCTCCGTCGTCCTGCTGAGCCACCGTGCGCTGCAAGGCAGACGGTGCGAGGCATTCGGAAGCGCGCGGTGCGAAGGCGCGGCATGCAGCCGCGACGGCCAGCTCGAAACGCCAGCGTTCGTCGACGACGATATGTCCCCTCGCAGAATGCATGCGCATACTCTACCACAGTGGAGCGCCTCGGCGAGCGAAAAAGTGAACGGGCCGCCTCGATTCTCTCGCTAGCGAACAAATGTTTCACGTGAAACATTCGGGGCGCACGGGTTGATCGGGCGGGAGCGAAGCGATCCGCCCATGCGCCCGGAGGGCACATAACGGGCTCGCAGGTTGGGCAGGGCGCTCGCCAGAGCGCCCTTTCGCGCCGGCAGGCGCGAAAACCACGGGAGAGCCGCCGCCGGCCGCCCGCAGGGCGGCCTTCGCGCCGCAGGCGCGAAAACGGCCGCGCAGGTTGGTTGGCCGGGGCGTGCCCCGGCCATGCGGCCGGAGGCCGCATAACGGCCGCGCAGGTTGGCGTAGTGAGTCAGCGAGGGCGGCTGAGGTGCCCGAGATTCGTGGGATCGCGGAGGCGACGCGTACTTTGGTACGCGTCGCCTCCGGGATCGCGCGAAGATCGGGTGCCTCAGCCGGCCGCAGCGTCGGCTGGTTCCGTTTGCCGGAGGCAAACGGAACTAATAGCGGCTGTCGAAGATGCGCTTGGTCTTCTTCTCCGAGCGGGGCAGCTCGCCCATGGGGACGCCCTTCGCGTCGGGGGTGCAGCCGCACTTCGCCTTGAAGATGAGGGCCAGCTCCTCCTCGGCACGCTGTTTTGCCTCGCCGTCGAGCGGGGTCTCGAACAGCACGGTGAGCACGTCCTTGCCGCTGATGTTCTCTATCATCACCTGGTACTCCGAGCTCGTGCCGTCGGTGGCGGCGATGACCTCCTCCACCTGCGCGGGGAAGATGTTGCACCCCTTCACCTTGAACATGTCGTCGGTGCGGCCGGTCAACGTGTCGATGCGCGGGTGACGATGCCCGAAGCCGCAGGTGCAGTCGCCGGGGATGATGCGCGTGAGGTCGTGCGTGCGGTAGCGGATGAGCGGCGCGCCCTGCTTGCGCAGCGTGGTGAGCACCAGCTCGCCCACCTCGCCGTCGGGCACGGGGGCGCCCGTCGCAGGGTCGACGATCTCCACGTACACGTAGTCGTCCCACACGTGCATGCCGTGGTGCGCGTCGCACGAGATGCCGATGCCGGGGCCGTACACCTCGGTCAGGCCGTATATGTCGTAGATCTCCACGCCCAGCTCGCTGGCGATGCGCGCGCGCATCTTGTCGCCCCAGCGCTCGGAGCCGATGACGCCCTTGCGCAGGCAGAGCTTGTCGCGGATGCCGCGCTCGGCAATCTCCTCCGCCAGCAGGAGCGCGTAGGAACTGGTGGCGCAGAGTACGGTGGACTTCAAGTCCTGCATCATGCGCAGCTGCTTCTCGGTGTTGCCGGGGCCCATGGGGATGGCCATGGCGCCCAGGTGCTCGGCGCCCAGCTGGAAGCCGATGCCAGCCGTCCACAGGCCGTAGCCGGGGGTGATCTGGATGCGGTCGGTGTTCGTGATGCCCGCCGTCTCGTAGCAGCGCGCGAACTGGATGGCCCAGTCGGTCACGTCCTGCTGCGTGTAGGGCACGATGACGGGCGTGCCCGTGGTGCCGGACGACGAATGGATGCGCACGACCTCCTCGTCGGGCACGGCCTGCAGGCCCAGCGGGTACACGCGGCGCAGATCGTCCTTCTCGGAGAACGGCAGCTTCTCGAAATCTTCCTGGGATTGCACGTCGGACAGGTCAATGCCCTCGAACTTCATGGCGTAGAACGGCGAGCGCGCCTTCAGGGTCTTGAACTGCTCCTTGACGAGCGCGAACTGGTCGGTGGTCAACTGCATGGGAGGTCCTCGTTTCGTTGGATGGCTTGCGGGGTCGCAGGGGTCGCTTCAAGCCCGCCCACGGCGGTGCTTGAAGCTAGAGCCATCGACCAGCCGAAACCACGGCTGGGAGGGAGAAGATGTCGTTCGCGATTACCATGCTTGGTATTCTAGGCGAACGGCCGCGGAATGCAAAGCCGTTTTTTCGTGCGGGACCGGGTGTGCGGGCCGGGTGCGGCGTGCTCCCTTTCCCTACCAGCTGAAGCGTCCCTTGCCGTTGCGCTTGCTGGCATAGAGCGCCTTGTCGGCGGCATGGTACAGGTCGAAGAACGTCTGGTCGCGCGCAACGGACGCCAGGCCGACGGAGCACCCCAGCCTCACGCGCCCGTCCGAGCACGCCGTCCAGCGCTCGACGAGCGTACGCGCCTTCGCCTCGGCCTGCGCGACAGAGAGCGGGCATTCGACGAACGCGGCGAACTCGTCGCCGCCCATGCGCCCAACGTAGGCGTCCTGCGCGAAAACGTCGGAGAGCACATCGGCGAACTCCACGATGACGCGGTCGCCCTCGGGATGCCCGAGCGTGTCGTTCACCAGCTTGAAGTCGTCCAGATCGATCATGAAGAACGTGCCGCCCGAGGCGCCGCGCGCCAGGGCCTCGCACACGTGGCCCTCGAAGGCCACATGGTTGAACAGGCCGGTCATCGGGTCGAGTTCGGCGCGGCGCTCAAGTGCCTTGGAGTACGCGAGCGCGGCGTTCGCCTGCTCCGTCACCGTTTTGGGATAGTATTCGTCGCGGTGCTGGTCGACGTTGGGCGTGGAGTGGTGCAGGTGGGCGAGGAGCCAGCGGTCGCCCTCGCGCCGGAACACCATGCTGAAACGCGTGTCCATCTCCACCAGGAGCGACTTGGGCTCGCTCGGCCTCTCGCGCACCCACAACGTGCCGAATACGAGGCAGCAGCCCTCGCCGAACGGCCGGGCCTCGTAATAGTCGTCGAGTATCTCGAAGGTTATGCCCTCGGCCTCTTCCTGGTCGCGCCCGAGGCCGCCCATGAACGCCGGCAGATTGGGATACATCTCGTGCTTGCCCGTGCCGATGAGCGAGAAATCGCTTTGGAAGAGCGAGTCGAAGATGAACCGGCCCCCTTCTTCGGTGGGTTCCAGAACATAGGCGCGCCAGAGCGCCTTGGCCAGCTCGATGGCCTCGTCAAGCCATACCCGTTCCATCGTCTCGCCCATTTCGCCCTCGTTCCGGTACGGTTTGAAAGCGGCGTGGTCGCGCGCTTCAACTTTTAGTATAGCAGGGTACTCGACACCCCCTTGTTTTTTCACGAGGAAGAGCGGCCGAAAAAGAATGCGCGGCCAGCGAGCGAAGCCGGCCGTGCCGGGGCGTGTCGGACGCGCCGGGGAGGCAGCGCCCAGACCGGAAGAGGGCCGAAAACCAGGCGGCGGGCGACGGGCCTACCTGGCCGCCACCGCGTCGATGGCGGCCAGGTTGAGGTCGACGAAGCGCGGCTTCACGCAGGAGGAGATGGCGCGGCGCAAGTCGTCCACATCGAGCGGGAGGCAGCCCGTCTTCAGCGCGCTGGCCAGAAGCAGCGTGTTCAGCACCTTGCGGCTGCCCGCCTGCGCGCACAGCGCCGCATCGTCCACGGCCACGAACGTGGCCGCATCGGCCAGCTGCTCCTGCAGGCGCGCGACCACGGCAGCCGCACGGTAGGGGGTCTTCGACAGCGCCGCCGTGACGGGCTGGAGCGCTGTCGTGGCCGTGACCAGCGTGCCGCCGGGAGCCAGGAACGGTACCACGCGCGCGGCCTCCGCCGGCTCGAACGCCACCACGAGGTCGGCCGTGCCGTGCGCCAGCAGTGGCGCCAGCACCTCTTCCCCACCATCGCCCATGCGCACGTGCGACACCACGTTGCCGCCGCGCTGCGCCATGCCGATGGTCTCGGCCGTGCGCACCTGCCAGCCCTTCTCCTGCGCGGCCTGGGCCAGCACCTTCGCGGCCAGCACCGTGCCCTGGCCGCCCACGCCCGCCAACAGAACGTTACGCATGGGGGCCTCCTTCCGCCGGAGCCTCTGTTTCATGTGACACTGCGGCAGGATTTTCAGCCGCATCCGCATCCGCCAACTGACCAGCCGGAGGAACGCCCAGCGCGCCGAAGGGGCACACCTGCGTGCACAGGCCGCAGCCGTTGCAGAGGCTCGCATCAACGAACGCCTGGCCGCGCTCCTTGCTCTTCGGGCCGCGCGCGTCGCCGTCGAAGCCGATGCCGGGACATCCTATCTCGGTGATGCACTTCTTGCAGCCGGTGCACGCATCCGCATCCACCGCCGCGGGCGCGCCCGGCCTCACCAGCTGGACGCACGGCGATTCGAACAGGATGGCGCTGGGGCCCTCGAACGCCAGCGCCTCGGCCGAGGCGGCAACGGAGGCGTCCAGGTCGAGCGGGTCGGCGTGCACGATGCACTCGAAGCCCACGGCCTGGAGCACGCGCTCGATGGAGACGGGCGTGCGCTTCGGCCCCATGAGCGTGACGCCCGTGCCGGGGTGCGGCTGCGAGCCGGTCATGGCGGTGGTGGCGTTGTCGAGCACACACACGGTCACGTCGTGGCCGTTGTAGACGGCGTTCACGATGCCGGGCAGGCCGCTGGCGAAAAACGTGGAATCGCCCACGAACGCCACGTGTTTCTTGCCCGGTTCGGCCACGGCGAAGCCCTGCGCCATGGTGATGCCCGCGCCCATGCACAGGCACGTGTCCACGGCATCGAGCGGCTTGGCGTTTCCCAGCGTGTAGCAGCCGATGTCGCCGCACAGCACGGCCGGTGCCTTCCCCAGCGCACGCTTCACGGCGTAGAAGCTGCCGCGGTGCGGGCAACCGGCGCAGAGCACGGGCGGGCGCACGGGCAGCGGGTCGTCGGCGGGAGCATCGTAGGAGAGCGGGGTACTCGCCGGGGCCGTCGCGGGAGCAGATGGGGATTCGGGCGAAGATGTTTCACGTGAAACATCTGTTTGTTTTTCGGCGATGTCGAGGAATCTTGCAATGCGGGCGGCAAGGTCGTCCACGTCGTTCTCGCCGCGGTCGCGCGCGTCGCCGGTGAGCTTGCCGCGCACCGCGAAAGCCGCATGCGTGCGGCCGGCAAAGCGCAGGAGCTCGTCTTCCAGCACGTGGTCGAGCTCCTCCACGACGAGCACCTCGTCGAGGCCTTCCGTGAACCGTGCGGCCGTTTTCTCGGGGAACGGGTAAGGCGTCCCTACCTGCCAGAAACGATAGGCGGGCAACTCGGAGCCCTGCTCGGCAGCGCGCTGCTCCAGCATGCGCAACGCCTCGCGCGCATAGGCCGCCGACACGCCGCCCGCCACGATGCCGCGGAGCGGGGTACAAGCATTACCGTTTCCGTCATCAAATGTTTCACGTGAAACACTTGTTTGCTTTTTTGAATCCCCCGCGAGGGAGCCTCCGAGGGCGGGGGCAGAAGCTGCGCAGGCCTTCTCCGTTTCCTTCGGCCCTTTTCCGGCGTCGAATATCGGATTGAACGCGGCGAGCGCGGGCTCGGCGGCGAAGTCGCAGACGATGGCGCGCAGGCGCTCGTTGATCTCGCCATGCGCCTCGTAGGCGCGGCGCGGGAAGATGATCCACTTGGGGTCGCGCTCGAAACCCTCGGGGGGCACGGAGCGCGCGTCGGTGGCGTCGGCCACGTCGAAGAACGTGGATGCGTGGTTGATGCGCGTGGTGGGCCGCACGATGACGGGCGTATGGTAGCGCTCGGACAGGTCGAACGCCTCCTTCATCATGGCGAAGCCCTCGTCGGGCGTGGACGGATCGAGCACGGGCATCTTCGCGAAGGCGGCGAAGCGGCGCGTGTCCTGCTCGGTCTGCGACGAGATGGGGCCGGGGTCGTCGGCCACGAACAGCACGAGGCCGCCCTTCACGCCCACGTAGTTCAGGCTCATGAGCGGGTCGGACGCCACGTTGAGCCCCACCTGCTTGCAGGTGAACAGGCAGCGCGCGCCGGCATAGGAGGCGCCGGCCAGCAGTTCGAGCGCCGCTTTCTCGTTCGTGGACCATTCCACGTGCACGCCTCGCGCCGCGCCGGACGCGTGCAGCTTCGCCACCGTCTCTATCAGCTCGGACGACGGCGTGCCGGGATACCCCGCCACCACGCGCACGCCCGCCTCGAGCGCCGCGTGCGCGAACGCCTCGTTCCCCATCAGAAGTTTCTTCGTCATATGCGTTTCGCCTGCTTCGGTACTCGTTGGTCGCTGCCAGGACGGCAACGGAAGGGATGCGCCGCCGACTATCCGTACAAATGTTTCACGTGAAACATTCGGCGTCCCATGCCTGGACTTTCACGAATCCCATGATAGCAAACCGGAGGCCCCCCTGCGCGCGCATCCGGGCGAGGCGCCGCCGACGTCCTAAAAAGAGAAGGGATGCGCCCATGGACCCATCCCTCGCAACTCGTTTTTTCATTCACCGGATCAGACCCAGCCGGCACAGCGCACTCCCTCGCAGCCCCCCCCGCCCGAGGATCGCCTCTGCAAGCCGGCAGGCGCTGCCGCCTAGGCCTCGGCCATGCCCTGCTTGAAGTCGATGATCTTCTGACGGGCGGTGTCGCAACCGGTGCCGAGGATCTGCACGGCCAGGATGGCCGCGTTCTTCGCGCCGTTGATGGCCACGCAGGCCACCGGCACGCCGGAGGGCATCTGCACCATGGACAGCAGCGAGTCGAGGCCGCCCAGGTCGCTCGTCTTCATGGGCACGGTGATCACCGGGTTCGGCGTGTAGGCCGCAACGACGCCTCCCAGGTGCGCGGCCTTGCCGGCGGCCGCCACGATCACGCGGATGCCGCGCTCGTGCGCCGTGCTGGCCCACTCGTGCACCTCGGCCGGCTTGCGGTGGGCGCTTGCCACCTTCACCTCGTAGGGGATGCCGAACTCGTCGAGCTGCTTCATGCACGGCTCCATGGCGGGCATGTCGCTCTCGGAACCCATGATGATGCCGACGACCGGATTGTTGTTCTCGCAGGACATGTGGCCTCCTTCGTTCGGCGCCGCCTGACGCGGCGGCGCTCGTGTTGTTCGCACCTGCTATTGTAGGGGTTTCGGAAAGCGCGCGCCCGCTCATGCGCCGCTTTTCCATCGACCGGCCCCGCCCTCGCGCGCAGCGCGGGGCAGACGGCGGGCGGCGCGCCCTTACCCGACGATCCGCCTGACGACGGCCTCCACCTCGGCCGCATCGGGAAGCGACGCGTCGGGATCGGCCGTGGCGCGGGCCAGCGCGAACTTCGCCGCCTCAAGCGCCTCGGCCACCACGAGACCCGCCTCCTCGGAGGGCGTCAGCTCGTCCGGACAGCTGCGCCGCTCGGGATGCCGCTCCAGGTAGGCGGCCAAAATGCCGCGGAAGTCGGATACGAAGCCGAACGTGCCGTCCAAGAACAGCTTCATGAGTGCCGGCGTCTGGGCCACCAACCGCGCCCGCATGGCGGCGATCTCGCTCGTCCAGTCCAGGTCGCGCACCACCTTCAGGAACAGCGTGAGCGTGGCGTGGTACGGCGTGCCCTCGATGCGGTCGTAGGCGGCGTGGACGACTCCGGCATCGAGGTCGACCCGGCCCAGCCCTACGATGGCGGCGTCTTTCGTGGGAAAGTAGTTGAAGAACGTGCCTTGCGACACCACGGCTCGCTCGCTGATCATGGCCACGGTCACGTTGTCGTAGCCCAGCTCGTCTACCAGCGAGATAGCCGCACGCTCGATAGCCGCGCGCGTCTCGCGGCGCTTGCGCTCACGCAAGCCCTCGGCACTCGGCTTCTCCATGTCCGCTCCTCCCTACCGTTTTGCCCGCTCGACGCCTTGCATTATACGGAAGTTTTGCGAGGCCTTTCTTTATTTACCACAATTTTATAGTCACTATAAAATTAAGGCTGCTATACTGGCCGATGCATCGGCAAGCCAGACCGCGAAAGGGGCGGACAATGAAAATATTCGGCATGGGACTGCCCGAGCTGATCCTGATCCTCGTGGTCGTGCTCGTCATCTTCGGCCCCAAGAACCTGCCCAAGCTGGGCGGCATGCTGGGCCGCACCGTCAAGAAGATCCGCGGCCGCGTGGAAGACGACACCCAGACGGCATAGCCTCCCCTCTGGACAGCGGAGCAAAGGTGCTCGTTTTTTAGCCGCACACCAAAAAGTGCCCCGAATCGCGAGGATTCGGGGCACTGTCATCATCGTGGTGGTCGGAGGGGGACTTGAACCCTCGGCACGCGGATTTTCAGTCCGCTGCTCTACCAACTGAGCTACCCGACCACATACAGCGTCCGTGAGGACGTGGAACGATATTGTACCGGTCGCACGTTCCCGGGTCAAGCGATCACGAGGCATTTCCTTCCGGATTTTCGAAACGTGAACCCATGACCAACACCGAAGCCGAAACCTCATGGTGAACCCTTCTTACCGGTTGTCGTTCTCGCACGCTCAAACGTCCCATTGGGGTTACAATGGCAGCACATGCAGAGAGGGGAATGTTGACGTGGGAGCATCACGGATAGCGCGATTCGCCATTGCAGCGAAAGTTGCCCTCGTTGTGCTGCTCGCCTGCGCGCTCGTACCTCTCTCGCCTTTTGACGCCGGCGTCTCGGCGGGCAAGGCGTTCGCCGAAACGGCACCGAAGGCATCGAGCTCTTCTTCCACCGACTCCGGCCAACGCGTGGTCAGGGTAGGGTACATGGATATCCCTGGCATGATCAGCCGCAACGCCGACGGCAGCCTCGAAGGCTACACCTACGATTACCTGCAGCGCATCGCCCAGTTCACCGGCTGGACGTACGAGTTCGTGAAAGCCGAGGGCGAAACCTCCAACGAGCAGGCTATCGACCTGATGAACATGCTCGAGGACGGGCGGATAGACCTCGAAAGCGGCATGACGTACAGCCCGGCGCTCGACGACACGTACGAGTACCCCCGGAACAGCTACGGCACCGCGCACACCTCGCTGTTCGTCCCCAACGAGAATGCCGGGATAACCGCGACCAACCTTTTCACCGAAGGACCGCTGCACATTGCCATCCTAAGCTCGGCGAAGCAGCGCCGTGAAGAGCTCGACTATTTCTGCGAGAAGAACAACCTCGCCTACACCACCGTCGAATGCGCCTCCAACAGCGAGCTGGCGCAGAAGGTGAGATCGGGGGAGGCCGACGCCTTCCTCAGCATCGACATCAGCCCTGTCGAAGGGTTCCACGTGGTCACCTCGTTCGCCGGGCGGCCGTTCTTCTTCGCGGCGCCGAAGGGCGACCGCACGATCATCGACGAGATCGACCGGACCATCGAGCGCATCAACGAAAGCAACCCCCAGCTGCAGAGCAACTTGTACGAGAAATATTTCGGCAAGACCAGCGCGAGTTTTGCGCTTAACGCCGAGGAGCTTGCGTTCGCCCGCAATCACGACACGCTGCGCGTGGGGGTTATTTCCGAAAAAGCGCCCCTTCAGTCGTTCGACAAGAAAACCGGCGAGCTCAAAGGCGTATCGCGCGGCATGCTGGACTACGTGGAGAAGCAGACGGGCCTCACGTTCGAGATAGTGCCCATCGATCGCAGCGACAACCTGCTCGACGCCGTTCGCACGGCCGACGTTGAGATCGTGGCCGGCGTTGAGTCCAACGATGCGGCAGCCTCGACGCTCGATCTTTCGCTGACCGCACCCTATATGACGACGAGCCTGCTGCTTGTGTACAACCGCCACGTCGATCCCGACAACCTCGAGAGCCGCACGCTGGCCCTACCGTGGGACATGACGAACACCGCCCCCGCCGGGAGCGACTTCATCATCTGCGACTCCATAGAGGACTGCTTCAAAGCCGTAAACGAGGGGCGCGCGGATTACACGTACGGCACGTCGTACACCACCCCGTACTATTCGAACATCGACGGGCTAAGCAACCTGCTCACCTTGCCCACCTCCACGCAAACCATCGGAATCAGCTTCGGCATCGTGCAGCCGGTAGAGCCCGAACTGCTCTCCGTGATAGACAAGACCATCCGCGGCCTGTCCACCGAAGAGCTCGACTCCATCGTCTACGAAAACGCGCTCATCGACCCCGACGAGCATGTGGGCGCGTTCATCTCAAGCCACTTGCTGGAGTTCGCCATCGGCGCCATTGCGGTGCTCATGCTGATCATCATGCTGCTGGTGCTTTACCTGCGCACCCGTGTGCTGTCGAACCGGCGTGTGCGCGAGGAAAACCTGCGTTTCCAAAAGCTGTACAGCCTGACGAACGAGCAGCTTTTCGAGTACTCCATGGGAACCGACACGCTCATCATGTCGAACCCCTCCGGCCTCAAGAACCTGGTGGACGTCGAAGCGGGAGAGCTGTCCGAGGACCGGTCGCACTACATCATCCACCACGCCCACGCCTTGATAGCGGAGAAATCCGACCCCGAGCTTCTCGATGCGCTCACCTCGCCCAGCAAGCCCTTCAGCGAGCTGCAGTACGAACCTGATCCGGGGGATGCGCACTGGATTCGCATCGTGTCCCATCTGGTAACGAACGACGAGGGCCGACCCATATCGGTCATTGGGAAGATCACCCGCGTAGACGAAGAGGTGCGCGAGAAGATGGACCTGTCGAAGCGCGCCCAGCACGACGGCCTCACCGGCTTGCTGAATTGGGCGACGTTCCGCGAGCGGGCCGAGCAGCAGCTGGAAACGGGCACCTGCGGCGCCTTGCTCGTCATCGACACGGACGACTTCAAAAGCGTCAACGACACCTACGGGCACTTGGCAGGAGACGCCGCGCTGCGCCAAACGGCAACGGTGCTGCGCAACGCATTCCGCTCGCATGACCTTATCGACCGCTTGGGGGGCGACGAGTTCGCCGTGTGCATCTGCGGGTCCATCGAGCACAGCCAGCTGGTCGAGCGTTGCAGCCTCCTTGTTGAGCAGGGAGTGGAATTCAGCGACCAGGACGGCATCAAGCGCCTCATCACCTTGAGCATAGGCGGCATCGAGATATCCGGCACTCCCCTGTCGTACCGCGATGCCTACCAGCAAGCAGACAGCATCCTCTACCGCGCCAAAGCCGACGGCAAGGACCGCTTCGTGCTGGAGAAGGCAAAGGAAGGCCAGAGCCCGATTAGCTAGCCCAGCTTCTCGAAGAACGTGATGGATGCACTGGCCGATACCTTGCCGGACGAAGAGGACTGTCCCAGTCCGCTGCCGGTTATGGCGATATCGGTGACGAGGCACGAGTACTTGCAGTTGACCAAGCTCACAAGCACGCGGTGCGCTGCATGGTACGAGTCGCAGGTAAACGAGATGTCCACCACTCTGCGCACAACCGCGTCGGTCAGATCGGCTTCCGAGAAGTTGATGTTGTAGCTGGTCGCATCGGCCAGGATGGCATTCAACTCGTTGATCTCGTTCTTCGTGTTGTCGTAGGCCGGCAGCGTCTTCTGCGGGGTGCCAGACGCCTCCACTTCAGCAATCTGCTGCTCCAGCTGGGTTTTCTTGGCGGAAACTGCCTGTTGGATGGTAATCTCGCTATCCAGCTCGCTCAATTTCGCCTCGGACGCTGCAATAGAGTCCAAAGAGGGTTTCAGCACCAGCAGATAGTAGCAGCAGCCAAGAAGGAGCACTGCCAAGATGAGCATCAGGGCCTTCTCGCACGTGGTAAAAGAACGGTTCATCCTACGCCCCCGTCCCGTTGGCGCCAGACGAGGCATTCGAAGCGGCAGCTTCCTTGGCGGCCGCCAACATATCAGCCCCGGCCAGCGTCACGGTGATCGTTGAAACAACCTCGTCGTTTCGGTCTGTTTTCGCCGTGCTCATCGAAACGTTCGCCACGAGGTCGCTGCCCTCGAGCGACGCCACCACGCGCGACACGTCCTGCAGCGAGGTGTTCGCGAATTGCAGCATAACGGTGTTGCCCGTCACGTTAACCGACTGGAGCTCGGCCATGTTGGCCACCGTTCCCTGCAGCAAGTCGAGTATCGCCCCGCGATCGGCCAGGGCCTTCTCCACATCGGACAGGCTGTTCACCGTGAAAGCGGCGTACCGCTCCTGTAGCTCGTCGTAGTCGGCGTTCGCCGCCTCGAGAGCGGACAGCTGGGATTGGGCGGCAGCGACCTTCCCCGAGGCCGCCGAGGCGGCTGCCATGACATCGACAACCGCGAATTTCGCGAACAGCGCTATCAGCACCAACGCCACGGCGAACAACACGAGGTTGCGCGCCATCTTGTTCTCGCCCTTGTCATCTACCGCCAAGTTGATGGTGGTCTTCGTGGGATAAACAGGCTTCTTGCTCCGCTTGAGCGTCATCTCGAGGGCCATTGCTTCTCCTTACTGCAGCGCGATGCCAACGGCAGCAGGACAGATGCGCACCTGATCGGCCACGGCAGGCGAATAGGGCATCATCGCGCCGATATCCACCAAATCGATGGCAAGGTGCTCGTCGAGAGCATGAAGCAAGGGGGCGATACCCGACCCGCTTCCGCAGTAATGCACCGTGTTCAGCTGGCTGTTCGGATAGTTGAAATTGAAGAAGCTGACGATACGGGCCAGCTCGATGCCAATGCGCTCGTACAGGTCGAGGCATGGCTGAATAGTCTGCGCCCCCTCGTAGTCGTTGGCCAAGTAAGCCTTCGCCAGGTTGAAATCGACGCCGAAGTGGTCTGCCACCGCAGACGCCAGCGAGAGCGCTCCGAACTCGATAGAGCGCGTGACCTCGTACTTCCCCTCGGGGAACAGGTACACCTTCGTGTTTGCGCTGCCGATGTCCAAGAAGCAGAAATCCTGATCTGCCGACACCGCCGGCATACCGTCGCCTCCCGCCGCATGGCGGCGCACATACTGCGAGATGATGTTGGCATAGGCCATGATGTCTGGAGCTGCAATCCGCAGCTTGAGCCCCGCGCGGCGCAGCATGTCGCCGTAGGCATCGATCGTCTCGACAGGGGTTGCCACGGCCAGCACGTCCATATCCTGCAGGTTGCCCGCCTCGTCGCTGCTCGTGCCCAAGATGGCGTAGTCGAACCGGTACTTGTCCTTGCCGTCGGCGATGTAATCTCTGAACTCGAATGGCAGGTTGAGCTTCAACTCGTCCACCGTCATGGCGGGCAGGGATATCCGGCGCGTATACACGTCGCGCGCGTGCAAGACGAGCGCGCAGTTCTTGGCGGTTATCCTATGCTTGCGCACCGCATCGCGCAGCAGCTCGGACATGGTTTCAAGCGACGTTATACGCCCGTCTTTCACCAGGTTGTCAGGCACTTCCTCGATGGCTATCTGCGAAACCGCCTTGCCGTCGCAGACCGCCAGCTTCAAGTGCCCGGTTCCGATGTCGACACCGGTGTATGCCTTAGCCATGCGCGCCTCTTTCCCTCGATGGCCCATTATAAAGCAGGGGGCACCGCACAGCGAGCGCAATAAGCGGGTAAGGGCAAGTTATCAAACCAGATAGACGTTAAAACAGCCCCAGGTACCATGCGATAAGCTGCGGGCCGAGGGCGAGGGTGAACCAGGTGGCCAGCGCGATGGAGGGGCCGAAGGGGAACGCCTGCGGGTCGTTGGTATCTTGGCGGCGCTTCTGGGTGGCGTAGGCGAACACGATGCCCACCACGCAGGCGACGATGAGGTTGAGCACGCTGCCCGCAAGGCCCAGGAACAGCCCCACCATGAACACGAGCTTGACATCGCCGCCGCCCAGGCTGCGCCGCCCCATGACCTTGTCGAACACGAGCGACAGCGCAAGCAGGCAGCCGGCCACCACGAACGCGCCCAGCAAGCCGTCCAGCAGCACGGCCGCAAGCGGCGAGCCGGCGAACGCCAGCATGAGCGAGCCCAAGCCCATGGCGGAGAGGTCCACGCCGTAAAAGGCGAACGAGACGGCCCACGCCGCGATGCCGGCGATGATGAAGCCGTTGGGAATGGTGTAGGTCTCCAGGTCCACGAGCGACAGGCCCAGAAGGATGCAGCCGAGCGCGCACAACGCGAGCGCGTGGACGGTCAGTCCGTAGACGGCCACCATGCTCATGAAGAAGAGGCCGCAGAGGAGCTCGGCCGCCATATAGCGCGCCGCGATGCGCTCGCCGCAGTAACGGCAGCGGCCCCTGAGGAAGAGCCAGCTGAGCACGGGCACCAAGTCGAGCGGTGCAAGGGGGTGGTTGCACACGGCGCAGTGGCTGCGGCCCTTCCACACGCTCTCGCCGTGCACGAGCCGCCACGCCAGGCAGTTGACGAAACTGCCCAGGCACGCGCCCAGCAGCCCAGCTACCAGCAGGAAGAAGATAGGCCATACGGGAGAGAGAATTGCGAGGTCGGTTAGTTGCATGGAGGGCCTTTCGCCACGCT
The DNA here is from genome assembly GCF_003340385.1 of Gordonibacter pamelaeae. Taxonomy (NCBI): domain Bacteria; kingdom Bacillati; phylum Actinomycetota; class Coriobacteriia; order Eggerthellales; family Eggerthellaceae; genus Gordonibacter; species Gordonibacter pamelaeae. Next base: position 48,627 of record NZ_PPTS01000001.1, on the reverse strand, counting down.
AGCCGCGCTCGGGGGCGGCAACCCAGGCACAGACGGCCTGGCCGTCCCTTGCGGTGGCCTCGATGATCATGGTGCCGCGCTCGACGTGCTGCTCCTTGCCGTCGACCACGAGGGTGTCGCCCTCGTTGTAGCCGGCGGGCGGGTCGGCCACGAGCGTGTTCGCACCCTTGGCGTAGTAGGCGACGTTGGCGCCGTCGGGTTGCAGATGCTTGCGATGGGCGGCGTCATTTCCGCCGGAACACCCGGGCACGAGGCAGCCGCCGGCCGCCTCGACGGCGGCAACTCCCTGGGCCGTGTTGAGCGCGTTGGCATCGTTGCCCTGCTGCATGAGCGAGAGCATGTACGAGCCGAGCGCCAGTAGCAGCACCACGGCGAAGCAAGCGATACCGACGATGGAGACGGTTTCGATACGAGAGAGGCCTTGGGTGTTGGTGAGGGGGGTCATGGTGAAATAAGCAACTCAACGAGATCCTTAATGAAATAAAGGGCCGCTTAGAAAACGGCCCTTTATTTATTGCAAAAATGTATAAATATTAAAATTATGCCTAAGAATGACTGGTCGAAGGGGTGATTTTTTCATTTGCAGCACTGTAAGTGTAATAAATCTTGTTGCCTTTTTCCCAAGTCACAGTCGAGCCGCCCACGCTCATTCCACCTGTGCCACTTTCGCCTTGACACGCAAAGTCGCCATCAGCTTTCTCAACCACGGAGCCATCTGCGTTCAATCCATACCAAGTGTCCGCAGTAAGGTTATCGTCCAAAACCTCAACCGATACTGTTGCATACCCGCCTCGTATATTGGCAGCATCCGTCTGCTTTTGAGCCTCAGCTAATTGCCCAGTAAACACCGGGATCGCAATAGCGACCAGCACGGCCACGATGGCGACTACGATGAGCAGCTCGGCGAGGGTGAAGCCGCCTTTCTCCTCCCGCATGCGTTGAATCATCTGCTTCATAATTCTCTCCTTCTCGAAGCTCGTTCGAGCTTCTTGTTGAGGCCGCTCTTTGCGGCCGTCCTCACTGCCCCAGCGGCGACTTCTCGGCGCCCATTACCCCACGAAAACACTATGAAATCCCATTTCAAACCTACATTCCCGAGTAGATCGAGAACATCGCCAAGTATAGCGCAATGACTATGTAACCTGCAAATAACGCGATGAATATCAGGATGCCCGGCTCCAGCTTCGAGAGCGCTTTCTGCGTGGCGCGGTCGGTCTCGTCGTCGTAGAACGCGCCCATGGTGGCCAGCGTCTCCTCCAGCGCGCCCGTCTCCTCGCCCACCACCGCCATCTCAACCAGCGGACGCGGCATGAACGGCACGTCCTCCATGCACTCGCCCAGCTGCTTGCCCTCCTCCAGCTTCGCCGTCATCTTACCAACACCTTGGCTTATCACGTAGTTGTCCAACACCTTCGCCGTGATATCAACGGCATGGGTCATCTGCAGGCCGGACGTGAGCAGCGTGGACATGGTGTTGGCGTACTGCGCGGCGTTCGACAGCTGCGCCACCTTGCCCACGGCCGGCAGCTTCAGCTTGAACGTGGCCCACATCGCGCGGCCCTTTTCCGTCTTGGTCCACAGCTTCACGCCGATGACCGCCGCCGCCAGCACCAGGATGATCCACAGGATGTTCGCCGCCATGAAGTCGCTCGCGTTGATGAGTATCTGCGTTGCCAACGGCATTTCCGTGTCGTAGCTGGACAGGATATCCTTGAACGTGGGGATGACCATAACCATGAGCACCGCCACCACCACGATGGCTATGATGATGACGAAAATAGGATAGGTGACGGCCTGGGCCACCTTCGCCTTCGTCTTGCTGTGCTTGTCGTAGTATTTGTGCAGCGTGTCGAAGCTCCGGTCGAGCGTGCCCGCCTGCTCGCCGGCGCGGATGGTCTCGTAGAACAGGACGGGCAGCTTGGCGCCGCCCTTGCTCTCGAAGCTGTTCGCCAGGCTGTGGCCGGCCGCCACATCCTCGGCCACCTCCTGCAGGATGGCCTTCAGCCCCTTGTCGGACGTCTGCTCGGCCACCAAGCTCACGCTCTTGGCCATGCCCATGCCGGTGCCGACGATGATGGAGAACTGCGAGCACATGATGGCGATGACCTTCGGCTTGATCTTGCCGGAGCCTAGTTCCATCGTCAGGAAGTTCGGGCGCTCCTTCACCTGCGCCACCTTGCTCACCACGCGGCACGACGCCTTCGCCTTCTCCAGCGCCTCGAACTCGTCGAACGCCTCCACCACGCCGGAAACACGTTGCCCGGACGCCGACATCCCCTCGTATTTGAAAACGGCCACGGTTCTGCCTTCCTAGAAACGGCTCGTGCTCTTGGTGACGTACTCCACGTCGTGCGCCGCGTCAATGGCGGTTTGAGCATCGATAAAATTGCGCTTGAACAGGTTGATCAGCGCGTTGTCCATGGTGATGGACCCCACCGATGCCGACGTGGCCAGCGCGTTGGCTATCTGGGGCGTTTTGCCCTCGCGGATGAGGTTGCGGATGGCAGGCGTCACGATCATGAGTTCCGCCGCCAGCACGCGCCCGCCGCCGCGCCTGCGCACCAGCTGCTGGCTCAGCACGGCATGAAGGCACGTGGACACCTGCATGCGAATCTGGCGCTGAAGGCCCTCGGGGAACACGTCCACCATGCGGTCGATGGAGTCGGCCGCCGAGTTCGTATGCAACGTGGCCAGCACCAGGTGGCCGGTCTCGGCGGCAGTGAGCGCGGTCTCGATGGTGTTCAGGTCGCGCATCTCGCCGATGAGGATGACATCGGGGTCCTCGCGCAGCACGGCACGCAGGGCATCGGCATAGCTGGCGGTGTCGGTGCCTATCTCGCGCTGGTTGATGACGCACTGGTCGGGCGTGTGCACGTACTCCACGGGATCTTCCAGCGTGATGATATGGTCGGTGCGCGTGTGGTTGATCTGGTCGAGCAGCGCCGCCATGGTGGTGGACTTGCCGGAGCCCGTCTCGCCCGTCACCAGGATGATGCCGCGCTGCAGGCGGGGGAAGTCCAACACCGCCGGGGAAAGGCCCAGCTCGTCGAGCGGCGGGATGACGTCGGACAACAGGCGCAGCGCCGCGCTCACGCTCCCCTTCTGGCGGAAGAGGTTGATGCGCACGCGCACGCCGGCGATGGTGTGCGCCAGGTCGAGCTCGCCGCAATCCTTGATGGAGTCGTATCCTTTGCCGGACAGCTCCTGCGCGTACATCTCGCACTGCTTGTGCGTGAGGGGCTCGCAGCCCGGCATGGTTTCGAGCCTGCCGTCGATGCGGTACTTGGGCGGCAGGTCGCACACCAGGTGGATGTCGGAAGCTCCAGCCTCGTGAGCCTGCGCTACCAGTTCTTCGGCCGATTTCAACATGGGCGGTTCTCCTACTCCAAGGTGTTGATGGTGCGGGTGGCTTCCTCGACGGTGGTCACGCCATCATGCACGAGCTTTATAACACTGGCGGAAAGCGTGGCGAAGTCGGCGCGCTCCAGCAGCATGCGAATGGCATCGCGGCCGGCATTCTCGGCGATGGCGCGGCGCAGCTCGCGGTCGATCACCAAAATCTCGAACACGCCCGTGCGGCCGCGATAGCCGGTGTGGAAACACAGCGGGCAGCCCTTGCCGTGGTAGAACTTCTCGCCGCTGGCTGCGGAAAGGCCCAGCAGGTCCAGGTCGTCAGCGGAGGGCTGGTATTCCTCGCGGCAGTGCGGGCAGATGCGGCGCACGAGGCGCTGGCTCACGATGCCGCGCAGGCCGGACGAGATGAGGTACGGCTCCACACCGATGTCCAGCAGACGGTCGATGGTGGACAGCGAGTCGTAGGTGTGGATGGTGGACAGCACCAGGTGGCCGGTGATGGCGGCGCGCATGGCTATCTCGGCCGTCTCGCCGTCGCGGATCTCGCCCACGGCCACGATATCAGGGTCCTGGCGCAGGATGGAGCGCAGGCCGCTGGAGAACGTGAGGCCCGTCTTCTCGTTGATCTGCACCTGGTTGATGCCGTCGATGTTGTACTCAACCGGGTCTTCCAAGGTGATGAGCTTCACCTGCTCGGTGTTGAGCTCGCGGATCATGGTGTACATGGTGGACGATTTGCCCGAGCCCGTGGGGCCCGCGATGAGCAGCACGCCGTTGTTGGAGTGGATGAGGCGATGGTACTTGTCCAGGTTCTCGCCGTAGAGGCCGATGCCCTTCGGGTCGAGCAGCTGCGAGCTCTTGTCCAACAGGCGCACGACCACCGATTCACCGTAGATGGTGGGCAAGGTGGACAGGCGCAGGTCGATGTCGCGGCTCTTGATGCGCACGTTGGCACGGCCGTCCTGCGGCACGCGGCGTTCGGCTATGTTCATGCCGCCCATGATCTTCAGGCGCGAGATGACGCTGCTTTGCAGGTCGCGCGGCACGGTGAGCACGTTGCGCATGATGCCGTCGATGCGCATACGCACCTGCAGGTCGCCTTCGCGCGGCTCCAAGTGCACGTCGGAGGCGCGCTCGGTGGCGGCGCGCTCGATGATGGAGTTCACCAGGCGGATGGTGGGCGCGCTCTGCGCCTCGTCCTCGGCGTCGAGCGTGGTGCCGGCGAAGCGCACGTCGGTGGCATCGGTGCCGGTGGCCGTGGAGTTGGCAGCCTCGGTGCGCATGTCCTCGATGGCGCGGGCGGCGCCCTCGTTGCCGTAGAGCTGCATGATGGCACGTTCGATGGCGAGCTTCGTGGACACCATGGGCACGATACGCCGCCGCGTGGCCGTGCGCGCCTCCTCCTGGGCGATGAAGTTCATGGGGTCGCTCATGGCCACGAACACCTCGTCGGGCGTGGCCTTCACCGGTACCATGTTGTACTTCTTCGCCATGTTCTTGGGGATGGTCTGCGTGAGGTCGGTGGGAAGGATGACGTTCGTGAGGTCGATGAAGTCGATGCCCAGCTGCATGCACAGGACGTCGATGAGCTCCTTCTCGGTGATGTAGCCCGCGTCGATGAGCGTCTCGCCCAGGCGCATGCCGCTGTCCTTCTGCAGCGACAGGGCCGTGGTGAGCTGATCGGTGGTGATGTAGCCGCTGTCGAGGAGCATGTCCCCCAGTCGCTTGTACGCCATGCAGGTGGGTCCTTTCCTACCAGTTGTTGACGGTTCGCACGGTTATCGTTTTCGATTGAGCTTCGTAGTCGCCGTTGGAGACGGTGAGGGAGAACGCCCAGAGGCCTCCGCCTGCCGGGTCGGGGTTCCAAGTGAGCGAATCGAGCTGGACTGATGCGCCCGTGCCGGAGGTGTCGGTGTTCAAGAGGGGCAGAGCGGCTACGGTATCCACGGTGCCAGGTAAGGGGTCTGCCGTGCCTTCAGGGTTGGCGGCATTCACGCCATTCACCGTTATGGTGTTCGCGTCGTTCGCCAAGTAGAGGCGGTATCCGCGCACCGAGCTGTCGAAAGCGTAGACAGGGCCGACGCCCGAGCTCGCGCCGCTCACTGCCTCAACATCGTAGGCGAAGCGCAACTCGTCCTGCACGGCCGTGACGGCATTGCCCATGAGCGCGTTCGCCTCGGTGGCCTGCTTGATGCTGCCGCATGCTTTCACGGCCACGCCGATGCCCGCCGCCACGGCCAAGGTAAGCAGCCCCACCAGCAGCACCGTGACCAGCACCTCGCCGAGGGTGAAGCCATCGTCTGCCCGCAGCGCCCTCGCGGTACGCGGCGCGCGCATGCTAGTTCCCTCCTTGGGCCGGTTCGGGCAGCTCGTAGCGCTGGAACGAATAACCGTTGGCGTCGCTGTCGTTGGAAGTGATCAGCTGCACCTGCGGCTCCCAAGAGAGCGACCCGTCCCAGCTGGAACTCGTGCCGACCACCTGCGCCCGGGAAGCCGCCGAAGCGGAGCCCGTGGCGGCGTCGATGCCGCCCGTCTGCTCATAGGCACCTTGCAGCGCGGCGGTGCTGGTGAGCGACACCTGCGTGGCAACGTTTATCATCGTTGCCAGAACCACGGTTGCCAGGCCCACTATCAGAACGCCCACCAGCACCTCGGTGATGGTTTCGCCGGCAGTGGAGCGTAGGGTGGCGATTATGCGCTTGCGGCAGCCCATGTTACCCGTCCACCTTGGTGCGCTCGGTCTTGGTTATCATGGCGTCTTTCCAGGTAACTTTTTGGAGCGTGGTGCCTGTTTCATCGTAAAGGCACGACGCGGGAATGGTGAGCACCACTTGGTAGTTGCCCACGGCACCATCATAGGAAGCGGGCGAGAACGCTATGCGGATGTCGAAGGGGTTGTTGGCCTTTTCGCCCCCCATGGTGAACTGGGCGGACACGGCAACCATATCGGCCGCACCAACGGGGGCGTTCACCTTGAACTGCGCAGAGGCCGAAGGCTGGGGCGTCGACAGAGCAGCTGCGGGCAATGCAATGTTGACCGCCTTCACCGCTCCGGCAAGGTACTCTTGCATGCTAGCGTTCCCGTCGGCAAGCGAGCACTCGTAAACGTCGCCCGAGATGGTGCAGGTGCCATCGACGATCTCGTCGCGCAGCAGCTCCGCCGCCGACGTGGTGGAGTAATAGGCCTGCTGGCTTTTCTCATAGTCCACCAGCTGCCCCGTGCCCACCGAGGCAGCCGTGAGCACCACGCCGCCCACCAAGGCGCACACGAGGAAGAACAGCAGCGCAATGAGGATGGACGCGCCGCGTTCGTCCAAAGCACGGTATGTAGACGCATACGACCTCATGCTAGCTAACCGTCACCGTCTTGGTCTCGAAGGTAGTTCCATAGAGGAACGTGTACTCATAGGTCCCCGGCGCCGGAACGGTGTCGGTGAGCGTGAAGGTGGTTGCCTTGCTCTCGTTGCCCTTGCTTGGACTCACTTTATCGCTTACCTCAACAGAACTGGAGGGATCGCCCTTGACCTGACGCATCGCAACAAGGCCGTTGTTTGGCGCGAGGTCTTCTGAGTGTTTTGCGCTTTCCTTGGAAGCAGTCAAGCTGACGGTGACCACGTTACCTTGGGCATCAATACTGTCCAGTTTGAGATTGTACTCGGTTTTGAGAGCCCGTCGCTTGAAGAATACAGGCTGGCGCGCAAAGCCTCGTAGTTTTGGCTGTCAAGCATACGACCATATGAGAGATAGCGAGAAAGATTCAGCTGGATTGTATAGCTGCCACTCGATTGAATATTTGCAATCACGCAGGCACGTTCTTTTTCTTCAGCGGGCTTTAGACGCACATATCGTGTTTCAACCTGATTACCTTGAACATCGGAGACAACAATGCTGCTGCCCAACGGGAAATTGATCTCTTTCTGAAGCCAAAGAAGCAAGGAGTAATCGTTTGCCTCGAGGCGGGTGTTCACGACATCGGTGCGGAGAGAGAAAGTGAACTTGAAGCGATAGACATCATAGAGATAGTCAGATGACGTCCCCTTGTCCAAGAGCTTAAGGGAAGCTCCCTGCGCTATGCCCGTTGCTGCGCCATTTTCCTCTGTCACAATCTCCTGCTGCACGGCAGGTGCATAGTGCTCGGCGGACACGTTGCCGTCGTCGTTGTATTCGGTGTAGCGGAGGATGTCGTTTGCACCGTGGTTGTAGGAGTGCTTGAGCATGAGATGCTGGACCTTGTTATCCCAGTCTGTATTCGCTTCTTCATAATCGACGATGAATACGAGTTTCTCGCGTACCACGGTATTGCCGGTTTTGGTGGCACTGAACTTTCCGCCACTTTCGTCCATCTTGATGAAGTCATCAAGGTTGATCTCTTTCACGTTGTTGGTGCACTGATAATAGTAATATTGCGGGGCGCCCGCGTTAGTCAAATCGACCATGGTTATCTTGAGGCCCTTTCGGAAGGTACGCTGATCTTGGGCCACTGCCTTCTCGGCAATGCGTCCGTCCCAATACGGGATGATCGACCAGGACTTGTCCGAATAGGCTGCGGGGCTGTAGGTGCTGACGAATTCGGTGGTGTACGCGCTTCGGCTCGTAATAGCCACGTCGCTCCCAAACGGAACATCGCCGTAGATCTTATCGTAGCGCTTGATGGCATAGCCGTCCGAGGCGGGGAGCTCAATGATGATGCGAACCGTGAACTTGTAGCTGTTCCCCTCATCGTTCGCGTCTTTGAGCCAGAACGAAACCACGCTTCCGTTGGAAGCCTTCATAGTGGGGCCCAGGGTCATGCTCAACGTCACCGGCACGAGCGTGTCATCGTTCTCATATTCGAACTCGCTGTTAGGAGCTTCGCCTGCCTTGGTAAAGTAGTAAGGAGAATTATCCGAATCGTCCGTATCGGCATTCACGTCCACACGCAATTGCATCTGATTCTTGTCGAGTATAGCCCCTTCTTCTCTGAGGTTCAGAGTATCGGGAATGCTGATCTGCCGACCGTCGCTTGTGTCGAACATCAGATACGCCTCATCATCATCCTCGACGCGATCTACCGGCAACCACACCTGCGCCGATACCGTGGTGTTGCCGGTGGTGTATCCTTTGAGGGTGACGTCGTACTGATAATCGTGTCCCTTTATATACCAGAGGCGATAATCTTTCTTCTGCTCGGTGAGCAAATCGAGGTAGGAGCCGTTTTCGGCATCTTTCGTCACGCAAGCGAAGTGACCGGTGCTATCGGAGCTGGTGTACCGCGTTTCCGAACCGGTTGCGCCCAGCACGAATGCTCCGCCCTCGTCAAAGGCAGGTGTCAGCAACGACAGCGTAAACAGGCCGGTTACCTGGCCATACTTCCCAGTTGAAGGCAACTCGTCGTCGGTATAGGCAACATCGAGCTGTTTTCCGTTGTTCAAGACTATCGCGTTCAGGGACGGGTAGGTGGTACCGCCAGACCCGTCGGGGTTGCGGCTGGTCCACGGTTCCCCGTTTTCACAGGCTTTGCGATACTCCTCCAGCTCGTCCTTCCTCCAGCTCTCGCTGCGGAAATTGCGCCCGCTCTCGACATCGCTCCATATCGAACCCAAGCCGTTGACCACAGTATCGAGCTGGACGGTCGACCCATCATAGAGTTTGAGGGCCTGTACGCGGTTAACGGCATACTGGGCTGTATCGACGGCGTTCACCCTATCGAGCGCACCCCTTGTATACACCTTGGAATTGCTCATAACAACCCGGTCGGCACGTTGCAGCGAATAGAACACTTTCAGAGGGTCGGCATTCGCGCCCTCGTTCTTGAAGTCGATGAGCGTGATGCGCCGCGTGCCGTAAGTCTTGCTCACGTTACCGTCGCCGTACACACCGCCGCTCTCCCCGACGAAACCCACACCCGAGCCTTTGATGAACACGTTGGTATCGCCGTACACCGTGTAATCGTTTGCCTGCTGGGAACCGGAAAGCTTGCTGCGGTTGCCGCCGCCGAACACCGATCCGCCCAAATCGACCGTACGCATGGTATGGGAAGACGTATCGATGCCCACGAGGTCGTCTTCGACGCGAGTGCCCTCGCCCTCTTCCGCTACAACCTTGCCAGCGTTCGCCTCGTCCGACTCCCCTTGCACAATGATCTTCCCATTGGTGCTGTTGACGATAACCGTGGCGGCTCGCTGCGCCACTCCGTTGGAGATGGGAGCATAGGTCCTGCTCTCGTTGCCGCCGCCGAACACGTCATTGCCTATGGAACCACCGTACACCTTGACGGTCGACCAGCCGAACAGGGCGCCTTTGACCAAAGCCTGATCGAGTGTTCCTTGCCCGAAGCCCTTTCCGCCGCCGAAGACGCTGCCCGACACCGAGCCGTCGCTTACTATGACCGTGGTGGAACCAGGGGAGGTAACGGCGTAGGGAAGCATTCCGGTGCCGGTTGCCGATCCTTCGCCCACGGCGCCCAGGCTGCCTCCGCCGTACACGTCTCCCCCTATGGAGCCCCCTGATACCAGCACGCGGGTAGTGCCAGTGACGCGCGCCATATGAGGCGCATCCTCGCTTTCGATACCGCTGCCGCCGCCGAACACGCTGTCCGTCACGGTTCCTCCGGACACCGCAACCTCGGTGTTTCCGAAAACCTGGGCGAGGGCACGTTTCTCGGCATTGCCGAGATATGCCGACGTGCCGGCCCCTCCGCCGTAGACGCTTCCTTCGATAACACCGCCGTTGACTGCCACGCGCGTTTCCCCGAAAAGGGTCCCTGCCGTTGCAGAGGCTTTGTATTGGTCGCCTGTGGTGGTTTTGCCGTCGCCACCGCCGTACACCGAGCCCTTGACAGTGCCACCGTTGACCTCGATCGCTGTTGCAACCGGGTCGAGAAGGGTGCCTGTTGTGCCTCCCGCGCCGCAAGCGAACACCGCCCCAGCCGCACCTGCACCAGGGTTGATCACACCGCCGTTTACGGTGATGCGAATATCGGCCTGCGTCTCGGACAGGTGCTCGGTTCTGCGGATGGCGTCGGAGCGCTTGAATGCAGAGTCGATGCCCAGCTTTTGATCCGCCGTATCGCGCCAGCGCCCGAGGCAACCTCCGTACAGCTGGTCGACCGAACCCCCGTTGACCGTGACATCGACCAAGCCGATGAAGTCGTTGTTGGGGAAGGCCGCATCGCCGGTCGAACGGTTGAAGCCGATGCTCGACCCAAGGAGCAGCTTTGCATAGCCGGCATTCAAAGTGACCTTCGACGCCGCGTACAGCGAACCGTCCGTCTGCCCTCCGCACAGCATGCCCACATCGCAATTGTACGTACCGCGTGACGTTTGCTGGATATCGACGACGATATTCGACTTGAAGTAGTCGCCTTCGGTCCCGAACGTGTTGCGGCTGCCTTCGTTTACCTGGGTGTTGCGGCTACCGGCAAGGATGCGGGCATAGCAACCGCCCCTGATGGTGATATCGCACACATCGTCGGGGTTCTGCCCGGTAGCCCGATCTTTCTTGTCAAGATAACCGCCGACCACATGAAAGTTTGGCACTTTGGTTTTGGAAAGGAGACCGAAACCTTCTATGCTTGCCTCGCCATAGCCAGACATCTTGACGTTCTGCTCGATAGTGAGGTCGTTTCCCTGGCAGTACACGTAACCGAGCTCATAAGTGCCACCTGACAAAACAATATCCTTCACGATAGTCTCTGCGTAAAGGAACTTGCCCCTTTGGCCAACCGTTTCGCTGTTTCCCCAAGACAAGACAGCATAATCGTTGAATCGGGCGTCATCGCCACTGAAAGCACTCTGACCTGTGTTGAGGGTTGGGTTGAGCGCGTCGTATCCGGTGATGGTGGCCGGCTTGTAGAAGGCATTCGGCTGTCCATTGTGCGCTGGCTCAACGCCGTAGCTATTGTCGGTATACTTGCCGATGACAACGATGACGTTCGATTCGGCAGTGCCCTGTTCGTCAAGCAGCTCGTAGGCTTGCGAGATGGTTTTTACGGCAGTACCCGGGGTTTTGCCGTTGGCGATATCGTCCCCCTTGTTCTCGTCGACGTATACGGTACGTCCGTAGTTCGAGCCGGTGGCCGTATAGGCAACCTCGTTGTTCGCCGTAAGAACCGCCTTCACGGTGAAGTTCGCCTTGTCAGTGAAACCCGCGACATCCAACGAGCTTCCCTGGCCGACGCTCTTCCCTTCAGCCGAATCGCCCTTATACCACGTGTAGGCAAAATCGCCTTCCGCAAGACCCCAGCTCTCCCCGCCTTCTACGCTTGCGTTAAGACGGATCACCTTTCCCTGATCGTCCTCAACCCGGTGAACGGATACAGATACTCCGCTCAGGGCAGGTATGGTGCACGATACCATTTTGCGACTGTCTACCGGACCGTAGGTGAGCGTCACCACGCTCTCGGCAGTCGAAAGGCCAACGTGCGGACTTGGCTCTTTAATAACGTTGGAGCTCCAAACAGGGTTTTCCAACGCACCGTTCGTCTCTCCGTTGTAAAGCCCGAAGAATCCTTCAACAAGGTAGTAATAGCCATCGTGCGGCTCACCGAGCGAGATCCCGGGGGTTCTCATATCGAGCACGAGCACTTGGCTGTTGTTTTTGGACACCGAACGCCATTTTGCCTTTCCACTGTCTTCAAGTGCGGCGCGGGCAGATTCGTGGGAGGCGTCATCGTAGTAGGCGCTTTCACGCGCGTCTCCCCATACGTAAGAACCATCCTTGTTGTACACGAATTCCTCTGCCGCACCGCCGGTCAGCGCACGACTGCCGGCTGACGAATCACTGGAAGATGGGCTGGCGGCGGCGTTTCCGGAAGCCGTGCCGCCGTCGGCACTTCGAGCATCGCCGTTGGAGGCCCCGGACGGAGAACTGCCCGCCTCGGCATCCGGTGATTGATTGCCGGATTGAAGGCCGTCGGCCATGGCATCCTCGGAGGCTGGGTTTTCTGCTTCGGGATCGACGGATACGGATTCGCCGCCTTCGGTCGAGTTCCCAAACGCCGGCGAAGTGTCTTCGCCCGAGTCGCCAGGGTCTGCCTGGACAACGTTCTTTGCGTCGGGGGCGTCGCTTTCGGTTGGGTTGTAGGCAGGATTGGGGCTCTTGCCCTCAAGGTCGTAAGCGGAGAACCGATAGAAGCACTTGTTGAAGTCTACCGCTCGGGCGATAGCCGTCCCCGTCGCGGCGCTCTCGCTTGCTCCGCGGCGTACACCTGCGATTATCGGGGCATTGTAACCGTTGCCTTTTAGTGTTCCCGTGAAGGCACTCAATCCGACTTCGACTGCACGCCATCGGTTGTCGTTGCTGTTCACGCGCCCCCGACCGACAATGCCGCCCACATAGGACTGGCTACTGTGCCCACCGAACGCTGTGATTTCGCAATCGATGCTACAGTTCGTCACCGAAGCGAAAGCCGTCTCGCCCGTCGTGTAGGCATCGCCCAACAAGCCGCCGAACGAGTAGAGCTTCGTGGCCGTTCCTGCTCCGGTTGTGTTCTCGGTTATGGAGCCGTTCATGACGCTGCAATGATCTATGACGGTCTTACCGAAAACCGCGCCCGCCAAGCACCCTACCGCAATATCGTAAGACACCGCGTTGGGCACCGCACCCACGAATACGACATCCTGGAGATTGAGGTTCTTGATGGTGGCGTTTTGAACCGCTCCGAAAAGCCCCACGGTCACCGTTCCGCCCTTGGCCGTCACCTTCGACAGGTCCACATTCAGGTTCTTGATGGTGTAGCCATTGCCATCGAACGTTCCCTTGAAGCCATGCGTGCTTGCATCCTTGAACGAGTCCGCATAGCCAATGACGGTATTGTTTGCCGAATATGAACTTCCCTTTAGATCAATATTGGCAACGAGCACATAGTGATCTTTGTTTGACGATTTCCCATCGTTGACCCAATTAGCCAGATTCTCAAGTTGGGCCGCCGTGGCTATCTGGTACGGATCGTTTGCCGTGCCGGTTCCACCAGCAAACCGGCCGTCATCGGCACGGGCAGAAACGCTAGAAAACGCCAGGGTAGAAGCAAGGGCAAAGACGGCTCCGAGGATAAGCACAACCAACAAGGCTGGCCGGAAATAGTTTGAGTATGTTCTCTCGGCTGACATGTCAGAGAGCACCTTCATGAACTGCGATGCCTGATGCCGAACTGTCAAAAGCATTCTTGTCTTTAGAATAATCTTCAGAGGGGTTGGCTTTGAAGAACTTGATGGAATAACTGCTCTGATCAGGGAGCCGATCAGCTATGTGATAGGTATTCGTGCTTTTCTTCTCAATCTTCAAAAGGCTCGAGGCGTCAGGGTATACCCCAGCCGGACAGGTAATGTCCGGAGAAGAGACAACGCCAACGAGCATGGTCACTTCCGCGTAGAGCGAACCGGGGGAATCGGTCACGTAGTAGTAGTTGGAATAATCGCTTTTGTGAACGTTGATGGTTATGGATAGCGTCTTTTTAGGCGTGGCCATCTGGCCACGACTATCCACCTTATACGCCGTTATAAGAACTTTGTACGTTACTCCTTCTTTCGCTTTTGCAAGATCTGCCCAAGGGAGCGTCAAAGTGAGGTACTGGGTGTCGGACGTGTTTTTAAAATAATAGTAACCATCCTGGGGGTTTACCGGGCTTCCCTGTCCCTCGCCTTGGCCGTTGTTTCCTTCATGTACGGCGACCTCGGGGACATACCCCCATGTGCCGCTGCCCCACATCAATAGGGAGTAGCAAAGCTTATTGTCGGACACGGTATCGTCATCGTAGAAGTTGCTTAGAGATATCTCCACATCGCACCCGGTTTTGTTGCCTTTCTGGTCGGACACTTTGTAATCATCGTCGGTCACATACGCGTCGATAGTCGCTTCCGTCTGCCAATCGGCCATGATGTTCGAAGTGAAGATAAGGTCCTCCGATGCGGCGGCCCAGGTGCCTTGGGCATAGCCGTATACCGAACGGCAAAGCACCTTGTTGCTGCTGCCTTTCGACTTCAAATCGACGATCTCGTTGGATGCGAACCCCAAAGGATCTTGACCAACCACGCCCTCAATCGCAGCTTGCAAGGCAGCGATATCAACGCTGTAGGTGTTCTTCGGAAGAAAACCCTCGTTCGAAGGGCTCTCCCTCAACGTGCAGAAGCTTGCGTCAGCGGCTACCTCAACCCGAGTGAAGGTGCTGCCCGCTTTGCGGTAGACGTCGACTTTGGCTTCGTTGAAAGTAGGGGCCGACAGACGCAGCATAATCGTTTCCTTCTCCCCAACTATGGTGAGAATCTGATAAGTGCCCCAGTCGAGAAGGTGTTTGTCCAAATTGGAATCGGTAACCAGAATATGGCCGTTCATCACGGCAAGCGAGGGAGCTTTCAGCTCGACGTGATCGAGATTGCGAGCCGCGGCTCCTCCGTAGTAGCCGACAAGAACACTTCCCGATTTCTTACGTTCTTCTTTGCTGCGAATATCGATATCCTGCTTGCCCTTTTCGTAAAACCCGTTCAGAGACGTCGGGGACTCCTCGGTATAGAACACGCCGTAAACCGTGGCGGTTTCGTAGCAATATTCGATGATGAAATCCTGATTCCAAACATCGGCATCAACGGTTCCTTGAGGGAGCATCCCGCTTTCTCGGGCGAACTCGGCAGTCACGTAGAAATAATGCAATCCGTCATCTTGGGTTTCATTATTGTCATCGGTGCGCTGCGCCGTTGGCTCGGCGGCCTTCTCGCCGGCAACCTCTGCCTTACCGGTATACACACCGTTCTTGTTCGCGTCCCATTCGCCCGACGCCTGCAGGTCGGCAAGGTTGTTCTGCGCGGCAATATAGATCGACTTCGCGGCATTGTCGTATTCGGTGAGCGTGAGGTTGCGCAGATAGTTGGCCACCGACACTCCCACGATAGCCGCGAGGATGGCGAGGATAGCCACGACGGTCAGCAGCTCGGCTACCGTGAACCCCTCGGTATGCTTCTGGCGCGCCATCTGCCGATTCTTCCTCGCTTCCGCTTTTGCCAGATCCGCAAGATAACTTTCATCTTACCATCAATGGAAGTTTCCTAAACGGTCAATTCACGATTGAGAAAAGGCAGCGGCGGACGAAGGAGCCTACCCGAATATCAGCTCCCTCTCCTCGCCTACCAGGGCGGCGCGGGCTTGGTCGCGCAGGTTGTTCACGCCGATGAAGAACTGGCGCATCATGACCACCATGAGGTAGCGGCCCTTGGGGGTGAGGGTGAGCTCGTCGCGAGTGTCGCGGTCGAAGGCGCCCGATGCCTTCATGAAGGCCATCTCCACGGGCAGGCCGGCCTCCACGGTGCAGCCGAAATCGCGCTCGAACTGGCGCTTGTCCAGGCGCAGGCCGAACAGCTGCATCATGAAGCGGTAGCGCATGCGATCGCGCAAGCTGAACGTGGTCTTCCCCATGAGCGACATGCGGCCGGCCGCGATGGCTGCGTTGTAGTCGTTCACGGAGAACGTGTTCACGAACAGGTTGTCGCCCAGGTACGTGATGCCGCCGCTTCCGATGGCAGGGTACTCCTCGTAGTCCACCACGTACTCGTCGATCATGGCGTCCTCGCCGGCCGCGCCGGTGCCGCGCTTGTTGAACGTCCAGGCGCTGCCGTGCTCGAACAGGGGGTCGGGGCCGCCGGCCAAGAGCTCGCTGATGATCTCGTAGTACGTGCGCTCGCGGGTGTAGTCCACGCGGCCCACGGTGCGGGCGAGCTGGCGCGCCACGCTGGGTGAGGCCATGAGCGGGTAGAACGTCGTCTGGCTCGTGCCGCTCTCCACCACGCGCTCGATGTCGTTGATGAGGATGTCCTCGGTCTGCGCGGGGAAGTTGAAGATCATATCCACGTTCAGCGAGGTGAAATAGGGGCTGGCCTCGCCGATGCGCTCGAGGATCTCCGCGCCGCTGCCGTACTTGTCGTAGCGATCCATCTGCTTGAGCAGGCCGTCGTCGAAGCTCTGCACGCCCACGGAGAGGCGCTGCACGCGGCCCTGCAGCTTGTCAAGATACGCCGGTATGAGGTGGTTCGGGTTCGTCTCGCTCGAGACTTCCGCGATGGAGAATGTCTCCTTCGCCAGATCGATGGTGTCGCACAGCTCGTCGATCATGATGGTGGGCGTGCCGCCGCCCACGTACAGGCTCTCGAAATCGTAGCCCAGCTCCTTCAGCATCATCATCTCTTTGCGCATGCTGGCGAAGTACGGCCGCGCACGATCCTCCGCGAACGGGAAGCGGTTGAACGAGCAGTACGGGCACAGCCGCTCGCAGAACGGCACGTGCATGTACAGCATGTACTTCTGCCCCGGCTTCGGCGCGGGAACCCGTGCGTCGTCGGTGGGGTTCAGCTTCAGATAGCTTTTCGTGCACTGGCGGACGACCGCCGTGAGCATACGTTCAGATAGCAATGCGAAGACCTCTTCTCGTTTGACGCAAAAAACGCGGGGGCGACCCGAAGGACACCCCCGATGTCGTTAGTTCCAAGCCTCGCGGCCGGCGGCGGCCTTCTTGCCGATGTCGGTGCGGTACTGCTTGCCCTCGAAGTTGATGAGGTTGCAGGCCTCGTAGGCCTTCTCCCGGGCGTCGTCGAACGAGTCGCCCAGCGCCACCACGTTGAGCACGCGGCCGCCGGCCGTGACCAGCTCGCCGTCGGCGTTGCGGGCCGTGCCGGCATGGAACACCGTCACGCCCTCCAGCTCCTCGGCCTCCTCGATGCCGAGGATGACCTTGCCCTTCTCGTAAGCGCCGGGGTAGCCCTCGCTGGCCAGCACCACGCACACGGCCCACTGCTCGCTCCAGCGCAGCTCGATGTCGTCGGGGCGGCCTTCCGCAACGGCCAGCACGATGTCCACGAGGTCGGCCTCCAGGCGCGGCAGCACGACCTGCGTCTCGGGATCGCCGAAGCGCGCGTTGAACTCCAGCACCTTCGGGCCTTCGGGCGTGAGCATGAAGCCTCCGTACAGCACGCCGCGGTAATCGTTGGCGAAGTCGGTGGCCGTGGCGGCCGCGGACTGCTCCATGATCTCATGCATGGCGGCCAGCTCGTCGGCCGTCACGATGGGCACCGGCGAGTACACGCCCATGCCGCCCGTGTTCGGGCCGCGGTCGCCGTCGAAGGCGCGCTTGTGGTCTTGGGCCGTGGCCATGCAGTGGGCCTTGCCGCCGCTCACGAACGCGAGCAGCGAGCACTCGGGGCCGGTGAGGCATTCCTCTATGACCACGGTGGAGCCGGCCTGGCCGAACGCGCCATCGAAGCAGGAGCGCACGGCTTCTTCCGCCGTCTCCTTGTCCTCGGCCACGATGACGCCCTTGCCCGCCGCCAGGCCATCGGCCTTCACCACGACCGGGGCCTCCAGCGCGGACAGGTAGCCCAGCGCCGCCTCGAGGTCGTCGAAGCTGCCGTAGCGCGCGGTGGGAATGCCGTGGGCATCCATGAAGCGCTTGCTGAACGTCTTGCTTCCCTCAAGCTGGGCGCCCTGGGCATCGGGGCCGAACACGGCGATGCCGGCCTCGCGCAGCTCGTCGGCCACGCCCGCGACGAGCGGCGCCTCGGGGCCGATGACCACGAGCTGCACGTCGTGCTCCTCCACGAACGCCAGCACCGCGCGGCCGTCCTCGACGGCAAGATCGGGCACGTTGCGCGCGATATCCGCCGTGCCGCCGTTGCCGGGGGCCACGTAGAGCTTGTCCGTGCGCGGGGACTTCGCAAGCGACCACGCGATGGCATGCTCGCGGCCGCCGCCGCCCAACACCAAGATGTTCATTGCCGTTCCTTTCAAAACCAGCGTTGTTTCACGTGAAACATTTTTCCGTCGATTCGGTTGCGCGCTAGCGATCCCACCCTCGCATGATGGTTTGATCGCGATCGGGGCCCACGGCGATGATGCTGACCGGCACGCCGGTGATCTTCTCCAGATACTCCACGTAGCGCTGCGCGTTCTCGGGCAGCTCCTCGAAGGTGCGGCATTCGGTGATGTCGACGCCCTTCCAGCCGGGCAGCTCCTCGTACACGGGCTTCGCGTGGAACAGCACGCTCTGCTGCATGGGGAAGTAGTCGTACACCTTGCCCTCGCACTCGTAGGCCGTGCACACCTTGATGGTGTCGAAGGCGGAGAGCACGTCGAGCTTCGTGAGCGCCACGTCGGTGAGGCCGTTGACCTCGGCGGCGTAACGCGCGATGACGGCGTCGAACCAGCCGCAGCGGCGCTTGCGCCCCGTGGTCACGCCGAACTCGTGGCCCACCGCGCACAGCGTCTCGCCGACCTCGGCCTCCTCGTCAACGCCCCCGTCCTCGGGGAAGCGCTGCTCCGTGGGGAACGGGCCCTCGCCCACGCGCGTGATGTAGGCCTTCTGGATGCCCAGCACGCGCTCGATGGCCGTGGGCCCCACGCCCGAGCCCGTAGCGGCGCCGCCGGCGCAGCACGACGAGCTGGTGACGTAGGGGTATGTGCCGTGGTCGATGTCCAAGAGCGTGCCCTGCGCGCCCTCGAAGAGTATCGACTTGCCGGCGCGCAGGCCCTCGTTCAGCAGCTGGGCCGTCTCGGCCATGTAGGGCTTGAGGATGCGCGCGTAGGGCAGGTACTCCTCGCAGATCTCGTCGACCGTGTAGGTGTGCAGGCCGTAGATCTTCTGCAGCACGGGGTTCTTCTGCGCCAGCGCCGTCTCCAGCTTCAGGCGGAAGATCTTCTCGTCCAGCAGATCCTGGATGCGGATGCCCTTGCGGGCGGCCTTGTCCTGGTAGCACGGGCCGATGCCGCGCTTCGTGGTGCCGATCTTGTTCTCGCCCAGGCGCTTCTCGTCCGCGCCGTCGAAATCCTTGTGGTAGGGCATGATGACGTGCGCGTCGCAGCTGATCTTGAGGTTCTTGCAGGAGATGCCCTCGGCCTCCAGCATGGCCATCTCCTTGATGAGCACGCCGGGGTCCACCACCACGCCGTTGCCGATGACCGGCACCGCGTGGTCGTACATGACGCCGGAGGGCATGAGGTGCAGCGCGAGCTTCTTATCGCCGTGGATGACCGTGTGGCCGGCGTTGTTGCCGCCTTGGTAGCGCACGACGAAATCGTATTCGCGTGCGATCAGGTCGGTTATCTTGCCTTTGCCTTCGTCTCCCCATTGGGCGCCGACGAGTACCGTGCTGGGCATATGGTTCGCATCCTTTCGCGCCCGCGCCTGCGCGCCGGGCCGTCAACCTATCCGCAGATTCATGATTATATTACAGTTCCACAACGTTCAGCGCCGGATCGGCCGAGCGCATGGACTCTACTATTTCTTCATGGCAGGTGAACAGGATCACCTGGCGCGTGCGGGCCAGCTCGGCGAGCGCGCGGGCGGCGCCGACGCGGCGCCGGGCATCGAAGTTCACCAGGATATCGTCGGCCAGAATGGGGATGGAGCGGCCCACGTTGTCGGCCGTTATGAGCAGGGCGATGCGCAGCGCCAGGTAGAGCTGCTGGCACGTTCCCAGCGACAGGTGCACGGGCTCGCGTTCCGTCTTCACCGCATCCATCACCTGCAGCCGGCCCTCGGGCGTCATGGCCACCTTGACCCAGCGCCCGTCGGTCATGAGCGAGAGCAGGCGGCTGGCCTGGCGGTACACCTCGGGCTGGCTCTTCGATTCCCATGCGGCGATGGCGGCCTCCAGCATGCGCTTCGCCAGGAGCAGGCGGGCGTAGTCCTGGGCGCTCTCGTCTTGGCGCGTGCGCACCTGTTGGTAGCGCAGCTTCAGCTCGTCGAATCGGTGCGCGTGCTTGGCTTGGGAGAGCTCTTGCTTCAGCTCGCCGTAGCGGCGGTTCAGGCTCTCGCTGGTCTCCAACAGGCCGACGCGCTGCCTGGTGCGCTGGTCGATGGCGGCGTCCACGTCCTCCACGGTGGCGCCGTCGCGCAGGCCGGCGCGCTCGACGGCGCGGGCGCGCTGGCGCTCGATGTCGGCCAGGTTATCCTCCACGGCGGACAGGCGCGAGACCAGCGCCTGCTGGCGCTGCTGGAACAAGCCCGCCTCGGCGCGGGCGTCCTTCGCCTCGGACAGAAGCGAGCGCGCGCTGCGGAGGGAGCCCTGCGCTGCCGAGAGGCCCGCGGCGTCAAACTGGGCACGGATGCGCGCAGCCAGCTGCTCCTGCGCGGACAGGCACGCCTCGAGCTTCTTCTTGTCTTGCAGCATGACCCACTGGGCATCCTGCTTGCGGGCTTCCTGTGCCTCGGCGGCCTTGTCGGGGCGGAACAGCATGACCAGCGCGGCGGCGGCCAGCATGAGGGCGAACACCACCAGGCCTATGCCGAGCGCGGTGAACGACAGGCTCGTGATCTCGCGGCCGTGCATGAACAGCGGCACGCCGGCCGCCACGAACACGAGGGGCAGCGCGATGGACAGCCCCACCTGCACGCTGCGCTGGCGACGGCGCCTCTCGTGCACCTGATGCACGTCCTCGGTTTCGAGCAGCGCCTCGTAGGCGGCGGTGGACGTTGCGCAGTTCTCCTTGGCCAGGTCCACGCTGTGCGCGCATTTCGCCTGCTCCTCGGCCAGCGCGTCGATGCGGTCGCGCAGGGCGCGCTCGTCGGCGGCGCCCAGGGCCACGAGCGCCGGGTCCAAGGCCTGCTCGCGCACACGATGCTCGGCGGCCAGGGCGGCCTCGTCCTCGCGCAGGGAGTCGCGTTGGCGGCGCAGCTGGTCGCGCTGGGCGTCCAGCTTCTCCAGGCTGGCGCGCTGCGCGGCAAGCTCCTCGATGGATGCGTTGAGCGCGTCCAGGCGCGCCAGCAGCTGCGCGCGCTGCGGCGCCAGCTCGTGGAATTCCTTGTCCTGGGCCTTATAGCGCTCCGTCTCGTCCGCGGCTTGGGCCATCTGGGCGCGCAGGTCGTCCTGCTCGGCGGTCAGGCGCGTGATGGAGTGCTCGATGCCGGCGGCCTTCGAGGTGTATTCGGCTAGGCGGGCCTGCACCTCGACGAGCGCATGGGCGGGGCTCGCGCCCGTGCCGGAGCCGGCCGTGAGCAGCTTCGCGGTCATGTCGGTGGTGTTGCGCAGGCTGCGCAGCTCGTCGGCCGTGAGGGAGAACATGGTCTGGAACGTCTCGCGGTCGATGTCGTCCACGAGCTCGGCGGGGCCTTGCAGGCCGTCGGCGTTGCGCACGCGCGAGAGCACGAGCTCGTTGTCGGGGTCGGATGCGGGCTCGGATGCGGGCGCGCCGGATTCGGCCCCCGAGGCGGGTGCGGGCACGGGAGCGCCTTCGTCGGGCAACGCGTCCCCCTCTTCCGGACGCGGGGCGAAGAACAGCGAGCCGGCGCGCTCGGCATTGCGCGGCTTGTAGGTGTTGCGGACGCCGCGCGCCTCCTCCCACCCGAACAGCACGCCGCCTGCGAACGAGGCCAGCGTGGACTTGCCGGCCTCGTTCTCGCCGAACACCACGTTGAGGTGCGGCGTGAACGGGCCCGCCACCTTGTTGGCGAACGCGCCGAAGCTCGTGATCTTCATGCGCTTGAGGTACGGCGCGCCGCCACGCTCGGCCGTCATTCGTCGCCTCGGTTCAGCAGGTCGAGCACCAGGTCCTCGGCGTCGGCCGCCAGCTCGTCGATGCGGCGCGTGTAGGCGCTGGGCAGCTGGATGTTCTTGAGCAGGAACTCCTCCTGGATATAGGCTATCTCGTCTTCGCGGTCGGCGCGCAGGGCGTCGGCCACTTGCAGGAACACGGCTGGGAACAGGCCCTCGCGGCGCAGCGCTTCCTTGTCGTACGGTCGCAGCGTGGCATCGACGAGCGCGTCGCAGTAAAACGACGGGTAGCCGTCGTTGATGTGCTTGCGCAGATCCTCCAGCACGCCGGGGCGCGCGAACACCGCATGCAGCGGCGTGGTGCCCGTGAGCGTGATGCGCACGCACATCTCCTCGCAGTGGGCCTTCCCGTTCACGCGGAACAGCTCGCGCATGATCTTGTCGGTGACCTCGGCCACGTTCGCGCAGTCGGCCACGTCCACGTCCATGCGCTGCCATACCACGCTGGCCGTGGGAACGAACTCGAGCGCAGGGCGCGCGCCTTCCTCCAACGTCACGGCGAAGCAGCCGCGCTCGCCCGTCTCCTTGATGTCGCGGCCTTGGATGCAGCCCGAGAACACGAGCCGCGGATCGTCGAAAGAGGGATGGGCGTACTTCATATGTATATGCCCGAGCGCCCAGTAGTCCATGCCCGCCCGCAGGAGGCGGGCCGGGTTCGTGGGAGCCTTCACCGGGTCGAGGTCCAATCCCGTGTGCAGAAGGCCCACGGCGAAGGGCGCCTGCGCGGCATCGGGCACGGCATCGGCCAATGCCTGCTCGGCCGCTGCACGCGTCACGCCGGCAGCGATATCCTCGTCGGACGGCCACGTTTGGTTGTAGTAGCCGCGCCCGCCGATAAGGGCCAGCGTCTCGCCGCCTTTCCGATAGGCCGCGAAGCCAGGCTTGTCGGCCGGCAGCATGACGGCGTTCGGCGGGAACGCGAAGAAGTCGCGGCTCCATGACGTGAACGGGTCGTGGTTGCCGGTGCACAGGTACACGGGGATGCCAGCCTTGTCCAGTCGGCGCAGGCCCTCGAAGAAATGCAGGTAATCGCCGTAAGACGCGCGAGCGCTGTCGAAGATATCGCCCGCGATGACCACGAAGTCGACCTGGCGGGCCAGCGCGGCGTCCACCACGCGGTCGTAGGCTTCGGGGATAGCCGTGAGCAGGCGGTTCGCCCACGCTTCCGAGAGCGCCCTCAGGCCGCGGAACGGCGCGCCGAGATGCAGGTCGGCCGCATGGATGAATGTGATTCGCTTTCGCATGGGCACCAGTGTAGCGCGTGCGCGGCCTGCGCGGGCCGGTTAGAAGCCGCCCGCGCGCGAATCGTCGATGAAATCCATGAAGCGCGTGTACTCCGGGTTGAACGCCAGGTCGATGTCGCGGGTGGGGCCGTTGCGGTGCTTCGCCACGATGAGCTGCGCCGTGCCCAAGTCGGGGCGGTCCTCGCTCTCCGCCTCCGTCTCGTCCATGCTTCGGTCGATGAACATGACGATGTCGGCGTCCTGCTCGATAGAGCCGGATTCGCGCAGGTCGGAGAGCATCGGGCGCTTCTTTCCTCGCATCTCCACGGCACGGGACAGCTGCGACAGCGCGATCACGGGCATGTCCATCTCCTTCGCGAGCACCTTCAGGCCTCGCGAGATCTCGCCCACCTCCACGGCGCGGTTGCCGTCGCGGCGCGTGGAGGGCGGCTGCATGAGCTGCAGGTAGTCCACGATGATGAGACCCTTGCCCTCGGTGCGGCGCAGCTCGCGGCGTGCCTTGGCGCGCGCCTCCAAGATGGACAGGCCCGGCGAGTCGTCGATGTACAGTTCCAGCTTCGAAAGCGTGTTCGACGCGTCGGCGATGGCGCCCCAGTCGCCTTCCGATATGAAGCCCGCGCGGATCTTCGACAGGCTGACGCGCGCCTCGGCGCACAGGATACGCTGGACCAGCTGGCCCGCGCTCATTTCCAGCGAGAAGAAGGCCACGGCCGCGCCCGACTTGGCGGCGTTCACGGCCAGGTTCAGCGCGAACGACGTCTTGCCCACGCCGGGACGGGCGGCCAGGATGACCAGGTCGCCTCCGCGGAAGCCGTGGAACAGGTCGTCGGCGTCCTTGAAGCCGGTGGGCACGCCGGCCATGTGGTTCTGCTGCTCGGCGAGCTTCGTGATCTCCTCGAACGCCTCGGTGAGCAGGGAGTCCATCTTGGAGAACGTGGACGACACGCGCTTCTCGGTCACGCCGAAGAGCGTCTTCTCGGCGTCCTCCACCACCTCGTCCAGGTTGTCGGGCGCGTCGTAGGCGAGCGCGTTGATGGAGGCGGCGGCGTAGATGAGCTCGCGGAGGATGGCCGTGCGCTTCACGATCTCGGCGTGGTTCTGCCAGTTCGTGAGCGCAAACGTGTTGTCGGCCAGATCGACCAGGTACGGCTTGCCGCCCACGGCCTCCAGCTGGCCCGTGGCGTTCAGGTTGTCGGCGAGCGATATCTGGTCGATGGGAATGCGGCGCGTATTCAGCTCGCAGATGGACTCGAAGATGATGCGGTGCGCCGGGCGGTAGAACGACTCCGGCTTGAGCTTCAGGATAAGCTCCTCCACCGCCTCGGCGTTCAGCATGCAGGCCGCCAGAACCGACTTCTCGGCCTCGATGTTCTGCGGCATCGGCTTGTTCTTGGGAGCCGACCCCTCGTTGAAGTCGCTGTTCCTTGCGCTGGCTTGGTACGCTTCCGACATGGTGGTCCTTCTCGCTCCTTCGGGTGTCCGCTGCCTTGTTTCCCGCTATAGTACCGCATGATTGCCGCAGGTCATGTGTATTTTTCTTCCCGAAAAACCACGGAATGCGTTATCCACATGCAACGGAAAACCCCCTTCACCCGTCATCGGGGCAAAGGGGGTTTTCCCCCGTTTCCACAAATCAATCCTGTGGAAAAGTATTTATTCCTCGGTAGCCGTCTCGGCAGCCTCGGCGGGAGCCTCGGCCTCCTCGACAACCTCCACGGTCTCCTCGACGACCTCGGCCTCGGCCTGCTCGTCGATATTGCCCACCAGGAGCTTCACGGACACCTTGATGTCGCGGTAGATGCCGTAGACCACTTCATGCTCGCCAGCCGTCTTGATGGCGTGGCCGAGCTCGAGGCGGCGCTTGTCCACCTCAAGGTCGGTGGCGGCCTTGATGGCGTCGGCGACCATGACGGCGGTGACGGAGCCGAACAGCTGGCCCTCCTCGCCGACCTTCGCCTCGACCTTGACGGTGGCGCCCTCGAGGGCGGCCTTCATCTTCTCGGCGTCGGCGATGCGGTTCTCCTCGCGCTTCGCGATGTTGTGCTTGCGCTGCTCGAGCTGCTTGAGGTTCCCCTTCGTCGCCAGGATGGCGAGCTTCTGGGGAAGCAGGTAGTTGTTGGCGAAGCCGGGGGCCACGTCTACGACGTCGCCTTCACCGCCCTTGCCCTTCAATTCTTGAAGCAGGATGACTTTCATGGAACCCTCCTTGCGCCTAGCGGCTGCGACGATCGCCGCGACCGCTGACGGCGGGCACCGCGTACGGCATCAAAGCCA
This sequence comes from Gordonibacter pamelaeae, assembly GCF_003340385.1. NCBI lineage: Bacteria > Bacillati > Actinomycetota > Coriobacteriia > Eggerthellales > Eggerthellaceae > Gordonibacter > Gordonibacter pamelaeae. The sequence continues at coordinate 23,249 of NZ_PPTS01000001.1, read as the reverse complement.
TCTCGCGGGCACGCTTGACGGCGTTCGCGATGTCGCGCTGGTGCTGGGTGCAGGCACCCGTCACCCGGCGCGGCTTGATCTTTCCGCGATCGGTAACGTATTTGCGCAGCATTTGCGTGTCTTTGTAGTCGACGTAGTTCGCCTCGTCCTTGCAGAACTGGCAGAACTTGCGACGCGGCTGCTTCGCGTAATCGGACATTTCACAAACCTCTTTCGTTTCGCTTAAAACGGGATGTCTTCATCGTAGACCGAAGAAGAGGCATCGACCACCGGGGCAGCCATGGGGGCTGCGGCCGGAGCCGGGGAATAGCCGCCTGCGTTGCCGCCATACGACTGGTTTCCGCCGTATGAGGACGAATCGCTGTTGCGGCTCGACATGAACTCGAGCTCGTCGACGATCACCTCGATCTTGCTGCGCTTCTGGCCGTCGCGCTCCCACTGGCTCCAGCGGAGCTTTCCCTCAATGGACACCTTCGTGCCCTTGTTGAGGTAGCGGTTCAGGCTCTCGGCGCGCGCACCGAACATGGTGCAGTCGATGAAGTTGGGATAGTCCTCCCACTCGCCCGTCTGCTGGTTCTTCCGGCGGTCGTTCACGGCAACGCCGAAGCCGAGCACCGGCAAACCGCTCGCCGTGGAGCGCAGCTCGGGGTCGCGCGTCAGGTTTCCGCTGATGATAACTCGGTTGATGCTCATGATACCCACCTCTTCTTCTCATGCTGGGGCGCCGGGGGCGCCCAACGCCACGTGCTCTTAATCGCGATCGGTACGCTTGACGATCATATGGCGCACAACGGCGTCATTGATGCGAAGAACGCGATCGAGTTCAGCAACGTTAGCGGGATCGGCATGGAAATCGATGAGAGTGTAGTCACCGTCGGTCAGACCGTCGATCTCGTAAGCGAGTTTGCGCTTGCCCCAGTTGTCGACGTTGTCAACCGTACCCTCGCCCTCGGCGATCGTGGTCTCAATACGCTTCATAACAGCGGCACGGGATTCTTCGTCGATAGACGGAGCGACAAAAAACAGCAATTCATAAGCCTTCATCAGCTCACCTCCTTTGGTCTTTAGCGGCTCCGGGGCTGGTGAAGGCAGTTAACCCGGAGCAGGATTAGCTTGCCTATTCTAGCAAAGGGCCTCATGGGCCACAAGGAAAACTTTCTTCCTTACCAGCGCGCACATGCTTTCACCATGTTTGCGCGGCATGCCTCCCGCTTGTCCGCTGAACTTCTCTGGGGGAAGTATAGCAACGCGACCTTGCCGGCCGACCGTAATTCCACCGTCACGGAGTCGCCGGAAGCTGATGCGGATCTGGCCCGGATGCCGCACGGACCTTGCACGCTCGCCGCGCAACCCTTGCACGGATGCCGCGCGCATCTGACACGACTGCCGCCGAAATTCGAAAGCCCTGGCCACAAGCTTAAGGGATGGAAGTTCGCGAATACAGGCAACCGCTTCTTTCTTGGAAGTGACTGCAACGTTGGGAAATGGCCGAATGAAAAAATTGAGAGCCGGCTACGTTCCACGTGGAACACAGCCGGCTCGTTTTCCGTCTCTTTTGCGGCGTTTCTCTAGCGGCCGCAGCTGCTTGGCCCTGCAGAGTTACTCGGCCTCTTCCTCGAGGTCCTCTTCGTCGTCGAGATACTTCTCGTCGATCTCGTCCTCGTCGTACTGGTCGGCCTCCTTGAGGCCGCTCATGAAGTTAGGCGCCTCGCCGATGTAGGCCGGCTCCTCCTCGAACGTGGGCTCGCCGTCTTCGCTCATCGTGTAGAGGAAGCCAACGGCCATGCCCTCGTCCTCGCCGGGAATGCCGCCCTCGGCGATGAGCGCGTCCTTCGTCTCGTCGTCGACCTCGACGTAGCCGTCATAGCACAGCGCGTACGCCTCGGCGCCGCGGGCATTCTCCACCGTGTGGCGCGCGAAGGCGAAGCATTCGTCCGCCGACTCGCCCGGGTGGTTCTCCAAGAACAGGTTCTCCTTCACCACGAGCGCGGTGAACGGCACCACGTCGGCTCCCTGCGTCATCTTCTCCTTCGCCTCTTCCAGCGAGAAGAGCAGCACCTTTTCCAGGATCTCGGGAATCTCGGGCACTTCTACGTCCGAGCTCTCCACTACGCGATCGGGCATGGCCTCGTCCTTTCAACCGGCCGCCGCTGCCTGCCTGCTCGTGCAGGCGGCCCGCTTACGGCCCTTGCTTTTTCCGTTGCCGTCCAGTGTAGGGCTTCCCGACGAGCCCTCGCTCGCGGACGGCGGGTTATTCGGCGTATCTTCAAATATTGATACGCGGCCGTTATTCAGGACGTTTCCCGCCTCCGGATGTTTCACGTGAAACATCCGGACAACTTGGCCGGTTGCAGGGCGGGGAAAGCGGCTACTGCAGGATGCCGTCGAGCATGAGGTTCACCTTGAGGACGTTCACGCGGGCATCGCCGAGAATGCCGAACTGGGGCTGCTCGGTGCACTGCTCGATGATGGCGCGGATCTCGGAAGGCGTCTTGCCGGTGTTCTTCGCCAACCGCTCCACCTGGTACTCGGCGGCAGCCGGGGAGATATGGGGGTCGAAGCCGCTGCCGGAGTTCGTGACGAGGTCGCTGGGGATGGGCTCGTCGCCCTTCTCGGGATGGGCTGCGTGGATCTCGTCGATGCGGGCCTGCACCGTAGCGGCGAAATCGTCGCTCGCGGGACTAAGGCTCGACGGGCCGTACCACATGACGGGGTTTCCCTCGTCGTCGGTAAACGTGGAGACGTTCGCGTTCGTGAGCCGGCCCCACATATGATTCTGGTCATGGAACTCCTGGCCAACAAGCTCGCTGCCGTATTTCGTCCCATCGACTTCTATGATGGAACCGTTTGCCTGATAAGGGAAGAAGAGCTGCGCGACACCCGTGCACACAGCCGTGTAAACCACGCCGCACAATATGGTTGTTACGAGGAAGAAGAGCGCTGCGCTTCCCCAGATTTTCGCTTGCCTCATTGCTTCGCATCCTTTCTTCATTCCGAAGCTCGTTTTTCGCATGGTCGTTCAGTCGTTTTTTGGTTGCCGTTACCGAGAGTGCATCTCAATAACGGCAACCGTTTTTTCATTGCGCTCGAAACGCGGCCGGGCATTCGTTGCCTTACGCCACGCCCAAAGCCGTCAACATCATGTCGAGCAGCTTGATAGCAACGAAGGGGAGGACGATGCCGCCCAGTCCGTATACCAGCAGGTTGCGGGAAAGCAGGCTTTGCGACGATGCCTCGCGGTACTTCACCCCCTTGAGCGCCAACGGGATGAGCGCCACGATGATGAGAGCGTTGTAGATGATGGCCGCCATGATAGCCGTGTAGGGGTTCGTGAGGTGCATGATGTTCAGCGCCTCGAGCTGAGGATACAGCGGCACGAACAGCGCGGGCACGATGGCGAAGTACTTCGCCAGGTCGTTCGCTATAGAAAACGTGGTCAACGAACCGCGCGTCATGAGCAGCTGCTTGCCGATGCGCACGACGTCGATGAGCTTCGTGGGCGAGGAATCAAGGTCGACCATGTTGCCGGCCTCCTTCGCCGCCTGGGTGCCGCTGTTCATGGCCACGGCCACATCGGCCTGCGCGAGCGCCGGCGCGTCGTTCGTGCCGTCGCCCGTCATGGCCACCATATGCCCCTCGGCCTGGTACTGGCGGATGGCGGCCAGCTTCGTCTCGGGCGTGGCCTCGGCGATGAAGTCGTCCACGCCGGCCTCGGCCGCGATGGCGGCGGCCGTCATGGGGTTGTCGCCCGTTATCATGACGGTCTTGATGCCCATGGTGCGCAGGTCGGCGAAGTTCTCCTTGATGCCCTGCTTCACGATGTCCTTCAGATGGATGACGCCCAGAATACGATGATCGCGAGCAACAAGTAGCGGAGTGCCGCCTGCGCGCGAGACATCCGCAACGACTGCGGCGCATTCGCTGCTGTACGTGCCGCCGTGCGACTCCACATAATCCTTGACGGCATCGGCCGCCCCCTTCCGGATCTCGTGGCCCTCGAAATCTACGCCGCTCATGCGCGTCTGCGCGGTGAACGGGATGCTGACCATGCCCGAGCCCTCGAGCTCGCGGCCGCGGATGCCGAAGCGCTCCTTCGCCAGCACCACGACGCTGCGGCCCTCGGGCGTCTCGTCGGTAAGGCTGGCCAGCTGCGCGGCATCGGCCAGGTCGTGCTCGGCGGCACCGTCCACCGGTATGAACTCGGCGGCCTGCCGGTTGCCCAGCGTGATGGTGCCCGTCTTGTCCAGCAAAAGCACGTCCACGTCACCCGCGGCCTCCACGGCGCGGCCGCTCATGGCCAGCACGTTCGCCCGGTTCAGGCGGCTCATGCCGGCTATGCCGATAGCCGACAGCAGCGCGCCGATGGTGGTGGGCGCCAGGCACACGAACAGCGCCACGAGCGAGGTGATGGTGGTGGGGTTCGCAATGCCCTCCTGGTTGGCGCTGAAGCCGCTGAACGCGAACAGCGACACCGACACGATCAGGAACACGATGGTCAGCGCCACGAGCAGTATCTCGAGCGCGATCTCGTTCGGGGTCTTCTTGCGGGTGGCCGACTCCACCATGGCGATCATCTGGTCGAGGAAGCTATGGCCCGCGTCGGCGGTCACGCGCACCACCAGCCAGTCGGAAAGCACGGTGGTGCCTCCCGTGACGGCGGAGCGGTCGCCGCCGGACTCGCGGATGACCGGGGCCGACTCGCCGGTGATGGCGCTCTCGTCCACCGATGCGGCGCCCATGACGATCTCGCCATCGGCGGGGATCTGCTCGCCTGCCGCCACGTAGAACAGGTCCTTCTTCTTCAGAACCGCCGAACTCACCTCGTCGGCCTGCAGGCGGAAGAACTCAGCCGGATCGTCCACGTGATGGCCCTTCGCCACCAGGCCCTCGTTGAGCTTGTGCGCGGGCACATCGCGCTTGGCGGCGCGCAGCGAGTCGGCCTGCGCCTTGCCGCGGCCCTCGGCGAGCGCCTCCGCGAAGTTCGCGAACAGCACCGTGAGCCAGAGCACCGCCGAGATGGAAATGATGAAGCCGGGCTGCGAGTCCGTGATGCCGAACAGCGACAGCACGAACAGGGCGAGCGTCAGGATGGCCGACAGGTACACCATGAGCATAACGGGGTTCTTCGCCTGCTCGCGGGGGGCAAGCTTCACGAAGGAGTCGCGCACGGCGCGCTTCGCCAAATGGTTCATTTCATTGTTCCTCATAGTTGCCGTTGTCATTTCTTTTTCGCCCGCCTTCCCTAAAGCACCATGTGAAGCTGCTCGGCTATCGGACCCAGCGCCAGCGCCGGGAACATCGACAGGGCGCCGACCAGCAGCACGATGAGAATCAGCAGGAACACGAACATCGCATTGCTCGTGGAGAGCGTGCCCGCGCTCACCGCCACCTTCGGCCGCGTGCACAAGCTGCCGGCCAGCACGAGCGTGGCCGCAAGCGGGATGAAGCGGTTCGCCAGCATTTCAAAACCCAGCACGACGTTGATCATCGGCGTGTTGCCGTTGAAGCCCGCGAAAGCCGATCCGTTGTTTCCGCCCGCCGACGTGGCGGCGTAAAGAACTTCAGAGAACCCATGGGCGCCCGAGTTGTTCAGGCTATCCACCGTCGCCGGATCGAGGCACATGACGGCCGCACCTATAAGAAGGACCATGGGCGTGGTGATGCACAGGATGGTGGCCATGCGCATTTCCCTGGGCCCGATCTTCTTGCCCAGGTACTCGGGCGTGCGGCCCACCATCAGCCCCGCGATGAACACGGTGAGGATGACGAAACCGATCATGCCGTACAAGCCGCAGCCGATACCGCCGCCGATGATCTCGCCCAATCCCATGAGGATGATGGGCACCATGCCGCCGATGGGCGTGTAGCTGTCATGCATGGAGTTGACCGAGCCGTTCGATGCGGCTGTGGTGAATGCGGCCCAGAGGGAGGAATCGGTCACGCCGAAACGTGCCTCCTTGCCCTCCATGTTGCCGCCGGACTGGTCGTACGTGCCCATGTACACCGAGCCGTCGGCCGCAAGCTGAGGCGTTCCAACCTGCTCGAAGAAGGCTATCACCGCCAAGCTTGCCACCAGCACTATGAACATGGCCGCGAAGATAGCCCGCCCCTGCCGCCGATCGGCCACGAAACGGCCGAAGCTGAACACGAGCGCGAACGGGATGAGCAAAAGCGAGATGCACTGCACCAGGTTCGTGAGGGGCGTGGGGTTCTCCAGGGCGCTTGCCGAGTTCACGCCGTTATAGCCTCCGCCGTTCGTGCCGAGCTGCTTGATGGCAACCTGGCTGGCCTGCGGGCCCATGGGAACCACGCCCTCGTCGATCACCTGCACGGCTGCCGGATCGTCGGCTTCTACCACCTCGCCCTCCGAATCGATGCCAACCGGTTCCAGCAGCTGAACCTCCTGATACTCGGACACGTTCTGCGGCGAGCCCTGCCACACGTCCACCACGGTCACGACGAGCGCGAGCGGGATGAGCACGAACAGCACGGCGCGCGTCGCGTCGACGAAGAAGTTGCCCAAGCCAGGGCCTCCTTCGCTCACCAACCCGCGGAACAACGCGAACAGCACGGCCATGCCCACGGCCGGCGTGACGAAGTTCTGCACGGTCAGGCCGATGGCCTGGGAGAAGTAGCTGAGTGCGCTCTCGCCGCTATAGGCCTGCCAGTTCGTGTTCGTCACGAAGCTGGCCGCCGTGTTGAACGCGAGATCCCATGTGAGGCCGGGCAACCCCTCGGGATTGCCCGGCAGCACGCCCTGCAGCATGAGGATGGCGAACAGGCCTGCCAACGAGAGCGCCGAGAACACCAGGGCGCTTATCAGGTAGCGTTTCCAGCCCATGACGTCGGCACGGTCGACGCGGATGCACCGGTACACCACGTTCTCCACCGGCACGAGCACGCGCGAGAGCACGGCCACCCTCTCGCCGGCCATGACCTTGTTGATATAGCCCGACAGCGGGATGGCGAGCGCCACGAGCAGGGCAAGGTAGATGCCGTATTCCAGCAACTCGTCCATCACCGCTCGTCACCCCCTCGAAGCAGAACGTAGAACAGGTAGAACGCCACGATGACGCTCAACCCTCCAACGACGGCGGTTACGTAGTCCATCGTCTTCCTTCCTCGTTTCCAGGCCGCCGCAGCGGCACCTTTGCAAACTAGGAAAACGATAAGGTTGCGCGGATTAGCGCGCCGTTAAGGAGCGGCGCGCAACGTTAAGAAGACGTTAAGGGGGACGTGCACGAGGAGATGAAAAAAGCGCCCGGAGGCGCTTCATCTGGAAAACTGGCGGAGGAGGAGGGATTCGAACCCTCGTTACCCGGGTTACGGGTAAAACGGTTTTCGAGACCGCCGCATTCAACCACTCTGCCACCCCTCCGCTTTGGGGTGCGGGGCCTGGCCCCGTATGAAACGCGCCTCAGGGGCGCGGGAATAAGCTGGCGGAGAGATAGGGATTCGAACCCTAGGTACGCTTTTGGCGCACACACGATTTCCAATCGTGCACCTTCGGCCTCTCGGTCATCTCTCCGCTCGTCCGAAACATGCATGCTCGCGCTGGGCGCGGACGTGCAGCAGCTACGTAGTATACAACAGCTAATAGGCGCTCACAAGCGAGAAATAGGCATCCTCTTCGGCATTTTTCGCGAGGGCGGGGACCGCCGTGCGCTTCACGCGCAGGGGAACGCCGAACAGCGCGCTCATAGTATCGTCGGAGAGCAGGTGCTCCTTCGGGCCATCGGCGAACACGGCGCCGTCCTTCACGAGCACGAGGCGGGTGATCTCGGGGATGACGTCCTCGGGATAGTGCGTCACCAGAACGATGGACTTCCCCGCCTGGGCCAGCGCGCGCATGCTGCGGCGCACGTAGAACATGCCCTCGGGGTCGAGGCCGGTGCAGGGCTCGTCGAGAACGAGGGCCTCGGGATCGCGCACGAGCGCGCGGGCGATGAGCGCGCGGCGCGCCTGGCCGGTGGAGAGCGTCATGGCGTCGCGGGCGGCAAGGTCGGCGATGCCGAGCAGCCCCATGGTAGCGAGCGCCCGGTCGCGGGCGGCGTCGGCGTCGGCAGCGACAACGGCCTGCGGGATGCCGAGGGCGCCGTACAGGCCGCCGGCCACGATGTCCACGGCCGGCAGGTGCACGGTCATCTGCTCCTGCATGGTAGACGACACCACGCCCAGGCTGCGCTTTACTTCGGCGAGCGTTGCGCGGTCGCAACCTTTGAAGAGCACGGGCGGCTCGTCGCGGTGCAGCGGCAGCATCTCGCGCGTGACAAGCTTCACGAACGTCGACTTGCCCGACCCGTTCGGCCCGAGCAGGGCGATGTTCTCGCCGCACGCGAGCTCGAACGCGTCGACCGTCAGGATGACGCGCCCGGCTCGGCGCACGACGGCGTTGCGCAGTTGAAGGAAAGGGGGCGGGGTGAGGCTCATGTTCGTTTTATCGCTCCTGTTCAGAAGCAGTGTTTCACGTGAAACACTGCCGAAGTGGCCGAGGGTGGATATCCGGTGGGGCAACCGGAGGGGCGCTCGAGGCGGGAATACCGCGAATACCACGCAAGGAAGATGGGACCGGGAAAGAGAAACGGCGGGCGCCCCGCAGGGCTCCCGCCGTTGATAATGGTTTGCGCACCTGCACCGTGCAGCCGGGCTGCTATGCCGCCTCGGCAGGCTGCTGGCTCGCGCCGTCACCGCCTTCTGCGGGCTGGTCGCCGGCCGCATTGTCGGCAGAGCCGTCGGCGTTGCCCGCCGCATCGCTCCCATCGGCAGCATCGGCCGAACTGCCGTTGTCGGCGGAACCGTCCGTCGTGCCCTCGGCGCTGCCGTCGGCATTGTCGCCGGCAGCGTTCTGCTCGGCGCCCGTCGACCCCTCGGCCGGCGTGTACTTCGACATGTCGACGGCGTAGGGCAGGCCCTCCGGCATCGGGTTGATCTGGATGTCGGCATTCTCCTTGTACTCGTTGAACCACTCCTGGACCGCCGTGCTCTGGTTCTGCTGCTTGAGGGATTCCTTCACGCTGTCAAGGAACTCGACGGGGATCTGGTCGGTGCTCGTGAGCTCCACCGTCTCGGTGCCGTCCTCGCCGACGACCTTCGGCGCGTTGAACACGTCGGTGCACTTGATGATATGGATGCCGTACTGGCTCGTAACCAAGCCGCTGACCTGATCCTTCTCAAGGCCGGCCAAGGCATCCGTGTACTCGGTCACGAAGCTGCTCAGCTTGTCCCAGCCCACGTCGCCGCCCTTCGCGGCGCTGCCGCCGGTGCCTTCCGCGTTGTCCTTGGAGTACTGCTTGGCAGCCTCGGCGAAGTCCAGCTGGCCGCTGTTGATCTGGTCGAGCACGCTCTGGGCCGTGGCCTCGTCGCCGCTGTCGAACAGGATGTGCGAGGAACGCTTCGCTCCGTCGTAGGCGGAGGCGTACATCTGCGCGTACTTCAGCAGGTCCTCCTGGCTGGGCTCCTCGTCGGAGGCAAACGACTCGGTCAGCTTCTTCTGCAAGAGCTGGCTCTCAACGTTCTCGCGGTACTTCTCCTCGGTGAAGCCGGCCTGCTCGAGGGCGGCCTTCCACTTCTCGTCGTCCTCGTAGTTCGCCTTCGTCTTGTTCACGATGTCGTCGATCTCGGAGCTCTCGACGCTGATGTTCTTCTCCTTCGCGCCCTGCTTGATGAGCTCCTGCTGCGCGAACGAATCGATCATCTCCTCGCGGACGGACTCGGGCGTCATGGCGTTGTCGGCGAGCCACTGGCCCCAGGTATCGGCATCGGTCATGCTCATCTGGGAGCGGATGCTCTCGACCATGCCCGTGACCTCGTCCTCGGGAATCTCCGTGCCGTTGACCGTGGCCGCCACGCCGCCGGTGTAGGTCTTCGTGCCGGAAGCGGAGGCGCCGTCCGCACAGGCCGCCAGGCCCCATACGCACGTGGCTGCCAACCCGGCAACGCACACGGCCTTCATGATGTTAGCAGTCTTCATAGGACCCTTCCCTCGACATGCCGGCTGCCGCTGCTGCCGTGCATGATGTAAGTTACTGAGCGGTATTTTCGCACACGCGGCAATTGCCACCGCAGCGATGCACAATATACCCACTTTCGCTTCACGAAGCATGGACGAGGCTCTATATGAAGAAGCACCCCCGACGCTGACGCGGAGGTGCTTCTTGCCGAGGCAAATACAGAACCTGCGGAAGCCTGCTAGTTCTTGTTGGCCTTCTTGCGCTCGATGGAGCTCAGGATGCGCTTGCGCAGGCGGATGCTCTTCGGCGTGACCTCCACCAGCTCGTCGTCCTCGATGTACTCCAGCGCCTCCTCCAAGGTGAACGTCTGCGGCGGCGTGAGCTGGATGGCCTTGTCGGCGCCGCTCGAGCGCTGGTTGCCCAGCTGCTTCGACTTCGCGATGTTGACGACCATGTCGCCTTCCTTCGCGCTCTCGCCCACGATCATGCCCTCGTAGCAGTCCTCGCCCGGGCCCACGAACAGCTTGCCGCGCTCCTGCAGCGTGTCGAGCGCATAGGCCACCGATTTTTCGGTGGACATGCTGATCATGGAGCCGTTCTTGCGGCCGTTGAAGTCGCCGCGGTAGGCGCCGTACTCGCTGAAGTGGTGGAACATGGTTGCCTCGCCACGCGTGACGTTCAAAAGGCGGGTGCGCAGGCCCATGGTGCCGCGCGTGGGGATCTTGAACACGAGGTGCGTCTGGTCGCCGCGCTGGAACATGTCGGCCATCTCGCCGCCGGCGCTGCCGAACACCTCGATGGCCTTGCCCGCGTACTCGCTGGGCACGTCGACCGTGGCCTCCTCGATGGGCTCGAGCTTGCGGCCCTGCTCGTCCTTCTTGATGAGCACGCGCGGGCGACCCACCTGGAACTCGAAGCCCTCGCGGCGCATCGTCTCCATGAGCACGGACAGGTGCAGCACGCCGCGCCCGGCCACCTCCACGCCGGACTTGTCCTCCAGCTCCTCGATGCGCATGGAGATGTTGCTCTCCGCCTCGCGCATGAGGCGCTCCTTCAGCTGGCGCGCGCCCACGATGTCTCCCTCGCGGCCGATGAGCGGGCTGGTGGACGCCTCGAACACGACGGCCATCGTGGGCTCCTCGACCTCGATGGGGTCGAGGCGCACCGGGTTCTCGCGGCTCGTGACCATGTCGCCGATGTCGGCGTCCTCCACGCCCACCACGGCCACGATGTCGCCCGCGTGCACTTCCTGCTGTTTCTTCTTGCCCAGCTCCTCGAACGTGAACACGTCCTTGATGACGGTGTTGTAGCGCGTGTTGTCGTTCTTGATGACCAGCGCCTGCTCGTTCTTGTGGATAGTGCCGCTGAACAGGCGGCCCACGCCGATGCGGCCGACGAAGCTCGAGTGGTCGACCGTGCAGATCTGCAGCGCCACCGGGCCGTTCGGCTCGCAGTCGGGTGCCGGGATCTCCTTCAGGATGGTCTCCAGCAAGGGCAGCATGTCCATGTTGTCGTCGTCAGGGGCGAAGCGCGCGTAGCCGTTCACGGCGCTGGCGTAGATGATGGGGAAGTCGAGCTGCTCGTCGGACGCCTCGAGCTCCACCATGAGGTCGAACACCTCGTCCACCACTTCCTCGGGACGGGCGCCGGGGCGGTCGATCTTGTTCACCACGAGCACGATGCGCAGGCCGAGCGACAGCGCGTGCTTCAGCACGAACCGCGTCTGGGGCATGGGGCCCTCGAACGCGTCCACGATGAGCAGGGCACCGTCGGCCATGTTGAGCACGCGCTCCACCTCGCCGCCGAAGTCGGCGTGGCCCGGCGTGTCGATGACGTTGATCTTCACGCCGTTGTAGGTGACGGAGATGTTCTTCGACAGGATGGTGATGCCGCGCTCGCGCTCCTGGTCGTTGCTGTCGAGCACGCGCTCGTCCACCTGCTGGTTCTCGCGGAAAACGCCGCTCGTGTACAGCAGCCGGTCCACGAGCGTGGTCTTGCCGTGGTCGACGTGGGCGATGATGGCGATGTTGCGGAGGTTCTCTTGTTTCACGCTGTTCCTTCTTCTCTCGGTATCGGTTGCGCGGCGCGGGGCCGCGATGGTTCCCTTGCAGGTGCGCCGAGCGACGACGTATCGACGCAGAGCAGGCAGGCGGCGAGGCTACTCCAAGTCCTCAAGCTCGCTTTCCAGGCGGCGCTGCTCTGCCTTGAGCTCGTCGATGTGCTCGTTGAGCGTGCCGATGGTGCGCTGGGCGCCGACAGCCTGGATGATTCCCCACATCACGGCCGTCACGCCTGCCGTGGCCAAGATGAGCAGCGGCCCCGGTTTGCGGAAGAGGATGGCCACCACCGCGCCGATCCCCGCCATGACCAGACCGTTGCGGCGCTCGTCGTACACGACGTCGCGCTGGTGCACCAGCTGCGTGCGGGCTGCGGCGATGCCGGCGAGGCGCGCCTCGGCCTGGCCGCCCGGCCCATAGGCGCGCGTTGCGGAGGCGGCGCGACCGGCCTTCGTTCGCGAGCCTTTCCCGCTGGTCAGGTACTCGTATGCCTCTTGGAGGTTCTTGAACTGCTCGGTGGCGCGGTCCTGGAGCTTCTTGTTCGTGGCGAAGCGGTCGGGATGCAGGATCTGCGCCGTCTCCTTGTATGCCGTCTTGATGTCGGCGAGGGTGGCATCCTCGTCGAGTCCCAAGATGCGCAGTGCTTCCGTCCGGTTCATAACTCCCCGCAGAATCGTGATGGCGCGCTGCTCGCGCGTTCGTTTGCCGAAGAAGTATAGTACCACGTCGGCATGAGAAGCCGGGGCGCGGCAAGGGGCGTCACAGAATGCACGCGGGCGAAGGTTTGCGGCAGGGTCAAGCCAGCCGACCGGCTCGTGCCAGGCCGCGCGCTGCAACGGCGGCAAGCGGAACGAACAGTGCGATCGTTCCCAGCAGCACGGCCAGGTCGGCGGGGCTGCCCGTCACATAGGTTTCCACCAGCAGGCCGCTCGTCGCGAACGACGGCAGCTCGGACAGGGCATTGAGCGCCGCATGCGCGCCTACGGCCAACCACAGGTTTCCCGACTGCGCGTACACGCCCGCCATGATGACGCCGAACAAGGCCGCCTGCACCGGTTTGCCCGCAAGCTGGACGAGGGAGACGGCATCGACTGGCGGAGCGGCGGTTCCTGAAACATGCAGGATGCCGAAAATCGCCGCCGATGCCGCTGCTGCGACGAGCAGCGGGCGGTAGGTTCCCGTCCCTTCCAGCACCTCCGCGAAGCTGCGGAACAGGACGCCACGGAACAACGCCTCCTCGAACACACCGGTGAGCAGGCAAAGGATCAGGAACAAGGCGATATCCGCAGAACCGGGAGGCTTTATCCCGGCCTCCGCCCCTGCAAGGCCGACCGTCGCAAGCCCCGCCGCAAGGGCGATGGCCAGTACACCGGCGCACATGAGGAAGGCGCCGCGAGCGTTTCTCGGTACGGGATGCCTGCTTTTCAAGGCCGCCGGATCGAACAGCGCGAGCACCACGATAACGGCGACTCCGGCTGCGGCCGTCTGCACGACAACGGCGCCCAACGAGCCGCCGGGCACGACGTTCAGGCACGCGACGGCCAACGCACAGGAGACGACGATGTACGCAAGAAGATGACGGCGGCGTAAGGCGGGCAGGTTCATGGGATGCAGTATAATCGATGCCCTGCACCGGCAGGTGCGCGAAACAGCCGCGGAGACGGAGGCGAACCGATGGCAGGCAGCGAACGAGGGGCGGCATGTGCCGGAACCGGCGGGTTGTCGTCGTTCGCGCTCAAGGCGGTTGCCATCGTCGGCATGACCGCGAACCATGCGGGCTATCTCTTCGCCAACGAGCTTCCTTTCTGGGCGTCATGCGTGCTCATCGGATTGGGCGGCCTCACGTTTCCCGTCATGGCCTTCCTGCTGGTCGAGGGATACCGCCGCACGTCCAACGTCAAGCGGTACGCGTTCCGGCTCGGGGCGTTCGCATTGGTATCCCAGATCCCCTACGGCCTGTTCCTCGATGACAACATCAACGTGCTGTTCACGCTGCTCATAGGCCTGGGCGTGCTGTACGCCGACGAGCATGTGCGCAGTCGCGGCGCGTTCTGGGCCGTAACCGCAGCGGGAGCGCTGGCCAGCCTGGCGTGCGATTGGGGCTTCGTCGGCGTGGTTGTGATCGTGCTGTTCAAGAAGCTCGGCGCCGGCCCGTGCCTGCGCGGGTGCCGATCCGCCCAGGCGGACTCGGCACCCGGTGCAGCTCCCAGCGCGGCCGCACCTGCCGATGCAGGTTCCTCCCGCGCGACCTACCAGACTGCCGACGACGCGGTGCCCGCCTTGCTGCGCACGCCGCTCGGCGCCGTTGCCGCACCGGTTCTGCTGGTTGCCGTGGCCGAGGGCCTTCCCCTGCTCGGCAAGCTTGCGAGCGCCGTTGCGGCAGGCGGCGACTGGTCGCTGCTCCCCTTCGTCCTCTACCCGCTCGTTGGCTGTCCTGCAACCATCCCGCTGCTCTACTCTTACCGCGGACGGCGCGGCCTTCCCATGAAATGGTTCTTCTACGCCTACTACCCGGCCCATATCGCCGTGCTGGGCATGGTCCACCTGCTGGTGTTCGGTTGAGGAAAAAAAAGAAACGGCCTCGCGGCCGTTGGATGTTATGGTGGAGCATAGGGGGATCGAACCCCTGACCTACGGCTTGCAAAGCCGTCGCTCTCCCAGCTGAGCTAATGCCCCGTTCTTCGTCTCGCGCCTGCCGCCTCGGAACGAGCCTTGGCGAAAAGGGAAACGGCACTTTCTTCGGAAAATAATAAACGCTCCACCGGCTAACTCGGCTCACGGTGGAGCGTTTATCGCAAAAAGTGGTGGGCCCGAATGGATTTGAACCAGCGACCTCACGCTTATCAGGCGTGCGCTCTAACCAACTGAGCTACGGGCCCGTAAAAAAGTGCCTGGATACTGTAACCCAGAATCAACGGTTTGGTCAAGCACTTTTCGCAAGGAATTTCAAAAGGTTGCCCTGGCGATGCGCTCGTTTGAACTTCCCGAAAGCCGAAGGAGCCCACGGCGGCGCTATCTTCCCTGCCCGTCCAGACCATCGGGGCGCCAGGGTCGACGCAGCTTGCATCGACGGCGTGCGGACGGTTTGCCACGGGCCCGTCACGCGAGGAAAACGCCTTCCTCGTCAACCGTCGATATCGCAAGCGCGCGGTATAATCGAGGGCGATCGACGTACCGGCGAACCCGAGCCAACGAGGAGCTGCGATGAAACCCGTCAACGTGCAAACCCTGATCGTGTCGGCCGCGCCGGCTCCCTCCATTCTCGTGCTGCAGCCCATCGAAGAGCCGTCGCAGCCCGGAAAGTACCGCATCGTTCCCATCTGGGTTGGCATGAACGAGGCCACCCAACTGGGGATAGCCTTGGAGAAAGCCCGCTTGGCACGGCCCATGACGCACGACCTGTTCCTCGATGCGCTCACGAACCTCGACGCGCGCGTCGACCACGTGGTCATCAACGACGTGAAGGGCGCCATGTTCTTCGCGCGGCTCACGCTCAAGCAGCACGACCGTCTGATCGACCTGGATGCGCGCCCGTCCGATGCCATCGCCCTCGCGCTGCGCCAGCAGGCGCCCATCTTCATCGAGGAGGACGTGCTCGAACGGGCGTCGTTCCCCTACGTGTTCAAGAACGCGCCGGACGCGGAAGACGAGCTCGCCGATTTCCGCACGTTCCTGGAAGAGCTGGCCCCGGAGGATTTCGAAGGGTAGCTCCCCAACGCCGACCTGCCGACGGCTGCCCCGAAGGGGCGAGCGGTAGCAGTCCGACGGCGGGCGGAGGGACCCGACATCGCCTCGCCTACCAGAACGACGAGGCGATGTCATCGAGAACGGACGCCGAGTTGCTGCCGTCGAGCGCCGTGGTCACCACGAACGACGGGACGTTTACCCCCACGATCTCGCCCTGCTTCACCCGCGTCGGCGCGAAAGGGCCGAACGTTGGCTCGGTCGGGGGCAGTTCGGGCTTCTCGGAAGCCGCAGACACGCGCGCGCCAACCTCGCTGGAACCGATCGGCGCCGGACGCTCCCGACGGGGGCCCGTATGCTCTACCCCTCCCCCTTCGACGGAGCCGAGCGCCCGCCGCTTCCAACCGCCGCGTGCGAACGTGGCAATGAGGAAGCCGGCGCGCAGCCACTCGTCGATGCACATGGCTATCCACATGCCCACGAGGCCCCAGCCCCAGCCGATGCCCAGCAGCCAGCCGCCGCCCACTGCGAACACCCACGAGAACGCCACGTTCACCGTCACCGGCGTGCGCACGTCGCCGAGCGCGATGAGGGCGCGCACCATGACAATGTTCAGGCTGCGGCCTATTCCCAGAAACACTTCCACCAGCATGATCTGGCGGCCCAGCTCGTGCACGACCGGGTCGGCGGTGAGCAGCCCCACCACAGCGTCGAAGTTCCACCACAGCGTGAGCGACACGGCCGTGGTGAGCACGGCGGCTATGAGGTCGGCCATCCACACGCGCCTGCGCACGATGTCGAACTTACCTGCGCCGAACAGGTAGCCCAGCACGATCTGCGTCGCCTGCGACAGCGCTATGGAGTACAGGTAGGCGATGCTCGCCAGCATGGAGCAGTACACCTTCACCGTGACCACCGTCGTACCGAGCACGTTGATGAACGACAGGATGACGATCTGAGCCAGGTCGTAGTTCATCTGCTCGCCCGACGAGGGGATGCCCACGCCCAGCATGTTCTTGAGCGTCTTTTTCGGGAACGGGCGCAGCAGCCGCGGCGACGGTCGGACGTCGGTGTGGCGCAGCAGCATGAACGCCGCCAGCCCCAGGCCCACGACGCGTGCCGCCACGTTGGCGGCCGCAGTGCCCTCTACGCCGAGCGCCGGCACGCCGCCCAGGCCGTTCACCAGCACAAGGCCCACGCCGACGTTCACCGCGTTCATGGCCAGGCTGGCCCCCATGACGTCGCCCACGCGCGCAAAGCTGCGCAGAAGCGCCGTGATGGCGAAGAACGCGCCCTGCAGGATGGTGGTGGAGCCCACGATAAGCAAAAACGACGAGCCCATGCCCCACAGCGTGGCATCGATGTGCAGCCAGCTGAAGAACTGCGGCCAGAACGCGAACAGCACCGCCGTCATGAGGGCGCCCAAGGCCATGTTCACCACGAGCGCGACGGTGGCGATCTCCGATATCGTGCGCTTGGACGAGGCGTTCCCCAGCACGCGCGTGACCAGCACGGTGGACGCCGTGCCCATGGCCGACAGCGCGATCGTGATGATGTTGAGTATCTGCAGCGCGTTGCCCACGGCGGCGACCGGGTCGGTGCCGTGCGGGGCCAGCATCATCTGGTTCACGTTGCCTACCATGATCTGCATGAACAGCTCGATGAACAGCGGGACGGACAGCACGAACACGTCGGCCGACGAGGTCTTCTCGGCCGGTGCGCGCCCAGCGCGGGCCCTCCGCGCATCCCCGGCACGCCGTCGCGCGTTCTGTGCGTTCCCCCAGGCTCCCTGTGCGCGACCACGCGCCCCTTGGGCCAATGCGGTAATGGACATGGGCTTCTCCGCCCCCCTTTCATACGAAGCGCCTGCCTTCCAGCAGACGTGTTCACATTCACGAGGCGTGCAGTATACGGCACGTCAACACCCGCATGACGGGCACTTGACCCATCCATTATTTCCGCATTCATGAGTACGAACGTTCGCTAATTCACGAAGTTCAAAAAGTTATTTGTTGATTGAATTAATAACCAAATGTTTCACGTGAAACATTTTGCAAAAAGGCAGAAAGGGAGGGCGGAGAACGAAAAATCGAGAACCTGATCAGCGAGGAGCCTCGCGAAGGAAGGAAGGACTGAAACATGAGCGACAAAAGAAACGGATGAGAATACGGGAAGCGAAATAGAGAGTTGGAGTTGGTGCTCGATAAATTGAATCGCGTTGCTAGGAGGACGAACTGATAAGGGGAATGAAAAAACGATTCGGAGGGGGAGGGAGGGGATGATCAAGAGGATGAGGAATGGAGCGACAGTATAATCGAGTAGCGAAGGAAACGGGGAACCGCAGAGCAAGAACGACCGACGGGCCCTTGCGGGCCCGTCGGCTGGGTCGGCGCCTGCAAGCGCGCGGGGCGCGGCTGCAGGTCGCCGGACGATCAATCGCTCGGTTTTAAGCCTCGTCGATCTCGTTCTCGGAGAGGCCGCCCTCCTCGGACTCCTCTTCCAGCAAGTCGAGCGTCGCCTCGTCCTCGTTGCCGGGCTTCTCGCCGGAGGGACGCTTCTTCTTGGCGCGGCTCGAGATGGCCACGGCCGTCACACGGTCGCCGTCGCCCACCTTCATCACGCAGACGCCCTGCGTGGAGCGGCCGAGCTCGGAGATGCCGGACACCGGGGTGCGCACGACCACGCCCTCCTCGGACATGATCATGATCTCCTCGTCGGGCGCCACGATCTTCATGGCGGCCAAGAGGCCCTTCTTCTCCGTCATGGTGATGGTGAACACGCCCTGGCCGCCGCGATGGTGGTCGGGGTAGTCGCTCACGGGGGTGCGCTTGCCGAAGCCCTTCTCGGTGATGACGAACAACTCGGTCCTGGGCTTGGCAATCTCCATGCCCAGCACCCGCGCGATAGGCGGCACGTTCATGCCGCGCACGCCCATGGTGTCACGGCCCATGCCGCGCACCTCGCCCTCGTCCCACTTGATGGCCTTGCCGGCGCTCGACACCATGATGACCTTCTCGCCGGGCGCGACGCGCTTCACCGAGATGAGCTCGTCGTTATCCTTCAGGTTGATGGCGATGAGGCCGTCGCGGCGCGTGCGGTCGTACAGCTCCATGGACGTCTTCTTCACCATGCCGTGCGACGTGGCGAACATGAGGAACTCGTCAGCCGGGAAGTCCTTCGTGGCAATGACGGCGGAGATGGTCTCCCCCTTCGCCAGCGGCAACAGGTTCACGATGGCCGTGCCGCGTGCGTGGCGCGATGCCTCGGGAAGCTCGTACACCTTCAGGCGGTACACCTTGCCGGCCGTGGAGAAGAACAGCATGTACGCGTGCGTCGACGCCACGAACAGGTGCTCCACGTAGTCGTTGTCCTTCAGGTTCACGCCCTGCATTCCCTTGCCGCCGCGCTTCTGCTGGCGGTAGGTGGCCACGGGCAGGCGCTTCACGTAGCCGGCCTTCGTCACCGTCACCACCATGTTCTCGTCGGCGATGAGGTCCTCCACGTCGATGTCCTTGGCGTCGGCCGAGAGAAGCGTCTTGCGCGGCGTGCCGAACTTCTTCTTGATCTCCTGCAGCTCGTCCTTGATGATCTCGCGCACGAGCGTCATGTCGCCCAGGACGCGCTTGTAGTAGTCGATCTTCTCGCGCAGGGCGGCCAGCTCGTCCTCGATCTTGCCGCGCTCCAAGCCGGTCAGGCGGCGCAGCTTCATCTCCAAGATGGCGTCGGTCTGCTTCTTCGACAGCCCGAAGCGCTCGGTGAGGCGAGAGGCCGCCTCGGCGTCGGTCTGCGAGGAGCGAATGATGGTGATGACCTCGTCGATATTGTCGAGTGCGACCACCAAGCCCTCGAGGATGTGCGCGCGTTCCTCGGCCTTCGCCAGCTCGTAGCGCGTCCGGCGCACGATGACGTCTTCCTGGTGCGCGATGTAGTAGTGCAGCATCTCCTTGAGCGAGAGCACGCGCGGCACGCCGTCCACGAGCGACAGCATGATGGCGCCGAAGCCCACCTGCAGCTGCGTGTGCTTGTACAGCTTGTTGAGCACCACCTGCGGAATGGCGTTCTGCTTGAGGTCGATGATGATGTCGATGCCGTGGCGGTCGGCGCCGTCGTGGATGTTCGAGATCTCGGGCAGCTTCTTGTCGCGCACGAGCTCGCCCAGCTTCTCAAGCAGGCGCTGGCGGTTCACCATGTAGGGGATTTCCTTCACGATGATGGAGCTGCGGCCGTTCTTCTTCTCCTCAACCTCGCAGCGGGCGCGCACGGTGAGCGAGCCGCGGCCCGTCTCGTAGGCGTCGATGATGCCCTTCTTGCCCATGATGATGCCGCCCGTGGGGAAGTCGGGGCCGGGGAGCGCCTTCATGAGCTCCTCGGTGGTGACGTCGGGGTTGTCGAGCATGAGGCACGTGGCGTCGATGGTCTCCCGCAGGTTGTGCGGCGGGATGTTCGTGGCCATACCCACGGCGATGCCCTGCGAGCCGTTCACCAGCAGGTTCGGGAAGCGGGCCGGCAGCACGACGGGCTCTTCCAGGCTCTCGTCGTAGTTCGGCTGGAAGTCGACCGTCTCCTTGTCCAGGTCAGAGAGCAGTTCCATGGCCGCCTTGTCGAGGCGCGCCTCGGTGTAGCGCATGGCCGCCGCGCCGTCGCCGTCGATGGAGCCGAAGTTGCCATGGCCGTCGATCAGGGGCACGCGCATAGAGAACGGCTGGGCCAGGCGCACCATGGTGTCGTACACCGCCGAGTCGCCGTGCGGGTGGTACTTGCCGATGACGTCGCCCACGGTACGGGCCGACTTCATGTGCGGGCGCGAGGGCGTGTAACCGCTCTCGTTCATGGCGTAGAGGATGCGGCGGTGCACCGGCTTCAGGCCGTCGCGCACGTCCGGCAGGGCGCGGGCCACGATGACGCTCATGGAATACTCCAGGAACGACGTCTGCATCTCCTTGCCCAGGTACGCCGTGCGCACGATGGTGCCGTTGCCGCCGTTGGCTCCCTCCACGATCTCGCCATGGGCGCTCGGCAGGTCGTCCTTGATGAGCGCCTTGGCGCGCATCTCGTCGGAGATCACCGAGCCGGGGCCGCGCGGGGCATCGTCGTCGGCCTCGGCGTCCTCCGCGTCGGCGAGGGCGCCTTCCAGGTCGTCCTCTTCCCCGCCGCCGTTCGCCGCGTCGAAGTCCTCCTCGGCGCGGTTGAGGAACTCGTCGAAAGAATCGTTGTTGTCTGCCACTTAGATTCTCCTTAAATGTCCAGGAACCGGACGTCGCGGGCGTGCTTCTGGATGAACTCCTTGCGGGGCTCCACCTGGTCGCCCATGAGCTCGCTCACCACACGCTCGGCCTCGGCCGCATCGTCGATGTTCACCTGCAGAAGCGTGCGCGTCTCGGGCTCCATCGTGGTCTCCCACAGCTGGTCGGGGTCCATCTCGCCAAGGCCCTTGTAGCGCTGGACGTCGAACTTGTCCGGATTGTCGTACTCGACGAGCACCGATCCGAGCGCGCTCTCGTCATAGATGTAGCGCTCGATCTTGGGGCTGCGCGAGTTCTTCTTCTTCAAGCCGAAGATGGGCGGCTGCGCGATGTAGATGTAGCCGCGGTTGATGAGCTCCGGCATGTAGCGGTAGAAGAACGTGAGCAGAAGGCAGCGGATATGCGCACCGTCGACGTCGGCATCGGTCATGATGATGATGCGGTGGTAACGCGCTTGGTCGGCGTCGAAGTCGTCGCCGATGTTCGTGCCGATGGCCGTGATGAGCGAGCTGATGGTGTCGCTGGAGAGCGAGCGGTGCAGGCCGGCGCGCTCCACGTTCAAGATCTTGCCGCGCAGGGGCAAGATGGCCTGCGTCTTGCGGTCGCGGGCCTGCTTGGCCGAGCCGCCTGCGGAGTCGCCCTCTACGATGAATATCTCGGAATCGGCCGGGGTCTTGGACGAGCAGTCGGCCAGCTTGCCCGGCAGCGCGAACGAGTCGAGCACTCCCTTGCGGCGCGTCATCTCGCGGGCCTTGCGGGCGGCCTCGCGGGCCTTGAGCGCCTGTGTGGCCTTGTCGATGATGCGCTTGGCCGGCTTCGGGTTCTCCTCAAGGTACTCGGCGAGCCCCTGGGTCACCGCGTTCTGCACGAGCGGGCGGATCTCGGTGTTGCCGAGCTTCGTCTTCGTCTGGCCCTCGAACTGCGGGTCGTGCAGCTTTACCGAGATGATGGCCGCGCAGCCCTCGCGCGTGTCGTCGCCGGAGAGGTTCGAGTCCTTCTCCTTGAGGATGCCCTTCGCGCGGGCGTACTCGTTGATGGTGCGCGTGACGGCCTGCTTGAAGCCGTCGAGGTGCGTGCCGCCCTCGTGCGTGTTGATGTTGTTAGCGAAGGCCATGACGGAGTTCGTGGAATAGGAAGACGACCACTGCATGGCCACCTCCACCGTGCCGTCGTCGTTCTCGGCCTCGAAGTAGATGGGCTTGTTCAGCGTCTCCTTGCCCTCGTTCAGGAACTTCACGAAGTCCACGATGCCGCCGGCGTACTGGAACACCTCGGTGCGCGGCTCGGGCGCGAGGTCGGACAGCGTGCTGCCGGGGTTCGCGCGCTCGTCGTGCAGGATGATCTTCAGGCCCTTGTTCAAGAACGCCATCTCGCGGAAGCGGCTGGCCAGCGTGTCGTAGTCGTACACCGTGGTGTCGGTGAAGATGGTGGGGTCGGGCCAGAACGTCACCGTGGTGCCGTTGCCGCGGCGCACCTTGCCCACCTCGCGCAGCTTCTCGGCCGTCTTGCCGTGGTCGAAGGAGATGTCGTACTGCACGCCCTCCTTGAACACGCTCACCTCCACGCGCGAGGACAGCGCGTTCACCACCGACACGCCCACGCCGTGCAGGCCGCCGGACACCTTGTAGCCCTCGCCGCCGAACTTGCCGCCGGCATGCAGGATGGTGAGGACGACCTCCACCGTGGGGATCTTCTCCTTGGGGTGCTTGTCCACGGGGATGCCGCGCCCGTTGTCGTCGACCGTGATGGAGTTGTCGGGGTGGATCCACACCTCGATGGTGTCGCAGTAGCCGGCGAGCGCCTCGTCGACTGCGTTGTCCACGACCTCGTACACCAGGTGATGCAGGCCGCGTGGGCCCGTCGAGCCGATGTACATGCCCGGACGCTTGCGGACCGCCTCCAGGCCCTCGAGGACCTGGATGTCGGAACCGTCGTAATGGTCAGGTTTGTTTGCCACTGACATGCTCCTTTTTCAGTGCGTATTTTCGTGAGGACGCGCCGCGGTCCCGCGCGGGACGGGCACGGGCGGCGCAGCCGTCGCGGGCCGCCTCGGCCAAGGTCGCTTAGCGACGGCCGGATGGCGGGACGGCAACTGGAAAATTGTACCATAACCACGGTACGGCACCAACAATTTCAACGGCTTTTAAAGGCTTTGAGAAGCCGTATGAGGGGAGAGTTGATTAGCAAGTTGATCCGAACACTTTGCCTTTCCTCTTGAAGTTAGCCGAACGCGTACGGTTGAGTCCGAGAATCCTTGTCCGAGGGCGGGCCCGAAGGGGGCGGCCGCGTAGGGGCAAGGATCATGGCAGAGAGGA